>NZ_JBVJHK010000007.1:0-319962 GCF_055586845.1 Micromonospora sp. NPDC049139 | reverse complement strand
CTCCAACAAAAACCTGTTGAAACAGTCATCCCGACAACATGTGTTGCCAAAGGAATCCAAAACCAGCCAAACCAATAGGCCTGACCAGTCCCGGGATATAAATCAATTTGGCACTGGCTTATCAAGCACCCTGTTGAGTTCTCAAAGAACAACCACACACCGCCCGGAAACCCCACACCGTGGAGCCCCCGACCCGGGGCATTTCGTTCACATCCCCGCCGCTCTCGCGCCGGGCACTTTTACTACGTTACCTCACCGTCTCCGCCGTGTCAAACCGTTTGTCCCGGTCTGTCGTGCTTCGTGCGGGTTGGCGCCGACGAACGTGCGCAGCGGCGAACCGCCACACCTGATCATCGGATTTCGGCAGACCGGCCGCTCTGCGGTTTCCCGCGAGCTCGCCCGGTTTCCTGCCGGCGTCAAACCTTACCCGGTCGGCTCCGCTCCACCAAATCCGCCTCGCGGCAGATCCGGCGGGCCCCGCCCGGCCCGTGCCGTCCGGGAGCTGACTCCCGACCGACCCGACACCAGTGTGGTGGGAACTCCAGGTCTTTCGCCCTGTTCGCCCCGTTCCGCGCTGGCAGAGAGAAAGTTACGCGTCTGCGGGTTTGCACGTCAAATCCGGGGGTGGCGTCCCCCGTCACACCATTCCCGCCCGGCTATCCGGCCTGGTCGGCGGCGGTGCGGCACGCTCGGGTCCTTCCGGGAGGTCGCGCCCCCGCGCGCACGGCGCCCCGTGCCCCGGATGTGCGGAGGGGTCGGGCGGCGATTCCGTCAGTGCGTCGACCGGTCGGTACGCCGCGCGGCCAGCCAGGCGCGGACGCCGAGCACGCCGACGGTGGTGCCGATGGCCAGGGACGCCGCGATCAACAGGGCGTGGATCCAGAGGAAGCCGGTGGCGGGGAACTCGCCGACCGTGCCGGTGGACCAGGACCGCGGGTCCTTCCAGATGGCGACCGCGAACCTCGGCCAGATCACCCAGGTCCAGATCCCGACCCCGGTGAGGAAGAGCGCCCAACCCCGCGACAGCACCATGAGTGCCGAGTATGCCAGCGCCGAGCGGGCCGGCCGGTGCGGCGGCGGGCCGGCCGAGGCCCAGGTCACGACCCGTCGCGGCGGCCGGTTCCGCCCGGTCGGCACTGGGCGCCCGCGGTCCGGCTGCCGACCCTGACGGCCCGAACAAGATGCTGTTCCGGGGCCGGGGCCGGGGCCGGAAGGCTCCGCGGAGTCCGGGGCTCCACCCGCAGGCCGACGGTGGCCAGGAACGGGCCGCCCGGGGGGCGTGCCCGGTCACCTGCCGCCGAGTTGCCGGAAGGTGACCGAGTGGCGAAGGGCCGGCACCGGCGGGATGCTGTGCTGCCAGCTCGTCCGCGCCGCGCCGGCGAGCACGTACGCCGACCGCGGCGCCAGCTCCACCTCGTACACCCTGCGGTCGTCGCCGGTGCCCCGCTGGAAGCGCAACCGACAGGCGGCGCCCAGCGAGAGCCCGACCACTGTCGGCCCGAACGCGGGGGCGTCGCGGTGCCAGCCGATGACCGAGCCCGGCGGGTACCGGGTGACCAGGGCCTGCGCGAGCGAGGCCGCCGGGACGCCGGCGAGCGCGGCGCACCGCTGCCGGACCCCGTGCAACTCCACCGGCAACGCCTCGGCCTCGGTGAGCTGGAACGAGCCGTAGTCGTAGTCGAAGCCGAAGTGGCGGACGGTCCGCCGGGCGATCTGCCCGTGCATGCGGATCTCCCGGAAGTCGAACGCGGCGAGCGCGGTGAGCAGTGACCGCTCCTCGTCGGGGTCGACCAGGTCCGGCTGGTACGTCAGACCCGCCGGTCGCTCGTGGACGCCGCGCATCCGTCCCATCAGCCCGACGGTAACGGCGGAGCGAGGCCGGCTCGGGCGCATCCGGCGCATCCGTTCCGCCATTTCCCACGATTGCGGGACCGGGCACCGAACGGGTGGCCGCGGAAACGGGAGGCCCACCTCGGGCCGGGGGCCTCCCCAGCTCCGTCAGAAGCAGGTGCCGATTCCGCCGATCGCGGGGTTCGCCCGGTCGTGGTGGTGGATCGTGCCGGTCGGGTCGGCCATGAAGCCGCCCCAGATGGTGCAGCCACCCTTGACGTACGCCCTGGCCGGGCCGGCCGCCCACAGCCTGTTGCCGTCGTCGACCTGGGTGGGCAGGTACTGCGCGGCGAGGTAGACCTGGGTGCGGGTCAGCGAGCCGGCGTACGCGGACTTGATGGTGACCGTGCAGCCGTACCCGACGACGGGGTTGTACATCAGGTAGACGGTGCCGAGCCGCACGCCGGTCTGCGCGTGGTGGATCGGGTCCTGGTCCTGGACGGTGTAGCCGAGCCCGCAGAGCGCCTGCGGCGTGACCGGGTTGACGACGGCGGCTTGTGCGGTGGCGCCGGCCCCGGCGACGAGCCCGACCGCGACGGCGAGCACGAGCCCGATCCGACGAATGGTGCGGTACATCTGCGTCCCCCTCTTCTTCCTGCTACGAATGCGGGACCAGAATGGTCGGCGGCGGTCACGGAACGAATGTGCCGGGTGAACACTCCGCATTGCGCCTCGATGTGCGGTCGCCCAATTCCGACCGGCGCCACCTGGGAAGAGGCACCGCCACTCATCGGCGGTCGACGACTATGACGAATTTCGCACGAGACATTTCTGTGAACCGAAAATTGCCGAATCGTTTCCCGGTCGCGCGGGTTGGGCAATGATTCCCCGACCGCGAACGACCGTCATCGGAGGTGGCCCGTGCAGCCGTCGACGTTCAACCCCTGGGCCTGGCGCGACCCGGCCGCCCTCGCCGGCGGGTACGCCGGGGCGAGCCCCGACACCGCGCCGCCGGACGGACCGGAGGGCGCCGGCGACGGACCCGACGCCCCGGGCCCCGGCACTCCGGTCGACCTGGTCGGCTACCGGGTGGAGGCCACCGACGGGCGGATCGGCTCGGTCGACGCGGCCAGCGACGACACCGACGCTCGCTGGCTGGTGGTGGACACCGGGCCGTGGATCTTCGGCCGCAAGGTGCTGCTGCCGGTCGGCACGGTGACGCGGGTCGACCACCTGGACCGCACCGTGCATGTGGACCGCACCCGGGAGCAGGTCAAGGAGTCCCCGGCCTTCGACCCGGACGCCCACCGGGAAACCGACTACCGGGACCGGGTCGGCGACTACTACCGGGAGACCTACCGGCAGCCCTGAGCCGGGCGGGTCACGCGCCGGGCGACCGGTTACGGTGGGAGGCATGGTCCGGCCGATCAGCTACGCGCCGGGGGTCGTCGACCCGGTCGACGGCCTCCCGCTCGGCGTCGTGACCACCTTTCCCACCAGCTCCGGCGACGGCCGCGAGCAGATGATCGACCTCCTTCGTGCCGGCGGACTGCGGTTCCGCGACGGCGGGCGATGGCGGTCGGCTCACTGAGCCGACCCCGACCGATCCCGGGACCCTCCCGGTCGGCGCGCGACCGCGCGCACCTCGTCCGTCACGCACGAAAGGCGTACCACCGTGTCTGTTCCACGAATGCTCACCGGGGACCGCCCCACCGGGCGGCTGCACCTCGGCCACTACGTCGGCAGCATCGCCAACCGGGTGCGGCTGCACCAGCGCTACGAGAGCTTCTTCATCATCGCCGACCTGCACATGCTCACCACGCGCAACACCCGCGAGGACATCGAGCGGGTCGCGGTCAACG
Organism: Micromonospora sp. NPDC049139; assembly: GCF_055586845.1. Taxonomy (NCBI): domain Bacteria; kingdom Bacillati; phylum Actinomycetota; class Actinomycetes; order Micromonosporales; family Micromonosporaceae; genus Micromonospora; species Micromonospora sp. NPDC049139. Next base: position 316,270 of record NZ_JBVJHK010000007.1, on the reverse strand, counting down.
CCCGGGAGATGGTCACCGACGTGCTGGCCGCCGGCGTCGACCCGGCGCGGGCGACCTTCTACCTCCAGTCGGCCATCCCCGAGGTCGGCGACCTGAACACCCTCTTCCAGAACCTGGTCACGGTGCCCCGGCTGGAGCGGGTGCCGTCGCTGAAGGACATGGCCCGCGACTCCGGCAAGGAGGAGATGCCGTACGGCCTGCTCGGCTACCCGGTCCTCCAGGCCGCCGACATCCTCTGCGTGAAGGGGCAGGTCGTCCCGGTGGGCAAGGACAACGCGGCGCACGTCGAGGTGACGCGGGAGATCGCCCGGCGCTTCAACCACCTCTACGGAGAGGTGTTCCCCGTGCCGGAGATGATCGCGTCCGAGACGCCGACCCTGGTCGGCACGGACGGCCGGGCGAAGATGAGCAAGAGCCTGGGCAACGCCATCTCGCTCTCCGACGACGCGGCGACCGTCCGCCGCACGGTGATGGGCATGTACACCGACCCGAACCGGGTCCGCGCCGACGTGCCGGGCACCGTCGAGGGGAACCCGGTCTTCGCGTACCACGACATCTTCAACCCAGACCGAGGGCAGGTCGACGACCTCAAGGAGCGGTACCGGGCCGGGCGGGTCGGCGACGTGGAGGTCAAGGAGAAGCTGGCCGTCGCGCTCAACCGGTTCCTGGACCCGATCCGCGAGCGCCGGGCGCGGTTCGAGGCCGACCCCGGGTTGGTCGACGAGCTGATCGTCGAGGGCACCGAACGGACCCGGCGCGAGGTGCGGCAGACGGTCGTCGAGGCCCGCCGGGCGATGGGACTGACGAGCGCGTACACCCAGGTGCGGCGGCGGGCCGAGCGGCGCCGCAAGGCCCGGGCCACGCCGGCCTGAGCGGTCGTACGCACAGCGCCCGGCCCGGAACCGGGACCGCCCGGTTCCGGGCCGGCTGGCGCACCGCCGAAGTCGTGCATGGCCGGCGCCGAGCGGGGCAAGTGAAGCATCATGGGCGGCGTGCGAAACGAGGTGGTGATGCCGGTCGTCGACGGGCTCGACCAGCTCGTCGACCTGCTTCGGCGGGCCGACCCCGACGAGGAGCTGTACGTCCGGTGGTCCCTGGGCCCCGGCGCGGATCTGGCCGGGGAGCGTGGGTCCGGCCAGTCCAGCAAGGACGTTCTGACCGGCATCGACCTGCCCGGCCTCTCCGCGAACCCGCTCGCGGTCGAGTCGTGGTGGGGCGACCGGCCGGTGCGCCTGTGGGTGGCCCGGCGGCTCTACGACTACCGCCACCTGCGCCGGCTGCGCGGTCCCGGCGTACGCCCCTGGGTGCTGGTCGGTGAGCAGTGCGGCCGGGGGCCGGACAACGAGCCGCTGGTGCACTGTCACCGGCCCGTCGCCTGGGTGTCGGAGCGGGCGCTGCGGGAGGCGGACCGGGCGGTCGAGGCGCAGGCGTCACCGGAGTGGGGGCCGCTGCACCGGGCGGACTGAGCCGCCCGCCCGGCGGCGCGAGGATCAGCCGTTCGGCGGCACGTCCACGAGCTGCCCGGCCGGTAGGCTGCGCGCATCTGTGCGCAGCCCCACCCAGGAGGAACTTCTTTGGGCCGCAGTTTCCCGGCAGGCGCCCTGGCGACCGTCCTCGCCCTCGGCCTGCTGACCGCGCCGGCCACGCCGGCCGCCGCCGACCCCGGCACCGCTCCCCGCGAGATCGCCGTCATCCCGCCCGCGGACGCCACGGTTCCCGCCTACGAGGCCGTGTTCTTCGCCGGCCGCACCGGCTTCCTGCACCGGCACAACAACTCCCTCGACTACCTCTGGACGCGCTACGACACAGGCGCGACGGTCGTGGTCGAGGACCTGGCCGGCGTCCAGCCGTCGGCGCTGAAGCCGGCCGGTGGCGACAGCGTCTTCACCACCGCCCAGGTGCCGGCGAGGCCGGCGCCGGGCAAGGTCAGCGTGCTCGACCTCGCCGACCAGAGCTGGCAGCAGTGGGAGATCCCCACCGACCACGTCCTCTGGGGCGTCTACGGGCAGCGGATGCTGCTGCGCAAGCCGCCGCTGACCGGTGTGGAGCTGGAGCTGCGCACCCCCGCCGCCGGCGGCACCTGGACGACGACGCCGGTGACCGGCATCCCGGCAGACGCCAAGCCCAGCGGGCTGCCGCCCGCCGGGGACGAGACCTCGGTGGTGGTCGGCTACCTGGCCGACGGTGGGCAGCGGATGGGGCTGCTCGACCTCGCCACCGCGGCCGTGAAGCGGATCCCGAACGGCGTCCCCTCGACCTTCTGGCGCCTCTCGGGCGACACCGTGGGCTGGATGTCGAGCGGCGGCCAGTACCACCTCTACTCCCGCAGCGGGCTGACCAGCGGCACCGACACCTCGGCCCGGCTGGTGACCGTCCCGCAGGACAGCCTCCTCCGGACCGTCGTCGTGGACGGCGGGCTGGTGATCAGCCGAAGCCAGAACAACGACACCGGCGAGTACTTCCCGGCGACCTACGTGCCGGTGCAGACCACCGCGCCCCGCCCCACGCTGCTGCCGAAGATCTCCTGGGATCTCCGGGCGCTCGTGCAGGGACCGGACGGCACGGCCCTGGTGGTCGGCGGCTCCGGCCCGAAGGACTGGGCGGTACACCGGATCACGGGGCGGCCCGGTGAGACGCCGAGCCTCACGCCGGTGCTCCCCGTGCGCGACCCGGTGGCGAACGCCGGAATCAGCTACCGGCAGGGCCTGCTGCGGCACGTGCACTCCGAGGTGTCTCCGAAGACCGGTGCCACCCAGTACGTCGCCTCCAACCACCCGGTCTTCCCCGACCCCCAGTACACGTCCGGGGAGCGGGTCGTGCTCCGTTCGACCCCGGTGTCGTGCGCGACGGACGTGGCGTGCGTACGCCTGGTCGACGGAACCAACGCCGGCGCCGCGTACCTGGTCTCGTCGGACACGACGGACACCGCCCTCACGCTGGACCGGGCCACGGGTGGCTACGACCAGACGCCGCTGCCCACCAGCAAGGGGCGGCTCCTCGACGTCTCCGGCACGCACCTCCTCGTGAGCGATGGCGCGTCGGACAACCAGTACGTGGTCAGCATGACCTCGGACCACGTGCTCAAGACCATGCCGAAGACCGGGGCCGCCCTGTGGTTCGGCACGCTGTGGAGCGCGACGACCACCGCCGGCCAGCTCATGGCGATCGACCTGTCGACCGGGAAGGCCACGCGTACGATCTCGACCGGCACGGCCTGCATCCCGACCGAGGTGCAGACCAGCGCCCGCTGGCTCTACTGGGCGTGCGGCGACACCGGCCCCGCGGGCGTCCGCGACCTGCGGAGCAACACGCAACTCATGGTGCCGGCCGGGCCGGCCCTGCTCGGGGACGGCTTCCTCGTCCGGCACGAGACCGGCGCGCTGCGGATGACCGCTTTCCAGGACGGCGCCCTGCACACCCCGGTGACGCTCGCCGAGCTGCCCGCCGGCACCCCCGCCGACAGTCGCGGCGTCCGCTGGGCGGTCGACCGGCACGGCTCCGGCGTCGCGTACGTCGACGCCGACCGGGCGGTGCACGTGCTCGACACCGGAGTGCCGGGCACCGCGCCCCAGTTCGGCAGCCTGATCGCGGACGACTCCGTCTATCCGCGCTCCTCCGGCCTTCCCTGGCAGGCCGACGTTCGGCCCAGCCGTCCGCTCTGGAGCTGGGAGCTCACGATCACCCGGAAGTGGACGGGCGAGCTGGTCCACCGCGCTGGCGGCGGCAAGGCACGGACGTCCGTCTACCTGCGGTGGGACGGCAAGCTGCCGTCGGGGCAGTCGGCGCTCAACGGGGCGTACACCTGGACGCTGAGCGGCACTCCCACCGAGTCCGCCGCGCCGGTCACGGTGGGCTCCGGCGAGCTGCTCGTCCACTGCGGCACCTTCCCCTTCCGCGGCTATTCCTGTGCTGGCGGGCCGGCGCTGCTCGGCGTGAAGTCCACGGGCGACGGCCACTGGTACGGAACGCTGCCCACGTCCCCGCGCGGCCAGCTCTACAGCAACGGGTACACCGAGAACTGGTGCCTCAGCTGCTCGGGCGCCGAGCGGACCTCGGCCCTGGTGCCGTTCGGCGACTACAACGGCGACGCGTTTCCCGACCTGCTCGTACGCGACGGCAACGGGTACATGAAGGCGCACCTGGGCACCGGCTACCTGGGCTTCGGCGGCGCGAACACGGTCAGCCTGGGTGGCGGCTGGATGATGTACCGGTCGATCCTGGCGCCGGGTGACGTCAACAGCGACGGCCACCACGACATCCTCGGCATCGACTCCGACGGCAAGTTGTGGCTCTACACCACCACCGGCCATGGCGGGATCAACCCCCGCGTCCAGGTCGGCTCCGGCTGGGGCATGTACCCGCGCGTGACCGGCGCCGGCGACCTCAACGGCGACGGCCACGGCGACCTGCTCGGCATCGACGCCAACGGCGTGATGTACCACTACCTCAGCAACGGCAACAAGGGCTGGAACGCGCGCGTCAAGGTCTACGCCGGCTGGAACATCTACAACAGCGTGGTGGCCGTCGGCGACCTCGACGAGGACGGTCGCAACGACCTCGTCGCCCGCGACGCGGGCGGCCTCCTCTGGCGCTACTCCGGGCTCGGCAACGGCTCCTTCGCCGCCCGGGTCCAGGCCGGCAGCGGCTGGAACATGTTCAAGATCATTATCTGAGCGTGCCCCACCACGGACCGCCCCCGGACGCCCACGGCGACCGGGGGCGGTCCCGTCTCCGGACGGAACCAGGTGCAACCCACCGGTCCGCTCGCGCGTGTGCCTGTGGCGGCTGACGCCAGCCGCAGCCACGGGGATGAGAGGCGACGTGATGCCATGCCGGTCAAGCCGATGGTCGTGACGCCGGACGACGCCCGTGCCACCGACTTCGACGAGTTCTACCGGGCCAGGTTCCAGTCGCTCACCCTCCAGCTGTACGCGTACGCCGGGGACCTCGCCGAGGCGCAGGATCTCGTGCAGGAAGCCTTCTGCCGGGCGTACGTCCGCTGGCAGAAGATCCGGGACTACGACGACCCGGCCCAGTGGGTGCGGCAGGTGGCGTGGAACCTGGCCACGAGCCGCTTCCGGCGCCGCCGGACGGCGGCAAACTTCCTCCGCAGGCAGCGAATGACGGTCGTCGACGGCCCCGACCCCGACCGGGTCGCCCTGGTCAGGGCCCTCTCCACGCTGCCGCCGAAGCACCGGCGAGCCGTCGTGCTGCACCACATGGCCCAGCTCTCCGTCGCCGAGATCGCTGCCCAGGAGGGCGTCGCCGAGGGAACCGTCAAGTCCTGGCTGAGCCGCGGGCGTGCCGCGCTGGCCAGCCAACTCAGAGGAGACGTGTCATGAGCGAGCACGACGACGTCCAACTGATCGACGACGCCTTCGACCAGCTGACCGCCGACCTCGGACCCACGGTCCGTCCCCCTGGTGGCGTACGCGACATGGTCGCCCGACGGCGCAGGACGCGAGTCACCACGGCGACCGTCGCCGCCGGCCTGGTGGCCGTGCTGCCGGTGGCGGCGTTCATGGGCACAGGCCGCGGCCAGCCCGGCCCGGACCCGGCCACGGTCGGTGCCAGCGTCGACACCACCGGCCTGCCGAGCGCCCCGAGCGCGAGCGCCACGCCGTCACCGAGCGCGTCCTCGTCGAGGACGGTCCCGGCCCGCGGCGGCGGCCCCCTCACGCTGGCGGAGCTGACCGCCGCGCCCGTCGCCGTACCCGGCTGGCCCTGGACCGGTCCGTCCGGCGCGACCTGCGCCGACGGCCTCGTCCGGCTGGCATCGTCGGCGAAGGTCAGCGGCGCCAGGGTGGGCGTCGTGGAACTGCGCCAGGCCGACCTCGACGGGGACGCCGAGTTGGAGACCGCCGCCCTGCTGCGGTGCGGGCACGGCGCGGAGCAGGTGGTGGCGTTCGACCGGGACGCCGCCGGCCGCGTCGCCACCCTCGGCCAGGTCGTCGCGACCACCGCCGAGATGCCGGCCATCGTCGGCATCGGGCCCCGCCCGCGCGGCGGCCTCACGGCCACCGTCGCCGACTCCCGCGCCGCCGTCGACCAGCAGCGCCAGGAGCGGCAGTACGCCTGGAACGGCGACGGTTACGGGCAGGTGGGCGGGGACACCAGCTTCCCGGTGAGACAGCGCCCGGTCGACCTGGGCCTGACCGTGGCCACGCCCGTCGCCGGGCCCGTCTCGGGGCCGTGCGAGGGAGCGACGCGCCACGTCTCCGTGACGTTCACCGTCACGAACCACAGCAGGCAGGTCTCCGACCGGTTCCACCTGGAGTGGCGGGGCGGCGCGTTCCTGCCGAACGGCTCGTACGACGGCCCCTACTGGCTGGACACCCCCGGCCATCCCGCCCAGGACGGCGGGCACCGGGGACTCAGGCCGGGCGAGAGCGTCGACCTGACCTTCGAGTTCGACATCGACGCCTGCGTGACCGACTGGGGCTTCACCACGGACATCCGCACCGACCGACCGGATCCCGAAACGGGCAACAACCACGTGCTGTGGTGGCTGCGGACCGGGTGACCGGTCTGGTGGCGACGGACGGTTGTCGCTACGTTGCAGCTTCGAGCATCCTTACTGCCTTCGATCGGGGAAGTCGACGCCGTGTCGCAAATCGAGAAGATCACCGGGGAGCTTCGTGCGTTGACGGCGGGCGTCGACAGGGCCCAGGGGCTGGCGGCCGCCGCCGACAAGCAGGCCCAGGAGGTGGCCCTGCGGGCCGCCGGCGCCGGCTTCGCCGCCGTGGCGGCGGGCCTGGCCCGCGTGCGGGACGCCATCGCGGGAATCCGGGGCGGCCTGGGCGGCCTCGCCACCACGCTCGGCGAGGCCGCGAAGGCGACCGCAGCCGTCCCGCAGGAGGCCACGCCGGACGAGACGACCGCCGGGCTGACCCCCGTGGGCACCGCGATCGACGGCATGCGCGGCGCGGCCGCCGCCACCATCGCCCAGGTCGGCGAGGCGCAACGACTCGTCACCACCGTCCTGCAGGGCGGGCAGCCGGGGCCGCTGGTGCAGGCGCTGGAGAACGTCAAGCAGGTGCTGGTGCTGACGGTGCAGCGCACCGGCACCGCCCGGCAGTTCGTCGACACGGCGATCGCCGAGGCGCGGCAACTGGGGTCGTCGGGAAACTGACGGGGGCCGGCGGTGCCACACCGACCGGCCCCACCCCCGCGGACCACGCCTCCACCGTCCCCGCCGCAGGCGGCGACGCCTCCGGCCTCGTGCCGTGGACCAGGCAACCCACCGGGGTTCCCGGCGGCGCACCGACCGGCCCACGCACCCGCATCCCACCCAACGAGAGGCCAACCGAGCGACGATCGCTGGAACTGGAGAACGACTGTGCCGAAACCCTCGCCGACAGGGGCTACCAGGTCCACCAGAACCCGACGACGCAGGAAATCGCGGAGGCGCGGCTCCGCACCGGTGACATCGTCGACCCGCGGAGATCGCCGGATTACCTGATCGAGGGCGACGTCTTCGATTGCTACTCTCCCTCTCCCACCACTTCGTCCCGAGCCGTGTGGAGCGCGGTCAAGAGGAAGGTCGACGACGCGCAGACCCAACGCGTGACGGTGAACCTCCGAGATTGGCGCGGCGACCTCACAGCCCTGCAGAAGCAGTTCCACGACTGGCCGGTACCGGGTCTGGAGGAACTGGTGGCGGTCACCCGAAGCGGCACTATCGTCCAAATCCTGAGGCGGACCTGAGGAAGGCCGAACACATGTCCATCAGCTACCGGCTGACGCTCGCCGGCGACATCCCGTTGGAGCAGATCGCCCGGTTGGCCGCCCCGGGTGCGACCGAGACACCGACACCTGCGGGCAACCGCCTGCTGAGCGCCGACCTCAATGACGAATGCGGTTTCGTCGTCAGCATCACGTCCGGCACCCACGGCTACTACGAGGCCGAGGATGACGGCGGCCTGTGGGTGTGGGAGCCCGAAACCTACGTCGACGTCGGATTCCACATGCGCAAGGACACCCTGACCGAGCGGGGAAGGCCCCACATGCTGCGGACCGTGGGCCGGATCCTGGCCGACCGGCCCGAGGACGCCGCGCTGGTCCTCAACGACAACTGGTTGATGCTGACCCGCGTCGACGGCACGATCCGCCGGCACAACGAGGCCGACTGGTACGACGAGGCGTACGACAGCTTCCTGCCCCGCTGACCCGGTCGCCGCGACCGGCGCTGCGCCGCGCCGGGAACGGGCGGCGGCGTCCTACCATCCGATCGTGGCCAACTTCGATACCTCGCCAGTCGTCGAGACGGTGTGGCAGCGGCAGGCCGCCTGGTCACGGGCGGCCGTCGGGGCCAAGCGCGTGATCACCCGGGCGCGCCTGGCCGTCGCCGCGCTCACCGTCGGCGCGGCCGTGTGCGGCACCCTCGCCAACCAGCTCGGGCAGACCCACCGCGGCGCCGGCCGGGCGCTCGCGATCGTCGCGGCGGCGGCGCTGCTCCTGGTACCGGTCGCGGCCCGGTGGGCCGGCCGCGACGCGGTGCACGCGTGGGCCCGGCTCCGCTCGGTCTCGGAGGCGTTGAAGGCGGACGTTCACCGCTACCTCGCCGGGGTCGCCCCGTTCGGCGGTGCCGACCGGGACGCCGTCCTGCTCGGCCGACTCGACGCGCTCATGGACGACGCGGGCGATCTGGTGGGCCGTACCCTCGACGCGCCGCCGGCCGCCCGGCCGCTGCCTGCGGTCTCGGACGTGGCCACGTACCTGACGGAACGGCTGCGGCGGCAGGTCGACGACTACTACCTGCCGGGGGCCCGCCGGACGGCCCGGGCGGCGCGCCGGATCCGGTACGCCACCACCGCCCTGACGGTCGCCGCCGCCCTGATGTCCGCGACGGTGGGGGTGCTCGGTGACAACCTCGGGCTCACCGCCTGGATCGGCGTCGCGGCGGCCGTCACCACGGCGCTGGTCGGCTACGGGTCGGCCCAGCAGTACGAGCACCACCAGATCGAGTACGCCCGCACCGCCGACCAGTTGACACGGCTGCGGGTGGCCCGGGAGGCCGGGCGGGGCTGGACCGACGACGACGCGTTCGTCGCGGAGACGGAACGGATCATCTCGCTGTCCAACGAGGGGTGGATGGCGAAGATGATCGAGCAAGATGGCGCTGCGCAGCAGTGACATCACGCGCTGTGCCATATAGCATCGTCGATAGTGTCGTTGACCGTCGCCGTGGACGGCGTCCGTCCACTCCCGACCAAAATGGGGGAACCGACGTGGATCGCACCGTACGCCAGCCCGATCCGACCCCGCCGCCACTGGACGACCTCCGGCGCACCCCGCTCGGCCGGATCTCCCTCGACCGGGCCCGGTCCGTCGCCCGCGTGACCACCCGCAGGGAGGACCGTCCGGCCCGTGTCGATGTCGCGGCCTTCATCTCTGCGATCTGACCCGGCCGGGGCGGGCGGCGAGCCGACGGGGCACGTCGCCCCGCTGTCGCAGTACGTGCTCAAGCTGGTCAGCCGCTGCGACCTCGCCTGCGACCACTGCTACGTCTACGAGCACCCGGACCAGTCGTGGCGACGCCAGCCGCGGATGATGGCGCCCGAGACGGTGGAGGCCGTCGCGGGGCGGATCGCGGAGCACGCCGCGGCGCACCGGCTCGACGGCGTCCGGGTGGTCCTGCACGGCGGCGAACCGCTGCTCGCCGGCGCCGCCCGACTCGATGCCACCGCCGCCGCCCTGCGCCGCGCCGTCGACCCGGTGGCGCGGCTCGACCTGCGCATGCAGTCCAACGGTGTGCTGCTCACCCCGGCGATCTGCGACGTGCTGGTCGCCCACGACATCAAGGTCGGGATCTCGCTCGACGGGGACCGGGCCGCCAACGACCGGCACCGCCGGCATGCCAACGGGGCGAGCAGCCACCGCCAGGTGCTGCGGGCCCTGGCGCTGCTGCGCAGTCCCGACTACCGGTCCGCCTACGCGGGCATCCTCTGCACCGTCGACGTGGCCAACGACCCCATCCGGGTGTACGAGGCGCTGCTGGCCGAGGAGCCGCCGCACGTCGACTTCCTGCTGCCGCACGCCAACTGGGACAACCCGCCCGCCCGCCCCGACGGCCGCGCCACGCCGTACGCCGACTGGCTGCTGGCCGTGCACCGGCGCTGGCTGGCCGACGGGCGCCCGGTGCCGATCCGCCTGCTGGAGTCCCTCATCTCCACCGCATCCGGGCACGGCAGCCGCAGCGAGGCGGTCGGGCTCGGCCCGGCCGATCTGGTCGTCGTCGAGACCGACGGCACCTTCGAGCAGGTCGACTCGCTCAAGTCGGCCTTCGAGGGCGCGGCGGCCACCGGCCTCGACGTGTTCCGGCACCGGGTGGACGACGCCGCGGCCCACCCCGGGATCGCCGTCCGGCAGACGGGTCTGGCGGGGCTCTGCGCGACGTGCCGGGCGTGCCCGGTGGTGCGGCACTGCGGCGGCGGGCTCTACGCCCACCGGTACCGGGCGGGCAACGGCTTCGACAACCCGTCCGTCTACTGCCCGGACCTGCTGGAGCTCGTCCGCGTGGTGACGGCGGCCCCGGCCGTCGACGAGCCGGCCCGCCCGGCCGACTCGCTCAGCCCGGACGTGCTCGACGACCTCGGCGCCGGGCCGGGAACGGCGGGCTCGGCGGAGCAGCTCGCCGCGATCCACCTGGCGCTGGTGCGCGCCCTGCTGGTCGCCCTCAGCGACCGGGTCGGCTCCGACCCGGTCGCCGCGGAGGGATGGCGGCTGCTGGTCGACCTCGACGACCGGCGCCCGGAGGCGGTCCGCGCCGTGCTGACCCACCCGTTCGTGCGGCGCTGGGCCCGGCGGTGCCGGGACGGGGCGGCCGACCTGTCGTACCTGGCCTGCGTGGCGGCCGCCGCCGCGGTGCACGCCCGGGTCCGGGCCGACCTGCCCGTGCCGGTACGCGACGGGCTGGTCGGCCTGCCGACGCTCGGGGCGATCACCGGGCGCGCCGAGCGGGGCGTCGTCCGGCTCGCCACCGACGAGGGTGACGTCCGGGTCGGTGGCCGGCGGGTCATCCCCGACGCCGGCCGGGACGGCGACCCGGCGCGGGCGGACGGCCCGGACGGTTGGCTGCCGGTGCGTGCGGTCGGGGTCGACGGGCACCGGCTGCTGCTGGAGGACACGGACCCGCACCGGGACTGCTACGACGTCCCGGTGGAGCCCCGGCTGACCGGCGCCGCCGCCCTGGGGTGGACGCGGCAGTTGGCGCGGGCGGTCCGGCGGATCGACGTCGAGGCGCCCGACTACGCGGCCGGGGTCCGTACCCTGCTGCGGGCCGTCGTGCCGCTGCGCGCGGACGGCACCGGCCGGTTCCGCAGCGCCGCCGCCGGCGCGGCCTTCGGCGCGGTGGCCGTCACCGCCGTACCCGACGACGCCACCCTCGCCGTGCTGCTGGTGCACGAGGTGCAGCACCTGAAGCTCAGCGCGGCGCTGGACGTCTGCGACCTGTTCGACCGCGACGACACCCGGACGCTGACCGTGCCGTGGCGCGACGATCCCCGGCCGGTCGAGGGCGCGCTGCACGGCGTCTACGCCCACCTGGCGGTGGCCGACGTGTGGCGGCGGCGGCCCGGGCCGGTCGCGGAGGGGCACTTCCGCCGCTACCGTGACTGGACCGACGGGGCGATCGACGCCCTGCTCGACCTCGGCGTCCTGACGGCCCCCGGCGACCGGTTCGTCCGACGGATGCGCGCGACGGTGGACGGGTGGGCGTGACCGGCGTCGGCCCCGCACTGCCGAGCGTGCGCCGGGCCGACCCCGCACCGGGCCGGCACCCCGCCCTCGGGCGCGGGGCGCTGGCCGGGGGCCTGCGCGAGCTGGGATTGCCGCCGGGCGCCACCGTGCTGGTGCACTGCGCACTGTCCCGGGTCGGGCCGGTCGCGGGCGGCCCCGCGGCTCTGCTGGACGCCCTGCGGGACGTGCTGGGAGAAGGCGGCACGGTGGTCGTACCGGCCCAGACGGCCGGCAACTCCGTCACGTCGCGGGCGTTCCGGGCGGCGACCGCCGGGCTGACCGGCCCCGAGGTGGCGGCGGTGGAGGCGGCGATCGCGCCGTTCGATCCGGACCGCAGCCCGTCCGAGGGGATGGGGATCTTCGCCGAGCACGTACGCCGGCAGCCGGGCGCGTTGCGCAGCCGGCATCCGCAGACGTCCTTCGCCGCCCTCGGTCCCGGGGCGGCCCGGCTGACCGCCGTCCACGACCTCGCCTGCCACCTCGGCGAACGCTCGCCCCTCGGCGCGCTCTACGCCGCCGACGCCGTCGTGCTGCTGCTCGGCGTCGACTGGTCCGCCTGCACCGCGTTCCACCTGGCCGAGTACCGGCTGCGCCGGCCGCCCGCCGAGCGGGCGTACCGGTGCTACGTGCGCGGCCCCGACGGGCGGCGGGTCCGGCGGGACTTCCGCGCCCCGGACCTCGACGACGCCGACTTCCCGCTGGTCGGCCGGGCGCTGACCGACGCCGGCGGGGTGCGGACCGGTCGGGTCGGGGGCGCCGAGTGCCGGCTGGTGGGCCTCCGGGCGGCGGTCGACTTCGCCCGGGGGTGGATGGATGAACACCGGGGGTGACGGGCCGGGCAGCCGAGAGTTGGCGGCTGTCGATACTGTGGGCAGCCGGGACTCGCTGCGCCGGTCGGGAGCGGTAGGTGACAGAGGAAACGTACTGGGAGGACGAGAGCGCCCCCGTGTTCTTCCTCAGCTACGCCCGCACGAAGAACCGGGTGGCGGCGCCGCCGCGCGACACCAACCAGAAGGTCTTCCAACTTTTCGTCGACCTCTCCGACCACGTCGTGGAGCTGCTCGGCCTCGGCCCCGGCCGGACGGCGGGCTTCATGGACCGGATGCTCGACGGCGGGCAGGTGTGGACGGAGGACCTCGCCTTCGCCGCCGGCCACTGCCAGGTCTTCATCCCGTTGATCTCGCCGCAGTACCTGAACAGCGCCTGGTGCGCACGGGAGTGGGACGCCTTCACCCGGCGGCGGATGCTGACCCGCCCGGGCGCCGATCCGTCCGCGGGGGAGACGCCGGTGATCCCGGTCAACTGGTCGGTGGTGGACCGTCGGCGCCTGCCGGAGGTCGTGTCGCGGCGGCAGATGTTCACCCCCACCCGGCTACCCTCGGACATCGCCCCGCAGTACCACGACGAGGGCATCTACGGCCTGCTGAGCCTCGGCAAGAACGGCAAGGACGCCTACGACGCGGTGGTCTGGCGGCTGGCACAGCGGATCGCGCGGGCGTACCAGACGCACTGGGTGCGGGCGCAGGTCCCGGGCGACGTGCGGCAGCTGCGCGACACGTTCGAGGAGGTCGGGCATGACGTGGTCTGACCTCCCGCAGTCCCGCGCCGTCCCCCGCCGGGAAACCTACTTCTTCCTCAGCTACGCCCACTCGGTGCCGCTGTCGGCCGCACCCCGGCCGGACACCGACTACTGGGTCAGCCGGTTCTTCCAGGACCTGGCCGCGGCCGTCCGGCGCGGCGCCACGAGGACCGGTGACCTCGACGCCGGTTTCTTCGACGGTCTGGTCAACCCCGGGGCGGATCTGCGGCAGACGCTCACCGAGGCGCTCAGCCTCACGCACGTCTTCGTGCCCCTGCATTCGCCCAACTACTTCCGCAACGCCTGGGCCCTGGGCGAGCGCGAGTCGTTCCGCAGCCGACTCACCCGGCTGGGCCCGGCGCGTGCCGACCGGCACCTCCTGCCGGTGCTGTGGCTGCCGCTGCCGTCCTGGGGCGACCGGCCGGAGACCACGCAGGCCCTCGACCTGGTCGCCGACGCCGACGACCGCGCCGACTACGCCGAGAACGGCCTGCGCGCGCTCTGCAAGCTCAGCGCCTACCGACGGCAGTACGAGCGGGTCCTCACCGCGCTGGCGGAGCGGATCGTCACGGTGACGGAGACCCAGCCGCTGCCGCGCTCCCGGGCGGCGACGCTGGCCAGCCACCCGGTCACCGACAGCGGCGGCCCGGCGCTGGTGGTCACCACCCTCACCGACCACGCGCGGTGGCGGCCCTACGCGGGGCAGCACGAGCTGGCGGTGGCCGACTACGTGGCCGCGACCGCCGAGCGGCTCGGCCTGCCGACCCGGGTCGTCGACCTGGCGCAGGCCCGGGCCCTGGCTCCGGGGAGCCCCACCGTCGTGCTGGTGGACGCCGCCACCGGCGCCGCCGCGGCCCGGTCGGCGCTGGCGGGCCTGCCCCGGTGGGTGGTCCCGCTGGTGATCGCCGCCGAGCACGAGCGTGGCGAGCCGGTCCCGGAGTCGATCGCAGGTACGTTGCAGGACGCCGGTTTCCCCCGGGTGCTGCCGGCACGCGCGATCGACGAGTTCGAGCGCTGCGCGCCGCTGCTGGTGACCGAGGCCCGCAAGCAGTTCCTCCGGCACGGCCCGGTCGACCCGCCGGACGGGCCGGCCACCCCGAAGCCGAGCCTGCGGCCGGGCCGGCCGACCGGGGCACCGCCAGGAAGCAGCCCGACGCCGCCCGTGCGGCCGTTCGACGTCACGCGAGGGAAGGACGAACGATGACGCCATCGCGCGAAGGCCAGGTCGTCACCTTCTACTCCTACAAGGGCGGCACGGGCCGCACCATGGCGCTGGCCAACACCGCGTGGATCCTCGCCGCGAACGGCCAGCGGGTGCTCGTCGCCGACTGGGACCTGGAGTCCCCCGGCCTGCACCGGTTCTACGCCCCGTTCCTCGACCCGGAACAGGTCGCCACCACCGGCGGCGTGATGGACCTGATCCTCGACTACGAGTGGGAGAACGCCCGCCGGCGCAAGGAGGACGGCGCCGAGAGCACCCGCCCCGGCGACTGGCACCGCGAGTACGCCCGGGTCCACCGGTACGCGTTCTCGGTGGGGTGGGAGTTCCCCGGCGGCGGCAGCCTCGACCTGCTCCTGGCCGGGCGGCACAACCCCGACTACGCCACCAGCGTGACCGGCCTGAACTGGGACAACTTCTACAACCGGCTGGGCGGCGCGCAGTTCTTCGACGCGCTGCGCGAGGACATGAAGCGGCACTACGACTACGCGCTCATCGACAGCCGCACCGGCATCAGCGACGTCGCCGAGATCTGCACGATCCACCTGCCGGACGTCCTCGTCGACTGCTTCACCCTCAGCGACCAGGGGATCGACGGCGCCGCGGCGGTGGCCGCCCGGGTCCGCGACTACGAGGGGCGGCGGGCGCGGCGGGTGCTGCCCGTGCCGATGCGGGTCGACGACGGGGAGAAGGGCAAGCGGGACGCCGGCCGGGCGCTGGCCATGCAGCGGTTCGCCGGCCTGCCCGGTGGCATGACGGACACCGAGCGGCAGCACTACTGGCTCACCGTCGAGGTGCCCTACCGGGCGTACTACGCGTACGAGGAGACGTTGGCGACCTTCGGCGACGAGCCGGGTGGCCGCACCACCCTGCTGAGCGCGTACGAGACGCTGACCAGCCACATCACGAACGGCAGGATCACCGGGCTGCCCCGGATGGACGACCAGTTGCGCCGGCAGACGGTGCAGCGCTTCGAGCGCAAGCCGGCGGTCGTGGACGAGCTGGTCGTGCTGCGCCACGTGCCGGAGGACCACGTCTGGGCGGAGTGGGCGCAGTCGGTGTTGAACTCGGCGGACCTGCGGGTGGTGACCGCCCCGCTCGACGATCCGGCGCCGGTGCCGTCGGGCACGGCGTTCCGCGAGCTCCGCCTGGTCTCCCGGTCCTACCAGGCGGCCCGACGCGCCCTCGGCGTGCCCGAGAGCGACCGCGGCGCGCCGGCCTGGCTGGCTGTGTACGTCGACGACACCCCGCCCGTCCCGGACGTCCCGATCGGCAGTTGGACGGCCGTGCACGACCTCACGGCCGAGGAGGCCGCCGCGCACCTGCTGAAGCTGGTCGGGCGGACGGTGGGCACGGCCGGTCTGCGTCCCGCCCGCTTCCCCGGGGTACGCGCCGCGGTGTTCAACGCGCCGGCCCGCAACGCCCGCTTCACCGGGCGCGAGGAGCTGCTGCGCCGGCTCCGGGAGGAGCTGAAGGCGGCCGGCGGCGGCGGTACCCCGGTCGCGCTGCGGGGCGGCCCGGGCCTCGGCAAGACGCAGCTCGCCATCGAGTACGCCCACCGGTTCCGGGGCGCGTACGACATCATCTGGTGGGTCGCCGCCGACCCGCCGCAGTTCGTCGACGTGCGCATGGTGGAGCTCAGCGAGGAGCTGGGCCTGCCGACCCAGACGACGATGCCGGAGACCAACCGCGCCCTGCGGCAGCGGCTGAGCCAGACCGAGCGCCGCGCGGACGGCACCGCGCCGCCGCACTGGCTGCTGATCTTCGACAACGCCGACCAGTACGAGCACGTCCGGCCCTACCTCCCGCAGGGCAACGGCCACGTGCTGGTCACCACCCGCAACCCGGACTGGGGCGATCTGGCGCGGGCGGTGGACGTGGACGCGTTCGAGCGGGCGGAGAGCGTGGCGCACCTGCGCGCCCGGCTGGGCGAGCACCTGATGAGCGTCGCCGAGGCCGAGCAGGTCGCCGACGCCGTGGAGAACGTGCCGATCTTCGTCGCCACGGTCGGGGCGTGGCTGGCCGACACCCGGACGCCGGTCGACGAGTACCTTGCCGGGCTCCGCCGCACCGGCCTGGAGACCGAGGTCTGGGACCTCCCGCTGCAACGGCTGAA
Source organism: Micromonospora sp. NPDC049139 (assembly GCF_055586845.1). Classification (NCBI taxonomy): domain Bacteria; kingdom Bacillati; phylum Actinomycetota; class Actinomycetes; order Micromonosporales; family Micromonosporaceae; genus Micromonospora; species Micromonospora sp. NPDC049139. The sequence continues at coordinate 299,617 of NZ_JBVJHK010000007.1, read as the reverse complement.
GGAGGGCTCGCCGGGGGCGTACCGTCTCCTGCAGCTCGCGTCGGTGCTCGCCCCCGAGATCTCCCTCGACCTGCTCTACGGCGACCAGGTCGCCCGGGTCATCGCCCCCCACGACCCGGTGGTGGCTGCCCGGGTCGCCGACCGGGTGTCCGAACGCGACATCGCGGCGGCACTGGTGCAGCGGATGAACAAGCTCGCGCTGATCAAGCTCGACCCGCACGCGCACCGGGTGCAGGTGCACCGGCTGTTGCAGGCCGCGCTGCGCGCCCGGATGTCCGACGACGAGCTGGTCGCGGCCAAGCACGAGGTGCACCAGATCCTCGCCGGATCCCGCCCGCCCGGCGAGGTGGAGGACCCGGCGAACCAGCAGCGGTTCCGCATCCTCTGGCCCCACCTCGACGGCTCCGACGCCATCTCCTGCGAGGACGACGACGTCCGGCAGCTCGTCATCGACCGGGTCCGCTACATCTACGTCAACGGCGGCTACGAGCAGGGCGAGCGGTACGCGCGGGAGACCGACGCCGTCTGGTCGGCGCTGCTGGCGGAGCTGCCGCCGGACGGGCCGGAGCACCGCAAGCTGCGCGTCCAACTGCTGCACCTGCGGTTCAACCTGGCCAACCTGCTGCGCCGCCTCGGGCGGTTCGAGGAGGCCCACGGGCTGGACGAGGACACCCTGCGCCAGCAGGAGGAGCTGATCGGCGACAGCCACCCGTACACGCTGATGACCGCGGGTGGCTTCGGCGCCGACCTGCGTACGCTGGGCCGCTACCGGGAGGCACTGGAGCGTGACCTGCGGACGTACGCCGCGTCGGTCGAGGTCTTCGGCGAGGACCACCGGCGGACGCTGACCGCGGCGAACAACCTGGCCGCCTCCTACCGGCTGATGGGCATGTTCGACCGGGCCCTCGACGGTGACCAGGCCACCAACCGCCGGCTGCGGGTCGTCCTCGGTCCGGAGCACCCGAACACCCTGGCGTCGGCCAACAACCTCGCCCGCGACCTGCGGGAGACCGGCGACTACGAGGGTTCCGTGGCGCTGCTGCGCGAGGTGGTGACCGGCTACCGCAACCTCTTCGGCGACCACTCCCGCGACGTGCTCACCGCCCAGGCCAACCTGGCCGTGTCGCTGCGCAGCACCGGGGAGATCGACGAGGCGGCCCACCTGCTCGACGAGACCTACCAGCGGCTGCTGGCCACCCTCGGGCCGGCCAGCCCGGACACCCTGTTCACCTGGCTCAGCCGGACGGCGAACCTGATGCTGCAGGGCCACAGCGCCCAGGCGCTGGCGGAGCTGGGCGAGGTGGAGCAGATGTTCGTCCGGGTGTTCGGGCCCGAGCACCCGTACTCCCTGGTCTGCCGGGTCAACCTGGGCGTGGCCCTGTGGGACGCCGGCGACACGGACGCCAGCCGGTCGCTCACCGACGCCGCGGCGGCGGCGCTGCTCGCCACGCTCGGCGACCGGCATCCGTTCGCCATGGCCGCGTCCAACAACGTGGCGGTCTTCACCATCCTCGCCGGCGACCCGGAGGAGGGGCGCGAGCGGCTGCGGGCCGTGGTCGAGCGGCTGGCCGAGGTGCTCGGGCCCGAGCATCCCGACACGCTGCGCAGCCGGGGCAACCTGGAGACCGCCAACCAGGCGGCCTCCGGCGGGCGGGTGAGCATCGGCCGGATGCGGATCGCCGACCGGCTCGCCAACCGGATCGGGCAGCACCACCCCAGCGTCGTGCTGCTGCGGGACGGGCGGTACGTGCGTCGGGTCCTCGACCCGCACCCCTACTGACCGGGCCGCGCCCCGATCAGCAGGTCGCCGCTCAGCGCCGCGGCGGGGTCGGTGAGCCAGCGCAGGATGCGCGGCAGTTCCTCGACCGCGTCGAAGTGCGCCGCCCCGGGCCGGATCTCCATCTCGGCGCCGGGTATCTGCGCGGCCAGCCAACGGCCGTGGCTGACCGGGGCGAAGTTGTCGTCGGCGCCGTGCCACAGCCGGACGGGTGTCACGGTGGTGTCGATCGCCTTGAGGTCGAACGCCCAGTTGCGGCGGAAGGCCAGCACGTCGTCGATCCACCCGTACGGGCCCGCGCGGAGGGCCTCCTCGTAGGTGTCCGTGATCAACCGGCGCAGCGCGGGGTCGTTGACCGCCCGACGGTCCGCCGCGCTCATCTCCGTCCGCAGATCCGCCAGCAGGAGCCGGGGATCCGCGGCGGCCCGCTCGGCGCGCTGGCGGATCTCCTCCACCACCGCGGCGGTGTCGGGGGTGCCCACCCCGAACCCTCGGACGTTGCCGGTGTTCATGCCCCCGACCCAGTCCAGCTCCATCGCGTTCCACGGGGCGAGGCTGACCAGCACCGCCACCCGGGTCACCCGGCCGCGCAGCTCGGCGTCCGCCGCGCAGGCGAGGGCGTGCGGGCCGCCCCCGGAACGGCCGACCACGGCGAACTGCTCCACACCGAGGTGGTCGGCGATCGCCTCGACGTCGCGGGCGGCGTCGGCGACGTCCCGGCCCTCGCGCCGGTCGGAGTCGCCGTAGCCGGGGCGGTCGTAGGCGATCAGCCGGACGCCCATGCGGTAGAGCACGATGCTGCGGGGCTTCGGGCCACGGCGGCTGCCGGGTGTGCCGTGGAGCAGGAAGACGGGGAATCCGTCGGGCGCGCCGGTCACCTCGTACGCCACGCGTCTGCTGTCCTCGCGTGTGGCGAAGTCGGCCCCTGGCTCGCCGTCTCGGGTCACACCATCCTGCCCTTCGGTGCCGCAACCAGCCAATACTCGTAACTCGGCATCGAGTGAAGGCGATGTCTGGCGGCCCCACTCAGCAAATGAGCCTAATGGTCGGCCCGGTCGCGCCGCTATGGCGAGGTTCAACAACCGGCCGGATCTGTCGGAAACGACACCTACCGGCCCACCTCGGCTGGAACTTCCGGCTGGCCGTCGGCCGAGGCCCGGCGGCGTGGACTCACCCCTGCGACGGCTGCGCCGAGGGCAGGACGGCGGACGGGCGCCAGCCGGCCCGGTGCAGCGCCACGCACAGACCGCGCAGCGAGGCGGCCGTCGGGTCCGGGTCGAAGCCGCACCCCCAGACCGCCCGACCGTCCACCCGGCACCGCACGTACGCCAGCGTGCCGGGCTCCTCGTCGAGGGTGAACGCCTGCTCGACGTGGTCGAGGACGACCGGTGCGGGGCCGGACTGGGCGAGGGCCCGCGCGATGCTCGGCAGCAACCCGTGGCCGGCGTCGCCGCCGACGACGAGCGGCCCGCCGCACACGGCGAGCTCCACCTTGACCGCGCCCGGCCCCGGCGCGCCCGCCGACAGCTCGCACGACACGAGTTGCACGTCGAGGGCGGCCGGCAGGAACTCGGCGCGGAAGACCGCCCAGAGTTCCTCCGCGGTCACCTCTCTGCCCTCGTCGTCGGACACCGCCTGGCTCAGCCCGGACACCTCGATCTGGAGGCTGCGCGGCAGGGTCAGCCCGTGGCAGGACCGCAGCAGGTATTCCACGCCGCCCTTGCCGGACTGGCTGTTCAACCTGATGATCGCCTCGTACGAGCGCCCGATGTCCTTGGGATCGATGGGCAGGTACGGCACGTCCCACCGGTGTTGCGACAACGCCACGCCCCGGCCCGCCGCGTCCTCGGACAACGCCCGCAGGCCCTTGCTGATGGCGTCCTGGTGGGACCCGGAGAACGAGGTGTGGACGAGGTCGCCGGCGTACGGGTAGCGCTCCGGCACCCGCATCCCCGTGCACTGCTCGACCTCGTGCCGGACGGCGTCGATGTCGGACAGGTCGATCTGCGGGTCGACGCCCTGGCTCATCAGGTTGAGGCCGAGCACCACCAGGCAGACGTTGCCGGTGCGCTCGCCGTTGCCGAACAGGCAGCCCTCGATCCGCTGGCCGCCGGCCAGCAGGCCCAGCTCGGCCGCGGCGACCCCGGTCCCGCGGTCGTTGTGCGGGTGCAGCGACAGGCAGACGTGCTCCCGCCGGGGCAGGTTGCGGCTCATCCACTCCACCTGGTCGGCGAAGACGTGCGGCCCCGCGCACTCGACGGTCGCCGGCAGGTTGATGATGATCTCCCGGTCGTCCGCCGGGTCCCAGACGTCCGTGACCCGCGCGCAGACGTCCAGCGCGAAGTCCAGCTCGGTCTGCGAGAAGGACTCGGGAGAATACTCGAACCCGATCCGGCCGGGGTGCGCGTCGGCGAGTTCCCGGCACAGGCGTGCGTGGTCGACCGCCAGTCGCAGCACGCCCCCGCGGTCCGCCCGGAAGACGACCCGACGCTGCGTCGGCGACGTCGAGTTGTACAGGTGCACGATGGCCTGCGGCGCGCCGGCGAGCGCGTCGAACGTGCGCCGGATCAGCTCCTCGCGCGCCGGCACGATCGCCTGGATGAGGACGTCGTCCGGGATCTCGCCGTTCTCGATGATCCTGCGGGTGAACTCGAACTCGGTCCGGCTGGCGGCCGGGAACCCGATCTCGATCTCCTTGTAGCCCATGGCGACGAGGAGCCGGAACAACCGGAGCTTGCGGTCGACATCCATCGGGTGCGGCAGCGCCTGGTTGCCGTCCCGCAGGTCGGTCGACAACCAGCGCGGTGCCGTGGTGATCCGCCTCGCCGGCCAGGACCGGTCGGCCAGATCCACGGCGGGCGCGGGCGCGTACCGCCGGTACGGCAGCCGGCTCGCCCGCTGCCTCACCTGTCCTACCGGAAAAGTCGCCTTTGCCATGGAGCCTCCCCCGTCCTAGCGAAAAGGTCTTCGGATCAGCGAAAAGGGGTCAGTCGAAGATCGGCCCCTGGGTGCGGGAGCGCTTCAGCTCGGAGAAGCCGGGCGTACCGGCGATCAGGACCAGCCCGTCCCAGAGGCGGCCGGCGGCCTCGCCGCGCGGGGCGGGCGACACCACCGGACCGAAGAACGCGACGCGCCCGGCCGGCCCGTCCACCTCGATGACCGGGGTTCCCGCGTCGGGCCCCACCCGGCTGACCGCCTCCTCGTGCGACTGGCGGATCCGCCCGTCGAACTCGGTGCTCTCCATCGCCGCCGCCAGCGCGGGGTCGAGGCCGGCGGCCCGCAGCGCGTCGCCCACCGTCTCCGGCAGCACGTCCAGGCGATGGCGCAGGCCCCGGTCGTGGAACCGCACGCCCAGCGCCGCGTACAGCAGCGGCACGGCCTCGCCGTCGTAGCGCTGCTCGGCGGCGGCCAGCACCCGGAGCGGCTTGATCATCTGCCGGACCGTGTCCCACTGCTCCGGCGTCAGGTCCTGGTTCTCGTAGAGGATCGCCTGGCTCATCAGGTCCCAGCAGGGCTCGATCCCGCGGACCTGCTGCACCTGCACCAGCCACTGCGACGAGATCCACGCCCAAGGGCAGAGCGGGTCGAACCAGAAGCCCACCTTCATGCCGATCCTCCTCCTGCGGTGCCGGTCCCACGGATCGTGCGCAGCGCGCCGGGCAGGCAGGCGAGGACGCCGACGAGGACCGCCGCCACCGGCAGCACCATGCCCAGCCGCAACGCCTCCGCATACCGGTCCACCGGCGCGGCGCCGTCCGCCCACGCCGACAACCGCTGCGCCAGCAGCAGGCCCACCAGCGTGACCGCCGCGACCGGCCCGAGCTGGCGGACGGTGTTCAGCAGGCCCGACGCGGCACCGGCCAGGGCCGGCTGCACCTCGCGCATCGCCACCGCGGCCATCGGCGCGATCAGCAGCCCGTTGCCCAGCCCGATCACCACCATCGGGCCGAGGAAGGTCAGCCAGGCCGCGTCGAGCCGCATCACCCCGGCGGCCCAGCCCATGCCGGCGACGGTGAACAGCAACCCGCCGAGCAGGACCACCCGGCCGTCGAGCCGGTCGGTGATCTTCCCGGCGAACGGCGCGAGCAGGGTGGAGATCAGCGCCGGGGGTGCCAGCGCCAGGCCCGCGGCCAGGGCGGAGAAGCCCAGCACCGACTGGAAGAACAGGGTCATCAGCAGCATGAAGCCGATGATCCCGAAGGAGACCGCCGCGGCCACGACGACCATCGTCGAGTACGAGCGGATGCCGAGGAGCACGAACGGCACCAGGGGCTCCCGGTCCTGGCGACCGCGCTCGTGCCAGACGAACGCCAGCCCGAGGACGACCGCCGCCGCGATCATGACCAGCGTCCACGGTGCCCAGTCGAACCGCTCCCCCTCCATGAGCGGGAAGGCCAGGCAGAACAGGGCGGCGGAGGCCAGCACGATGCCGCCGACGTCGAGCCGGTGCCGGCGGTCGAAGCGCAGGTCCGGCACGGCGACGAGGGCCAGGACCACCGCCGCGACCCCGATCGGCACGTTGACCAGGAAGATCCACCGCCAGTCGAGGGTGGTGACCAGCAGGCCGCCGACGGACGGGCCCGCGACGGCCGCCACGCCGCCGACCGCACCCCAGATGCCCATGGCCAGGCCCCGCCGGGTGGGCGGGAACAGGCTCACGATCATGGCCATCGTCTGCGGCAGCAGGAGCGCCGCGCCGAGGCCCTGCACGGCCCGGGCCGCGATCAGCTGGCCCGGGCTCTGGGCCAGCCCGCAGAGCAGGCTGAACACCGTGAAGACGGCGATGCCCACGACGAACAGCCGACGCGGACCGAAGAGGTCACCGAGCCGGCCGGCGGTGATCAGCAGTACGGCCACCACCAGCACGTACGCGTTGACCGACCACAACACCGTCGGCAGCGAGGCGCCGAAGTCCGCGCGGATGTCGGGGATGGCGATGTTGACGATGGACACGTCGAGCATCGTCAGGAAGAACCCGAGGGCCAGCACCACGAGACTGACCCACGGATTCTCCCGCCATCCCCCACGGGCGGCGGCCTCCTGCTGCAGGGCTTCGGACGTCACTCACTGCCTCCAGATTGCGGGCGGCACCTTGTTGGTGCGCTCGACGCGACTCACCTTGTCGACCCGGCGGGCGGTGATCGCCCCCGGAACCTGCCGGTGCACCGCTGCCAGGTGGTAGAACTGGGCGGTCAGGTGAGCCAGTACGTCCTCGGCGTCGGCGCCCCCGGAATACTCCAGCGTCAGCGCGGTGGCGGCCCTCGGCGACTCGGTGTCGCGGGTCAGGACGAGCTGGGCCTCCTCGACGCCGGGCAGGGTGCGCGCGGACGACACCACCTCACCGACGCTGAACAGGGCACTGCGCAGGCTCACCGCGTCGTCCGCCCGTCCCAGGACCCGCAGGCCGTCGGGACGGCCGCATCGGCACTCGGCGGACGCCAGCCGGTCACCGAGACGGTAACGCACCGCCGGCATCGTCCAGCCCGTGCCACGCCGGGTCAGCAGCGCGCCCTCCTCCTCCAACTCGAGCATCTGGTCGGGCATGACGTGCAGGGTCTGCAGGTCACACGCGGGGGTGTTGGTGGCGATGATGTACGTCTCCACCGAGCCGTAGTTGGCCCAGTACTCCGCCTCCGGGAACGCCTTCTGGACGACCCGGTGCTTGGCGTCGGTCCACGGCTCGGCCAGCCAGATGATGGTGCGGATCGGCAGCGTCTCGTTCGCCGCGATCAGGCCCTCGGCGAAGTCCGCGAGCGCGCTCGGGGTGCCGGTGAGCGCGTCGAGGCCGATCTCCCGGAACATCGGGACCCAGTTGCCCACGTCCTCGGGCGCGTAGGCGCCGGACGGCAGCACCGTGCAGCGCGACCGCTCGGCGAGGGCGTGGATGTAGTAGTGCGACGCCCACAGCCGGCCCGGGTTGAAGAGGTTGAGCAGCACGTTGTCGGGCCGCAGCGGCCGCCACTCCCGCAGCACCCGATCCACCGCCTGGTGGTACGGCACGTAGGTGAGCTTCGGCTTGCCGGTGGTGCCGCCGCTGGACATCAGCGCGCTGCCCGTCTCCCGGGCCAGCTCCCGGGTCACCGCCACGATCTCCGCCGGGCCGCTCACCGCCAGGTCGGACAGGGCGGCGGCGTCCGGCGGCACCGGTGCGCCGCCACGCCCGTCCAGGCCGCGCGCCTGGGCCAGCACGTCCGCCCAGGGCAGGTTCCCGATCGTCGCGGTCATGCCGCGTCTCCCTCGCGGGCGATCCACGCGGCGTGCGCCGCGATGTACGCGCGGAACCGCGACTCGATCACCGGTCGCTGGATCTTGGCGATCTCCTCTGTGGTGGCGTACCCGACCGCGCCGTCCGGTTCCACCTCGGACAGCCAGAACTGGTTGCCGTCCCAGAGGAAGTCGGCCGCGAAGTACGGCATCTGGAGCTTCTCGGCGATGTAGTCGATCGAGCTCTCCAGTTCCTCCGGCAGCGGCGGGTACTCCAGCCGTCCCCCGTTGACCAGGTTCGCGGTCAGCGACTCCCCCTGCGGGATCCGGCGCAGCACGGTGTGTGCCTTGCCGTCGATGACGTACACCCGGAAGTCGTTGACACCGGTGCCGAGATAGGGCTGGACGACCACGGCCGTGTCGGCGCCGCCGGCGAGGCCGATCAGCCCGCGCAGCTCGTGCTCGTTGTTGGCGAGGCAGACGCCCTGGCCCATGCCCCAGTACGCGGGCTTGACCAGCATGGGGAAGTCGAGCTTCTCCAGCACCGGCTCGTAGTGCCGGCTGATCGAGTCGCGGCCGGTGCCGATGCGCACGGTGGGCACACGCGGGACGGGGCAGTCCCGCAGGTACAGCATCGTGGCCATCTTGTCCGTCGTGATGTACGACATGCGCGGATGGATGGGCAGGTAGAAGCCCGCCTGCTCGACGATCGAGTACGCGAACAGCTGGTTGCAGACCTCCTGCACCTGGTGCGGCAGCGACCACAGCGAGGTGACCAGGATGGTGTCCTCCGGGGTGATCCGCTCGCCGTCGAGGAACACCCGGGGCTCGTCGCCGACCGCCTCGACCGCCAGCGCCTCCGCCTTGTGCAGGGACATGGCGAGGCCGCAGTCCTTGGCGATCTCCGTGTAGGTCGTCCAGATGGCGGCTGCCTCCGCCGCCCGCTGGCGCACGGTGCCGCGGTCGGGGTAGATCCAGCAGAGCCGGCGGGCCAGCTGGGTGGGGGCGGGCGTCATGATTGCTTCTCCTCACTGGTCAGGAAACCGCGGACAGCGGCGCCGAACGCCTCGGGCTCCTCGAGGAAACACAGGTGGCCGGAGTGGTCGAGGAACTCCACGCGGGCGTCCGGCATGGCCTTGGCCAGCCAGTCGCCGACCTCCGGCGGGTAGACCGCGCTGCGGCGGCCGTGGACGAGCAGGGTGGGCAGCCGCAGGGCGCTCACCCGGTCCCGCCAGTCCTGTGTGAGCACGTCGGACAGCAGGCCGGCGACCGCGCCGGCGTCTGCGCCACGGGCCTGCCGGACGAGGTCCGCGACGAGCGCCGCGTCCGGGGCGGGGCCGTCGACGGCGAAGGAGCCGCGGACCAGGTTCTCGGCGAACGCCCCGCAGTCGCCGCGCACGTCGCCGAGCAGCGCCGTGGCCCCGGCCCGGTCGAGAGAGCCGAACGCCGCGTACGGCCAGCCGTCGTCGGCGAGCAGCCACGGCGTCTGCTCCACGCTGATCAACCGGCGGACCCGCCGGGTGCCGAACGTCTCCAGGTAGGTCCAGGCGACGGTCGCGCCCAGTGACCAGCCCAGCAGCGTCACGTCGTCGGAGCCGAGGCCATCGACGACCTCGTGCAGCGCGGCGGCGCAGTCGGGCAGGGTGGGCGGCTGCGCCGGGGCGGGCGCGTCGCCGTGCCCCGGCAGGTCGACGGTCACCACCCGGTGGTCGCGGCCGAGGTCCGCCACGGTGGTGTCGAAGAAGTGTCGGCTGGCGGCGAGGCCCGGGACGAGGACGAGGGTCGGCCCGGCGCCGTGGATCTCGGCGCGCATCATCGGCTCACCAGGGCGAACTGGCGACGCAGGGCCGGCTTGTCGATCTTGCCGACCGGCGTGTGCGGGATCTCGTCCACGAGGCGCACCGTCGCCGCCAGCCGGTGCCCGTCCAGGACGGCGGTGACCTGCCGGACGGCGTCCTCGGCGTCGACGCCGTGGCCGGGGCGGACCGCGACGAGCACCCGGTCGGTCAGCTCACCCGGATCGAGCGGCAGGCTCACCACCTGCGTGCCGGGACTGGCCGCGCGACACTCGGCGTCCAGCACGGGGGCCAGCACCGGTCCGCCCGGCGTGGACAGCACCTCCGAGACCCGGCCGATGATCCGGAACGCGCCGTCGCCGATCTCCTGCGCCACGTCGCCCGTCCAGAACTCCCCGTCCCGGAACGTGCGCGCGTTCGCCGCGTCGGCGAAGAGGTAACCCTCGCTGGTGCAGTCGGAACGCAGCACCAGCTCGCCGATGCCCGCGTGCCCGTCCACCAGCGGCGCGAGCCGGGCGCCGACGCCGCGTACGGGCGGCATGGCCCCGCTCGTCTGCAACTCGTCGGCCATGTTGCCGAGGGCGAGGCCGAACTCGGTCGAACCGTAGATCTGCCGGATGTGGACGCCCAGCGTGTCCGCGGCGGCGCGCACCACGTCCGGGCTGAGGTAGGCGCCGCCGCAGAGTGGGCGACGCAACCTCGACAGGTCCACCTGTGCGTCGGCGCCGGCCCGCACGAGCATCTCGTAGTGCGCGGGCAGCGCGCTCATCACCGTCGCCCGCTCCCGCTGCAACCGGTCGAGGTACGCCTGCGGCGAGTCGTCCGGATCGGCCAGCACCAGCCGGGCGCCGCTGAGCAGGGCGGCAAAGACGTGCAGGTCGGTGGCGTGCGCGACGTCCAACGGGTGCCGGCAGTAGAAGACGTCGTCGGCCACGATGCCGGTGTCGGCGAGCCAGCGCCGCCGCTCGGCGACGAACTTGTCCTGCCGCCACACCATCATCTTCGGAAAGCCGGTGGAGCCGGAGGTCCACAGCTGGCGGAACAGGCCGGCGTACGGCTCGTCGGGCGCCGGCGGCGCGTCGACGTCGAGGTCGTCCAGCGACACGACCGGCACCGTCCCCGGGGCGACGTGGTGCTCCCGTCCGGCGACCAGGAGCACCGGTCGTGCCTGCCCGACGGCCTGTTCCGTGTCTGCGGCGGTGAAGTTGCGCATCAGCGGCACGTACCGGGCGCCGACCCGGGCGACGGCCATGATCAGCGCGACGTAGCGGACGCTGTTGGGCAGGGCGAAGGCGACCGTGTCGCCGGCCCGGACCCCTCTGGCGTACAACCCGGCGGCGAGCCGCTCGCCGAGCGCGACCAGCTCCCGGTAGCGGATCTGGCTGCCGTCGACGTCGACGACGGCCACGTGGTCCGGGCGGCGCGCCGCGACGTCGGCCACCGCCTGGCAGAGCACCGCGGTCATGCCGCCACCCACGCCGCGTAGGTGCCGAAGCGCCAGTCCTTGGCCAGGCAGTCGACCTGCCCGAACCCGGCCTTGCGCAGCCACTCCAGCTGGTCCTCCAGCGTGGCACAGATGTCGAGCTTCATCCGCTCGCGGCCGGCGGCCCACTCGTCGGGCGGGCACTCCGCGCGCTGCACGTGCGCCTCGTGCTGGAAGTCGTACATCGCCTCGACCTGCGGGTTGGGACCGGCCAGCTGCTCGACGTTGACGAAGACGCCCTGGGGGGTGAGCACCTCGCGGATGCGCTGGAAGAGGTCCTGCTTGTCCTCGTGGGTGAGGTGGTGGATCGCCAGGCCGGAGACGACCGCGTCGAAGGGGCCGGCCGGCAGCGGGTCCTTCATGTCGCACACCAGCACCGTGACGCGGGGGTTGCCGGCGAACCGCTCCCGCGCCTTGGCGAGCATCGCGTCCGAGTGGTCGACCAGGGTCAACTCGGCCTGCGGGAGCCGCTCCAGGACGGCGCCGCCGAGCAGTCCGGTGCCGGCGCCGAGGTCGAGGACGCGGGCCGTCTCCGGGACGGTCTCGACGACCGCGTGCACCGCGCTGGCGTAGATGAGGTCGAAGGAGGGGATGAGCTTGCGCCGCATCACGTCGAACGTGCCGGAGTTCCAGATCTCGGGTTTGCTGTCGGTCCTGGTCATCGCGTGGTCCCTTCGCTTCGTGAGCTGAACAGTTGGTCAAGATCGGCCAGGTGGTGTCCGGCCGCCCTGTGTCCGGGTGCCTCGCCTGCCTCGTCGGTGTTCCGGTGAGACACGCCGCCGGGCTGTCGTCGGAGGGCCGGGCCGGGCCGGGTCAGCACCAGAGCTTTCCGCGCAGGTAGTACGGCTCGGCGTCGGGTTCGTCGGGCCGGGGCTCCTCCGCTGCGGCGATGTGCGCCGCGACGAGGGCGGCGACCTCGGCGACCCGACCGGGGCGCATGACCGAGTAGTGGGTCCCGTCGACCAGGTGCGGGTCGGCGGCACCCGGCAGGATCTCGTCGAGCGGTACCAGGCCGGGGAAGGCGTCCCGCCGGGTTTCCCGCGCCCGCAGCAGCAGGAGTCGCTCGTGCGGCGTGCCCGGCCGGTGTCCCTCCAGGATCTCGGAGTTGCGGCGGTAGACGCCGAACAGCCGGCCCAGGTCGTCGGCGTCGAGCGGCGCGGCGAGCAGACCGGCCCGGACCAGCGCGTCCTGCAGGGCGCACAGGGCCGCCGGCAGTTCGCCGGCGGGCACCTCCGCGGGCAGGTGGCCGCTGACGTCCTCGCCCTGCGCCAGGTCGGTGAAGAAGCCGGCGAGCCGCTGTCGGAGGCTCACGGCCGCGGCCTCCGGCCGGCCCGTGAACGAGTCGATCGCGGTGACCGAGCGGACCCGCCGCCCCTGCTCCGCCACCAGCCCGGCGACGCGCGCCGACACGGTGCCGCCCATCGACCAGCCGACGAGGTGCACGTTCGCGCCCTCCGGCAGCACGTCGCAGAGGGCGTCGCCGTACCGGCCGGCCAGCTCCGTCATGTCGACCGGCGGTTCCTCGCCGGGTTGCAGGCCGGCGGCCCGCAGCCCGTACACGGTGGCCCCGGCCGTGATCGCGTGCCGGTCGAGCGCCTCGACCAGCGGCTCGTAGCAGAGCACGTCGCCGCCCACCGGGTGGACCAGCACCAGGGTGCGGGCGTGGTCGCCGTCCTTGATGCGCACCAGCGGCGTACCGCCGTGCGGGTGCTGCTCGGCCCGCAGCAGGCCCGCCTGGTCGGCGACCGTGCGGCTGCGCATCAGCGACGCCAGGGGCAGGGTCCGGCCGAAGCTCGCCCTGATCCGGTGGAACAACCGGACCGCGAGCAGGGAGTTGCCGCCGAGGGCGAAGAAGTCGTCCGTGACCCCGCGTACGTCCGGACCGAGCAGTTCCTGCCACAGGCTGAGCAGCCGGGTCTCGTCCGCCGTGCGCGGCGCGACGACCGCCTGGTCCGTTCCGCGTACGACGGGACCGGCGGCGAGCCGCGCGACCAGTGCCTTGCGGTCGACCTTGCCGTTCGCCGTCAGCGGCACCGTGTCGACCACGGTGACGACGGCGGGCACCATGTACGACGGCAGTTCGGCGGCGAGGTGCGCCCGCAGCGCGGCCGGGTCCGGAGCGGCGCAACCCGGTGCCGGGATGACGAACGCCGCCAGATACGACTCGCCCCGCCCGACGGCCACCACCGCGACCGCCTTGCGCACGTCGGGATGGTCGGACAGCCGGATCTCGATCTCGCCGAGCTCGATGCGGTGCCCGCCCACCTTCACCTGGTCGTCCTGGCGGCCCAGAAACTCCAGGATGCCGCCGGGCCAGTACCGCGCCCGGTCCCCGGTGCGGTACCGCCGCTCGCCGGTCACCGGGTCGGCGGAGAAGGACGCCCGGGTCAGCTCGGGTGCGTTCCGGTAGCCGTCGGCCACCCCGACCCCGCCGATGTAGAGGTCGCCGGGCACCCACGCCGGCGCGTCGGCGAGCTGCCGGTCCAGCACGTGCATGGTCTGGTTGGCCAGCGGATGGCCGTACGGGACGCTCGACCAGCCCGGCGTCAGGTCCTCCGTCCAGAAGTAGTTGGACCAGATGGACGCCTCGGTCGCCCCGCCGGCGGCCATCACCCGCGCCGTGGGGCACGCCCCCGCGATCCGGTCGAGCAGCGGCAGCGGCACCCAGTCGCCGCTGAGCATGACGAGCCGCAGCGCCCGGAGCATCTCCGGCGCCCGGCCGGCCAGGTATTCCAGCGTGACGGAGAACAGGGCGGGCACCGAGTTCCAGAGCGTGATGCCGTGCTGGCGGCACAGCTCCCCCCACCGCTCCGGGTCGGGCACGTCGCTGTGGTCGGGCACGACCACCGTGCCCCCGGCGCCCAGGACGGCGAAGATGTCGAAGACCGACAGGTCGAACGCGAGCGAGGACACCGCGAGCACCCGGTCGGCCGACGTCAGGGCCAGCCGCCGCGTCAGGTCCCGCAGGGTGTTGGTCGCCGCGCCGTGGGAGATCACCACGCCCTTCGGGGCGCCGGTGGAGCCGGAGGTGTAGATGACGTAGGCGGTGCGTCGCAGGTCGCCGCCCAGGCCGTCGGGGCCGGTGCCGCCGGGGCCGGTGCCGCCGTCCGTCGGCACCGCGACGACGGGCAGGTCGGGCAGCCCATCGAGCGGCGCGGCGTCGACGGCGACGACCGCGGTCGCGCCGCTCTGCCGCAGCACCTCGCCGACCCGCGCCTCGGGCCAGGTCGGACCGACCGGCAGGTACGCGCCGCCCGCCCGCAGGACGCCCAGCACGGCGACCGGCTGCTGCCACGACTTGGGCACCCGCACGGCGACCAGGTCGGTGCGCCCCGGATCCGCGCCCACACCCGCCTCCCGCAGCCGGACCGCCAGCGCCGCCGACAGGCGGTCGAGCTCGCCGTAGGTCAGGCTCCGCTCGGCGTCGACGACCGCGACGGCGTACGGCCGGCAGCGCATCTGGTCCAGGGCCGCCTCGTGCAGCTCGCCCGCCAGGCCGGGCGCCTCGGTGCGGTTCGCCCGCCGGCGGTCGGCGAGCTGCCGGTCGGGCAGCGGCTGCCGGCCCGTCCCGGTCCACGCGTCGGCGTTCGCGGCGAGCTGCCGCAACCGGTGCCGGTGGTATTCGGCGAGGTCGTCGACGAGGCCCGGCGGGTACGACGACCGGTCGTGGTCGAAGTTGCACACCAGCGCGCCGTCGAACTCGAAGACCTGGTGGTCGAGGAGGACCTCGGGGGTGGCGATGGCGCTGTGCGCCAGCGTGGCGGCCGGCAACGCGAGCCGGAAGCCGTCGGAGATGCCGGGCACCAGGTCGAGGCCGCTGCTGAACACCACCGGCACGGGGTTGCCGACACTGCCGTCGCGCCGATTGAGCTCCCGACCGACCGCGACCCCGGAGAACTCGCCCGCGTCGAGGTCGTCGTACAACTGCTTCTGCAGCGCCTGGCACTGATCGACGAAGGAGCCGGGCACGTCGTCGTACGTCACCAGCAGCGTGCTGGCGGCGTTGCCCCACATCCGTTCCCGGCCCGGCGCGCCGGTCACCCGGTCCGAGGACAGCACCGACACCGTGCCGGGCTGACCACCGGACCAGCGCAGCAGACACTCGACGTAGAGGGCGAAGAGCGCCAGGCCGGCCGACACCCCCTGCTCGGCGGCGTGGTGTCGGAACCGCTTCCAGTCGTCCACGTCGAGTTGGTGCGCGACGCGGTGCAGCGGCACGTCCCGGTCGCGCTCGGCGGCCTGCGTGTCCAGGGCGCGCGGCAGATCGGGGGCGGGCGGCAGGCTGTCCAGTCGGGACCGCCAGTACCGCTCGGCCGTCCGGCGGGCCGGCAGCGACCTGCGGCGTTCCTGCTCGACGAGGTAATCCGCGAAACTCTCCGCCTCCGGCGCGGGCCGATGGGAGGGATCGGCGTAACAACGGGCCAGCTCGGCGAAGAACAACTGGATCGTGGCTCCGTCGAACACCGTCAGTCGTAGCGCGACCTGCAGATGGGTCCCGCCGTCGGGCAGTCGGACGAATCGGAAAAGGAAGGGTCGACCCGCATCGTGCGGCGGCATGTCCGACACTATTTCGCGGCGCAGTCGCTCCAGTTTTTCGGGCATCTCGTCGATGCGGCAGGCCGACAGATCCCGCACGTCCACGAGCAATTCCGGCCGGTCGTCCACTGTTGGGGCGAAATGCTGCGTGCCCTCCGGCATCACGCGCGTACGGAGCACGGGACGCACCTGTCGCAGCCGGGCGAGAGCATCGGCGAAACGCTCCGGGTCGGGCGGCGTGGCGGCGGGGAACGCGTACTCCTGGATGTAGAGAGCCGGCGAGGCATGGCCCGCCACCCCCTGCTCACCGATGAGATACGCCTGCTGGAGGTCGGTGAGCGGCAGGTGGGTCGGGCCGCCGGCGAGCGTGCCGCCCGGTGCGGACCCGCCCGTGGACCCGTCCTCGCCGAGCAGCGCAACGAGTTCGGCGATGCATGCCTTGATTACCGCTCTTGATTGTTCGTCGAGCGATGGTGGATTTGACTGCCCATTCCGAGTGCTTGACAAAAAAGCCGCTTCCCCCCGTGGGAACACAGGCATTCGGCAATCCCCCCAATGATTTCCGTCCGACGCCATGCCGGACAACAGCTCATCAGAAACCGGATTTGCGATTCCCGACTGTAGTTGACCAAGTCGACCCGAACACTCAGGATGATCAGTGATCTGGATCACAGGGCAATTTTCGGCATCACCGAGCGTCAGGACGGGCGCGATTGATACGCAAATTCGCAGGCCGCACCCGATTTGCAGGTAATCACTCTGTCACTGACGCCTGACGATGGCATGGGAATGTCACCCACCCGGCAGTGGCGCTGGCGGGCCGGGGTGGCGCAGGAATCCCGGGTAGCGCATAATGCGCGACCGAACCGCTGCGGCAGCCCGATGAGTGCCGACAGGGGGAGGTATCGTGCCGCATCGACGGATAAGCAGGGATTTGGTGGCTTGCGGCGTGTCGCCGCTCCAGATGGAACGAAGCCCCCTCAGCTACGCCGGTGCGCGATGGCGACTGTCGAAGGGGCCTGGATGTCCCGACGCCCGAAAGTGTCGGTGTCCGACACTACGGTGCCCCGATGACCGATGTATCCGTCGCACCCGTGGTCCGCATCCGCCCTCCAGAGGACGGAGGCGAGCGCGAGATCCTGTCCGGCCTGCTTGACTTCCTGCGTGCCTCGGTCGTGAACAAGGTCGCCGGGCTCACCGACGAGCAGGCGTTCGGTCGGCCGGTGCTCGCGTCCGGACTCACCCCCGCTGGGCTGGTCAAGCACCTGACCGGGGTGGAACGGTACTGGTTCAGCATCGACTTCGCCGGTCACGAGCTGCCCCCGCCGTGGACCGACGACGAGCCCGGTGCGTTCGCTCTCGCCCCCGAGGACTCGCTGGCTGAGATCGTCGAGGCGTACCTGGCTGAGTGCGCGCGGTCCTCCGCAGTCGTAGCGGGCGCGGCGCTCGACGACCGCGCCCGGGCCGCCGACGTTTCCTTCACGCTGCGGTACGCGCTCGCGCACATGATCCAGGAGACCGCGCGCCACTGCGGCCACCTGGACCTGCTGCGCGAAAGCATCGACGGGCAGGCCGGCGAGTAGTCGGACCCCCGGCTGGCTGGCACGGCGGCCACAGCGGCAGCGGCCATCCCCGCCTGCCGCTCACCTCGATCCGGTTGGCTCCGTGGTCACGCAGCAGGTCGGTGGCCCGCTGCCCAGACAGCCCGGCCGTGGGCGCCCCCGTGGACAGTTGGCGCACCGGTCAGCGGTCGGCCCGACCCTGCCGGACCTGGCGGTGCCGCCGCCACAAGTGCAGCACCACGCCGGCGGCGATCACGGCCAGCAGGGCCCACTCGCCGATCCCCAGCTCACGCTCCAGCCGATGGTAGGAGGCCGCGCCCAGGTAGCCGAGCAGCGCCACGGTCGTCGCCCACACCAGCCCGCCGGCCAGGTTCGCCCGCAGGAACGGCGGCCACGGCATCCCGCCGGCGCCAGCGACCATCGGCACCACGGCCCGCAGGACCGCCACCCACCGGCCCACCATCACCGCCCACGCACCGCGCCGGGCGATCAGGCGGCGGGCAAGCCGGATGTCGGCGCGCCGGCGCGCCGACCCGGAGGCTCGGGCGAGCATCCCCGGGCCGTACCGTCGGCCCAGCGCGTAGCCGACCTGGTCACCCAGACACGCCCCAGCCGTCCCGGCGATGACCACCGCCCACAGCGGCAGCTCACCGGTGTGCGCCACGAGCCCCCCGATCAGGATCGCCGTCTCGCCCGGTACGACCAGCCCGAGCAGGGTCGAGGACTCCAGGGCCGGCAACACGAACACCAGGGCCAGGACGAGGACCGGCGGTAACCCGGTAAGCACCGCCACCACCCGGTCCACCCTCTGATTGTCGCCCACAACCGGTTGATTTGCGGCCAAGAACCCCTCCTCACCGCCGGGCGGTCGAAACCGACATCGACCGCGCCGAGAGTGAAGCCGCCGGCCAGGCGAGCGGGCTTAACGGTTGCTTGCAAGGCTCTGCCGGT
Organism: Micromonospora sp. NPDC049139; assembly: GCF_055586845.1. Lineage (NCBI taxonomy): Bacteria > Bacillati > Actinomycetota > Actinomycetes > Micromonosporales > Micromonosporaceae > Micromonospora > Micromonospora sp. NPDC049139. The sequence continues at coordinate 281,308 of NZ_JBVJHK010000007.1, read as the reverse complement.
AGTGGGCCTGCCGGGCGTAGCCTTTGGTGCTGTCGTCGCCGTCGGAGGTCGCGGTTAGCCTTCGCCGATGACGCTCAGTCTTGACGACCTTTCCGGCTACGTCGAGCGCGACCTCGACGCCGACCTCGCACGGTGGTTCTCCGACCGTTCACCGGTCACGGTTCCCGAGGAGACCCGGCCGGTGACGCCGATGCTCGACCGCCTGCCGCCGACGGGCGCGGCTGCGCTGGCGGCGTTCGACCGGCGGGTGCGGTCGGGGCGCATGCCGCAATTCCTGGACGTGTACGACTGGTCCTACGGATTCGACTTCGCTGCGAACGGCTGCGGGATCCTGGACGCCGACTACCAGACCGAACTCACCGACGACGACGTCTACGCGATCGGCGCCGACGGCGGAGGCAACCTCTACGTGGTGCTCGCCGACGGGCAGGTCGGCCTCTGGTTCCACGAGGAGGAGGTCGTCGAGGGCAACACGCGCTTCGACAGTCTCGACGTCTTCCTCTGGTCCGTCGTGCGCTACCACGCGGTACGGGCGGGGGCGCTCGAGCGGGCGGCGGTCGAGGCAGACTTCCGCTCGCTGGGCCAGGCCGGCGCGCTCGATCCGGATCTCGGGCTGCTCGCCGCCATGAAGTGCTGATCGCGCTGGGTGCCGATCCCACAAACTCGCCGACCGCACGGGTTGCCCCAAGTGCGACAGCACGACCTACGCCATGGCACCGCCAACCTGGTCCTCGCCGCCCGCCGCAGCCGTAGCGTCATGATCGCGGGCTGGTGTGGCTCATGAATATGGTGGCCCCGGCAGGGTGCTCATTTCTGCCCCCTCTGCCACCAACTCGTCCCAACCTCACAAGGCACTACTAACCTCTTCCCCCAGCATGGCTTGGCGGGAGAGGGAGAAGCGTTGATGCTTGCGGAGCTCGGCGTGGACGAAACGTGCGAGCTGGTCTACCGGGCTGCCCTTCGGCGCCCCGTGTGGAGTCTGGAACAGCTCCGCGCCGCCGTGGACCAGCCGGCGGCGAAGGTCGACACGGCGGTGCAGCGTCTTATGGAAATCGGACTGCTCCGGCGGCCCCACGCCGAGCAGATCCGGCCGGTGAACCCGGCCGTCGGGTTCGCGTCGCTGCTGTCGTACGCCGAGGCACGGCTCGCTCGCCAGACGCGGGCGGTGGAGCTGACCCGGGCAGCCGTCGCGGAGATGTCGGCCAGCTTCCGGGCCAGTCCCGCGCTACTGCACGACGTCGAGCTGCTCGACGACCGGGACGCCGCCTGGCTGTGCGTGGAGGAGATCGCGGCGAAGGCAACGACGAGCATCCAGTGCCTGGCTGCCGCCGGAGGGCCGCCAGGGCTGGAGACCAGCACCGACTACGACCCGGCGTACCGGCTGGCGGAGTTCGCCAGTGCGCGTGGGATCCGGGTACAGCTGATCCTGCTGGACAGCATCGTGAACGATCCGCGGCTGGCCGCCGGCGCCCGGCGGGTTCATGACAATGGCGTGGAGGTTCGAACCACGCCGACCCTGCCGGTCTGGACGTTCGTCGTCGATGACCGGTACGTGGTGATTGGCATCGACCCGGCGGACAACCAGCGGGGCGTCATCCGGGTGTCCCACCCGGGCCTCGTGGCGGCTGCCGCCGACCTGTTCGGCCGACACTGGCTGTCCGCGGTGCCGATCGAACTGCAGGCCACCCAACCGCCGGGCGAGCTGACCCGGCAGCAGCGGCAACTGCTCCAACTGCTCGCGATGGGCGCCAAGGACGAGAGCATCGCCCGGCAGTTCAGCGTGTCCGCCCGCACCGTCCGGCGGATGATCGCCGACCTGACCGACCGGGTCGGCGCGAGCAGCCGGTTCGAGCTCGGTGTGCGGGCAGTACGCCTCGGCTGGCTCGACGACACACCCCAGCCGGCACCGGGACCCGAGCCGTTCCACTCCTGAGCCGCCGATGGCGAACCCGCCAGCCGCCACGAGGCAAGCTCGGCGGGTTCGCCACCGTGCTGAGCAGAGGATGGGGACGCGTGGTCGCCACGAGCGCTGGCCCGGCCTGTCCGAATGCGGTCATGGCCGCAGGCGGACACCTCATCAGGCCTGGCGTCGCCCGGCCTACTCATTAGCCTGGCATCGCCGGGCTGCTCCCGGCGATGCCGCACCTCTCAATGGATCGATAATCATCTTGAAGAACACAAGGAATGGGCTGATCGCCGGGGCGGGTGCGTTGCTGCTCCTGCTCTGCTGCGGCTTCGGCATTTTCGGTTACCGGGTCGCGTTCAAGGACGACGCCGAGGACGTGGCGGAGAAGTACCTCTCCGCCGTCCAGGACAGAAGCCTCGATGACCTACGGGCGGTGATCTGCGCCAGTGAGCAGAGACGGATCGACGGCGACGAGTGGGATGACGACGAAGGCCTGCTGGACTGGGAGATCACATCCAGCAAGGAGCGCGAGAACTCGGCGACCGTGACCGCGGAGTACACCGGAACCGACGACGGCAAGATCAGGACCGGCAACATCACCATGGCCCTCCTCAAAGAGGACGGCGACTGGAAGGTCTGCGACGTCGACGAGACGCGGGACTGATTCGGTAGGGGCGCGACCGCGACATGCGGTCTCGCCCCCTCCCGGATGTCAAGGCTGCCGCTGGGCCAGGCCTGCGCACCTTCGTCATGACTGCACCGCGCCCCGCCGATACGGCCGCCGGCTGGCCGGACCGGCGACCAGAGTCGACAGTCGCGAGTCCGGTCGCCGGTCAACGACGGGCGGCATCCCAGGCGGGGCTGCCCCGAAAGTACGTGTCGTACAACTCCTGCACCTCCAGCAGGCTCTCCGGCGGCACCTTGCCGTAGGCGATCCGCTCCAGGTGCCGGAAGTACTCGAACCGTTCGACGCCGGGGGTGATGACGATGAGGATGTCGGCGTTCTCGCCCGGGGCGGCGGCGAACGCGTGCGCCACGCCAGGCGGCACGATCACCAGGTCGCCGCGCTCGGCGGTGACGACCTGCTCGCCGGAGAGCAGTTGCGCGGTGCCGTCCAGCAGGTAGAACAGCTCGGCCGAGTTGGCGTGGTGGTGCGGCCGGGCGCCGTCCGCGCCGTCGGTCAGGGTGACCCGCTGGGTGGAGAGGGCGCCACCGGTGGCACTGCTGTCGGCGAGCAGCCGGATCGTGGTCGGGGCCCGCCCCACCACCTCGGCGTCGGCGTCGCGAACGACGACGGACCTGTCGAACTCGGGCGTGATCAGGGACATCGGACGGCTCCTTCGCGGGGGTGTCTACAGGGCGAACAGCAGGATGGCGTCGAGAACCACGACCACGGCTGTGGCGAAGTGGATGCCGAAGGCAGCGGCCTTCGTGCCGCCGTGCCGGAGCACGACGACGGTGTCCCCCAACGGGTTGAGCGCGACGATCAGCATGAACCAGGCGACCGCGTCGGCGGTGGTGAAGGCGATCAGGGCGAGGCCGAGCAGGCCGTAGCTGAGGTCGCGCAGGCCCTTGATCGTGAGGTAGGCGGGGTCGCCGTCCGCTGTGGCCGGGACGCCGTAGCCGGCGGCCGCGGCCAGGGGCGCCAGGAGGAACCGGGCACCGATGAGGACGACGAAGAGGCTGAGGACGATGGCGAGCCCGTAGGCGAGGGGGCTGAGCATGTTCGACTCCGAACGCTAGCAGCGCTAGATATGCGAGCGAAGGTAGCAGAGCGGCGGCAGATAGACTAGCGATGCTAGAGTTTCGGTCATGTCGATTCAGGCACGCCGGGAGCGGGAGCGGGCGGAACGGGAGCGGGCGATCGTCGCAGCGGCCCGCGAGCTGGCGGAGTCGGAAGGCTGGGACGCGGTCACCACCCGTCGGCTCGCAGCCGAGATCGAGTACAGCCAGCCCGTCCTCTACAGCCACTTCAAGGGCAAGGACGCGATCATGGCGGCGGTCGCCGTGGAAGGCTTCGGTGACCTGGCCGACGAACTCGCCGCCGCCCGGGCCGCCGTAACCGACCCGCGGCAGGCCGTGGCCGACGTCGCCGCAGCGTACGCCGCGTTCGCCGAGCGGCGGCCCGCCCTCTACGACGCGATGTTCAACCTCGCCGTCGACCTGCCCTTCGCCAGCCAGGACGTGCCGGTGGACCTGGCCCGGGCTTTCGCCGAGCTGGCCGAGAGCCTGCGCCCGGTCGCCGGCGACGACGACCTGGAGACGTTCACCGAGACCTTCTGGAGTGGAGTGCACGGCCTGGTCACGCTGATGCGCAGCGGCCGGCTCCGGCGGGAGGAGCACGAGCGGCGGCTGGCCCTGCTGGTCGACCGCTTCACCCAGCCAGGGTGAGCTGACCGCAGGGAGGAGTGCACCCGATGGCCGACCACGCACCCGTCGCCGCAGCACGAACGCCCTGTACTTCTCCCGGGCCGTGGTCGACGGCTCCCATATCTGGGCGTTAGAGGAGGAGGCCGACGCACGCTCTGCAGAGCGAGGGCTAGCTAGCCTCCCGCGCCCACGGCCGCAGCTTCTCCGGGTTGCGGACCGCCCAGATCCGGGTGACACGCCCGTCGGCGACGTCGAACGAGGCTACGGTCACGACGACGCCCGCACGGTGGGCCACCAGGCCCGGCACACCGTTGACCGACCGCTCCAGGAGTTCGAGCCCCGGAGCCTTGTCGGCAATGGCGACCATGTACTGGGCGATGCGCGCGCCGCCCTCGACCGGGCGCAGGACGGTGCCGACCATGCCGCCGCCGTCGGCGGTCATCACGGCAGCCGGGTTGAGGAGACCGACGAGGGCTGCGACGTCCTTGGCCTCCCATGCCTCTTTGACGTGCCTCACCACGTCGGCCTGGCCGGTCGCCGTCACCCGAGCGCGCGCGGCGCTCACCCGCCGCCGGGCGGAGGCCGCCAGCTGCTTGCAGGCCGCGGGGCTCCGGCCGAGAACCTCGGCGATCTCGGCGAACGGGTACCGGAAGACCTCGTGCAGGACGAACGCCACCCGCTCGGCGGGCGTCATCGACTCCAGGACGACGAGGAAGGCCATGGCCACCGACTCGTCCAGAACGATCTGGTCGGCGGGGTCTGCACCGTCGGAGGGGCCGGCGCCGCCTGCGTGGTCCCACTCGGTGCGGTCGGGCAGCGGCTCGGGCAGCCACGCGCCGACATAGCGTTCACGGCGGGCCCGCGCCGAGCCGAGCAGGTCCAGGCAGATGCGGCTGGTCACCGTCGTCAGCCAGGCACCGGGGGACAGGATCTCCTCCTGCCGGCTTCGCGGCAGCCCGTACCAGCGTGCGTAGGCATCCTGTACGGCGTCCTCGGCCTCGGTCACCGAACCGAGCAACCGGTAAGCGACATTGATCAGTTGACGTCGCTCGCCGACTATCTCATCTGCGCTGGTCGCGACAGTCCCCATGCTTCCGGCCGCCCCTCGCCTTACCTTCTGCAGGCCCGCGTCGTCGGACTGGTGAGACCTTATCGACCTACTGCCCGAGGGCGGAAAAGGGGACTGTGACATGGCCACCCAGGTGACGGCGAACGCACAACGCAGTTCCTCGTTCCTGCAGATCGCGATCGCCCTGCAGACCCTGACCATCTTCCTTCAGGCGGTCTCCGCCGGACTGCTGCTGACCTCGTCCTACGGAGAGACGCTGCACAGCGTCGGAGCCCGTGTGATGTACGGGGCGTCGATGCTGTACGTGCTCGCGGCGGTGCTGGCGTGGAAGCCCGGCGGCAGCTCGCCCCGGCCTGTCTGGCACGCGTCAGGATTCCTCGTACTCGCCTCGGTCCAGGTCGTGCTGGGCATCGCGCACGTCCCGTCGGTCCACCTCCCCCTGGGTGTCTTGATGTTCGGCCTGAGTGTGCTGGCGCTGGCCCGGCCTGAGGTCCGATAGCGGACCAGGACGATATTGAGATCCGTCGGTTGCTTCAGCGATCATCAGCCCCGGATTCCCGCTGGACCGAACCGGACGCTCCCGGAACCGCCCGGATCAGGCGGAACGCAGGGGATGCTCGTCGGGCGAGCAGCCGCCGAGCAGCCACACGTCCGCACGGAACAGACAAAGCAAAGAGCCTGACCCGCGTTTCCGTACGAGCCTTCCGGCTCAGCGAGGACCTGCCGGGCATGGCAGGTCCTCGCTGAGCGTCCATCGGTACTTGACTACGCCTCGCCACGGTGACAGTTGTCAGTCGCGCGGGCGCCGGCGAAGCCGGCCTCGTTTGCGCTGTTGATCGCTCCGGTGGCGTCGGAGAAGACTTCGGCGGCCGGGCCGTGGGTCTCGGCCTCGGCGGCGGAGGCCGGCACGCAGTTGTTGGTCATGTAGCCGACGACCTGTGCTCAACGGGTCGCCGGTCGGGCCTCAGCGTAGCTCGCCTGTGATGATCCAGAGATGGCCGAACGGGTCACGGATGCGACCCGAGCGCTTGCCGTAGGGCCGGTTCTCGATAGGCACGATCACCTCGGCGCCGTGGGCGATCATGCGGTCGCCTACTCCGTCCGGGTCATCGACCTCGATCTCGAGGAGGACCGCGGATCCACCGATATCATCCGGTGAGAGCCACCCCCACGACGAGACGGCAGGCGAGACCCGGAAGGACCAACGAGCGATACGGTGATCGACGACGGTGGGTCGGCCATCGTCGCCCGGTGGGGCCCGGAACACTTCCTCGGCGCCGAGGGCAACCTGGTAGAACGCCGACGCAGAGTCCGGATCGGAGACGATCAGACGAGGGGAAAGCGACTTCATGCCCCCCATCATGGGATCGGGCGGCGGCAGAGTCTTGAACATCTGGGAACGAATCCGGCCACACCGGTCGTCAACCGCCCGCGCGCTCCTTGCCGGTTGGCCGATCATCGGCTGGCACACACCGCGGAGCCAGGCCCTCGGCGCGTAGCCACTCCATCGGGGTGCACGCGGCCATGGCCCGCCACTCGCGGGTGAGATGGGCCTGATCGGCGAAACCCGAGGCGGCGGCCACCGCTGCCAGACTGAGCCTTCCGGCATTGGCGGCGGCCACGAGCCGGCCCCGGGCAGTCTCGAAGCGAACGAGCCGTTGGTACTCCTTCGGCGTCACCCCGAACTCGGCACGGACCGTACTACTCAGGTGCCGTCGGGAGCATCCGAGTAGCTCAGCGGCCTCCTGCACCCGGCTGGCCTCGGACAGGACCGCCAGCGTTGCGCGCAGTTCGTCGTGGTTCGCGCGCTCGCCATGACGAAACAGGCCACTGACCAGGCAGCGCTCGACGAGTGCGCGACGGCTTGGCCAGGATCGGCAGGCCATCAGGCGCTCCGGCAGGTCGGCCATCGCCGGGACGACATCGGCGAGGTCGGCGACCTGCCCGGCCAGAGCCGATGCCGGAAGCCCCAGCAGTGTGCTGGCACCCAGTGGGCTGAGCGTCACGTACACCCCGCGCGTGCACCGCTCTTGCCTCAGCTCGGCCGCATCCAAGTGGAGTCCGGCGACCACGGCCCGTAGCTTCTGGCGCGAGCCGGGCCGTCCGATCCACCCGATCTCGAGCGAGTCCTCCTGGGGAATCGTGATCGACACCGTGGACGATGGCAGCCCGCGATGAACGCCGACCGGACCCGGCCCAAGATCGTATGCCTCCAGCGTCACCACGAACGGCGCCAAGACGGTGGACATGTGATCGGCAGGCACGGTCACCCTGCAACAGTACGGCGGTGGGCCGTGCAACCGACGCTGGCCCGCTGGACGTCGTAGTAGGCCCGGGCGCCGCGTGCCGCTCTTGCCGGGGCTCTGAGGGATCAGCCGCCGCCTGAACCATTCAGCTTCAGGCACAGGCGTACGTTCAGGTCGGGCATGCCCGCCACGGTGAAGTAGCGATCCCGTTGGTACCCGGGGACCTCCTCGCAGTTACGGGTTGAGCTCTTCCCTTCGAACCGAGCAAGGTGCCGTTCCGGCACTCCTTCAGGGACCAGATGGTGTCGTCGGACTCGCCGCGGACACAGTCACCTTGATCCGCGTTGTAGGCGGTTCCACCACTGTGCCGGCACACGAGGCAGACGGCCACGTCGGGGTTCTGGGCGGAGATCCTCGTCGGTCGTCGAGTGGCGCCGGAGATGCTTCCTTCCGCCCGCACAGCGGAGGCATGCATCTGGCCCTACATCGGCTTTCATCGATCACCAGTCGCCGCGAGATGAGGCCCAGGATCCGAGCACTCCCTGCGCATCCGGACCAGTTCGCCGACGTCCGAGCAGCCACGGAGCAGCATGGAGTCAAGTGTTGCCGCAACGGAGCTCTGCGGTCAGGTCACGTCGCCGGCACGCCGCGCACGGGTGCGGTCGCCCGGGGCGGGGCGACCGCACCCTGTCGGTCAGAAGTCCACGTGCCTCAGGTTGAGGCTCCGGCAGTTGTTGGCCGGGTCGAATGTCCACGCGTCCATGATCAGACTGAACCGGGTGTCGTGCTTGTACCCGGTGGCCAGCCGCGCGTACTTGGTGTAGCGGTACGAGCCGTCGGCGTACCGGTCCCAGATCGAGGACGTTCCGCCGGGCACCCGGTTCCAGATCGACCAGGTGTGGTCCTGGAAGACCGTGTTCTCGAACCGCCAGCCCTGGCACGAGGCGTAGCTGCCGCCCATGATGAGGCCCCAGCCGCTGTAGTAGTCCCCGGTCCAGATGCACATCTCCCCGGACCAGCAGTCCGATTCGTAGGCGGGGTAGACGACGTAGGCGTACGTACTGCCGGTCGGGCCGACCCCGGCCGTCGACGTGACCTCCCGCGCCGTGCCGTCCGGCTCGATCCGGTAGGCCTTGCGGACCCGCTCGGTCCGGTCACCGACGGTGGTGGCCTGCGCGGGGCGGTCCGGCTCGGCCGCGGAGACCGGTCCGGCCGGCCCGCCGACCACCAGCGCCGGGCCGAGCACCGCGGCCAGTCCGAGAACGGCCATCATTCGTGCCGCGAGTTTCATGGGTACCCCCTTCAGGGTCGGGCGGCGGCACTGGGCTCCCCCCTCGTACGAGCCCGGAGCCGCCGACTGCTGTTCCTCGACCCTGCCGGCACGGTCTGGTTGGCGACCTTACGAAGGTCTTAGCTGCCGGCGCCGCATAGCGTTGACCAGTACCGACCAGTCGCCCAGGACGCGGAGGAGGCATGGAGGTCCGGTTACTCGGCGCGATGGAGGCGCGCGCGGCCGGCCAGCCGCTCGCCCTCGGCCCACCCAAGCAGCGGGCGGTGTTCGCGGCGCTGGCCGTGGACGCCGGCCGGCCGGTCCGGGTGGAGACCCTGGTGGACCGGGTCTGGGACGATCCGCCGCCCGCCGAGGCCCGCAACGCGCTGTACGCGCACATCATGCGGATCCGGCGCCTGCTCGACCGGGCCGCCGAGCTGGACGGCGGCGCTGCCCGGCTGGACCGCCGGCCCGCCGGATACCTGCTGGACCTCGACCCGGACCGGGTCGACCTGCACCGCTTCCAACGTCTGGTGGACCAGGCCCGCGACGGCCGGTACGACGACATCCAACGCGTGACGCTGCTGCGCCAGGCACTGGACCTGTGGCGGGGCGACCCGGTGGTGGACCTGTCCGGCGGGTGGTTCGCCCGCTTGCGCGACGGCTGGCAGCAGCACTGGTTGGCCGCCGTGGTGGCGTGGGCCCGGACCGAGCTGCGACTGGGCAACCACGACGCCGTCCTCGGGCGACTGCCCGACCTGGTGGTCGACCACCCGTTGGTCGAACCCCTGGTCGCGGTGTCGATGCAGGCGCTGCACGCCGCCGGCCGGGGCGCCGAGGCCCTGGCGCACTACGCGGTCACCCGGGCGCGGCTGGCCGAGCAGCTCGGCACCGACCCCGGCCCGGAACTGCGGAACCTGCACCGGGCCATCCTGCGCGGGGAACCCGTGCCGGCCGGGCGGGGCACGGCCCGGCTGGTACCCCGGCAGCTCCCGACCCCGCCGCCGTCGTTCACCGGCCGGACGCGCGAGCTGGCCGCCCTCGACCGGGTCCGGGACGCCGCCACGGTGGTGATCAGCGCCATCGACGGGATGGCCGGAGTGGGCAAGACCGCCCTCGCCGTCCACACGGCCCACCGGATCGCCGACCGCTACCCGGACGGCCAGCTCTTCGTCGATCTGCACGGCCACACGCCCGGGATGTCGCCCCGCGAGCCGGGCGAGGTCCTCGACCACCTGCTGCGCTCCCTCGGTGTCCCGGGCCCGCAGATCCCGGCCGGGCTCCAGGAACGGGCCGGACTGTACCGCACCCGGCTGGCCGACCAGCGGATGCTGATCGTGCTGGACAACGCCGCCACCGAGGCACAGGTGGCGCCGCTGCTGCCCGGTGCGCCCGGCTGCCTGGTCCTCATCACCAGCCGGCACCGGTTGACCGGCCTCGACCACACCGGTGCGCTCTCCCTGGACACCCTGCCCACCCCGGACGGGGTCGCGCTGTTCGAGCGGACCGTCGGCCGGGACCGGCTCGGCAGCCCGTCGACCGAACTGCTGATCGAGGTGGTGGAACTGTGCGGCCGGCTGCCGCTGGCGATCCGCATCGCCGCCGCCCGGCTGCGCTCCCATCCCGCCTGGAATCTGTCCCACCTGGTGCTGCGGCTGCGCGACCAGGAACACCGACTGGCCGAACTCGACGCCGGCCAGCGCAGCGTCACCGCCGCCCTCGACCTGTCCTACCGGCATCTGAACCGTGCCCAGCAGGACGCGTACCGCCTGCTGGGCCGGCACCCGGGCCCCGACATCGACCCGTACGCCATGGCCGCGCTCCTCGGGGTGCCGGTGCGGCAGGCCGGGCGGACGGTCGACCAGCTCCTCGACACCCACCTGCTCCAGGAGCCGGTCCCGGGCCGGTACCGGTTCCACGACCTGGTCCGCACCCACGCGGCCGGCACGGCCGGCCCGGACCAGGCGGCACAGACCGAAGCGGCGCTGATCCGGCTGCTCGACCACTACCGGCACACCGCGGCACGGGCGACGGCGGTCGCCTACCCCTACGCACGGCGGCCGCCGCCGCCGGACCCGCCCGCCGGTACCCCCACCGTCGACCTGCCCGACCAGGCGACCGCGCTGGACTGGCTGGACGCCGAGCTGCCCAACCTGCTGGCCGCCGCGCGTCACGCCGGCACGCACGGCATGACCGCGTACCTGCCGTACCTGTCGGCCACCCTGCACCGGCACCTGCACACCCGGGGCCGGTACCCGACCGCCGAGGTCCTGCACCACCAGGCACTCGCGTCCGCCCGGACGGCCGACCGGCCGACGGACGAGCTGACCGCCTGGAACGACCTCGGGCACATCCACCGGTCCCAGGGGCGCAACGCCGAGGCCATCGACGACTTCCGGCAGGCGCTGCGAATCGCGCGCGCGACCGGCGAGCGGGCCGGCGAACTCGACGCCCTCGCCGGTCTCGGTGACGTCCACCGATCCCAGGGCCGGTACGCCGAGGCCACCGACTGTTACCGCCAGGTCCTGCGGATCGCCGAGGAGACCGACCGTCGCCGCGGCACGCTGGACGCGCTACACGGTCTCGGCCACGTCCACCGCCGGCAGGGCCGCCCCGAGCAGGCCATCGACCACCTGGAGCAGGTGCTGCGGATCGCCCGGGAGACCGGCCACCGGCCCCGCGAACTGGACGCGCTCAACGGGCTCGGCCTGGTGCACCGCACCCAGCGGCGGCAGGAGCGGGCTGCCGAGCACTACCGGCAGGCGCTGGCGTTGGCCCGGGAAACCGGCCACCACCGGGGTGAGCTGGACGCGCTGAACGGCCTGGGCGACATCCTCCGCGCCCAGGGCCGGTACCCCGAGGCCGTGGCCCACTTCCGGCAACTGCTCGACCTGGCCGGGGAAGCCCGGGACCGAAATCTCGAGTTCGAGGCCCGGCAGGGCCTGGGCCGGATCCGGTACGCCACCGGCGATCCGGCGACCGCCGTCGACCAGCACGCGCGGGCCCTCGCCCTGGCGGACGAGTTGGGTCAGCCCCTCGACCAGGCCCGCGCCCACGACGGGCTCGCCCACGCCCAGCACGCCCTCGGGCGGTTCGAGTCGGCCCGCGGCCACTGGCAGCAGGCCCTGGCCCTGCTGACCGGGCTCGGGGTCGACCAGACCGAGGACGAGGAGACCAGCACCGACGCCGTCCGCGCCCACCTGGCCCGCCTCGATCCGGCATCGTCCGAATGAACCCGCCGGCGGCGGTCGGCCGGAATCGGCTGGTGGGCCGGTGGGCACAGGGCTGCTCGCCGCGCTCGACAGCGAGCCAGGCCGAGCTCCGCGGCTCAGCGCCCGGGCTGGAAGCGGGACAGCAGTTGGCCGGGGTCGCGCAGGACGTCACCGACCGCGAACCCGCCGATGGACGTTCCGTCGAGCAACTGCGCCCGCGCGTCATCGGCCCGCAGCTCGGCGGCGCGGATCATCTGCGTCACCAGTTCGCCGAGCGTGAGGTTGTCGACGGTCCGTTTCGCCCGCGTGTTGATCCAGATCTCCAGCAGCTCCTTCGCCCCGGACACCCGGACGGTGACCTCCCCGTCGGGGATGTGGCCTCCTACTCGGTGTGCGGCGCCCGCTCGGCGAACTCGGCGGCCCGGGTCATCGCCGCCACCATGTCGCCGCAGATGCGGCGCAAAGATTCGACGTCCATCACCAGATCCGCTCGACGGCGAGTCGCAACTGGTCGAGCGCCACGCTCAGGTCCGTGGGCGGCGATGGGCCGGGCGGCGCGCGTCGGGTTGCCCAGGCGGGCGGTCGCTGCCTCCACGTTGCGCCGCAGGCGCTCGGTCCCACCAGCGAGGGTGGCACTACCGGTGGCGGAGAGGCGGTAGTAGCGGCGCAGGCGGCCGTCGACGACCTCCTCCCGGTCGACCTCGATGAGGCCCGCTTCCGTCAACCGGTCGAGCGCGCCATACAAGGTGCCAGGCCGCATGGACAGCCGGCCCTCGGACAGGGCAGCCACCTCCCTGATGATCCCGTAGCCGTGCAGTGCCGGGCCGGCGAGAGCGGTGAGGATTCAGAAGGTCGGTTCCCGCAGCGGTGTGTCCACGCCCGCAACATATCGACCGCGAAGGTATAGGAGGGGCAAATCGCCAATCAGGTCCTAACCCAGCTGATCTAGGTCGCATGCCAACCACGTGCCGGTAACGCTCCAAACGGCCGCGTCCCGGTGAATACCGCGGCCACTACCTCGATGTTCGCGTTGATCCGGTGATCATCTGCCCCGGGCCCCGATGGACCGGACCGGACGCCATGGACCCCACCGGACAGGGCAGGACGTAGGGGATGCTCGTCGGACGAGCAGCCACCGAGCAGCCACGCGTCCACAAGGGACGGACAAGCGAAGGGCCTGACCCGCGTTTCCGCAGGTCAGGCCCTTACGATCTGGTGCGCCCGAAGGGACTCGAACCCCTAACCTTCTGATCCGTAGTCAGATGCTCTATCCATTGAGCTACGGGCGCTTGGTGCTCGGCCAGTCTACACAACCGGCTTTCGCGCGGAGACTCCGGGATTCGAACCCGGGAGGGGCTTTAAGACCCCAACCGCATTAGCAGTGCGGCGCCATAGACCAGACTAGGCGAAGTCTCCCTGGTGGCCCCTGCAGACCACCGCGCCCGAGGATACATGCCCGCAGCGATCGGGAGCAAAGCGACTTCCCCCGACCGACCGACCGCCCGGCAGGCCGGAGCACTCGGGGGCCGCCAGGCGGTCGGTATCCCGGCTGTGCGCGAGCGTGATCGGGACTAGGCTCCATCGATATGCAGGAGCAGCCGCCGCGCGAGCCGACCCGACGAGAGCCTGCTGAGGGGGCGCGGCGGCGCTCCCCGAAGCCGACCTTCACGCCGCCGCCCGCGCCACCGGAGCCGGCGCCGCCCGCGCCCTCGCCGGCCCGGCCGGCGGAGGATGCCGAGGAGCGCCCCCGGCGGGTGAAGCCGGCCCCGGCGGTGCTCTTCCAGCCACCTGCGGACGACCCGCCGCTGCCTCGCCAGGCCGATCGTTCGGCCGGTCCGGCGCCCCGCGAGCGCGCCGACCGGGCCGGGGCGGTCGGGCAGAGTGGCGTCCCACACACGAGCGGCGCGGATCCCGTGACCACCGGAGCCACCAGTCTGGGGACACCGACCGACGTCCCTGCCGGGACGGCGGGGACGAACGGCCCGGACGAGGGCACGTCAGCGGGGCCGGTGGCGGCAAAGGCGCCGGGCGAGGGGTCGCTCGCGCCGGCCGCCGCGGAGCGAACGCGCCGCGCCACCCCCGCCAGCAAGCCCCCCGCGAAGAAGACCGCCGCCGGAACCCCGGTCGAGGAAGCCACCGCAGCGCGGGCCACCGCCCCTGCCCGGAAGGCCACCGCAGGCACCGCCACCCCGGCCGAGAAGACCGGGGCCAAGAAGGCCCCCGCCAGGAAGACTCCCGCGAGGAAGACGGGCGCCACGAAGAGCCCGTCGGCCGAGCAGCCGCGAGAGGCCGTCGACCTGCCGCCGGCCGCAGCAGCAGACACGTCCGCCGCCGGCGTGCCGAGCACCACAGCCGACGCCGGGCCGGCGAGCACCCCGTCGGGCCGTACGCCGGAACCGGCCCTGCGGGGGATCACCTCGCGGGTGCTCGGCCATCCCGGGTTCGCTCCGGAGCTGCTGGCCCTGGCCGCCGTCGAGGTGCTCGGCCCGCGTGCCCGTGACTGGGCGCAGGGGCTGCGCGACGCGTACCCCGATGCGGGTGCCGACGGGCTGGCCCGGCTCGCGACCCGGCGGTTCGTCCGGCAGGCCGGGGCGGGCGGGGCGACGGCCGCGCTGGCGGGGCTGTTCGCGCCGCTGGCCGAGCTGGCTGCGGTGCTGTGGGCCCAGGCCAACCTGGTGCTGCACCTGGCCGCGGCGTACGGCCGGGACCCGGCCCATCCGGACCGGGCGGTGGAGCTGCTGGTGCTGACTCGCGTGCACCCGGACGCCGGGAGCGCGGGGGCGGCACTGGCGGCGGCCCGGGCTGCGGACGGGCCCGGTGAGGCGCCGTGGCCGCGGGCGGCGGAGGCGGCGTGGCGGCTGGCCGCGCCGCTCGCCGCCCAGGCCGGTGGCTGGCTGGCGCTGCGGGCGGCGTCCCGGCTGCTGCCGGGCGCGGCGGTGCTCGCGGCAGCGGCCGGCGACGCGGCGGGGGCCGAGCGGCTCGCCGCCCGCGCGATCAGCGCCTACCGGCGGACAGCGGCTCACAGCCAGTCGAACCACTCCCTGGGCAGCAGGGCGTAGCCGACGAAGGCGAACACGTCGAGCAGGGTGTGCGCGACGACCAGCGGCATGACCCGGCGGGTGCGCAGGTAGAACAGGCTGAACACGACGCCCATCACCACGTTGCCCAGGAAGGCGCCGAAGCCCTGGTAGAGGTGGTACGAGCCGCGCAGCAGGGCGCTCGTCGCGATGACGGCACCGAGCCGCCACTGGAGCTGACGCAGCCGGGTGACCAGGTAGCCGACCACGATCACCTCCTCCAGCACCGAGTTCTGCACAGCGGCCAGGACCAGCACCGGCACCGTCCACCAGAGTTCGGGCAGCGCGGCCGGCACCAGCGTGGCGTTGACGCCGAGCTGGGCCGCCACCCAGAACAGCGCCAGGCCGGGCAGGCCGATCAGCGCGGCCAGGCCGGCGCCCCGGGCCAGGTCCTGGCCGGGCCGCCGGACGTCCAGGCCGAGCGTCCGCGCCGGGTCACCGGGGTCCCGCGCCAGCAGGTGTACGGCGAGCAGCACCGGCAGCAGCGCGAAGAAGATCCCGAGCAGCTGGTACGTGAGGTCCAGCCACGGCCGGGGCGACACCGAGGTGTTGAGCGCGGCGGTCTGCTTCGACAGCGGCCCGTCGGCGGCCAGCTTCGCGATGATCGACACCGTCGCGTAGACGGCGGACTGGCCGAGGGAGAGGCCGAGCACCAGCAGCGTCTCGGTGCCGAGCATCCGGCGGGTCGCCGGGCGGTCCAGCTCAAGTGTCACCGCACCACTGTGCCCGACGACGACGGTCGGCGGCAGCGCCGAACGAACCTCACGAGCCGATCGCACATTCTGTGCGACCGGTCGACACGCTCCGTGGACATTCTATGGGTGCCCGATCCGCCGTCAGGAGAAGGAGCGCGCCCCGTGGACGACTTCGCACGGCTGCTGAAGGAGAGCTGGACCCTGGTCGAGGAGCACCGGGAGCGGCTGGCCGGTCACTTCTACGCCCGGCTCTTCCTCCTCGACCCCGAGCTGCGGAAGCTCTTCCCGGTGCAGATGGCCGGGCAGGGCGACCGGATCCTGGAGGCGATCGTCACCGCCAGCCAGACGGTCGGCGACCCGGAGAGCTTCGACGAGTACCTGCGCTCGCTGGGCCGGGACCACCGGAAGTACCACGTCGAGGCGGCGCACTACGAGACCATGGGCGTCGCGCTGCTGGACGCGCTGCGCAGCACCGCCGGCGACGGCTGGAACCTGGAGTACGACCAGGCGTGGCGGGACGCGTACGCGGCGATCTCGGAGAAGATGCTCGCCGGAGCGGCGGCCGACGACAACCCGCCGTTCTGGCACGCGGAGGTGCTGACCCACGAGCGGTACGGCACGGACACGGCGGTGCTCACCTGCCGGGCGTTGCAGCACCCGCTGCGCTGGAGGGCCGGCCAGTACGTGAGCGTCGAGGTACCCCGTCACCAGCCCCGGGTGTGGCGCACCTACTCGATCGCGAACGCCCCGAACGACGACAACGTGCTGGAGTTCCACGTCCGTACGCCGGCGGGCGCCGGCTGGGTCTCGGGATCGCTGGTCCGCCGGGTGAAGCCGGGTGACCTGCTCCGGGTGGCGGCGCCGATGGGGTCGATGACGCTGGACCGCTCCTCCGAGCGGGACGTCCTCTGCGTGGCCGGCGGCGTCGGGCTCGCCCCGGTGAAGGCGCTGGTGGAGGAGCTGGCCAGCTACAACCGGACCCGGTGGGTGCACGTCTTCTACGGGGCCCGCACGGAGGCGGACCTGTACGGCCTGGCCGGGCTCCGGGAGTTGGTGGCGGCGCACCCGTGGCTGTCGGTGACCCCGGCGTGCAGCGAGGACCCGGACTTCGACGGCGAGCTGGGCGACATCTCCGACGTGGCCAGCCGGTACGGGCCGTGGACGGCGCACGACTGCTACGTCTCGGGTTCCGCCCGGATGGTCCGGGCCACCCTGCGCGTCCTCGCCGAGGACGACGTCCCGCCGCAGAACACCCGCTACGACACCTTCGGCGACCTCTAGAAGCGTTCCTCCCCCCAACCGGGGCGCGTGCCCCTGCCCCCTGGGGCACGCGCCCCGGTCCCCGACGGGCGGACCGGCACCGCCCCGCCCGACCACGTCCGCCCGGCCGTCCTTCCCACCCGGGCGGACGTGGTCGCGCACCCCGGGGAGCCGACCGGCACGCCACCACGCCACCACCGCAAGAGGGCACGGCGGCGGGAGGGCCACGACGCGCGGATGGGCGTCAGTAGCGCCAGGGGTGGCCGGTCTCGCGGTACTCCTCGACGGGCACCAGCGGCACGCCCGGCGCCATCCGGTCCACGTAGAGCCGCCCCTCCAGGTGGTCGATCTCGTGCGCGACGAGCCGGGCCATGCCGAACTCGAACGAGGTGATGATCCGGCTGCCGTCGTACTGGGCGTGCTCCACGTCGATCCGCAGCGGCCGGGGCACCAGGCCACGATGGTCGAAGAAGGAGAGGCAGCCCTCGTACTGCTCGTCGGTGTCCGGGGAGGTGTCGACCACCCTGGGGTTGAGCAGCACGACCGGGTCGGCCGACCGGTCGGGGGGTCGGACCACCGCCGCGGCGCGGCCGAGGTCGAGCTGCGGGGCGGCGATGCCCACGCCCTTGCTGAACGGGTGCAGCTCGTCGAGCCGGACCAGGGCCGCGCAGAGGCGGTCGACCACGTCCCGGGCCGCCTGCTCCTCGCGGGGCAGGTCGAACGGACGCGCCGGCTGGCGGAGCAGGTCGGCGCCGCGCTGCACGATGCCGATGCCGCGCATCCGGTCGCTGGGCCGGACCCGCCCGGCCTCCTCCGGCTCGGCGTCGGGCCGGCCGCGGAACCGCCACTGCAACCGGTAGCGCGCGTTGAGCGGCGGATCGTCGGTCGCCCAGTCGAAGATCACCCGGTCGGCGTCGTCGCGGCGGGTCACCGGCGTGCGCAGCGGGCCCTCCTCCGCCGAGAGCGAGGTCTCCGCGCCCCAGACCTGCGGGTCGAGGGCAGCCGGGAGATCCAGGCGTACGGCCATCTGCCTGGTGGGCAGCCGGACGGCCCGCTGGAACCACGGGCCCCACTTGTCGTGCCCGACGCAGTACGCGTACTCGATGGTGGCGCGGTCGCCGGGGTAGAGCGGGAAGCGTCGGTCGGCGTTCTCGAAGAGCAGCCAGATCTCCTTGAAGGCGTCCCGGTCGTGCTTGGCCCGCCAGTGCATCGCCTCCTGCTCGCCCGCGTCCTCCCGGACGGCCCGCAGCCGCAGCTCGGCGAAGGTGAGCGGATGCTCCCGGTGGTGCCGGTTGGAGCGCCCCGGGTCGTTCGGGTAGCGGTCGACGGCGACCCGCACCAGGTAGCGGGTGACCGGCTCGGTGCCGGC
Organism: Micromonospora sp. NPDC049139; assembly: GCF_055586845.1. Lineage (NCBI taxonomy): Bacteria > Bacillati > Actinomycetota > Actinomycetes > Micromonosporales > Micromonosporaceae > Micromonospora > Micromonospora sp. NPDC049139. The sequence goes on along the minus strand of NZ_JBVJHK010000007.1, from coordinate 262,834 downwards.
GTTGTAGAGCTCCCGCCGGATGACGCAGCGGTACGCGTCGCCGATATGAGTGAGCGTGGCGAGTTCCCGCTCGACGATGAGCCCGGTGCCGGGCGGCATCCACTGCCCGGGGACGGGCGGCTCCCGGAGGGCCCGTTCGGCGCGGGCGTGGCGCAGCTCGTCGTACTCCCGGAAGCGCTGCCAGATCGCGCCGCTGGCCTCCAGCACGGCCTCGGCGCGGCGCGCGAAGTCCTCGGTGGGGCGGTGTCGCCGCCCCTCGACGTGGCTGACGTACGACGGGTCGAACCCCATCAGGGTGGCGAGCTGCTTCTTGGACAGCCCCCGCCCCGTACGGTGCCGGGCGAGCTCGGCCGCGAAGGAGTCGGCAGCCCGATCGAGCGGTGAGGTCGTCATCAGCTTCCTCGTGGCCGGGAGTATCAGTTTCACGTTCTGTGGCCACGCGCACACGAGAAGTGCCGCCTTGCCGACACGAGCCTTGACAAAGCGATGTTTCTCGATACTGCGCACCGGCGTTTCCCGCCCCGACGCCCGGGTAGTACGCCGCACGCGGCGGAGTGATCCGCACCTCCCGATCCGGCGTAGGTGAGGCTTCCCTTAGCCCGCGAGCTGTGGTTAGGCTAGCCTTAGCTCAGCGACGGGCGCTTCGAACGGGGGATGAGTCGGATGACAGCGGTGATGCCTGGGCGCCAGGTCGCCGCCGCGCCGCTGGCCCCGGTCACCGCCGCCCTGCGGGCCATGTTCGGCACCGACGACGTGCCCGGCCTCGCGCCCGGCCTGCTGGTCGCCGACGAGTTCGGCTGGGGTCGGGCCAGCACCCTGGTCGACGGCACCCGGCTGCCGGAGTTCCTGCACTCGGCCACCCTGCGCTGGGGCGGCACCCCGCACGCCTGCGCCGCGCTGGCCTGGAAGTCCTACAGCTACTGGACGGCGCTGCCCGTGGTGCTCGGCTGGGCCTCCGCCCGCCGGGTGCCGCTGCTCGACCCGGCCGACGTGCTGATCCACTTCGAGGACCACCGCCCGCTGCTCACCCTGGGCCTGCGCCGCTCGACCACGGTTGCGGTGCTGCCGGGCGACCCGCTGGCACTCTCCGGGCTGCCCGAGGTGCGGGTCGTCGCCGACGAGGCCGAGCTGCTCCGGGTGCTCCGCGCCTCGCTGCTCGACGCCCACCTGGCCCCGATGATCGCCGCGATCCAGGCCGAGGTCCGGATCGGCGCGCGCACCCTGCTCGGGTCGGTGGCCTCCGGCATCGCCCACGGCATCCTCCGGGCCGCCGACGGCCTGCCCGGCTCCTCGGTCGAGACGATCGAGACCCTGCTCGGCGCGCTGGACCTCGCCGACCTGGTGGAACTGGTCCCCGGGCCGACGGGCGAGCCGACCGTGCAGCGCCGCACCTGCTGCCTCGCCTTCACCCTCCCCAAGCCCAAGATCTGCCAGGGCTGCTGCGTCCGCCCGTAACGCCCGAACTCCCGGTCCCGCCTCAGTCGGTGAGCGTACGGACGTCCCAGAGCCAGACCCCTCCGGCGTACGTGGGGCGGATGCCGGTCAGCTCGGTCATCCCCCGGCGCAGCGCGTCGGCGTGCCGGTGCGGGCCGAGGACCACCGCGCCCGCCCGCCAGTACCGCAGGTCCCCGACCGCGTCGACCCGCGCCTGCGGGGTGATCGGCGGCACCGCGCCGGTGCGCCGGATCTCGGCGAAGAACTCGCTGGTCGGCCGGGGCGGGGCGGAGAACAGCGCGACCCGGTCCCGCCCGGGGCGGGTGTCCGGGCCGAGGAAGTAGCCGCGGGCGATGGGCATGTCCAGCCCGGTCCGCGCCGACCAGCGCAGCGGGTCGGCGTAGTGGGTGTCGGGCAGGGGCAGCGTCACGATGCTCCGTCCGCCGGCCGCGTACGGCCGCCAGGCACCGGAGGTGACGAAGGCGGGGACGGGGTCGAGCCGGGTGGTGGGCAGCGGGGTGGGCAGGATCGGCAGCAGCGCCATGGCGAGCACCGTGGCGGCGGCGAAGCGGATCTGCGGTCGGGCCCGCGGATGCCGGGCGGCCAGGACGCGTACGTGCTCCGCCCCGTAGGCGAGCAGCACCCCGACGATCGGAGTGATCGCCAGCGCCCACCGGGTCGGCACCACCGAGTGCAGGATCGGCAGGCCCTCCAGCGCCGCCCACGGGCCGGGCACCCCGGTCCCCCTCCCGTTGAGCTGGATCTCCCGCCCCAGGGAGAGCAGGCCGAAGAGCAGCGTGAGGGCGGCCAGCCCGCGCACCACGACGTGCCGGCGCAGCCACCAGAGCAGGGCGACGACGAGCACGACCAGCGCCCAGCCGAAGAAGGCGTTCTCCTCGGTCGGGTTCTTCGCCAGTCCCTGTGCCGTGCGCGCGTCACCGGCGAGGGACTCCCGGGAGTACGCCACGAACGAGGCGAGGTCCGTGGAGTAGCCGCGGATCAGCCACGACAGTCCGTGGTAGGCCCCGGGCCCGAAGAACTGGACGTACAGCGGGTACGCCAGCAGGACGAGCGCCACCACGGCGCCCGTGACCAGGCCGGCGAGGAAGGGCCGGGCCCGGCGGCGCAGTTCGGGCCGGCCGAGGGCGAGTGCCCCGACGACCACGCCCAGCCCGATCGCGGTCATCAGCAGCACTTCGAGGTTGATGAAGGCCTGCCAGACGATCGCGAGCGCGAGCAGCAAACCGTTGCGCAGCCAGCGCCCCGGCTCGGCGAGCCGCAGCGTGCGCCAGATGATCAGGGGCACGACGAACTGCGAGACGATGTTGGGGTGCGCGTTCGCGTGCGAGACCATCGCCGGGGCGTACGCGCAGAACGCCGCGCCGAGCCAGGCCGGCCCCCGGGAGCCGACGACCACCCGGGAGAGCAGGAGGTACCAGGCCGTCGCCGTGGCGATCATGCCCAATGTGAGGAACAGCAGAAACGACGCCCGCGTGCCGAACAACAGCGTGACGGGCGTCATTGGGATAGACACGGATAATACGGACGTATTTGCCATCAGGTTGACGCTGTCCGGCACGTTCATCCGGTCCGACGTGAACGGATAAACGAAATCGGTCACCACCCGCGCGCCGTGCGCCATCATCCACTCGAACTGGGACTGGTCCGTACGGTTGTCCCGGATGCCGTGGGACGGACGCAGCCACAGCCGCGCGGTCACCCAGAAGCCGAGCAGGACGAAGCTCGCCACGGCGGCGAGGTCCGTCCACCACCCCTTCCAGGGGCGTACGCCCCGGTCGGACCCGCTTTCCGGCGCTCCGCGTCCCGGCACGCCGGCGGGGAGGTCCGATTCAGGAGTAGTCATAACGATTCGTAGAGTAGTCAGGCTATGGCACCGCCGTGACATGTTTCGGGGTACTGGCGTACCATGTGCCGGGTTCGCCGACCGCCGATCACGTGCCCACCCCCCGACCGCAATTCGGCCACCCAGGTGCCCCGATTCTTCTGCCGTCAGCGCGGATGATTCACTCTGTCGGTCCAGGCGCGGGTCGAGTCATATCGTGAGGAATCGACGCATGGCAGAAATCACTGGGGATCAGCGCGTGCAGTCCGAGGTCCTGGAAGGCCTCGCGACCGCGGTCAACCACCGTCGCTGGTTTGTCGAGCTGGCGGTGCCGCACCTCGGTGACAACCCGATCGAGATCGGCAGCGGGCTCGGCGACTACGCGCTGGAGTGGGCGGAGCGGCTGCCCCGGTTCACCGCCACCGAGGCCGACCCGGACCGGCTCGTCTCCCTGAAGGAGCGGCTGGCCGACCAGCCGAACATCGAGGTCCGCCAGATGCTGCTGCCGCACTCGGAGCGGGGCGACTACAGCGCGGCCGTGTCGTACAACGTGCTGGAGCACATCGAGGACCACGTGGGCGCGCTGCGCAGCATGCGCGACCTGGTCCGGCCTGGCGGCAACGTCATCATCATCGTGCCGGCGTTCCAGTTCGCGATGAGCCCGGCGGACATCGCCACCGGCCACGTGCGCCGCTACACCAAGAAGACCCTGGCCGACGCGATGACCGCCGCCGGCCTGACGGTGGAGAAGATCCACTATGCGAACGCGCTCGGGCTGATCGGCTACTTCATGGCGACCAAGGTCTTCCGGCTGATGCCGAAGGAGGGCCCGATGGTCAAGGTCTACGACACCCTCGTGCTCCCCGCCACCAAGGCGGCGGAGCAGCGCGTCCGCCCCCCGTTCGGCCAGTCCGTCTTCGCCGTCGCCCGCGTCCCCGCCTGACCCGTTCTCCCGCTCACGCTCCCGCTCCCGCTCCCGCGATCTTGCACTTTCCGCCCTCGTTCCGAGGCTTTCGTCCGTTACGTCCGGGCAGCAAGTGCAAGATCACGGGAGCTGACGGGCGGAGGGACTACTCCTTGATCTGGTAGGTGGGGCGGATGACGGCGCGAGCCAGGGTGTGGAAGGCCAGGTTGAAGCCGACCGCGGCGGGGGTCGCGTCGGGCGTGACGTCGAGGCGCTCCACGTCCAGGGCGTGCACGGCGAAGACGTAGCGGTGCGGGCGGTCACCGGCCGGCGGCGCGGCGCCGCCGTAGCCCTGGTCGCCGTAGTCGTTGCGGACCGTGAAGGCACCGCCGAGATCCTCCGCGCCCGCTCCTCTGGGCAACTCGGTGACGCTCGCCGGCAGGTTGACCAGCACCCAGTGCCAGAACCCGCTGCCCGTCGGGGCGTCCGGGTCGAGGCAGGTCACCACGAAGCCCTTGGTCTCGGCCGGGAAGCCGGACCAGGCGAGCTGCGGCGAGACGTTCCCGCCCCCGACGCTGCCGTGGGCGTACGCGGTGTCCATCGGCTCGCCGTTCTGCACGTCGTCGCTGGTCAGGGTGAACGACGACACGGTCGGCAGCAGCTCGTACGGGTCCGGGGCGATCGGTCGTTCCAGGGTCATCTGGACAGGTCCTTCCGGTGAGCGCGGTTGTCCTCCGCACCCTTCATACCCCGCCGGTGCCCGCGATCGAACCGGCGGCGCCCGGCGTCCCGTACGAGGCGGCTTCGACCCGAGCCGGCACGTCACGTGCGCCGTGGGCAAGAATGCCTCCCCATGGGCCTTGATCTCTACGTCGGACCGCTGACCCGCTACCACCTGAACGACTGGCTGACCATCACACAGCAGATCGGCGCACAGGAGGGATACGACGTGCGGATCGTCCGGGCGCACGAGGACGAGGACCACGAGACCGACCCGGACATGGTTCAGAACGCCGTACGGGAGTGGCAACAGTGGCTCGGGGAGGCGCTCGGCGGCCCCGTGGACTGGCCGGAGGGCGCGATTCAGCCGTACTGGACCGACAAACCCGACTGGGACGGATTCGGCGCCGTCCTGCTGTTCGCCGCGTACGACGAGCGCCCGGACCTGCATCCGGGCCCCTGGGGCAAGGAAGACAGCCCGCGCGAGTTCGCTGACGCGCCCGCGTACCAGGCGGCCTCGGCACAGCCCGAGCGCTACGTCACCCTGCTGTCCGGGGTGGAGTGGTGGTTGCCGCTCGCCGAGGATCCGCTGGTGATCGAGGCGTCCCGGCCGACGGGTCAGCCGACCCGAATGGGTTCGATCGATCGGCTGGCGGCGGAGCTGCGCCTGCTGGACGAACGCGCCGGTCTCCTCGCCGGGTACGACCCGGCGGAGCTTCGGCGTGGGCTGTTCACCGACGACCCGTCGCTGGTGGAGTTCGCACGGTTCGGCCTCGCCGTGATGCTCGATCTCGCCGAGACCGCGATCGAGCACCGTCAGCCCCTGCTGCTGGACTACTGACGCACCACCCGAACGGGCACCACGACGCCCCTTGGCCAGGGTTCGCGCCGGCCAGGGGGCGTTGTGCTGTTCCGGGCCGGATGGTGTGCAGCCGGCGCCGGCCGAGACTCGGCTCGAAACATTCCGAACTCGGGTGAGGATCGATCTCGGCGCGCCTGCCCGGGCCGGGGGATAACCCCCGGCCCGGCCGGGGGTTGACCGGCGGACGCGTCCGGGGGCTGATCGGATGGTTGAGCGGGGCGAAGTCGCTGAGGCTGGTGGACGCATCAGCACCGTCCACGGCGGGCTCGTTCGAACAGATCCGGCCCCCTGATCCTCGTCTGGAGCCCGATGACCATCGTTGCAACGTGCCTCAGCCCGCTACGCGGCTGGCACCGCCCGCTGGTGGCGAACGTGACGCTCATGTTCACCCTGACGTTGGTCTCCGCCGTCGGCCTGTTCGTCGACGATCGCCTGCTCATGGGCGAATCGGTCTGGGTGAAGCCGATGAAGTTCGGCTTCGCCATGGGGGTGTACGGCCTGACCCTGGCGTGGCTGCTCAGCAAGCTGAGCAAGGGCAGGCGTCTCGGCTGGTGGCTCGGCACCGTTTTCGCGGTCGCCGGTCTGCTGGACGTCGGTGCCGTCGCCTACGCTGCCGCACACGGCACCTTCAGCCACTTCAACAACAATGCCGAGCCTGTCGCCGAAACCGTGCGGACGGTGTTCTCCATCGGCGTCGCGCCACTCCTGCTGACCACTTTGATCATCGCGGTCCTGGTCCTGATCCAACGCACCGGCGACCGCGCCATGACCCGCGCCCTGCGCGCCGGACTCGGGCTTGCCGTCGCCAGCATGGTCGTGGCCCTCTGGCTCGGCAACTCCTCGAGCGCAGCACCCCGCACGGTGACCGACGCCAACGGCCACCCGGTGTCGATGACCGGCGGCCACGGAATCGGTGATCCCGACGGCAACGGAATGTTCCTCACCAACTGGAGTACGACCGGCGGCGACCTCCGCGTACCGCACTTCGTCGGCCTGCACGCCATCCAGGTGCTGCTGCTCGTCACCGCGATCCTGGGTGTGCTCGCGGCCAGTCATGGTTGGCTCCGCGACGAATGGGTGCGTGCCCGACTGGTCGGCGTCGCCAGCCTCGGCTACACCGGTGTGTTCGCGATATTCACCTGGCAGGCGAAGCGAGGCATGCCGGTGACCCGTCTCGATCGGCAGACACTGGTCGCCTTCGCCGGGGTGGCGGTGTTCACCCTCGTGACGACCGCTGCGGTGGTCGTCGCTGCGCGTCGGCGGTCCGCGTCGCCCAGCGACAGGGAGCAGCGCGCCGAACTGTCGGGCGTGGCGGCCCACTGAGCGCCACCGGTGACGTTTCTGATCGGCGACGCGGAGACCGACAACGGCGACAGCGTCCGGACGCGGCGGCCCGGAGCGAGACGAAGTGAGACCGGCTCACCGTCCGTAGACCCGCCCCCTGACCGGCGTTCGCGCTGGTCAGGGGGCGTTTCTGCTGTTCAGGGGCGGAGGGTGTGGGATTCGAACCCACGAAGGACATCGCTGCCCTTACCGGTTTTCAAGACCAGCGCCATCGGCCACTAGGCGAACCCTCCCGGGCCGCGCCCCGCAGGGGTACGCGACCGTGCCTAGTCTGCCACGGCGGCGCACCGGGCGAGCGGGCACGGCACCCGCGTTGAGATGATCGGCGGCATGTGGGAGACCCCGTCCGTCGTGCTGATCACCGGCATCATGGCCGCCGGCAAGTCCACTGTGGCCGAGGCGCTGGCCGGGCGGCTGCCGCGCGCGGTGCACCTGCGTGGGGACGTCTTCCGGCGGATGGTGGTCAGCGGGCGGGAGGAGATGACCGCCGAGCCGTCGGAGGAGGCGTGGCGGCAGTTGCGGCTGCGCTACGACCTCGCGGCGGCGGCGGCGGACCGCTACGCGGCCGCGGGCTTCACGGTGGTGCTCCAGGACGTGATCCTCGGTGCGGACCTGCCGGGCATGGTCGACCGCATCCGGCACCGCCCGCTGGCGGTCGTCGTGCTCGCGCCGAGCCCCGAGGTCGTCGCCGCCCGCGAGGACGCCCGGGAGAAGACCGGGTACGGCGACTGGCCGGTCGCCGACCTGGACGCGGGGTTCCGCGCGGAGACGCCCCGCATGGGGCTCTGGCTGGACACCTCCGCGCAGACGCCGGGGCAGACGGTGGACGAGATCCTGTCCCGGGCGTGGACCGACGGGCGGGTGGGGTAGACACAGGGCATGCGCGCGATGACGATCCCGGAGCCCGGCGGACCCGACGCACTGGTCTGGAGCGAGGTGCCCGATCCCGAGCCCGGCCCCGGCGAGGTGGTCGTCGACGTGCGGGCCACCGCCGTGAACCGGGCGGACCTGCTGCAACGGCAGGGGCACTACCCGCCGCCGCCGGGCGCGCCCGCGTACCCCGGGCTGGAGTGTTCCGGGGTGATCAGCGCGACCGGGCCCGACGTGGCCGGCTGGGAGGTCGGCCAGGAGGTCTGCGCGCTGCTGGCCGGCGGCGGGTACGCGGAGCGCGTCGCCGTGCCGGCCGGGCAGTTGCTGCCGGTGCCGGCGGGGGTCGACCTGGTCGACGCGGCGGCGCTGCCCGAGGTGGCCTGCACGGTCTGGTCGAACGTCGTGCAGCTGGCCCGGCTCGCGAAGGGCGAGACGCTGCTGCTGCACGGCGGCGGCAGCGGGATTGGCACCTTCGCGGTCCAGCTCGGGGTCGCGCTCGGCGCCACGGTGGTGGTCACCGCCCGGGCGGCCAAGCACGAGCGGCTGCGCGAGCTGGGCGCGGCGCACACGATCGACTACCGCGAGCAGGACTTCGTCGAGGAGGTCCGGCGGGTCACGGACGGCCGGGGCGCCGACGTCATCCTCGACATCATGGGCGCCTCCTACCTGCCCCGGAACGTGGCGGCGCTGGCCACCGACGGCCGGCTGGTGGTCATCGGCATGCAGGGCGGTCGCAAGGGCGAGTTGGATCTCGGCGCGCTGCTGGCCAAGCGGGGCACGGTCGCGGCCACCGCGCTGCGGTCCCGGCCCCGGGATCAGAAGGCGGAGATCGTCCGGGGCGTCCGCCAGCAGGTCTGGCCGCTGGTCGAGGCGGGCGCGGTCAGGCCGATCGTGGACCGCCGGCTGCCGATCACCGAGGCGGCGCAGGCGCACCGGCTGGTCGAGTCGAGCGACCACGTCGGCAAGGTGCTGCTCACCACCGGCTGACGCGTCAATCGGCCGGCGCAGCATCACGAGCTGGCCGGCCGGCGGCCGGTGCCGCGCCGCGGCAGCCGGTGCCGCGCCGACCACCGTCGGCCGCCGCGCCGCCGTCGTCCGCCACCGCCGGCCGCCATGTCCGCCGCCGTCGTCCGCCGCGCCGCCGTCGTCCGCCGCGTCGTCCGCCGTCAGGCGGCCGGCGCCGGGTCGGCGGCCGGGCGGGGGAGCATCAGGCGGGCCCCCGAGCCCTCTCCCGAGAGCGAGTCGTCCGGGTTGTAGAGCGTGCAGCGCCGCAGCGACAGGCAGCCGCAGCCGATGCAGCCGTCGAGGTCGTCGCGCAGCTTGGTCATCAGCCGGATCTTCTCGGTCAGGCGCTCCCGCCAGGCCGCGGAGAGCCGCGCCCAGTCCTCCGCGGTGGGGGTACGGGAGGCCGGCAGCGAGTCCAGCGCCTCCCGGATCTCCTCGAGCGAGATGCCGACCTGCTGGGAGATCCGGATGAACGCCACCCGGCGCAGCTCGGTGCGGGCGTACCGGCGCTGGTTGCCGCCCGTCCGCTCGGCCCGGATCAGCCCGAGCCGCTCGTAGTAGCGCAGCGCCGAGGGGGCCACGCCGCTGCGGGTGGAGAGCTGGCCGATGGTCAGTGACTCGTGCATCACGTCGCCTTGAGTTGAAGCGGACTTCAACTTGCAGGCTAGCGGCATGACCACGATGACCGCCAACGCGGGTCGGGTGGCGACCGCCCCACCGCCGGACGACCCGACCGTGCCGCCCCTGCCCGGGCCCGTCGCCCCGCTGTACGAGCGGGTCCGCGCGGGCCGGGAGTTCGGCGCGAACGTCCGTTCCACGGTCGACGTGCTCTGGGTGCTCTACGACCGGATCCTGCGGATCACCCCGGAGACCGTCGACGCGCCGGAGCGGGACCGGTTCCTGCTCTCCAAGGGGCACGCCGTCGCCGGCTACTACGCCGTGCTCGCCGCGAAGGGCTTCGTCCCCGCCGACTGGTTGGACGACCAGGGCGGCCCGGGGAGCCGACTCGGCGACCACCCCGACCGGATGCTGGTGCCCGGGGTGGAGATCGGCTCCGGCTCCCTCGGCCACGGGCTCGGGCTCGGCGTGGGCACCGCGCTCGGGCTGCGCGCCCAGGGCCTGCTCACGCCCCGGGTCTTCGTGCTGCTCGGCGACGCGGAGCTGGACGAGGGATCCAACCACGAGGCGATCGCGTACGCGGGCGCGACCGGGTTGGGCAACCTGACCGCGATCGTGATCGACAACGGCTCCGCCACGCACGGCTGGCCGGGCGGCGCCGCGGCCCGGTTCACCGTCAACGGCTGGACCGCCGCCACCGTCGACGGGCGCGACCACGACGCCCTGCACACCGCCCTGACCGGGCAGGACAACCACCGGCCGCACGTCGTCGTCGCGGTCGTCGACCAGGGGGAGTGACCGTGCGGGACCGTTTCGTCGACACCACCACCGCGCTGCTCGCGGACGATCCGCGTACGGCGCTGGTGCTGGCGGACATCTCCGCCGCCGCGTTCGCCCCGGCCGCGCGGCGACACCCGGACCGGGTCCTCAACGTCGGGATCCGCGAGCAGTTGATGGTGGGCGTGGCCGGCGGGCTGGCGTTGACCGGGCTGCGGCCGATCGCGCACAGCTACGCCCCGTTCCTGGTCGAGCGCGCGTACGAGCAGCTCAAGTTGGACCTCGACCACCAGGGTGTGGGCGCGGTGCTGGTCAGCGTCGGCGCGTCGTACGACCGGGCGGCTGCCGGGCGCACCCACCTCTCGCCGGCGGACGTCTCGCTGATCGACACCCTGCACGGCTGGACCGTGCACGTCCCCGGCCACCCCGACGAGGTGCCGGCGCTGCTGCGGGACGCGGTGGCCGCCGACGGCTCGGCGTACCTGCGGCTCTCCACCCAGCACAACGACCGGCCGTACGGCGGCGACGGCGCGCTGCGCGTGCTCCGGGACGCGGGGCCGGGCGCCCCGCTGCTGGTCGCGGTCGGCCCGGTGCTGGACGCGTCGCTCGCCGCGGCGGCCGATCTGGGCGTCACGGTGGCGTACACCCACCGGCCCCGGCCGTTCGACACCGCGGGGCTGCGGGCGCTGGCCGGCACGGAGGTGATCCTGGTCGAGCCCTACCTGGCCGGGACGTCGGCGCGGGTGGTGTCGGCGGCGCTGGCCGACCGGCCGCACCGGCTGCTGGCGCTCGGCGTCGGGCGCGAGGAGCTGCGCCGCTACGGGTCGGCCGAGGACCACACCCGGTGGCACGGGCTGGACGCCGCCAGGCTGCGCCGCTCGGTCGGCGGGTTCCTGGAGTCGGCGCTGGCGCCGGCCGGCCGCTGAGCCGCGACGACCCGCCGCGGGGCAGGTCTCGGCGGCGGGTCAGCGGGTGGGGGCGCCGAGGGGGCGGCGGCGGGTGCGCTCGCGGCCGAGGATCCAGAGCGCCTCGACGCCGTCCTTCCAGGTGATCTTCTTGCCCTCCTCGCGGCCCCGCGCCCGGTAGCTGATCGGCACCTCGTAGGGGCGGATCCGGCGGCGCAGCAGCTTGCCGGTCACCTCCGCCTCCATGCCGAAGCCGCGCGAGCGGACGTCGAGCGAGCGGTAGAGGTCGACCGGCATCAGCTTGAAGCAGGTCTCCAGGTCGCCGATGTAGGAGTTGAACAGCACGTTGGCGGCCATCGTGACGCCCTTGTTGCCCATCACGTACCAGAAGCTGTAGGCGCTGTGGCTGCCGAAGGTGCGATTGCCGTAGACGACCGTGGCCCGCCCGTCGAGCACCGGGTCGAGCAGCTTGGGGATGTCCTGCGGGTCGTATTCCAGGTCGGCGTCGAGGATGACCAGGTAATCACCCTCCGCGTTGTCGACCGCCGTCTTGATGGCCGCGCCCTTGCCGGCGTTGCGCTGGTGGGTGATGACCCGCAGGCGCGCGTCGTCGGCCCGGCCGAGGATCTCACCGGTGCCGTCCCGGCTGCCGTCGTCGACCACGACCAGCTCGATCTCGCACGGGTAGTCGACCGCCAACGCCTGCTTGAGAGCATCCGCGATGCGTTCTTCCTCGTTGTAGACCGGCATGAGGATCGAGAGCTTCACGGGAATCTCCACGGTGGCGACAATACGTCGGCCCTAGCCTAGCCTGGCTGGTCAGCGGGACGGTGCCCAGCACCGCGGGCATCGACCGTGGCGGCCTCAGGAAGATGGTGTTTACTTCCGCCATGTCGGCAGCCGGCTACCCGCTCGCCCTGGCCCCCGTCGCCGCGATCGGACTGCTCACCGTCGCCCTCCGGCCGCTGGCCACCGAGACCGTGGCGCCGCTGCGCCTCGCGCTGGTCCGGGCCGCCCTGGTCACGGGCGCGTTCGCGGTACTCACGGTGGAGTTGCTCGGCGCGCTGGGGCTGCTCACCCTGCCGGCGTTCGCCGTCGCCTGGCTGCTCTTCCTCGCCGCCACCGGCGCGGCCGCCGGACAGCGCCGGTGGCGGGACGCCGCGCGACGGGCGGCGGCGGTCGCGGCGCCACGCCGCGCCCTGGTCGGCGCGACCACCGGCCCCACCACCGGTGCCCCGGCCCCGCCGCCCGCACCGGATGCCGGCGCGCCGGGCGCCGCCGGGGCCCGCCGGTCCGGCTGGTGGACCGGTCTGGCCGAAGTCTGGCGTACGGCGGGGCGGGGCGAGCGGCTGCTCGCCGGCACGGTCGGCGCGCTGCTCCTGGTCGAGCTGCTGATCGCCCTGCTGGCCGAACCGAACAACTTCGACTCGCAGACCTACCACCTGCCGAAGGTGGAGCACTGGGTGGCCCAGGGCGACCTCGACTTCTGGCCCACCGCCATCCACCGCCAGGTGACCATCCCGCCCGGCGCCGAGTACCTGCTGCTGCACCTGCGCCTCTTCACCGGCGGCGACGCGCTGCACCACCTGGTGCAGTGGGCCGCCGGGGTCGGCGTCCTGCTGGCGGCGACCCGGATCACCGCCCAGCTCGGCGGGAGCCGCCGGGCCCAGCTGCTCACCGCGTTCGTGCTGGCCACCACGCCGATGGTGGCGCTCCAGGCGACCAGCACCCAGACCGACCTGGTCTGCGCCGCCTGGGTGGCCTGCGCGGCGACGCTCGCGCTGGACGGGCTGCGCCGGCGCGCCGGGGTCGGGACGATGCTCGGGCTGGGGGCGGCCACCGGGCTGACCGCGGTCACCAAGACCAACGGCCTGATGGCGCTCGGGCCGCTGCTGGTGCTCTGGGGGCTCGCCCAGCTACGACTGGCGCGGGGCACCGCGCGGGAGCGCGCCGGAGCGGTGCCCGACAGGGCCGGCGCGGTGGGCGGCCCGGATGTCGGTCACGCCGGTGGGGCTGCCGCGCCCGGCGGCCTCCGGCCGGGGCGCCAGGTGGCCCGGACGGTGGCCGGGTCCGTGCTGATCCTGTTGGTCGCGGCGGTCGTGGTCGGTCCGTTCCTCGCCCGGGTGACCGCCGAGTTCGGGCACCCGCTCGGCCCGCCCCGGCTGCGCGAGTCCGTCCCGATGGAGCGGCACGACCCGCCCTCGGTGCTCGTCAACGCGCTGCGGATCGCGCACACGGCGTTCGACACCCCGCTCGCGCCGCTGCGCCGGGCCGGCGCCGAGGCGATCGTCGCCGGCGCCGACCTGATCGGGGTGGACCCCCAGGACCGGGCCACCACCTTCGGGCGGGAACGCTTCCCGGTGCCGTCCTGGTACCCGGACGAGGACCGGGTGGCCTTCCCGCTGGCCGGGGCGCTGGCGCTGATCGGGACGGGGTTCGCGCTGGCCAGGCCGGGCCGGGTCGGCCCGACGCAGGTGGGGCCGCTGCGCGCGTACGCGGTGGTCGTGGTGGTGGCCGTGCTGCTGCACACCGCCATGGTCAAGTGGCAGCCGTGGGGCAACCGCCTGCTGCTCTACGCGCTGGCGCTGGCCGTACCGCTGGCGGGGCTCTGGCTCGACGCGCTGTTCCGCCGCCGGTCGACCGCGCGGGACGGCGGCGCGGGACGGCGGTCGGTGGCGGTCGGGCTCGCGGTGACCGTGCTGGCCACCTGCGCGCTGGCCGGGGTGCTCGCGGTGTCGTACGGCTTCCCGCGCCGGCTGGTCGGCGCGGGCTCGGTCTTCACCACCTCCGAGTGGGAGACCCGGTTCCTGCGGCGCCCCCAGTGGGCGGAGGAGTTCCGCTGGGCGGCGGGCGCGGTACGCGCGACGGACGCCCGCCGGATCGGCCTGGTGCAGCAGAACGACAACTGGGAGTACCCCTGGTGGCTGCTGCTGCGGGACGCCGACGGCCGCCCGCCGGAGCTGGTGGCGCTGCAGTCCGTGCTGCCCGGGCGCCCGCCGGCCGACCCCGCCTTGGTGGACGCGATCGTCTGCACCGGCAGCCGGCCGGCGTGTGCGGAGCTGGTGCCGGCGGGCTGGCGCGTCGAGTTCCGGGGCTACGTCGGCTACGCCCTGCCGCCCGGGCGCTGACCCGCCCGGCGTCTCCGCCGGCGCACCGCCGGCACCGCCCGGCGCGTCCGGGCCGCGCACCGCCGGCACCGCCCGGCGCCTCCGGCCGCGCACCGCCGACGCCGCCCGGCGCCTCCGGCCGGACACCGCCGATGCCGCCCGGCGCCTCCGGCCGGACACCGCCGATGCCGCCCGGCCACGCCGGAGAGGGCGGCCGGAGCGACGGCCGCGGCACCCCTGACGTCGTCCGCCTCGCCCGGATCGTCCGGTTCTACACTCCGCGCGCAAGGATTCCGAGACACATTCACATATCTCGAAGCCGGCGCTACCTTCTGGTAACTCGATCGATGTCCCGCGATCGAGCTGAAAGGAGTGCGTCGATGCATGGTTCCCCTGCCAGACGCGAACGCGCGACCCGACGACGGGTGCTCACCGTCGTCGCCGCCGCCGCGCTCGTCCTGCCGATGCTCGCCGGAACGGCCTCCCCCGCCACCGCGGCCGACCGTCCGGCCATCCAGCCACTCCCCGGCAACCTGGAGGCGATCCGCGCCGCCGAGGCCACCGCCCTCTACGGCGCGCCCGCCATCCGCCCCATCGAACAGCGCCGCACCGCGCTGATCACGATGGGCGACAGCGAGATCTCGGGCGAGGGGGTGGGCAACTACGTCCCCGGCACCCACGAACCCGGCAACTGGTGCGACCGCTCGTACGACCAGGCGGTCTTCCGCACCGGCATACCCGCCGACGAGAAGTACAACATCGCCTGCTCCGGCGCGACCCCGTGGAACCTGATCCGGGGCGGACCCACCCAGCACAACGAGCTGAACCAGGGCGACCACCTGGCGATCAAGGCGCGCAACACGCACATCAAGCTGATCTGGGTGGTGGTCGGCGCGAACGGCGACGGCACGATCCAGTTCGGCCCCGTCGCCACCGACTGCACCATCCGCCGGGTCTTCTTTCAGGGCCCCTGCTACCCCACCTACACCGACCAGTGGACGGTGCGCACCGACGGCAGCCGACAGGCGGTCGAGGACGCGCTCACCGACATCCGGCAGACCATGACGGGCGCGGGCTACCTGCGGTCGGACTACGAGCTGGTGCTCATGTCGTACCCGAGCCCCGGCAGCCCGGACGTGGAGGACAACCCGAACTTCCCCGGCTGGTACGCCGGTGGCTGCCTGCTCTACCTGGCCGACGCCGCGTTCGCCCGGAACAAGGCGGTGCCCCTGTTCGAGTCGGCGCTGCGGGCGGCGGCGACCAACACCGGCACCCGCTACCTCGACGCGAGCCGGCTGTTCCACGGCCACGAGGTGTGCACCGACAACACCGCCGTCCGCGGCCTCCACATCGAGATCGGCGTCTGGGACGAGAACGCGGCGCGGCAGTCGTTCCACCCGAACTATCGGGGGCACGGCATGTTCGCCCAGTGCGTCACCCAGTTCTGGAACTCCGGGCAGCAGCGCGCCACCTGCGTCGACCCGGCCAGCACCGGCAACGGCGTGCTCTACCCGGGGCTGTTCGAGTTCAGGCAGCTACGCAACGCCGCCACCGGCACCTGCGTCGACGGCAAGGGCTACGACTCGCGCAACGGCACGCCGCAGCAGTCGTACGGCTGCCACGGCGGGCGCAACCAGGGCTTCTGGTACGACCCGGCCCGGCAGTCGCTGCACTCGGAGCTCTCCCACGACCGCTGCCTGGACGTCTCGGGCGGCACGCTGAACTCCGGCACGGCGGTCAACGTCCACGACTGCCACGGCGGCGCCAACCAGAGGTTCGTGCTGGCCGGCAACCAGATCAAGGCGGCCGGCAACACCAACCTCTGCCTGGCCTTCGACGACCCGTGGCTGGGCACCCCGCGGCTGCGGCTGGCCACCTGCTCCACCAGCACGCGCCAGCAGTGGTCGTTCGAGTCCCGCGCCTTCGCCAACCCGGTGGGCTACGGGCACGACGACTTCATCGGCTCCCGGGTGTACTGAGGTGGGGTGTGGCCCGCCGTGCCCGGCTCCGGGCGGTCCGGCCTGATCCCTCCGCCGGGCACGGCGGCCACACCTACTTCTGCTTGACCGGCACGACGATCAGGCGGGCCACGCCGCCGTCGCCCTCCTTGGCGCCAGCCACGCCGACCGTCGTGCCCACCCCGATGTCGGTGGACGCGATCGTCGTACGACGCTCGACGACGCGCAGCTCGTCGCCGAAGGTCCAGGTCATGGTGAAGCCGTCGGTGGACTTCACGGTCATCTTCCCGCCGTCGATCGCGGTCACCTCGCCCCGCTGCACGGCGACGGTCCTCGTGCCGCCGTCCTTCGTCCGCACCACGGCCTCGCCGTGCAGCGTGTTCTTCCGCAGCAGCACCCGGGCCTGCCGGCGCTTACGCCACTCCTCCGCGCGCTCGCGTCGCGGCTTCTCCCCGGTCGCGGCGGGCGAGGCCGTCGGCGAGGCGGGTGCGGCCACGGGGTCGACGTCCAGGTCGCCGGCGTCGAAGCCCATCGCGGCGAGCGCCTGGCCCTCCGCGCCGAGCGCCGCGACGACCTCGACGGCGGTCTCGCGGGCCGGTTGGCCCGCCACCTCGGCCGCGCCGCAGCCGGTGAGCCCCAACGCGACCGCCGCGAACAGCGTGCCGGCGGCGATTCCCCAACGTGCCATGAGTCTCCCTCTCGTCCGTCCGTGGAATCCCAGCCTCCCGCCGTCCGGCGAGCGGCGGGTCAGGCCGATGTTCGAGCTTGGTAAGGATCCGGGGGCAGCCGGACGGTGAACGCCGCCCCGCCCTCCGGCGCGTGCCCGGCCGTGATCTCCCCGCCGAGCCGGCGGACCAGGCCGGCGGCGAGCGCCAGCCCCAGCCCGCTGCCGACCTTGCGCACCCCCCGGTAGCGCTGGTGCAGGGCGCCGCGCTCGAACGCCACCGCCAGGTCGTCGTCGGTGAAACCGGGTCCGCCGTCGCGGACCTCCACGACGCCGCCCGCCGCCGGGTCCGCGCCGGCCGCCCGGACCGCGAGCACGACCGGCGCCCCCGGCGGTACGACGCGCAGCGCGTTCTCCAGCAGCCCGTCCACCACCTGCCGGATCCGCCCCGGATCGGTGTACGCCGGCACCGGCTGCTCCGGGACCTCGGCACGGAACGTGACCCCCATCGCCGCGCACCGGTCGGCCCAGGTCCGGCCGGCGTCGGCGGCCAACCGGGCCAGGTCCACCGGCACCGGTTCGAGCGGGAAGTCGGCGGCCTCCAGCCGGGCCAGCGCCAGCAGGTCGCTGACCAGTCGGTCCAGGTGCTCCGCCTCGGCGAGCACGGTACGGCCGGTGCCCGCCGCGTCCGCCGCCCCGATCACCCCGTCCGCCAACGCCTCGGCGTAGCCCCGGATCGCGGTCAGCGGGGTGCGCAACTCGTGCGAGACGGAGAGCAGGAACTCCCGCTGCCGGCCCTCGCTGGTGGCCAGCGCGGCGGCCAGCCCGTTCAGCGCGTACGCCAGGTCGGCCACCTCGTCGGGCGGCTCCACCGGCACGCGTACCGTCCGGTCCCCGGCGCGCAGCCGGGCGGCGGCGTCGGCGGCGCGCCGGATCGGCCGGGCCAGCCGGCGGGCCAGCAGCAGCCCGGCGACCACGCCGGCGGCCAGCCCGGCCAGCAGCGGCAGCCAGAGGCTGGGCAGCACCTGCCGCCACGGGGCGGTGGCCCGGGAGCGGGTCAGCACCACCCCGTTGCCGCCCGGCAGGGCGCGGCCCTCGATGAGCGTGCGCCGCCCGTCGAGGGGCCGGCGGGTCGACACGTTCCGTCCCTCGGCGACGCGCTGCACCACCCGGGGCGGCAGGCCGGGCCGGTCCGCGACGCCCCGCCGGACCAGGTACGCGTCGACGCCCTGGGCGCGCAACTGGCGGACGAGCCGCTCCTCGTCGGCGGTCCGCCCGGTCTCCAGCCGGGGCCGCAGCACCTCGGCGGCGAGCCGGGCCTGGGCGGCCAGCGCCTCCTGGTCGCGCCGCTCGACGCCGCGCACCGCCAGGGGCACCGCCACGATCGCGGTGACCAGCACCGAGACCAGAGCCACCGCGCAGGTGACCAGCACCGCGCGGGAGGTGAGCGTACGGGCGGGGCGGGGGCGGGGTGGTCGCGCCGGCGGGCCGACCACCGGCAGCGCGACGGTGGGCTCAGCCATCGGCGGCGTACCCGACGCCCCGGTGGGTGCGGATCACGCTGGCCGCGCCGAGCTTCGCGCGGACCTGCGCGACGTGCACGTCGACGGTGCGGGTGCCGGCGTGGGCCGCGTACCCCCACACCCCGGCGAGCAGTTCCTCCCGCGTGAAGACCCGGCCCGGCCGGGCCATCAGGTGCGCGAGCAGGTCGAACTCGGTCGACGTGAGCTGCACCGGGGCCCCCGCGACGGTCACCGTGCGCCGGGCCGGGTCGAGCGTCACCGCGCCGACGACCCGCGGCCGGCCCATTCCCCCGGGCGCTCCGGCCGTGCGCCGCAGCACCGCCCGCACCCGGGCGACCAGCTCGCGCGGGCTGAACGGCTTGGTGACGTAGTCGTCGGCGCCCAGTTCCAGCCCGACGACGCGGTCCACCTCGTCGTCCCGGGCGGTGAGGAAGATGACCGGCGTCCAGTCGCCGGCCTCGCGCAGCCGCCGGCAGACCTCGGTACCGGCGAGGCCGGGCAGCGCGATGTCGAGGACGCAGGCCACCGGCCGCAGCCGGCGGGCGGCGGCCAGGCCGGCGGCGCCGTCCCGTTCCAGGTGTACGCCGAACCCGTCGCGGATCAGGTAGAGCCGGACCAGGTCGGCGATGGCCGGCTCGTCCTCCACCACGAGGACGAGCCCGCGGGTCGGGGCGTCGACGGTCACCGGCCCATGATTCCCGACGCGGCGGCGCCGGGCGGGTCAGCGGATGTTCGGATTCGGTAAGAAGACGGTCAGCGCACCACGGCCGGCCGGAACGCGGCGGGACGCGCGACCGCCGGCGCCTCGCCGATGGTGGCGACGAGCCGCTCCCGGGGCGTCCGCAGCCGGGTCCGGAAGGCGTGGTTGAGCAGCGCGTCGAGCTGCCACACCTGCTTCGGGTGCCGGGTGTGGATGAGGAACCGCTCGCGGACCCCGTCGATCGCGGTGGCCGCCAGCTCGACCGAGTGCAGGCGCGGGTCCGGGCTCCAGGTGACGTTGCTGAGTTCCCGCAGCTCGGTGTTGAGGTGCAGGCGCAGCCGGTGCAGGACCCGGGTCTGCTGGGTGACGACCAGCCGCCGGTGGGTCAGCAGGAAGAGGTACTCGCCGGCCATCGGGCGGTCGGGCCGGCTGCACCGGGTGACCAGGATGGTGGCGTCGCCGGAGCCGACGCAGCGGCGGAAGACCGGCATGTGCCGGCTGACAGTCTGCATCGCCAGTCCGGCCTCGGAGGCGGCCGGGAGGAACGTTCGGGAGAAGACGTCCATGCCCTGCCCAACGACGGGCGCCGGAGGGTGACGTGGGTCACGCGCAAATTGCAGAACTTCCACACCCGCGCGTCGCACCGCCTGTCCGACTTCCGGGCCCGTCGCGCCGGACGGGCCCGGAAGTACGGGTCAGAGCAACGGCTGCATCGCGCCGAAACCGCTGCCCAGCCGGTTCGGGGCGAGCCATCCGCCACCGCTCCAGCGGTACCGCAGCACGTTGCCGGTCGACTTCTGGACCGCGACCAGGTCGGGCCGGCCGTCCCGGTCGAAGTCGCCGAGCTGGACGAGGTCGCGCATGCCGCCCCAGCCGGCACCCGCGTCGAGCCGGGCGCCGAGGAGCCCGTCCGGGCCGCCCGGGTGGACGTGCAGGCGGCCCGTGGCCGTGTCCCGGGCGAGCACGTCGAGGCGCCCGTCACCGGTGAAGTCGGCGCCGCCGGTCAGCTCGTCCATCGCGTTCCAGCCCGCGCCGCCGAGGGCGACCCGGCTGCCGAAGCCGGTGCCCGTGCCCGGATAGAGCCAGAGCACGCCGGTGGAGGTCTGCACCGCCGCGATGTCCTGGAAGCCGTCGCCGTTCCAGTCGCCGACGGGGGTGATCTCGCGCATGCCGTTCCAGCCGCTGCCGACCCTGACCCGGGTGGTCACGCCGGTGCCGTTGCCCGGGTAGAACCACAGGTAGCCGGTCGACTTCTCGCGGGCCAGCAGGTCCTCGCCGCCGGCCCGGTCGAAGTTGCCCGCCCGGACGATCGCGTCCATCCCGTTCCAGCCCGCGCCGAGCGAGACCCGCCCACTCAGCGTGGCGCCGTTGCCGCCGTAGACGTACAGCCGGCCGGTGGCCGGCTCGCGGTAGCCGAGGTCGGCCCAGCCGTTGCCGGTGAAGTCGCCGAACCGGGTGGCGGGCAGCGGGGCGACGTCGAGGTGGTTGCTGTCGATGTTGATCGTCACCCCGCCCCACGTCTCGTGGTGGTCGCCCCGGTACTGCTTCATCCGCTGCTTCGGCATCCAGTACGACTCGGGCAGCGCCTCGTCCGCCACCGTCTGCACGCCGTCCCACCGGGCGAAGTCCAGGTAGTCCGGCCGGCCGTGGCCGGCCCGCTCGTACGCGGAGACCTGGTCGGCGAGGCCGCCGGAGGCCACGTCGGTGTAGAAGCCGGAGAAGTAGCCGTGGTCGTGCAGCCGGATGGTCCAGGCGTGGGTGAAGGTCTGCACCGCCGCCGTGCAGGTCGCGTCGCCCGCCGGGTACTTCTCCATGTTGTAGAAGACGGTGCTCTCCCGGGCGAGCCCCAGGTCGCGGGCGCGCGCCGCGGCGTCGTCGGCGGCGGCCCGCCCCTGCGCGGCGGCCTGCGCCGGGTCGATCCGAGGCTTGCTGGTGCTGCGGCAGGGCGCCTGCGGCCCGACGTAGAGCGGGAAGAAGCGCCAGCCCGCCGCCGCCTGCGTGGTCACCCACTCCCGGGTCAGGTTCGGCTGGGCGCAGGCCCGGCCGTTCCCCCCGATGTAGATGCCCACCGCCCGGTACGGCGAGGCGAGCCACGCGTTCATGGCCGCGTTCGACGGCGCGGTGCAGGTGTCGAAGCCCAGGCCGGTGAACGCGCCCGGGTGCGGCCCGGTGTAGCCGGCGGCCCACGCGGGCCCGGCGGTGCCGGTCAGGGCGGCGCCGGCGGCGAGCACGGTGGCCGCCGTCGCGGCGAGGGCCCGCCGGGCGGTACGCCGCAGCCCGGCGGGCAGAGCGGAACGGAGCGTCACGAGTCCTCGATCCTGGTCGCTCAGAGCAGCGGGGTCATGGAGCCGAACCCGGTGCCGAGCCGGATGGGCGACGCCCAGGCGGTGCCGAGCCAGCGGTACCGGTAGACGTAGCCGGTCGAATTCTGCACGGCCACCATGTCCGGCCGGCCGTCCCGGTCGAAGTCGCCGAGCTGGACGAGGTCGCGCATGGTGTTCCAGCCGGCACCGACCTTGGTACGGGTGTTGGGCGCGCCGGCACGACCCGGGTACAGGTAGAGGTCACCGGTGCTCTTCTCCCGCGCGACCACGTCGGGGTAGCCGTCGTTGTTGAAGTCGCCGCCGCCGTTCAGCTCGTCCACCGTGTTCCAGCCGGAGCCGAGCAGGATGCGGCTGGTGAACGCGCTGCCTCCCGTGCCGGGATACAGGTAGAGCGCGCCGGTGGAGCTCTGCACCGCCAGCAGGTCCTGGAAGCCGTCGCGGTTGTAGTCGCCGATCGGCGTGATCTCCCGGACGCTGTTCCAGCCCGCGCCGAGGTTGATCCGGCCGCTGATCCCCGACCCGGTGCCCGGGTAGAGCCACAGGTAGCCGGTGGCCGGCTCGCGGGCGATCACGTCCTCGCCGCCGGACCGGTCGAAGTCGCCGGCCCGGATGATCGTGTCCATGCCGTTCCAGCCGGCGCCCAGCGTGATCCGGCCGCTCAGCGTGGTGCCGTTGCCGCCATAGACGTACACCCGGCCGGTGGACGGCTCCCGGTAGCCGAGGTCCGCCCAGCCGTTGCCGGTGAAGTCGCCGAACCGGGTCGCCGGCAGCGGGGCGACGTCGAGGTAGTCGCCGTCGATGTTGATGGTGACCCCGCCCCACGTCTCGTCGTGCGGGCCCACGTGCTGCTTCATCCGCCGCTTCGGCATCCAGTAGCTGGCCGGGATGGTCGGGTCCTCGACCGTGGCGTCGTTGTCCCAGCGCGCGAAGTCGAGGTAGTCCGGACGCACGTAGCCGGGCGTGTCGTAGGCGGCGACCTGGTCGGCGACGCCCCGGGCCACACTGCTGTAGAAGCCGGAGAGGTAGCCCTGGTCGTGCAGCCGGGCGGTCCACGCGCTCATGAAGGTGAGGACCGCGGTGGTGCAGGCGGCGTCGCCGCCGTCGTAGTCCTCCATGTCGTAGAAGAGGACGCTCTCCCGGGGCAGGCCGAGTTCCACCGCCCGCGCCACGGCGTCGTCGGCCTCGGCCTGGCCCTGCGCCGCCGCCTGGGCCGGGTCGATGCGCGGCCGGCTGGTCGCCAGGCAGGGGGCCTGGAGCCCGACGTACATCGGGACGAGGTGCCAGCCCTCCGCCGTCTGCTCCGCGACCCATTCGGGGGTCAGCGCGGGCTGTGCGCAGCCCCGGCTGCTGCCGCCGAAGTAGATGACGACCGCCCGGTACGGCGAGTGGTCGCGCCACGCCTGCATCTGTGCGCTGGTCGGCGCGGTGCAGGCGTCGAAGCCGAGGCCGGTGTAGGTGCCGGGCTGTGGTGGGACGGCGGCGTGGGCCGGGCTGGTGACGGCTGTCAACGCGAGGCCGGTGCCGACGACGGTGGTGGCGGCGAGGGCCACGGTCCGGCGGGCGGCACGGCGCAGCCCGGCCGGCGAGAGTGTGGATTTCACGTTTCCCCGATCTGTCCCCGTGAGTCGGACGGCCGGCGGGCGGACGCGTCACTCGCGCCGCCGGCCCGCTGATTCTGACCACAGTCGACGGCTCCTGTCGAGGTCGTGGCCGGCACCGGACGGGCCGGAAGTGTCGCGGGCGGGCCCTCGCGCCTGCTGGGCGGGGCCGCGCGCCGCCCGTCCGGGTTCAGACCGGGTCGGGCTCGAACAGCTCCGTCAGCCAGCCGGGCACCGCGGACGCGTACTGCGCCCGGGCCGGATCCCGCGTCATGAGGGCCCGGCGCCAGGAGAGCGACCGGCTCACCCGGGTGACGCGGACGGCCAGCCGGGCCACCTCGCGCAGCGTCGCCCGGTCGTGCCGGTCCGACCACGGCTCCAGGTACGCGTCCCGCAGCCGCGCCGACGTCGGGTCGCCGGCGGGCAGCTCGAAGGCGTCCGCGACCGAGTTCAGCGTGACCAGCAGGGTGCCGAACGGGTGGGCGACCGAGGCGTCCCCCCAGTCGAAGAACCGGTGCCCGTCGTCGGCGACGAAGACGTTGCCGTCGTGCAGGTCGTCGTGCTGGATGCTGGGCTCGATGCCCGAGTCGGCCAGCCGTCGGCAGTGCTCGGCGAAGGTGTCCCGATGGGCGCGCAACCGCCCGTACGCCTCGACGTCGAGCCCGTCCGCCGCCCCCAGCAGCAGCGACTCCTCGTCCTCCAGCAGCGACTCGAACAGCTCCGGCAGCACCTCCGGCCGGTGGTCGGGCACCCCGAGCGCGAGCAGCTCACCGGCGCGGGGCGCGACCGTGCGCTGGAGGTCGGCGTACTCCGGCAGGACCTGCTCCCAGCGGGCCAGCAGGTCACGGTCGCCGCCCAGCGCGTCGCGCAGCGAGCGGCCCCCGTCGGGCAGCAGCGACCAGCCGCGGTCGGTGTCGACCGCGATCGGGTCGAGCACCCGCCCCGGGGCGAGCCGGGCCAGTGCGGCCAGCAGCGCCGCCTCGTGCCGGGTGCCCGGGTTGTTCGCCTTGAACCAGGCGTCCCCGGCGTCGGTGGGTACCCGCCAGACGAGGGACCACGGCCGGACCCGGGGCTCGACCGGCCCGACGACCCGCCGGCCGTGCCGGCCGAGCTGGTCGCCGACCCAGCCGAGCGCGGTGTCCCGCCAGTGCGGGTCGGCCCAGTCGGCGTACGGCATGGAGGCAGTGGTCACGCCGCGGAATCTAGCCCGGTCCCCGGCGCCGGGGCGACACCTTATCCCCGGCGCACCCCGTGCCCGGCGGCGATCGACACGCCCCGCCGGTCCCGGCGATGATCATCGCGGCCGGCGGAGGGGACGGCTACCCTTCACCGCCATGCCGGACGCCTCGTTCCTCGCCGCCACCCGCGACTCCTACGACACCATGGCCGTCGACTACGCCGAGTGGCTCCGCACGGACATGGACGAGAGACCCCTCGACCGCGCGCTGCTGGCCGCCTTCGCCGAGGCGGTGAAGGCCAACGGCAACGGCCCCGTCGCCGACGTCGGCTGCGGGCCCGGCCGCGTCACGATCCTGCTGCACCGACTGGGCCTGGACGCGTTCGGCGTCGACCTGTCGCCCGGGATGGTCGCGCTGGCCCGGGAGACGTACCCGGGGCTGCGGTTCGAGGTGGGCTCGATGCTCGCGCTGGACCTGCCGGACGCCTCCCTCGGCGGGCTGCTCGCCTACTACTCGATCATCCACGTCCCCTGGGAGCGGCGGCCCGAGGTCTTCGCCGAGTTCCACCGGGTGCTCGCGCCGGGCGGGCAGCTCATGCTCGCCTTCCAGGTCGGCGACGAATGCCTGCACCTCGACGAGGCCTTCGGCAAACCGATCTGCGCCGACTGGTACCGGCAGCAGCCGGACGAGGTGGCCGCGCTGCTGCGCGAGGCCGGTTTCGACCTGTGGGCCACGGTCGTGAAGGAGCCCGAAGGCACCGAGAAGACCCCGCAGGGCCACATGGTGGCGCGCCGGCCCGCCGGGGCGTAGCTCCCGCCCCGGCAGGCCGGGCGTCAGAGCAGCTCGACGATGGTGGCGTTGGCCATGCCGCCGCCCTCGCACATGGTCTGGAGGCCGTAGCGGATGTCGTTGTCCCGCATGTGGGCGAGCATGGTGGTCATGATCCGGGCGCCGGAGGCGCCGAGCGGGTGGCCGAGGGCGATCGCGCCGCCGCGCGGGTTGAGCCGCTCCGCGTCCGCCTCGGTCTCCGCCAGCCAGGCCAGCGGCACCGGGGCGAACGCCTCGTTCACCTCGTACACCCCGATCTCCTCGATGCCCAGCCCCGCGCGGCGCAGCGCCTTCGCGGTGGCCGGGATGGGCGCGGTGAGCATGGTGACCGGGTCGTCGGCGGCGACCACGGCGGTGTGGATCCGGGCCAGCGGGCGCAGGCCGTGCCGGCTGGCCCACTCGCTGGTGGTGACGGCGAGCGCCGCCGCGCCGTCGGAGATCTGCGACGCGGAGCCGGCGGTGACGACGCCGTCGGGGCGAAACGGGGTGGCCAGCTCACCGAGCTTCTCCAGCGAGGTGTCCCGCCGGATGCCCTCGTCGGCGGCGAACTTGCCGCCGTCGGCCAGGGCGACCGGGGTGATCTCGGCCTCGAAGGCGCCGGCGTCCTGCGCGACGGCCGCCTTCTCGTGGCTGGCGAGGGCGAACTCGTCGAGCTGGGCCCGGGAGAAGCGCCAGCGCGCGGCGATCAGCTCCGCCCCGACGCCCTGGTTGAACGGCAGCGGCGCATCCTCGGCGAAGCCCTCGACGCCCCGGTAGCGGTCGCGGAGCTGCTCGCTGAAGGGCATCCCGCCGGCCCCGCTGGAGCCCATGGCCACCCGGGTCATCGACTCGACGCCGCCGGCGACCACCAGATCGGCCTGGCCGGAGAGCACGGTGGCGGCGGCGAAGTGCAGGGCCTGCTGGCTGGAGCCGCACTGCCGGTCGAGCGTGGTGCCGGGCACCGACTCGGGCCAGCCCGCGGCCAGCACGCCGTTGCGGGCGATGTTCCACGACTGGTCGCCGACCTGGGAGACGCAGCCCCAGACCACGTCGTCGACCTGGGCCGGGTCGATCCCGGTGCGCTCGGCGAGGGCGCGCAGCACGTGCGCCGAGAGGTCGACCGGGTGCACGGCGGCCAGGCTGCCCTTGCGCCGCCCCACCGGGGTGCGTACCGCGCCGACGATGACTGCGTCACTCATGACTACTCCCCGGTAACTTCGGCTGCCACCGATACTACGTCCTGGGCGGGCCGCCGTCCTCCCCCGGGGTGCGCTGGCATCCTGGACGGATGCGCCCAGACCCGTCCCCGACCGTCCACCAGTGGCGGGTGCCGGCCACCCTGCCGGCACTCAAGCTGGCCGGCGCGGTCGCGCTGCTCGCGCTCGCACTGCTCCTCGACGAGGGCGACCCGGTCCAGTTGGGGCTGGCCGTGGTCGCGGCCGCCGCGCTGGCCGGCTGGGCGGCGCGCGACCTGGTGGCGCCGGTCCGGCTGGCGGTCGACCCGGAGGGGGTCACCGTCGTCCGGGGCTTCGCGGGTCGCCGCCGGCTGCCCTGGCCGGCCGTCGAGCGGGTCACCGTGGACCGCCGCGCCCGGCTGGGCCTGACCAGCGAGGTGCTGGAGATCGACGCCGGGGAGTCGCTGCACCTCTTCGGCCGCCTCGACCTCGGCGCCGACCCCGCCGACGTGGCCGAGGCCCTGCACGAGGCCCGCCCGCGCTGAGCGGCGGGTCAGCCGCCGGCCCGCCGCCGGTCGGTCCCGCGCGGCACGACCGAGCGGACGGTCAGCCGCCGAGGATGACGGCGGTGCGGATCAGCGCCAGGCCGAGCAGCGCCACCACGACCACCGCGCCGCCGGCGAACTGCACCAGCGTCCGCCGGGACCGTGGGGCGTACGCGAACACGAGCGCCACCAGCCCGCCGACCACCAGCCCGCCCAGGTGCCCGGGGATCGAGATGCCGGGCACGGTGAACGTGAAGACCAGGTTGATCACCAGGATGGGGAGCACCTGGGAGATGTCCCGCCCCATCTTGCGTTCGATGACCACCAGCGCGGCGAAGAGGCCGAAGATCGACGTGGACGCGCCGGCGGTGAGCTGGTTCTGCTCGCTGAACAGGTAGGCGGCGACGTTTCCGCCCAGCCCGGAGACCAGGTAGAGCACGCCGAACCGCAGCGGCCCGAGACTGGCCTCCAGCGACCGGCCCAGCACCCACAGCGCCCACATGTTCAGCAGCAGGTGGACCACGCCGTAGTGCAGGAACATCGCGGTGACCAGGCGGTACCACTCGCCCTCGGCGATGCCGCCGACCGTGCCGTCGGGGAAGATCGCGCCGCCGAGCACCGCGCCCCAGTCGGTCAGCGGGGTGCTGCCGCCCATCAGGCCGCCGAAGCCGGAGCCGCCGACCGCCGCGTCCCCGCCCCGGTCCGAGGCGATGGAGAGCAGCATCAGCAGCACGTTCAGCGCGATCAGCGCCTTGGTGACATAGCCGTGCCGGCCGGCGGCACCGCCACCGAAGACGGTGCGCGCCGGCCGCACGCCACGACGTCCCTCCGCCACGCACTCCGGGCACTGGAACCCGACCGACGCCTCCCGCATGCAGTCCGGGCAGATCGGCCGGTCGCAGCGGGTGCACCGGACGTACGTCTCCCGGCCGGGGTGCCGGTAGCAGACCGGGGTGACCGGCGGCGACTCGCTCACCGCGCCCGCCCGCCGACGCGGGCCGCGCGGCCCGCCAACCGGTCCCGACCTTCGGAGCGCTCAGTCATGTGGGCAAAGGTACCTCGCGGACGGCTCAGGCAGCGGAGCGCTCGATCTCGACCCGCTCGATGACGACGTCCTGCAGCGGCCGGTCGTTCGGGCCGGTCGGGGTGTTGGCGATCGAGTCGACGACCTTCGCGGACTGCTCGTCGGCCACCTGACCGAAGATGGTGTGCCGGTTGTTCAGGTGCGGCGTCGGCGAGACGGTGATGAAGAACTGCGAGCCGTTCGTGCCCGGCCCGGCGTTCGCCATGGCCAGCAGGTACGGCCGGTCGAAGCGCAGCTCCGGGTGGAACTCGTCGGCGAACTTGTACCCCGGGCCACCGCGGCCGGTGCCCGTCGGGTCGCCCATCTGGATCATGAAGCCGCTGATCACCCGGTGCGAGATGGTGCCGTCGTAGTACGGCCCACTGCCCGGCTGACCCGTGCGCGGGTCGGTGTATTCGCGGTTGCCCTCGGCCAGGTCGACGAAGTTCTTGACGGTCTTCGGCGCGTGGTTGGGGAAGAGCTCCAGCCGGATCGGGCCAGCGTTGGTGTGCAAGGTGGCGTAGACAGCCTCGGCCACGGGTACTCCTCACTCGTTGGTCAGTTCCATGCGGATCCTCCCATGTGCCCGATCTGGCAGTGCGGAGGCATCCGAAGGTGGAGGATGACGAAGGAACAACTCCCAGGAGGTGGGACCGTGTTTGGAATCGGGCGGCGTAAGACCCAGGGGCAGCTGGCCAAGGCGGAGCTGAACCAGGGCCTCGGTCACCTGAGGCAGGCCGCGACTTACGCCGCGAAGGGCGCCGGCGCCACCGTCGGCCCGCGGGTCCAGGCGGCCCGGGGCGCCGTCGCGCCGACCGCCGTCATCGTGCGCGACCGCGCCTCCAGCGGTCTCGCGTCCACGGTCGCCGCGCTCGCGCCGCTGGCCCTGGCCGTCCGCAAGGCCCAGGCCGAGGCGGCGGGCAAGGCGGTCACCGGCAGGAAGGCCGCCGCAGCCAAGCAGGCCGCGGTCACCAGGAAGGTCAAGGCGAAGAACATGAAGGCTTCCCGGAAGAAGAACGCACGGCGCGGCGGGTCCATGTTGACCGGTCTCCTGGCGGCCGGCGCGGTGGCCGGCGTCGCCGCGATGGCGATGCGTCGCCGTCGCGAGCAGCAGGAGTGGGCCGAGTACGACCCGACCCGCACGCTGGAACCGATGCGCGACGAGGTCGAGACCATGGAGATCCGGACCCCGGTCACCGAGGCCTCGACGCTGTCGAGCGGCTCGGGCATGGCCGGCGGGCCGACCGGCGCCGGCAGCTCGGCGGTGGCCGGCGGCGACAGCACCTCCACCACCGCCCCCGGCACGCAGCCGACGGTCCACGCGACGGACAAGGTCCCGTCGGTGGCCGAGGGCGCCAAGGACGTGTCGGGCCGCCCGGCGGACGACCTGACCGAGGCGCTGGGCAAGGGCGCCAAGACCAACGGGCGCCGCTGACGCCCCGAAGTCCCCGGAAAGCGCCGGCAGAGCGGGTCACCCCGCGCCGCCGGCGCTTCCGCGTCCCCGCCCCCGGTCAGAGCCAGCCGTTGCGGCGGAACCAGCGGTAGAGGGCCAGCGAGATCGCGAGCATGAGGGCCAGCACGACCGGATAGCCGTACGTCATCCGCAGCTCCGGCATGACGTCGAAGTTCATGCCGTAGATGCCGGCGATGGCGGTCCAGACGGCGGCGATGGCCGCCCACGCGGCGATCTTGCGCATGTCGTTGTTCTGGTCGACCGTGACCTGGGCCAGCCGGGCCTGGAGGATGGAGTTGAGCAGGTCGTCGTAGGAGTTGACCTGCTCGACGGTGCGGCTGAGGTGGTCCTGCACGTCGCGGAAGTAGCGGCGGATCTCGTCGGGCACGTCCCGGTTCAGCTGCGCGGTGAGCGTCATCAGCGGGCGTTGCAGCGGCGTCACCGCCCGCTTGAACTCCACCAGTTCCCGCTTCATCTGGTAGATCCGCTGGATCCGGCCGCTCGCCTGGCGGTCGAACACCTCGACCTCCAGCGTGTCGAGGTCGTCCTCCAGCCGGTCGGCGACCTCCAGGTAGATGTCCACCACCCGGTCGGTCACCGCGTACGCCACCGACCAGGGCCCGTGGAGCAGCAGGTCCTGCTTCGTCTCCAGGTCGGCCCGGACGGGGGCCAGCCGGCAGGCGTCCCCGTGCCGGACGCTGATCAGGAAGTTCGGCCCGATGAAGAGCATCACCTGGCCGGTCTCGACGACCTCGGAGTTCTCGGTCAGCTCGGCGTGCTCGCAGTAGCGCGCGGTCCGCAGCACCAGGAAGCTGACCTCGCCGAACTGCTCCAGCTTGGGGCGCTGCTGCGCCTTGACCGCGTCCTCGACGGCCAGCTCGTGCAGGCCGTAGGTGGCGGCGATGGCGGTCATCTCGGCCAGCTCTGGTTCGTGCAGGCCGAGCCAGACGAAGGCGTTCTCCTCGCGGCGGGCCGCGGCGAGCGCGTCGGCGTACCGCCAGTCGCCGGGCTGCCGGCGGCCGTCGACGTAGAGGGCGCAGTCGACCACCGCGCTGCGCTGCGGGCCGGCCGGCGTCGGGGGGCCCTGGAGGTTGTCGGGGTTGAGCCGGCGGGTCATCGCCCGCACGGGCGCCGCCCAGTCCCGGGGCCTGAGCACCCGCCCGCCGCTCGGCGAGGCCGTCCGCCCCCGCTGCCCCCGGTCCGTCATCACGCCCCCTCCCCACGCGCTGCCGCGGCTAGCAGGGTACGCCGCCGTCGACGGTCACGGGCGGTGACGATCGACCGTGGTGGCGCCGGGCGGGCCGGGCCGCATCAGGGGGGTGAGGGGACGACACGGCCCACCCGGCACCCTTGGGGGCGGGGGTTGTGCTGCTCGCGTCGCTCCGCGTGCCGCCCGGCGGGGGCCGGGTCAATCTCGTCGTCGGGCGCGGCGTGGGCCGGCGCCGAACGGTGAGTTGCGCTACGTGGTGAGTGACGCTCGCAGCATTGTGGGCCACCGGCCGCCCCGACGGGAGACCCGGGACGGCCGGTATCGCCGCACTGTCAGAAATCCGACAGAAATCAGCCCCGTACGGCCGCCATGGCCTCCGCCAGCCGCCGGACGCCCTCATCGATCCGGTCGGCGGTCACCGCCGAGTAGGCCAGCCGCAGGGCGTGCCGCCCGCCGTCGACCACGAAGTCGCTGCCCTTGACCACGGCGACCCCGCGCTCGGCGGCGGCCGGGGCGAGCCTGTCGACCTCGACGTCCTCGGGCAGCTCGACCCAGAGGAAGTAGCCGCCGTCCGGCTCCACGAACCGGGCCTCGGGGATGTGCCGGCGCAGCGACTCGGCCAGCACCCGGGCCCGCTCGCCGAGTGCGGCGCGCACCGTCTCGATCGAGCGCTCGATGTCACCGGAGACGCAGAACTGGTGCACGATCGCCTCGGAGACCATGCCGGGCGAGATGTAGAGGCTGGTCGCCTTCTTCGCGATGTCGCCGATCAGGTCCGCCGGGCCGACCAGGTAGCCGACCCGCACCCCCGGGCAGACCGTCTTGGTGAAGCTGGAGGCGTGCACCACGACGTTGCGGGTGTCGAGCGAGAGCATCGACGGCAGCGCCTCGCCCCGGAACCGGATGTCGGCGTACGGGTCGTCCTCGAAGATCGTGAACTCGTACTCGGCGGCGAGATCGAGCAACTCGCGGCGCTTCTCCAGGCTCAGCGTCACGCCGGCCGGGTTCTGGTAGTTCGGGATGACGTGCGCGAGCCGGGGGCGCACCCCGGACTCCAGCAGCTTGCGCAGCTCGGCGGTGTCGAGGCCGTCCGGCTGGATGGAGACGCCGTGCAGCTCGCCGCCCATCCGCTGGAGGTTGAGCAGGGTCCGGTCGTACGTCGGGCGCTCCACCACCACCGCGTCGCCGGGGCGGACCAGGTGGTCGAAGAGGAAC
The DNA here is from genome assembly GCF_055586845.1 of Micromonospora sp. NPDC049139. Classification (NCBI taxonomy): domain Bacteria; kingdom Bacillati; phylum Actinomycetota; class Actinomycetes; order Micromonosporales; family Micromonosporaceae; genus Micromonospora; species Micromonospora sp. NPDC049139. Next base: position 231,032 of record NZ_JBVJHK010000007.1, on the reverse strand, counting down.
GCGTCGGCCTGCAACGACCCGTTGGTGATGAGCACCTGGTCGGCCGACACCCCGTGCTTCTCGGCGATCCACTTCCGTAGCGGAAGGTAGCCGACGGAGGTGCCGTACGCCGTCACCCCGGCGGGGTCGGCGTCGAACGCGCGGACGGCGGCGGCCTTGAGCCCCTCGACATCGACGATGTCCAGCGAGGGAGCGCCACGGGCGAAGGAGATCAGCTGCTCGGCGGTCATGGCTGTTCAGCGTACGGAAGGCGGTGGGGTGCGCGCCGACGGCACGGCGATGTCCGCATCCTGAGCCACCGGGACGGGTGACCCGCGTCAACCGGTCGGCGGCAGATCAGACCGGAAGGCCGAGCGGGTCGTGCTGCGCCTCGCGGGAAAGCCCGTCCACGTGCAGCCCGAGCGCCGCGATGAGCTGGCCCCAGTCGAAGTAGGACCGCCAGGCCGAGACCTTCCCGTGCCGCACCCGGACGACGTCGACCACGTCCCAGCTCACCACCCGGCCCGTCGGCGCGACGGTGCCGAACGGGGTGTGCAGCACCCCGGTGTGGGTGCCCGTGAGCCGCTGCTCGACGGCCGCGCCCCCGGCGGTCTGCACCGACCCGAGCCGGTCGACGGACAGGTCCGGGAAGGCCCCGGTCCAGGTGCGCAGCAGTGCGGGCAGCTCGATCGGGCGCACCGTGACGCCCGGCATCGAGTAGAAGGCGTCCGTCGCGTAGAGGTCCGGCAGCCGGGCCACGTCCCGCCGCAGGAGCATCGCGTACTGCTGCTCGACCAGCCGATCCGCGCCGCGCATGAGGGCCTCCCCGCGGGGCACGGCCCGTCCGCGCCCGCAGGGAATCCTTACCCGTCGATCGGCCGGCCACACCCGCGCCGGACCGGCCGCTCAGCTCGCGTCGACCATCCGGCTGGCCGCCCAGACCCGCATGATGTCGCGTACGGAGATCACCCCGGCCACCTCGCGCCCGTCGAGCACCACCAGGTGCCGGAAGCCGCCCCGGGCCATCGCGGCGGCCGCCTCCTCCACCGTCCACTCCGACCCGGCGTAGACCACGTCCCAGGTGAGGTGGGCGCCCGTCCGCTCGACGTCGCAGTCCAGGCCGGCGCCGATGGCCTTGAGCACGTCGCGTTCGGTCATGATGCCGACCCCCTCGGAGTCGGGATCGATCACGACCGCCGACCCGACGCCGCGGGCCGACATCATCCGGGCCGCCTGACGGAGCGTGTGCTCCGGGCCGACCACGAGGACCTCGCTGGACATCGCTTCCCGTACCTGCATCACGCATCACCCCTGTGGGACGGTGGCATCCGGTAGGGGACATGGTCCGCTCCTGAGGTTTCCGGGACAAGACCGGGCATCGCCGCGACGCCCGACCGCTCGCTACTGTCGTGGCGTGTCCACCGAGCCTCTACGCTGCGCCGGCGCGCTGATCGTCGACGACGAGGGCCGCCTCTTCGTCCAGCGACGGTCTCCCGACCGGCGCATCTTTCCCAACTGCTGGGACATCGTCGGCGGCCACCTGGAACCGGGCGAGGACGTGGACGACGCGCTGCGCCGGGAGGTGACCGAGGAGACCGGCTGGACGGTGTCGCACGTGCTCGGCCACGTCGGGGAGTACCGCTACGTCGCCGACGACGGCCTGGAGCGGATCGAGAGCGACTGGCTGGTCCGGGTCGACGGCGACCTCGCCCGGCCGACGCTGGAGGCGGGCAAGCACACCGAGTTCCGGTGGCTCGCCGCCGACGAGGTCGACCTGCTCGACGAGCACCGCGACGTCAACGACGGCCTGATCCGGCGGATCGCGGAGGAAGCCTTCGCCGCCCTGCGTTCGATCGGTCTGTGAACGACACCGTCGAGCTGGCGCCGCACCGGTTCGCCGGCCTGGTCGCCCCGGCGGTCGACCGGGCCTTCGTCGCCGGCATGCTGGCCGGCCGCGACGGTGGCGGCGCGGAGCTGAGCCAGCAGTACGGCGGGCCGGCCGCCACCGGCTTCCTGCTGGAGTTCCGCACCCGCCTCGCGGCGCCCGGCGGGACGGTCGACGAGGCCGGGTTCGCGGCGGTCACCCGCTACCGGGACCCGGCCGACTGCCGGCGGGCCCTGGACAAGCAGGTGGCGTACGGGATGATCCACCGCAGCCCCGACGGCGGGCTCTCCGCCACCGAACGCGGGCTGGCCTTCCTCGCCGGGATCTGGCAGGTGCACGCCGAGGTGACCAGGGAACTCTGGGCCGGGCACGACGACCGCGTGCTCCGGCTGGTGGAGGCGCTCGGCCGGGTGCTCGCGTACGCGCTGGTGCTCGCCGAGGAGGAGGACGCCGACGACGGCGCCGCGTTCGCCGCGATGGCGCCGCCGCACGAGCCGGACGGCACCCCGCCCGGTGTGCTGCTGCTCAATCGGCTGGGCACGCTGCGTTACCACCGGGCCGACGCGCACGCCGCCGCCTGGACCGCCGCCGGGCACACCGCGGCGAGCGTCGCCGCCCTGCCGCCCGGGCCGGAGCAGCTCGCCATCGAGCTGGAGACCGACCGGCGGGCGGCCGGCCCGTACACCGTGCTGACCGCCGAGGAGCGGCTGGTGATGCTGGCGGACCTGGCGGCGCTGCCCGGCTGACCCGGTTGGTCACAGCGGCGCCGTCACGCGGCGCTATCCTCCAGCGGTGACCGGGAGTCGTACGAGGGAGGACGCCTCAATGATCGGGATGGTGCTCGCGGCCGGGGCGGGGCGCCGGCTGCGCCCGTACACCGACACCCTGCCGAAGGCGCTGGTGCCGGTGGACGGTGACACCACCATCCTGGACATCGCGCTGGGGAACCTGGCCGAGGTGGGGCTCACCGAGATCGTGATCGTGGTCGGCTACGCGGCCGACGCGGTACGCGAGCGGCAGGCCGACCTGGAGAAGCGGTACGGCGTCACGCTGACCCTGGTGCACAACGACAAGGCCGAGGAGTGGAACAACGCCTACTCGCTCTGGCTGGCCCGGGAGCACTTCGCCCGGGGCGTGCTGCTGGTCAACGGCGACACCGTGCACCCGGTGAGCGTGGAGAAGACCCTGCTGGCCGAGCGCGGCCCGGGCATCCTGCTCGCCGTCGACACGATCAAGGCGCTGGCCGAGGAGGAGATGAAGACCACCTTCGACGCGGCCGGCCAGCTCACCCGGATCACCAAGATCATGGACCCGGGCGAGGCGTACGGGGAGTACATCGGCGCGACGCTGATCGAGCCGCAGGTGGCCGACGCCCTCGCCGACGCGCTGGAGGCGACCTGGCGGCGCGACCCGAACCTCTACTACGAGGACGGCTACCAGGAGTTCGCCGACCGGGGCGGCGAGGTACGGGCGGCACCGATCGGGGACGTCTCCTGGGTCGAGGTCGACAACCACGCCGACCTGGCCCGCGCGCGGGAGATCGCGTGCCGCTACTAGCCCGTAGCGTCCTCACCCCGCTGCACATCGACGTGCGCCGGGGCGCGGTGGCCGACCTGGCGTCGATCCTGTCCGACGGCCGGATCTCCGCAGGTGGCGACGTCGCCGTGGTGGTCGGGCCGGGGCAGGGCGAGCGGATCGCCGAGCTGATCCGGCCGTCGCTGCGCTCTGCGGACGTGTTCACGGTCGCCGGAGGGACGCTGGACGCCGCCGACGACCTGGGGGCGAAGCTACGGCACCGGTCCTACGACGCGGTCGTCGGCATCGGCGGCGGCAAGACGATTGACGTAGCCAAGTACGCTGCCACCCGGCGCGGCTTGCCGATGGTCTCGGTGGCGACCAGTCTCGCCAACGACGGCATCGCCTCCCCGGTGGCCAGCCTGATCACCGAGGGCCTGAAGGGCTCCTACGGGGTGCACATCCCGATCGCGGTGATCGTCGACCTGGACTTCGTCGAGGCCGGGCCGGAGCGGCACAACCGCGCCGGCATCGGCGACGTGGTCAGCAACATCAGTGCCTTGGCCGACTGGGAGTTGGCCCGGCGAGTACGCGGCGAGCCGGTCGACGGGCTGGCCGCCTCGCTGTCGCGCGCCGGCGCGGAGGCCGTGCTCAACCACCCGGGCGACATGAGCGACGACGGGTTCGTCACGGTGCTGGCCGACGCGCTGATCTCCAGCGGCCTGGCGATGGCCATCGAGGGCACCAGCCGACCGTGCAGCGGCGGCTGCCACGAGATCATGCACGCGATCGACGCGCTGTTCCCCGGCACCGCGTCGCACGGCGAACTGGCCGGGATCGGCGCGCTGTTCTGCACGTTCCTGCGCGGCGACGAGCGCCGGTTCGTAGAGATGTCCGCCTGCCTGGCGCGGCACGGGCTGCCGCGCCTGCCGGCCGAGGTCGAGCTGACCGACGACCAGTTTGTCGAGGCGGTACAGTTCGCGCCGGCCACCCGGCCGGACCGCTACACCATCCTCGAACACCTGGCGATGTCGTCTACCGAGATCCGGGAGCGGCTGGCAGACTACGCCGGTGCAATCCGCGACCACCTTGGCTGAGCCCCGCCCCACCGTCGCCGACTTCCACCGGGTGAACCGGGGCGGCGGCCTGTTCAGCGAATCGGTCAGCCAGTGGCTGGGCGCGGTCTTCGCGCTCGTCGCCCAACGTCTCGGGCTGCGCCCGACCGCGCTGACCATCCTCAACCTGGTGCTCGGCCTGGCCACCTCGATCACCGTGGTCGCGCTCGCCGGTCGGGTCGCCGCCGGCGAGGTGCCGGCCTGGGCGGTCGGTCTGCTCGCCCTGGTGGGCTGGCAGGTCGCGTACTCCCTGGACTGCGCCGACGGTCAGCTCGCCCGGGTGACCGGGCAGGGCAGCGCGGCCGGCGCCCGGGTCGACGTGCTCTGCGACGTGGCCGCCCAGATCGCTCTGGTCGCCGCGCTGGCGGCGACGGCGGTGGCGCAGGAGCCGTCGACGCCGAGCTGGCTCGTCGCGATCTTCGCCGGCACCTGGATGGTCAACCTGGTCACCTCGGTGATGCAGGCCGGCCCGAACGCGGCCAGCATGGTCACCTCGACCTCGCTGCCCGTACGCCTGGTGAAGCTGGTCCGCGACTACGGCGCGGTGATCTTCGCCGCCGCCCTGGTGCTGATGTTCGCCCCCGCCCTCGCCCTCTGGGTGATGGTCGCCTTCACGATCGTCAACGGCGGCTTCCTGCTCGCCAGCATCGCCTTCTCCGCCCGCGCCTCGCTGCGCTGAGGGGAACATCCGACCACCTCCCGGTCCGCCCGGCTGCCACCAACACCCGGCCCGGTGCCCGGCACCGGGCACCGGGCACCGGGCAGTCACCCTCCGCGATCGTCATGCGCGTGTCGCGGCACCCACCGGTTTCCCGCCCCGCACGCTTTGCTCTGCACCCATCCACGCACCGGACACGTGCAGTAGCTGGTGCGCCGGTGGGTGCAGAGCAAAGCGTCGGCGAGTGGCCACCGGGGCGGAAACGCGGATCATGGCGAAGACGCTGCTCAACAGGCTTGTGTGACAACTAAGGTGACATATAGGACACCACACGAGAGCGAGTGCAGTCACGCTCAGTGACGCAAGCCGCTCCCTGACGGACAGTCACGTGGAGTGACGGCCGACCGGCTCACCGGCACGCTCCGCGTCCCACCGGAGCGACAGCGGCTCAGCGCCGACCGAGGGCCGGCACCCTCAGAAGCCGACCTAGCGCCGCCGGCTCAGCGGTCGACCGGAACGCCATCCGGCTCAGCGGTCGACCGGAACGCCGGCCGGCTCAGCGGCCGGCCGGCGTGCCGGTGCGCAGGACACCGGCGTAGATGTCGAGAAGTTGCTTGGTGACCACGTCGGGATGGAAGGTGCGCTCGTAGCGCAGCCGGGCGGCCGGCGCCAGCGCCGCGGCCCCGGCGGCGGCCACCGGCAGGGCGGCGGCCAACGCCGCCGGCTCGGGAGGTGCCACCCAGCCGGCCTCGCCCCGCCGCGCACCCACCGGCAGGGCCGCCGGCCCGTCCCCGGCGACGGCTGAGGCGACGGCGGCCGGCCCGGTGCCGGCGGGCTCGCGGGGGGCGTCCGCGCCGACCAGGTAGGGGATGCCGCCGAGCGCGGTGCCGAGCACCGGGCGGCCGGCGGCGAGCGCCTCGATGATCACGGTGGGCAGCACGTCGTGCCAGGTCGAGGTGGCCAGCACCACCGCGCTCGCCTCCAGTGCGGCGCGCACCCCCGCGCGGTCCAGCGGCCCGAGGAAGGTCACGTCCGCCCGGTCCGCGGCCGCTGCCTCCACCAGCGGGCGCAACTCGCCGTCGCCCGCGATGCGCAGCGGGCCGAGCGTCCCGTCCGGGTGTCGCCGCCAGGCGTCCAGGAGCAGGTCCAGCCCCTTCTCCGGGGAGAGCCGGCCGAGGAAGAGGAACCCCGCACCCAGCGGGGCGGGGCGGCCCGGGTCGGGGATCGCGTTCGGCTTGACCACGATCCGCCCGGCCGGGATGCCGTAGTCGCGCAGGTGGTCGGCGACCGCCGAGGTGAGCGCGATGAACCGGTCCACCGAGCGCCACGTGCCGCGGTGCACGGCCAGCGTCGTCGCCATCAGCGCGCTCTGCGCCCGCGAGCCCCGGTAGCAGCGGTGCACGATCGCCGGCACGCCCAGCGCCCGGCCCCGGCAGTCCTGGCAGATCATGCCGTCCCGGAAGTAGAGCCCGGACGAGCAGACCTGCCGGTAGTTGTGCACCGTCTGCACCACCGGCACGCCGTGCCGGTGCGCGGTCCGCACCACCCAGGGCGAGATCAGCGGGTACGGGTTGTGCAGGTGCAGCACGTCCGGCCGGTGCTCGGTGATCAGCCGGCTCAGGTCCTCCTGCGCGCGGGGCGCCCAGATGGGGGAGATCGGCAGCAGCGCCTTGGCCGTCTTCGGCATCGTCGGGATCTCGTCCGAGCTGCGGATGAACGGCAGCACCTCGACGCCGGCCGCCGTCAGTTGGGCGATCTCCGCGTCGACGATCGTGTTCTCACCGGACGGCTGGGCTTCCCGGTACCGGTTGTGCGCCACCACGATTCTCACGGAGCTTGCCTTTCGTTCGCGACTGCGGGACTCGCAAGCTCATTCCTCGCGCTCACGGGAAAGAAGGCTACCGTTGGCTGGTGCCCGAACTACCGGAGGTTGAGGCGCTCGCGGGTTACCTGCGCGAGCGCGCGGTGGGGCGGCGCGTCGACCGGGTCGAGGTCGCCGCGATCAGCGCCCTGAAGACGTACGACCCGGCACCGACCGCCGCCGCCGGGCGGGCCGTGGTGGACGCCCGCCGGCACGGCAAGTTCCTCGACGTGGTGCTCGACGGCGACCTGCACGTGGTGGTGCACCTGGCGCGGGCGGGCTGGCTGCACTACCGGGAGGCGTTCCCGTCCGCCGCCCCGCTGCGCCCCGGCAAGGGCCCGGTCGCCCTGCGGGTACGCCTCGACGACGGCTCCGGCTTCGACCTGACCGAGGCCGGCACCCAGAAGAGCCTCGCCGTCTACCTGGTGGCGGACCCGGCGGCGGTGCCCGGGGTGGCCCGGCTCGGCCCCGACGCCCTCGCCGCCGACCCGGCGACCTTCGCCGAGCGGATGCGCAGCCGCAAGGGCCAGGTCAAGGGGGTGCTCACCGACCAGACGGTGCTGGCCGGTGTCGGCAACGCGTACTCCGACGAGATCCTGCACGCGGCGAAGCTGTCGCCGTTCGCGCTGACCCACCGGCTGACCGACGACCAACTCGCGGCCCTGCACGCGGCCACCCGGGAGGTGCTCGGCGACGCGGTGCGCCGGTCGGTCGGGCAGAAGGCGGCCGAGCTGAAGGGCGAGAAGCGCTCGGGCCTGAAGGTGCACGCCCGGACCGGGCAGCCCTGTCCGGTCTGCGGCGACACCGTCCGCGAGGTCTCGTTCGCCGACTCCAGCCTCCAGTACTGCGCCACCTGTCAGACCGGCGGCAAGCCCCTCGCTGACCGTAGGTTGTCGCGGCTCGTACGGTGAGTAACGACACTGCCCCACTACGCAGAGGAATCGGCCATCCTGCGTCGAAGGTCGGAGTCGGAGCTCTACCGGGGCCGCAATCCATCGGTATAGTGGCTCGGTCCCCGGCTTCTGAAATGGCGCGAAGCCGGCCAGATGCCAGGCGGCACCACACCCGCGCAATGTCCCTCGGGTCGGCGTACGGGGTCGGCACCGCGTGGGAGACTGGGACGGTGGGCGACCCGGGCCCTCACGGCGAGTGAGCGGCACGTGTCATGCGGGAGGACATGGGTGAGGTGACGACAAGCCTCCAGCGCCCGGTAACCAACACAGGCCGGAGCAAACTCGTGCGGCACGTCGACAGCTTCGAGATCCAGCCGCCGGCGTCGCCGTCCCCCAACGGCGTGCCCCGGTCCGCGTGGGCCCGGGCCCGCCGCCGGGTGTCGCGCTGGCACCGCCCCTACATCACCCTCCTGCTGCTGCTCGACTTCGCGGCCGCCGCGGTCGCCAGCCTGATCGCCATCGAGACGTTCGACCAGTCCACGGCGGGCTTCTACAACGCCGAGCAGGACCCGACGTGGTTCCACACGGTGGCGTTCGTGCTGCTGCCGCTCGGCTGGGTGGTCAGCCTCTGGGCCAACCGGGCCTACGACCGGCGCTACCTGGGCCTCGGGCCGGACGAGTACAAGCGGGTCATCCGGGCCGGCGTGGCCGTCACCGCGACGGTGTCCTTCCTCGCCTTCGCCACCAAGACCGACCTGTCCCGTTACACGGTCGGCACCGCCCTGCTCGCCGCGCTGCTGCTGATCCTGCTGAACCGGATGCTCTGCCGCTTCGTGCTGCACGTGGTCCGGCGCAACATCGGCCAGGCCGGCCACCGGATGGTGCTGGTCGGCACCCTGCCGGAGTGCCTGGAGGTCTACACCGCGGTCACCCGCAACCCGGCCGCCGGGCTGGTGCCGGTCGCCATCCACGTCACCGACGGCTACGCGGCCGCCAAGGGCATCGAGACCCCGGTCCCGGTGTACGCGGGCCGGGACGTCCTCGCCCTCGTCCGCGAGGTGGGCGGCGACACGATCGCGGTCTGCGGCTCGGCCAGCGCCGAACCGGGCGAGCTGCGCCGGCTGGCCTGGCAGCTGGAGGGCTCCGGCGTCGACCTGGTCGTCGCCCCGCAGCTCACCGACATCGCCGGCCCCCGGGTGCACATCCGGCCGATCGAGGGCCTGCCGCTGCTGCACGTCGAGGAGCCGACCCTGTCCGGGCCGGCGCTGCTCGCCAAGAACCTGATGGACCGGGTGGCCGCCGGGCTGGGCCTGCTGCTGCTGGTCCCGGTCTTCCTGGCCATCGGGATCGCGATCCGCCTCTCCGACCCCGGCCCGGTGTTCTTCCGCCAGCCCCGGGTCGGCCACGAGGGCCGCACCTTCCGGGTCTGGAAGTTCCGCACCATGTACGTGGACGCGGAGGACCGGCTGGCCAGCCTGGTCGACCAGAACGAGACCGACGGCATGCTGTTCAAGATGAAGCAGGATCCGCGGGTCTTCCCGGTGGGCCGCTTCCTGCGGGCCTCGTCGCTGGACGAGCTGCCCCAGCTGATCAACGTGCTCAAGGGCGAGATGTCGCTGGTCGGGCCGCGCCCGCTGCCCGCCGACGACGGCGACTTCCTCGGCGACGTGCGCCGGCGCCTGCTGGTCCGGCCGGGCATGACCGGGCTGTGGCAGGTCTCCGGCCGCTCCGACCTGTCCTGGGACGAGGCGGTCCGGCTCGACCTCTACTACGTCGACAACTGGTCGCTGGCGTACGACCTGAGCATCCTGTGGCGCACGGTCGGGGTGGTGCTCGCCCGCAAGGGCGCGTACTGACCCCTTGGCGAACAGGCCGGCAGGGGCCAGGATCGCTGCGTGGGTGGCAACCTCTCGGCCGTCTTCGGCGTCGTCTCGCTGGTCACCGCGCTGGCCGCGGCGCTGTTCGCCGTGCTCCGGCTGCGCGGGCGGCGGGGCATCGCCACGGCCACCCAGCGGGCCACCTACGAGGTGCTGCACACCGCCGGGTTGGCCGCCGAGCCGCTGCGCGCCGGGCTGGGCGCGGCCAACGCGGCGAAGGCCGTACGCCACCTGCGGGCCCTGGTGGGGGCGGCCGGGCTGGCGCTGACGGACCGGGACACGCTGCTCGCCCTGGACGGGCGGGGCGGGCACCACGACGACCAACTGGTCGCGGCGGCCCGGCGGGCCGTGGCGACGGGCCGCTCGACCGTGCTCGGCGACTCGGAGCTGCACTGCGACCGGGTGGACTGCCCGGTGCGCGGCGCGGTGGTCGCCCCGCTGACCGGTGCCGACGGGCGCACGGTCGGCGCGCTGGTCGCGGTCGCCGACGGTCAGCCGGAGCCCGGCCTGGTGCAGGCCACCCTGGAGACGGCACACTGGGCCGGCAACCAGCTCGCCCTGGCCGAGCTGGACTCCTCCCGGGAGCGGCTGGCCCGCGCCGAGGTGCGCGCCCTGCGCGCCCAGATCAGCCCGCACTTCATCTACAACGCGCTGACCGCGATCGGTTCCTTCGTGCGCACCGATCCGGACCGGGCCCGGGAGCTGATCCTGGAGTTCGCCGAGTTCACCCGGTACTCGTTCCGGGCGCACGGCGAGTTCACCACGCTGGCGGAGGAGCTGCGCTCGATCGACCGCTACCTGACCATCGAGCGGGCCCGGTTCGGCGACCGGCTCCAGGTGCGCCTCCAGATCGCCCCCGAGGTGCTGCCCGTGACCCTGCCGTTCCTGTGCCTGCAACCGCTGGTCGAGAACGCCGTCCGGCACGGGTTGTCCCGCAAGCCGGGCACGGGCATGGTGTGCATCGAGGCCCGGGACGCGGGCACGGAATGCCACATAACGGTGGAGGACGACGGAGTGGGGATGGATCCGACCGCGCTGACCGCCGGCATCGCCGAGCTGGCCGGCGCCACCGTGGACCCGGGCGACGACCCGGGCCAGCACGTCGGCCTCTCCAACGTCGACGAGCGGCTCCGCTCGGTCTTCGGGGACGGCTTCGGCCTCGTCGTCGAGACGGGTCTCGGTTCCGGTACGAAGGTGAGCATGCGGGTGCCGAAGTTCCACCCCGGCGTACGGGCGGGCTCGTGACCGACCGGACCGGCGGGGTGAACGCGTCCGGTTTCCTCCGGGTGTTGGCGGTCGACGACGAGCCGCCGGCGCTGGACGAGCTGGCGTACCACCTGCGGGCCGACCCCCGGGTGGCCCGGCTGCACACGGCGGGGGACGCCACCGAGGCGCTGCGGGTGCTCCGCGACGGCGACGTGGACGTGGTCTTCCTCGACATCCGGATGCCCGGCCTGGACGGCATGGAGCTGGCCCGGGTGCTGCGCCGGTTCGCCCGCCCACCGGCGATCGTGTTCGTCACGGCGTACGACGACGGGGCGGTGGACGCGTTCGACCTGGGCGCCACCGACTACGTCCGCAAGCCGGTACGCGCCGAGCGCCTCGCCGAGTCGCTGCGCCGGGTGATCGGCGCGCGGGTGGTGCCGTCCCACCCGGCGGCCCTCGCGCGGGCGGAGGAGGACCCGACCATCCCGATCGAGCTGGCCGGCACCACCCGGATGCTGCCCCGCTCGGCGGTGCGCTGGGTGGAAGCACAGGGCGACTACGCGCGGCTGCACACCGCCGACGGCTCGCACCTGGTCCGGGTGTCGCTGGCGACCCTGGCCGAGCGCTGGGCGGATGCCGGGTTCGTCCGGATCCACCGGTCGTACCTGGTGCAGCTCAAGCTGATCGCCGAGCTGCGGCTGGCCAACTCCGGCTATGTCGTGGTGGTGGACTCGGCCGAGCTGCCGGTCAGCCGCCGGCACACCCGCGAGCTGAAGGACAAGCTGGTGCGCGCGGCGAAGCAGGACTGGAACCGCTGAGGCGGGAATAAGCTCGCATTGTCGTACGCTGTACGGTACTCCGTACGAAAATGGAGGCCGCCTTGTTCGATGCCGCGACCGAATTCGACCGTCAGCTCGACCGCATGGTGGAGCTGGGCTACCCGGCCCTGGCCGACCTGACCGAGGACGCCTTCCGTGCCCTGGTCGCCCCGCTGCGGGCGGCGGCCGTCACCGGTGCGGCGGGCCTGCCGGCGCCGACCGAGGGCCGGGTGCCGTTCCTCCTGGTGATCACCCGCGAGCTGGTGCCGGTGGAGGCGCGGGTCGCACTCACCACGCTGGCCGGCAAGCGGAAGCCGGGCGTCGTCGACCGGCACTACGCCGAGGGTGACCTGCCGAAGTTCGACCCGATCAAGGAGCTGGAGGTGCCGGCGGGGCCGGCGTACCTGCTCTTCGACGTCGACCGGGGCGAGGAGACGCTGAACCTGGCCCCCGCCGCCGCGATGGAGGTGATCACCGGCCAGGGCCGGCTGCCGCTCTCCATCGACGAGGGGCTCGCCTTCGTCACGCTGCACCCGGAGGCACTGGCGAAGAACAAGTGCTTCTCGCTGGTCGGCTCCCGCTGCGGCGACAGGCGGGTGCCGGCGATCTGGATCAGCCAGGGCGCGCCGAAGCTCGGCTGGTGCTGGTACGGCAACCCGCACACCTGGCTCGGCTCCGCCACCGCCCGCCCCGAGCGCATCGGGCTGGGCTGACGGTCGCGGGGACGGCCGGGTGGGTATCCCGGCCGTCCCGCCTCCACTCACCGGGGCAACGTCAGCCGGCTCCAGTTCTCACCATCAGCACTGATGTGGACGACGACCGAGTTGGCGTCGGTGGGGTCCTCCCGATCGGCCAGCCAGACCAGCCCCCGAGACGTGCCGAACGACGTGCCCTCGTTGCCGGTCCGCGTGCTCCGGCTGAAGTGCCGCCCGCCGTCCCGGCTGATCCACACGAACGACGTGACGCCGTCCTGCGTCACGTCGCAGACGAGCAGGGCCCCGTTCGCGCCCCGGGTGATTCCCCGCACCAGGTCCGTCGAGGGGAGGTCGGTGCCGACATCCGCCCAGGACCGGCCGCCGTCCGTGGTGTGCAGCAGCCGGGCCGGACCGGCGGGTCGCTCCCCGTGCGGGTCGGCGGACATGGTCCCGCCCAGCACGTACGCCTCCTGCGCGCTCACGGCAACCAACGAGCTCGCCCACACACCCTCGGGCACCGTCGACGTGCGCCAGGTCGCTCCCCGGTCGACGCTGAGGGCGACCGAGGCGGGCGCACCGTGGTCGGGCGCGGGCGACATGAGCCAGAGGGCGCCGTCATCGGCCTGGTCCACCGCCTGCGGCACGACCTCCCCGGGCGCGTCCGTGAGCCGGTACACCCGCCAGGTGCCCGAATCGACCGCCAGCGGGCGCGGCATCGCCCCGCAGGATTCCGCGCAGCGAGCCGGACGGGCTTTCTCGGGGAAGGCGCGAACCTCGGTCGCCACCGACGCGAGACTCCGCCAGGTGAGGCCGGCGTCCAGCGAGACGACCTGGCTGCCGTCGATGCTGACCAGGTACCGCTGCTCGTCGAGCACGGTGAACCGGACGTCCGAGGTGCGGCGTCCCTCCGCGTCCGACCTGCACGGGCCGTCGAGGTAGTTGGTGCGCCAGCCCGACCAGGTACGCCCGGCGTCGGTGGTGGCCGTGAAGCTCAGCCGACAACCGTTGTCGGCCTCCTCCACCGCCACCGCCGACCGCTCCGAGAGCACGACCAGATGGCTCACGCGAGGGTCGGCCGGCGGGTCGGTGGGGTCCGGACCGGCCCAGTCCACCCCGCTCCCGTGCCCGGCGAACGGGGCGACCGCCGTGCCGCCGAGCGCCAGTGCGACCGCCGACCCGACGCCGGCCGCCCGGCGGCGCCGCCGGAGCCGGGCCGCGCGCCGGAGGTCGCCGAGCGGCGGCTGACGGACGGCGACTGCGACGGTCTCGGCGTCGAACCCGGTGAACTCACGATCGGACATCGGCCCTCCCGGTCTGCGTGGTCTCGGCGGTGTCGGCGGGCTCCTGGTCGCGGTCGCGCCTAACCTCGTGGTCGCGGTCTTCGGTGAGCAGCGCCGCCAGCGCCTGCCGGCCGCGGGACAGGCGGGACTTGACCGTGCCGGCGGAGACGCCGAGCGTCGCCGCCACCTCGTCGACCGGCAGGTCGACCAGGTAGTGCAGGGCGAGTGCGTGCCGCTGCCCGTCGGGCAGCCCGCGCAGCGCGGCCAGCAACGCGAGGTGCTCCGGCGCACGGTCGGCGACGGCGGGCGGCGGGCCGATCCGGCGCAGCAGCCCGTCGAGCACTCGCCGTCGCCGGTACCGGCTGCGGGCCACGTTCACCGCGACCCGCCGCAGCCACGACTCCGGGTTCTCCAGCCGGGCGAAGCGCCGGGGCGCGGCCAGCGCCCTGGTGAACGCCTCCTGGACCGCCTCCTGCGCCTCGTTCAGGTCACCGGTCACCGCGTAGAGCTGCACCACGAGCCGGCGGAAACACCCGGCGTAGAGCTCCGAGATCAGATCGCCGTCGGACACCGTCACCTCCCTCCTCCACCTATCCCACCCACGAGCACGGCGGCAGGTTCCCCGGCCGATCGAAAGGGTGCCCACGGGAGTTATCCACAGGGGTGACGCGTTCTCCACAGGTTGTGCACAGCCCGGTGTGGACCATCCCCGCGACGGCTGCGGCGGGCGCGACGGCCGCGACCGCGTCACGGCTTGGGACGTTCGCGGCAGGTGTGGCCGGTGCGACGACTGCCCTTGACAATCGCGGTGAGCGGGCCAGACTGCCGGGGTGGCCGCTGCCGACGATCCCGTCCCGGCGCCCCGGTCGGGCCGGCCCGAAACGCCGGGGCGGACGGGCCGGCCCGTGGTGCCGCGGCAGACTCCCGCCGCCCAGCCCCGGGCCCGGATCGTGCTGGCCGAGGTGTCCCGCCGCGAGGACCGGGCGCAGCGCACCCGCGCCGAGCTGGCCCAGCAGACCCGGGTCGGCGAGGCGCTCGTCCGGGGGCTGGTCCGGGCCCAGCTCGCGCTGGCCCTGCGGCTCTCCCTGGTGGTGGCGATCGGGCTCGGCGGGTTGCCGTGGCTGTTCGCCATCGCGCCCGACGTCGGCCGGATCACCGTGCTCGGCGTCAACCTGCCCTGGCTGTTGCTCGGCGTGGTCTCGTTCCCGTTCCTGATCGCGGTCGGCTGGGCGTACGTGCGGCTCGCCGAACGGAACGAGCAGGACTTCACCGACCTGGTCCAGCGGCCGGAGCGCTGACGTGGGCAACGATCTCGTCGTCCCGGCGATCGTGGCGGTCACCCTGGTCACCGTCGGCATCGGCTTCTACGGGCTGCGGCTGGCCCGCACCACCTCCGACTTCCTGGTCGCCTCGCGGGCGATCAGCCCGACCTGGAACGCGGCGGCGATCGGCGGGGAGTACCTCTCGGCGGCGAGCTTCCTCGGCGTCGCCGGGCTGATCCTCAAGTACGGCGTCGACGTGCTCTGGTACCCGGTGGGCTTCGCCGCCGGCTACCTCGCGCTGCTGCTCTTCGTGGCCGCGCCGCTGCGCCGCTCCGGCGCGTTCACCCTGCCGGACTTCTGCGAGCTGCGGCTCGGCTCGCGCCGGCTACGCACCCTCGCCACCGCCTTCGTGATCTTCATCGGCTGGCTCTACCTGGTGCCGCAGCTCCAGGGGGCGGGGCTGACGCTGGCCACGGTGACCGGCTCGCCGTACCCCCTGGGGGCCCTACTGGTGGCCGTCGTGGTCACCGCGAACGTGGCGCTCGGCGGCATGCGCGCGATCACCTTCGTCCAGGCCTTCCAGTACTGGCTGAAGCTGACCGCGCTCGCCGTACCGGCGATCTTCCTGGCGTTGCAGTGGCAGGCCGACGCCCGGCCGGCGGTGACCCCGCCCGACGGGCCGACGTTCCGGACCGCGACCACCGTCGTGGTCGAGCACCGCGCGACCCTCACCCTTCCCGACGGCCAGATCCGGGAGGTACGCCCCGGCGACGAGCTGTCGTTCGCCGCCGGTGACCCGGTGCCGGAGGTCTCCGGGGTGGCCACCGACGCGGCCGACTGGCTGCTGCCGAGCACCGCCGGGGACGACGACCGGGGCCTGTTCGCGACCTACTCGCTGATCCTGGCCACCTTCCTCGGCACCATGGGGCTGCCGCACGTGCTGGTGCGTTTCTACACCAACCCGGACGGCGCGGCCGCCCGGCGCACCACGCTGGTGGTGCTGGCTCTGGTCGGCGCGTTCTACCTGCTGCCCACCATCTACGGGGTGCTCGGCCGGATCTACACCCCGCAACTGCTCGTCACCGGCCAGACGGACGCGGTGGTGGTGCTGCTGCCCGGCGCCGCGCTGGGCGACGGGGCGACCGGGCGGCTGCTCGCCGCGCTGGTCGCGGCCGGCGCGTTCGCGGCCTTCCTGTCCACCTCGTCCGGGCTGCTCACCAGCGTCGCCGGGGTGATCTCGACCGACGTGCTCGGCCGGGGCTCGGTCCGCGGGTTCCGGCTGGCCACGGTGATCGCCGGCGGCGTGCCGGCGGTGCTCGCGCTCAACCTCGCCGGGCTGGACGTGTCCCAGGTGGTCGGGCTGGCGTTCGCGGTCGCCGCGTCCAGCTTCTGCCCACTGCTGGTGCTGGGCATCTGGTGGCGCGGGCTGACCGACCTCGGCGCCGCCGCCGGGATCCTGGTCGGCGGCGGTGCCGCTGTCGGGGCGGTCCTGGTCACCGTGCTCGGCCCGCCACTCTCCGGTTGGCCGGCCACGCTCACCGCGCAGCCGGCCGCGTGGACGGTGCCGCTGGCCTTCACCGTGATGGTGGCGGTCTCCGTGGCGACCCGCCGCCGGGCTCCGGCCGACGTCGGGGCCACCATGCTCCGGCTGCACACGCCGGAGGCGCTGCGGCTGTGAGCGACCGCCGCCACGCCCCGGGTACGTCTCGGGGATGATCGGGGATCATCCTGCGGCCGGACCGGTGGCCGGCCGATGCCGGATACGGTCGGACGCATGACTGCTGAGCACCCGGCTCTCTCCCTCCGTGGCCTGGCCAAACAGTTCGACGGCAAGGTCGCGGTGGCCGGTGTCGACCTGGATGTCCCGGCCGGATCCTTCTACGGCCTGCTCGGCCCGAACGGCGCCGGCAAGACGACCACCCTGTCCATGGCGGTCGGCCTGCTCCGGCCCGACGCCGGTGGGGCGTGGGTGCTGGGGCACGACGTCTGGGCCGACCCGGTGGCCGCGAAGCAGCTGCTCGGCGTGATGCCGGACGGCGTACGCCTCTTCGACCGGCTCAGCGGCGCGGAGCTGCTCGCGTACCACGGCCTGCTGCGGGGCATGGACCCGGCGGTGGTCGACCAGCGGGCGGCGGAGCTGCTGGACGTGCTCGCGCTCGGCGACGCCGGGCGGACCCTGGTGGTCGACTACTCCGCCGGCATGAAGAAGAAGATCGGCCTGGCCTGCGCGCTGCTGCACGGGCCCCGGCTGCTCGTGCTGGACGAGCCCTTCGAGGCGGTCGACCCGGTGTCGGCCGCGCTGATCCGGGACATCCTGCACCGGTACGTGACCGGGGGCGGGACGGTCGTCTTCTCCAGCCACGTCATGGAGGTCGTCGAGCGGCTCTGCTCGCACGTGGCGATCCTGGCGGCGGGCACCATCAAGCGGGTCGGCACCATCGACGAGGTGCGCGGTGGCCGGCCGCTGGAGCAGGTCTTCGTCGAGGTGGTCGGCGGCCGTACGGCGACCGGTGAGGAGCTGGCGTGGCTGTCGCGGTGACGCACCCGACCAGCCCGACCACGGCGGTCCGACGGGTCTCCGCCCGACACTTCGTCCGCCTCAAGCTGCGGGTGATGGGCAACAACTTCCGGGGCCAGGGCTGGCGGGTCGGCCTCTTCGTGGCCGGCGTGCTGGCCGGCCTCTGGCTCGGCGGCACCGGCTTCTTCCTCTTCGCCGCGCCCGGCCTGGCCGACGGGGGCCGCTACGCGCTGATGGTCGCCTCCCTCGGCGGCGGCTTGGCCGTGCTCGGCTGGCTGCTGCTGCCGCTGGTCTTCTTCGGGGTGGACGAGACGCTGGACCCGGCCCGGTTCGCGTTGCTGCCGCTGCCCCGCCGCACGCTGGTCACCGGGCTCTTCGCCGCCGCCTTCGTCAGCGTCCCCACGCTCGCGGTGCTGCTGGCCCTCTCCGGGCTGGTGGTCACCGCCGGGGCGCTGGGCGGCTGGTCCGCCGCCGCGGTGATGTCGGTCGGGGTGGTCGCCGGGCTCCTGCTCTGTGTCGCCGGGGCCCGGGCGGTCACCAGCGCGTTCGCCACGGCGCTGCGGTCCCGCCGGGTCCGTGACCTGGCCGCCGTGCTGCTCGCCGTGCTCGCCGCGCTGCTCGGCCCGTTGCAGCTCGCGGGCGTCGCCGCCCTCGGGGACGCGGACTGGGACCGGCTCGACCGCGTGGCCGAGGTGATCGGCTGGACGCCGTTCGGCGCCCCCTGGACGGCCGGCATCGACGTGGCCGAGGGCCGCGCCTGGGCCGCCCCGGTGAAGCTGCTGATCACGGCGGCGGCGATTGTCGCGCTGCTGGCCTGGTGGTCCCGCTCGCTCGAGTCGGCCATGGTGGGCGCGGCCAGCGCCAGCCCGGCCCGGGACCGACGCGGCGTGGCCGGCGGGGCGGTCGCCCAACTCTTCCCGCGCGTGGTCGGCTGGGCCCGCCGGGACCGGTTCGGCGCGCTGGTCGCCCGGGAGGCCCGCTACTGGTGGCGGGACGCCCGGCGGCGGGCCAACCTGATCACCGTCGCGGTCGTCGGTCTCTTCGTGCCGGTCATGGTCAACCTCGGCGGCTCGGGCTTCAGCGTGGGGGCGGAGCAGGGGTTCACCGTCCCCGACACGGCGTCGCCGGTGCTGGTCAGCCTGTCGATGCTCTTCGTGGGCCTGCTCGCCGCGATCACCCTGGCCAACCAGTTCGGCTTCGACGGCAGCGCGTACGCCGCAAACGTGGTGGCGGGCGTGCCGGGGCAGGTGGAACTGCGCGCCCGGATGGCCGCGTTCTCGATCTACCTGCTGCCGATGCTGGCGGTGATCTCCGTGGTCGTGGCGGTGGTCCTCGGCGAGCCCGGCTGGATCGGGCTGATGGCGGGCACCCTGATCGCCACCTACGGCGTGGGGCTCGCCGTCAACACCTTCGTCTCGGTGCTCGGGGCGTACTCGCTGCCGGAGACGAGCAACCCGTTCGCACTGAACAGCGGCGCCGGGGTGGCGAAGAGCTTCCTCACCCTGCTGTCCATGCTCGCCTCGGCGGTCGCCGCGGTGCCGATGGTGGTGGCCGCCGGGCTGCTCGGCGACGTCTGGCTCTGGCTGGCCCTGCCGGTCGGCGCGGCGTACGGGCTGGGCGCCGCGCTGCTCGGCGCGTACCTGGCCGGCGACGTGCTGGACCGCCGCATGCCCGAACTGCTCGCCACGGTGACCCCGCGCCGCTGACGCGAAGGCGACACCCAACCGGCTGCAACCTGCACCGCCCACCCGGGGTGTGCTGGGCAGAGCCGCGACCACGCGGCGAAAGCAGCAGGGGAGGCGCCATCGTGATGGTGCGGGAGCACGACCCCGGCGACGTCCGGGAGAAGCTGTCACCCACGGCCACGGGGGCCGTGGGCGACAGCTTCGAGGAGTTCTACGCGGCGAACTTCCAACCGCTGATGCTTCAGCTGTACGCGTACACGGCCGACGTCGGCCAGGCGCAGGACGCCGTGCAGGAGGCGTTCAGCCGCGCCTGGGCCCGGTGGGACCGGTTGGTCCGGTACGAGCGCCCGGCGGCCTGGGTGCGCACGGTCGCCATGAACGTGGTGCGCAACCGGTGGCGCCGGCTGCGGGCCGCCCGCGTCCACGCGAGGTTCCATCGCGAAGAAGTGGTCGAGGGCCCCGGTCCGGAACGGGTCGCGCTCGCCCGCGCCCTCGCGACCCTGCCCGAGACCCAGCGGCGAGCCGTCGTGCTCTTCCACGTGGCCGACCTCAGCATCGCCGATATCGCCGACCAGGAGGGGGTCGCCCCCGGGACGGTGAAGTCCTGGCTACACCGGGGCCGCACCGCGCTCGCCGCCGCCCTCTCCGAATCGCGGACGGAGGAGCCTCATGTCTGAGCACGACACTTCACCGAACCTGGACAACCTCTTCGCCGCCTACACCTCCGGCGGCCCGCTGGTGGTGCCGCCCGGCGTCGCGGCCGCACGTCAGGTCGCCCGCCGGCGCCGTACGGCCCGGATCGTCGCCTCCGGCGTGCTGGCGGCGGTGCTGGTGGCCACCCCGGCGTTCGCCGGCACCTGGCTCGACCGGGAACCTCCGGTGCCACCGGCCGGGACCCCCACGCCCACCTCGCCTGCCACCACGGCACCCACCCCGTCGATCTGCAACAGCGCGTTCGCCATTCGCTGCGAGAGCCCGTCGGTGACGTCGAGTCCCGCCGCGCCGCCCCCGAACGGGCGGATCGGTGAGAAGGAGCTCGGCAACGCCACCCTCGACCTGCCGGCCTGGCCGGCGTACCTGAGGGAGCACTGCCCGGCGGGACGGGTACGGTTCTCGGACGGCCGCGCCCAGCTCTCGCCCGACGCGGACCTCCAGGTCAAGATTCTCCAGGTCGTCCACGCCGACCTGGATCGCGACGGGGCACCGGAGACCGCCGCGCTGATCAACTGCGGCGGGCTGGAGATGAGCGAGTCACGGGTGCTGGCGTTCGACCGGAACCAGTCCGACGCCATCGTGACGACGGGCCTGGTGGTCGCCGAGACCGGCGACATCGCGGGCATCCAACGGATCCGGCCGGCTGGTTCCGCCGTGGAGGCGGAGGTGGTCGACTTCTCGAGCGACGGCATCCCGGACAGCCTCGCGCAGCACCAATGGCGGGCCTACTCCTGGTCGGGCGCGAGTTTCGTCCAGTCGGGCGGGCCCACCGTCTTCCCGGCCAACCCGCGGATCACCGACCTGTCGATCAGCGGCGGCCAGCTGCGACTCGCCCGGGTGGACGATGATCAGGCGGAGGGCGTCCTCAGCCTGATCATCGGCAACCAAGGACCGCAGCCGGCTACGGAACCGCAGGTGAGGGTGCATTTTCCGGCAGGGTTCGACGTCACCCCGCTTCCCAGGGGTTGCAGCAGGTTCGTCTCCAGCGACCACACGATCACCCTCACCTGTCGCTTGGCGGCGCTGGCGGTCACGGAGACCGTGGCGCTCGACCTGTCCGTCTCGGTCCGACGCCCCGGGCTGGGTGCCGGCAAGGCCGGTGAGTACCGGGCGACGGTGTTCTGGAGTGGAAGTGAGGGGGCCACCTATCCGGAGCCGAACGGCACCCACAGGAACAGCCTCGTGACCGGCAGCCTGATCGTGACCGACTGAGCCGCACTCGGCCGGACCGCCCGGCAACCCGTGCCGTACGGGTTGCCGGGCGGCGGCACAATGGCCGGATGCCCGTCGTCGAGGCGGTGGCGACCGTGCCGGTGCCACCCGAGTTGGCCTTCGCGGTCTCGCAGACCACCGCGCCGGTGCGCTACCGCTGGGATCCGTTCGTCCGGGAGCAGCGACTCGTCGACGGGGCGACCCGCCCCGGCAAGGGCGTTCGCACCTTCACCCGCTCCCGACACGGGCTGACCATGGTCAGCGAGTACGTCTCCTGGGCGCCACCGAGCCACGTCGGCATGAAGATGGTGAGCGGCCCGTGGTTCTTCGAGATGTTCGCCGGCGGCTGGCGCTTCGCGCCCGCGTCCGAGCCGGGGTGGACGGTCGCCACCTGGCGGTACAGCTTCCGCTGTCGTCCGGCATTCCTGAGTCCGGTCGCCGACCGGGTCGGGGTCTGGCTGCTCCGCCGGGACATCCGCCGCCGGATCGCCGGTTACGCAGCCGGCTGCACCGACCCCGAGGTGCTGGCCGACGCCCGCCGCACCCTCACCGACTGAGCAGCACGCCTCAACCCGAATGCCCGACCGACCTGCCCGAGTGGGTGATGATCAGTTGATGGAAAACCAGGCGTAGACGGCCCTGGGCAGCGGTTTTCCATCAACTGATCATCGGGCCGAGCCGGCCGAGTTGGGCGAGTAGGGGGCGCGGTGGAACGGCACCGGCGGGGGCAGGGGCGGCACAATGTTTCACGTGAATCATGAGCCGGGCGCCGAGATCCACCACACCGACCCGTTCGCCGTGCCCGCCGGGCAGCGCTCCCCCGTACGCCGGTTGCGGGGCCGGCTGGCCTCGCCGGTGACCCTCTGGACGGCGCCCGGGCCGGCGGGCCTGACGGTGTCGTCGACGCTGGTGGCGGAGGGCGAGCCGGATCGACTGCTCGGCCTGGTCGACCCGGAGTCGGACCTGTGGGCGGCCGTCGAGTCCGCCGGCCGCTTCGCGGTGGCCCCGCTGAACCCGTCGCACCGGCAGCTCGCCGACCGGTTCGCCGGCCTCTTCCCGTCGCCGGGCGGTCTCTTCGCCACCGGGGCGTGGACCGACACGCCCTACGGTCCGGTGCCGACCGACGCCGGGGGCTGGGCGGGATGCCAGCTCGACGCCGCCCGCGAGTACGGCTGGGGCCTGCTGGTGGA
The DNA here is from genome assembly GCF_055586845.1 of Micromonospora sp. NPDC049139. NCBI lineage: Bacteria > Bacillati > Actinomycetota > Actinomycetes > Micromonosporales > Micromonosporaceae > Micromonospora > Micromonospora sp. NPDC049139. Next base: position 208,669 of record NZ_JBVJHK010000007.1, on the reverse strand, counting down.
GGCCACCATCGAGGCCGTCGAGCTGACGGGGGAGACGGATCCGCTGCTGCACTACCGGGGCCGGTACCGCGAGCTGACCTGACGAGGACCGCCACGTCCCGGACGACTGACTGCGGACGACCCGGTCCCGAGCCACCGGCTCGTGGCTCGTCATGGCCGGCGACCACCGGTTCGCGGCTCGTCGTGGCCGGCGACCACCGGTTCGGGGCTCGTCGTGGCCAGCGGCCACCGGTCCGGGGCTCGTCGTAACCGGCAGCCGCCGGTTCGTGGCTCGTCGTGGCCAGCGGCCACCGGTCCGGAGACGGGACCGGTGTCGGGCCGGTGGTTCGACCCCGACGACCGTTCAGCGGAGTGAGCTGCGTCACTCGGCGCAGCCACCGTGCCGTTCGGCGCAGCCGCCGACCGGCGTCGATCTCAGCCTTCCCCGGCGGGGAACGCGCTTTCTACCGTGCGCGAAAACCCCCGACGCCTGTGAAGGTGGTGATCCACAAATGTCCACGGACACACCCGCGTCCGCCCCCTCCGCGTCAGCGGCGGACCGGTACCTCGCCGTACAACGGTCGGACGAGTTCGCCGGGTTGCGTCGCGCGCTGCGCGGCTTCGTCTTCCCGATGACCGTCGCCTTCTTCCTGTGGTACGCGCTCTACGTGATCCTGTCCGCGTACGCGCGGGACTTCATGGGCACGAAGCTCTTCGGCAGCAACATCAACGTCGCCCTCGTCTTCGGCCTGCTCCAGTTCGTCTCCACCTTCGTGATCGCCTGGCTCTACTCGCGGTTCGCCGACCGCAGGATCGACCCGGTCGCCGACCGGATCCGCGCCGAGATCGGGGAGGTGACGCATGAACACGGTCCTCGCGGCTGAGGCGGGTAGCACCACGGCCCGCAACCTCACCATCACCCTGTTCCTGGTCTTCGTGGCGGTGACCCTGGCCATCACCATCTGGGCCAGCCGGCAGACCAAGACCGCCACCGACTTCTACGCCGGCGGGCGGTCCTTCTCCGGCTTCCAGAACGGCATGGCGATCGGCGGCGACTACATGTCGGCCGCCTCGTTCCTCGGCATCGCCGGCATCATCGCCCTCTACGGCTACGACGGCTTCCTCTACTCGATCGGCTTCCTGGTCGCCTGGCTGGTGGCCCTGCTGCTGGTCGCGGAACTGCTGCGGAACTCCGGCCGCTACACGATGGCCGACGTGCTGGCCTTCCGGATGCGCCAGCGCCCGGTGCGTACCGCCGCGGCGGTCTCCACCATCACCGTGTCGATCTTCTACCTGCTGGCCCAGATGGTGGGCGCGGGCGCGCTGGTCGCGTTGCTGCTCGGCATCAAGCCGGGCACCACCTTCCTCGGCATGGACGCGGACACCGCCAAGGTCGCCACCATCATCATGGTCGGCGCCCTGATGATCATCTACGTCACGGTGGGCGGCATGAAGGGCACCACCTACGTGCAGATCGTCAAGGCGTTCCTGCTCATGAGCGGCGCGCTGGTGATGACCGTGCTGGTGCTGGCGCACTACAAGTTCAACCTGTCGTCGCTGCTCGGCGATGCCGCCGCCGCCTCCGGCAAGGGGAGCGCCTTCCTGGAACCCGGGCTGCGGTACGGCGTCGACACGCCCGGCGACGCGCTGAAGACCTTCTACAGCAAGATGGACCTGCTCTCGCTCGGCATCGCGCTGGTGCTCGGCACGGCCGGCCTGCCACACATCCTGATCCGGTTCTACACCGTCCCGACCGCCAAGGCGGCCCGCAAGAGCGTGCTCTGGGCGATCGGCATCATCGGCACCTTCTACCTGCTGACCCTGGCGCTCGGCTTCGGCGCCGCGGCGCTGGTGGGCGGCGAGGCGATCACCGCACAGGACAAGGCGGGCAACACGGCGGCCCCGCAGCTCGCCGAGGCGCTCGGCATCGACTTCCTCGGCGGCGACCTGGGCGGGGCGACCCTCCTGGCGATCATCGCGGCGGTCGCCTTCGCCACGATCCTGGCCGTGGTGGCCGGCCTGACCCTCGCCTCCTCGTCGAGCCTGGCGCACGACTTCTACGCCAACGTGATCAAGAACGGGGCGGCGTCGGAGCGGCAGGAGGTGCGGGTCGCCCGGGTCTCCGCCCTGGTGATCGGCGCGATCTCGATCGTCCTGTCGATCTACGCGCAGAACCTGAACGTGGCCTTCCTGGTGGCGCTCGCCTTCGCGGTGGCTGCCTCGGGCAACCTGCCGGCGATCCTCTACAGCCTGTTCTGGAAGCGGTTCAACACCTCGGGCGCGGTCTGGGCCATCTACGGCGGCCTGCTCTCCGCCGTCCTGCTGGTGTTCTTCTCGCCGGTGGTCTCGGGGGCGCCCACCTCGATGTTCCCGAACCATGACTGGCAGTGGTTCCCGCTGTCCAACCCGGGCATCCTCTCCATCCCGTTCGGCTTCCTGTGCGGCTGGTTCGGGGCCGTGATCTCGAAGGAGCACGACGAGGAGAAGTACGCCGAGCTGGAGGTGCGCGCACTCACCGGCGCCGGCGCCCACTGACCCCACCCGACGGAGGGGCCCCCGGCGCCGGGGGCCCCTCCCGCCACGCCCGGTGCGGGATCGGGGCGATGGGTAGGCTGACCGACATGAACGTTGCTGCGCGCTTCGGAACCGGTCACCGCGTCCTCGTCACCGGCGGCGCCGGTTTCGTACCGTCACACCTGGTCGACGCGCTGATCGCCCGCGGCTGCACGGTGGTCGCCCTGGACAACTTCGTCACCGGGTCCAAGGAGAACGTCGCCCACCTGGCGGACGAGCCGAGGTTCACGCTGGTCGAGGCCGACATCTCCGACGGGCTGCCGACCCACCACCCGGCCATGGCCGAGCGGTTCGACGCCATCCTGCACATGGCCTCCCCGGCGAGCCCGACGGACTTCGAGAAGCTGCCGGTGGAGATCCTCCGGGTCGGCTCGGTGGGCACCCTGCACCTGCTGGACCGCGCGGTCGCCGACGGCGCCCGGTTCCTGATGGCCTCCACCTCCGAGGCGTACGGGGACCCGAAGGAGCACCCGCAGCGCGAGACGTACTGGGGCAACGTCAACCCGATCGGCATCCGCAGCGTCTACGACGAGGCGAAGCGCTTCTCCGAGGCGGCCACCATGGCCTACCACCGCAGCCGTGGGCTGGACGCCGCGATCGTCCGGATCTTCAACACGTACGGCCCCCGGATGCGGCCGGACGACGGCCGCGCCATCCCGACGTTCATCTCCCAGGCGCTGCGCGGGGAGCCGATCACCGTGCACGGCACGGGCAACCAGACCCGCTCGATCTGCTACGTGGCGGACCTGGTCCGCGGGATCCTGCTGCTGCTCGACTCCCGCGAGACGGGGCCGATCAACTGCGGCACCGAGCACGAGATGAGCATGCGGCAACTCGCCGAGACGATCGTGTCACTCTGCGGCAGCAGCTCCGAGGTGACCTACATCACGCGCAGCGCCGACGACCCGGAGATGCGCCGCCCCGACCTGACTCTCGCCCGTGAACTGCTCGGCTACGAGCCGACCGTGGCGCCCGAAGACGGCCTCCGGCGCACGATCGAGTACTTCCGCGAGCGGCTAGGGTAACCGGCCGCCCGGGGGACGCCGACAAACGCCGGCTTCGCCTGGAGGCGACTGTGGCCGGACGTACGTACCCTGAGTTACATGTCAGCGACCACGCCCGCCGGTGTCCCGCTCCCGTACCTGCACCGCAGCGCCGGGCGCGCGTCGGTGCCCGGCTCCGGCCGGGACGCCGCCGGCCGCGCCCGGCCGGCCGAGGCCCGCTGGTACCCGTCGCCGGACGAGGCGCGGGTCGGCGGCCCGGGTGGCCCGTCGGGTCCAGGTGGCCCGGGCCGACCGGGCGGTCCCGGCGGCCCCGACCGCCCGGGGCGGCGCGGCGCGCGTCCCCGCTGGGGCCGGATCGGCCTGGTGGCCGGCGTCGCCGTGCTGGTGCTCGCGCTCCTGGGCGGGGCCGGCGCCTGGTTCTACGCCCGGAGCCTGAACGACGACCTGGCCCGCACCGACCCGTTCTCCGAGATCACCGGTGGCCGGCCGGCCAAGGCGGTGGACGGCGCGCTGAACATCCTGCTGGTCGGCAGCGACTCGCGGGACCCGGACGCCCCGGTGGACCAGTCCAGCAAGTGGCGGGCCGACACGATCATCGTGATGCACATCCCGTCCAACCACCAGCAGGCCTACCTGGTCTCCATCCCCCGCGACCTCTACGTGCCGATCCCCGAGGGCGCCAACGCGGAGTGCGGCTCCGGCCAGCGCGGGAAGATCAACGCGGCGTTCGCGTTCGGCGGGCTGCCGCTGGCCGTCCGGACGGTGGAGTGCTTCACCGACGTGCGGCTCGACCACGTGATGGCGATCGACTTCGCCGGCTTCAAGCAGGTCACCGACGCCCTGGGCGGCGTCGACCTGAAGGTCGAACGGACCATCACCTCGATCCACAAGCCGTACCGGACCTTCACCAAGGGCACCAACCACATGGACGGCGCAGAGGCGCTGGACTGGATCCGGCAGCGCAAGCAGTTCCCGGACGGCGACTTCGCCCGGATGCGCCACCAGCAGGAGTTCCTCCGCGCGCTGATGGACAAGGCGGCGAGCACGGGCACGCTGACCAATCCGAAGAAGCTGAACGACTTCCTCAAGTCGGTGACCGCGGCGGTCACCGTCGACGAGGGCTTCTCGCTGGTCGACATGGCGGTGCAGTTCCGCAACCTGCGGGGCGAGAACCTCACCTTCGTGACCAGCCCGCACGTCGGCAGCCAGACCATCAACGGGGAATCCGTGGTGGTCTCGGACAAGGAGAAGGCCCTGGCCATGTACAAGGCGATGTCCGCCGACACCATGACCGCGTGGGTGCAGGCCAACCAGAAGGCCGACGGCACCGGGAACTGACCCGCTCCGCATCGGCGCCGGCCCCCACCGTGATCGACGGACGTCGTCGCGGGTCGGGGGCCGGTTTCGCGTTTCCTGTGAGCCAACGGCCGACCGGTCGTATCGATCTGGACGTTTGGACAGTTTTCCTGGATGACGGCGGGGACAACGCCAATTGACGTCCCGACGAACTACCCAGGACGGGAAAGCGTCCGTACAGTGATCCCGCCCCCTGATCACGCGAGCTGGAGCACGCATGCCGGTTCAGACCAGCCGTCGCCCTCCGGCGGTGGAGTCCCCCGGCGGCCCGGCGCGGGCCGCCACGACCACCCCGACCCGGCCCGGGAAGGGCGGTAAGACAGGCGGCGGGCCCGCGAAGAAGCGGTCGCGCCGCAAGGACCCGCTCTGGGCCCGACTCACCCTGATCCTCGGCGCCGTGCTGATGATGACCAGCGGCGTCGCGATCGTCGGCAGCAAGGCCCTGATCAGCAAGGCCACCGGCAGCATCGCCCAGCGCAACCTGCTGGGCGACGCGGGCAAGTCGGACGCCGAGGGCGGTGCCAACCTGGACGGCCCGATCGACATGCTGCTCCTCGGCGTGGACGCCCGGGAGCGGTGGGCCGCCGACGACGTCCGGGCGGACAGCATCATCGTGCTGCACATTCCGGCGACGCACGACCAGGCGTACATGATCTCGATCCCGCGCGACACCGAGGCGGAGATCCCGGGCCACGGGACCGACAAGATCAACGCCGCGTTCCAGTTCGGCGCCCGGAACGGGGGCGGCTGGGAGGGCGGCGCGCAGTTGATGGCCAAGACCATCAAGAAGCTGACCGGGGTCAGCTTCGACGGCATGGCGATCATCAACTTCGGCGGCTTCAAGAACATCATCGACACCCTCGGCTCGGTGCGCATCTGCGTGAGCCAGGAGGTCACGTCGATCCACATGTCGTACGTCGACGGCAAGCCGATGTGGAACGCGGACGCCAAGAAGACCGGCAAGCGGATGACCCCGGTGGTGCACAAGAAGGGCTGCCGGGAGATGGAGGGCTGGGCGGCGCTGGACTACTCCCGGCAGCGCAAGACCCTGAAGAACGGCGACTACGACCGCCAGCAGAACCAGCAGCAGCTGATCAAGGCGATGGCGAAGAAGGCCACGGAGAACGGCACGCTGACCAACCCGCTCAAGCTCAACGAGCTGATCAAGGCGGCCGGCAAGGCGTTCATCCTCGACGCCGGCGGGGTACCCGTCGCGGACTTCGTCTTCACCATGCGCGGCGTCACCGGCAACGACCTGGTCATGCTGAAGACCAACGGCGGCACCTTCCACGGCGACGGCAGCCGGGAGACGCTGAGCCAGGAGACGCTGGACATGTTCGGCGCGGTCAAGCAGGACAAACTGGCCGAGTTCGTCTTCGCCAACCCTCAAGTGATATCCAGCCGCACCTAGCGCCGGCCCTGCCCGGCCCGCCCGAGCGCGCGGCGGCCGGGCAAATTCGGTGAAGCGGCCCGGGAGCACGGAGCCGCCCGTAGCCTGACGTGAGGGAGATTCACGTACGGCCGCGGGGAGGAGTCACGTCCAGATCGGCGCGCGACGGTCGGGCACGGACCGGGGCCGACACCCGGGCCGCCCGGCCGCGCCGCGCCCGCTGGCCCCGCGTCCTGCTCGGCCTCGGCCTGGCCGTGGTGCTGCTGGCCGGGCTCGCCGTGGTCGGCCTCCGGGTGCTCGGCGACCGGTACGAGCGCACCGTGGTGCGGGAGCAGTTGCTCGACCCCACCGCCCGCCGGGAGCGGACCGACCCCGACGGGCCGCTGAACTACCTGCTCGTGGGGACCGACCGGTGGCAGAGCGGCAGCGCGGCGGACCGCCGGTCGGACAGCATCCTCATCGTGCACGTGCCGGCCGGCGGGCGCGAGGCGTACCTCGTCTCCGTCCCCCGGGACCTGCTGGTCGCCATCCCGCCCGGCAACGGCTTCGGCGGCGGGCAGGACAAGGTCAACGCGGCGTACGAGCACGGCGGGGGCGGCGAGCCGGGCACCCGGCTGCTCTCGGCCACCCTGGCCCGGCTGACCGGGATCCGTTTCGACGGCGCGGCCCTGATCGACTTCTCCGGCTTCCGCAAGGTCATCGACCTCCTCGGCGGGGTACGCATGTGCGTGGACACCGAGGTCCGCTCGATCCACACCGACCGGGTCTTCCACCCCGGCTGCCAGCAGATGGACGGCGGCGAGGCGCTGGACTACGTCCGCCAACGCTACGACCTGCCCGGCGGTGACTACGACCGACAGACGCACCAGCAGCAACTGCTCCGGGCCCTGCTGGAGCGCACGAGCGAGACGTCGCTGCGGACCAATCCCGTCAAGCTCGACCAGGTGATCCGGGCGGTGGGCAGCTCGCTGACCGTGGACACCAACGGCGTACCGCTGGAGGACCTGGTCCGCGCAGTGCGCGACCTGCCGGCCGACGCGCTGCGCGGCGTGCAGGTCCCCTCCCACCCGCAGACCATCGACCAGGTGTCGTACGTGGTCCTCGACAACGGCGGGAACGGGCTGTTCGAGGCGGTCCGCGGCACCCGGGTGCCGGAGTGGGCCCGGGCCAACCCCCGGTGGGTCACCCGGCTGTGACGCGCGGGATGCCCCACCTCGCCGCACCCGGCCGCACCGACCACCCGCCGACGGTCGGCCGGGCGAGGTTCTAGGCTTGGCGCGTGTTCGGACCCCAGGTTCCCACCGTGACCGTGCCCGAGATCGCCGACGACGCCTACCTGCTCGACGTCCGGGAGGACGACGAGTGGGCCGCCGGCCACGCTCCCGGCGCGCACCACCTGCCGATGATGGAGCTGCCGGCCCGGATCGCGGAGGTCCCCGCCGACCGCGACGTCGCCGTCATCTGCCGCTCCGGCGGGCGCTCCGCCCAGGTCGTCGCCTACCTGATGCGCAACGGCTGGGACCAGGTGCGCAACGTCGCGGGCGGGATGGACGAGTGGGCCGCCGCCGGGAGACCCGTCGTCGGCGGGAACGGGCAGCCGGGCCACGTCCTCTAGGCGGACGGGATGGGCGAACCCCTGGTCTTCGCGCACCGCGGCTCCTCGTACGACCTGCCCGAGCACACCCTCGCCGCCTACCTGCGCGCCCTCGACGAGGGTGCGGACGGGCTGGAGTGCGACGTCCGGCTGACCCGGGACGGGCACCTGGTCTGCGTACACGACCGCCGGCTCGACCGCACCAGCAACGGCCAGGGCCTGGTGAGCACGCGTACCCTCGCCGAGCTGGAGGCGCTGGACTTCGGCTCCTGGCACCCCCGCTGCGTGCCCGCCGACGGGGACGAGGTGCTGGACGAGTCGCACACCCGGCTGCTCACCCTGGAGCGGCTGCTGGACGCGGTGATCGCCGCCGGGCGGCCGGTCCGGCTGCTCGTGGAGACCAAGCACCCCTCCCGCTACGGCGGCGACGTCGAGCGCCGGCTCGTCGCGCTGCTGCGCCGGTACGGCCTGGCCGAGCCGAAACCGGACGATCCGGTACGCGTCACCGTCATGTCGTTCTCCGCGCTGGCCGTACGCCGGACGCGGGAGCTGGCCCCCGCGCTGCCCACGGTGCTGCTGCTGGAGGTGCTGCCGCCCTGGCTGCGGGCGGGGCGGCTGCCCTTCGGCGCCCGGATCGCGGGGCCCGGCGTGGCGCTGGTGCGGGCCCGCCCGCAGCTCGTGCCCGCGTTGCGGGCGGCGGGCAACCAGGTCTACGTGTGGACCGTCAACGAGCCGGCCGACCTGGACCTCGTCCTGTCCGCCGGGGTGGACGGCATCATCACCGACCGGCCGGCGCGCGCGCTGGCCCACCTGGGCCGCTGACCGCGCGCCCGGACCGCGTCCCCGGCCCGCCCGGCCCGACGCGGGCGGCCCGGACCGATGGGCGGGATCCGGCCGGGCAGGGGTGTCCGGAAACCGACCGCCGGGGCACACTCGGGGCATGCCGGAGCGCACCGACCTCTCCGCTCTCATCGCCGGCCACACCGCGGTGATCGACTCGATCAGCTCCGGCGGCGCCGGCGTCCCCGTCCTCACCCAACTGCTCCGAGTGGTCCGGCCCGCGCTCGACGCGGCGGGCATGGCCTTCGTCGAGTTCGCGCCGACCGGTGGCCGGGTGATCGCCGCCACCGGCGCCGTCGAGTGGATCATCGGCCGCCCCGTCCCGCCCGACGACCCGGCCGTCGCCTGCCTGCTCTCCGGCACCCGGGTACGCCAGGTCCGGACGGACCGGCTCACCGGCAGGCTCGCCGGCGAGCTGGCCGCACGCGGCCTGCTCCGGATGGTGGTCGCCCGCGCGGAGATCGGCGGGCTGACCGTCGGCAGCCTGCACGCGCTCTACCCGGGCGAGGACGGGACGCGGGACGCCGGCCGACACGACGCGATGGGCTACATCGCCTCCTGCATCGCCCACATGTACGGCGACCAGACCGGGCTGCCGGTGCACGGCGACGGCCCGGTGGTGGCGGCGCTGGCGGACGGGCTGGCCGTGGTCGACCGGGACGGGCACGTGCGGCTCTGGAACCCGGCCGCCGCCCAGGTCACCGGCCGTTCCGCGGCCGAGGCGCTCAACCGGCCGCTGCCCTTCCCACTGCCGCCGTCCGGGCAGGTGCTCGACCACCGGTTGCCGGACGGCCGCTGGCTCAAGATCACCTCCGGGGAGCTGCCCGGCCCCGGCACCCTGCACGTGGTGACCTTCCGCGACGTCACCGACCAGCAGCGGCGCGACCACGACCGGGACCTCTTCGTCGCCGTGACCAGCCACGAGCTGCGTACGCCGGTGACCGTGATCAAGGGCTACGCCGACACGCTCACCGACCACTGGGAGTCGCTGACCGAGACCGACCGGCGGCAGGCCGCCCGGGTCATCGGGCAGCGCGCCAACGAGCTGGCCCGGCTGGTCGACCGACTGCTCTCCGCCGCCGCCGAGCCGGGCCCGGGCGACGAGCCGCCCGCCCCGTACGACCTCGGCGACGCGCTGCGCGCGACGGTGACCGACCTGCCGGCGGAGCTGCGGCACCGGCTCGTCCTCCGCCTCCCGGCCAACCTGCCGAAGGCGCTCGGCCACCGGCCCAGCCTGGCCACCGTGCTGACGGAGCTGTGCACGAACGCCGGCAAGTACTCCCCACCCGACTCCCCCATCGAGATCAGCGCGGACGCGGACGGGGCGACCGTCTCCTTCCGGGTCAGCGACCGCGGCATCGGCATCCGGCCCGAGCACGTGGAGCGCGCGTTCGACCGGTTCTGGCAGGGCGAGTCGGGCGACCGCCGCCGCTATCCCGGGGCCGGTCTCGGTCTCTATCTCGTCCGCCGGATCGTTGAACAGCAGAATGGATGGGTATTCCTCCGGCCGAGGGCCGGTGGCGGTACGGTCGCAGAGGTGCGGCTGCCGCGCGGGGGACCGGCGACGGGCGGCGGGGCGTGAAGGGGCGAGGGTGTCGACGGGAGCTGCCGAACGGGCATGGTGCGTGGTGGTGCCCCACCACGCCACGGGGGCGCGGCAGGCGCGGCACCGGCTCGCCGACGAGCTGACCGGCGTCGTACCCCCGCCACTCCTGGCCGACCTGGTCGCGGTCCTGGCCGAGCTGGTCGGCAACGCGGTCCGGCACGCCGACCCGCTGCCCGGCGGGGTGGTCCGGGTGGCCTGGCGACTGCGCAGCTCCGCCGCCGGCCAGCAGGTGCAGCTCCGGGTCACCGACGGCGGCGCCGCCGCGGGCCCGCGGATGCGGGTGGCCGACACGGACGCCGTCGACGGCCGCGGCCTGCACATCGTCGCGGGGCTGGCCGACCGCTGGGGCGTCGAGCGCGACGGCCTGGGCCAGAGCGTGTGGGCCGAGTTCGACCCGGCCGACGTCACCCGGTCGGACCTGGCCGTCGCCGGCTGACCGCCCCCGACAGGCGGGTCCTGCCCACGCCGGCCGGCTGTGGCCTCTAGGCTGTGTCGCCGTGAGCAAGCGTCGAAAGAGCCAGCGGGCCGCCGAAGCCACCCCCAAGCGGGAGAAGGTGCGCGACATCTTCGTGCCCCGACCGTTCGAGGGGCTGACCGACGAGCCGGAGTGGATCGCCCTGCGCGAGCTGGTGCCGGCCGCCTCCGCGCCGCTGCGGCTCGCCCCTGCCCTGGTCGAGGAGTTCGGCGACCGCGAGGTCGTCCTCGCCACCGTGCTGCCGATGGCCGCGCCGGCCGTGACGAAACCGGACGGCCGGGTCCTCGTCGGGCTCCAGCGCCACCAGCAGTCCGGCGACGTCTCCCGGGACCTGGCCGAGGCGCTGCTCTGCGCGCTGCGGGCCGAGCCGGGCAGCCCGGTGGCCGTGCCGCCGCTGCCCGGACCGGGCCCCCGCCTGCAGGACGTCCTGGTCGACGGTCCGCTGGAGATCACGATGCACGACGGGTTCGAGTTCTGGCTCGACCCGGGGGCCGGCGACGACCCGAACGTGCAGGCGTCCCTGGAACGCGCGAACGCCGCGATCTACCCGACCGTGCGGCTCACCGCCGCCCCGGCCGCGTACTGGTGCCAGGTGCCGGAGAAGGCGCACGTGCGCTGGGTGCTGCCCGACGACGAGGACGCCGCGCTGGACGCGCTGGCCCGGCTGAGCGTGGCCGGCACGCTGACGCTCGGCGAGAACACCCGGTTCGCCGGCATGTTCCGGGCGCACGGTCGGCTGGTGCCGGTCTGGGACCTGCCCGAGGACGTCCCGGCTGCCGACTGGGAGCAGCCGGTCGCCGAGTTCGCCAAGCGGTACGCCGAGGCGCTCGCCGACCCCGCCCCGCTGGACGCCGCCGGCCGGCGCGCCCGGCACGGCCTGCTCGGCCGTCAGCTCACCCTGCGCTGAGCCGCCACGCCCCCGCCGACGCTGCGGGGCGCCCGGCAGTGCCGTGGCCCGGCGGCGCCCGAGGTGTTAGGAAGGGCCCCTTCCTCTACCGTAAGCGTTAGGAAGGTGCCCTTCCTTACCCGGCAAGCGGCTCGCGGACCAGGGGGCAGGACATGCAGCGCGGCCCGCCCCGGCCGGAGCCGAGTTCGGAGCCGGCGATCGGGATGACCTCGATGCCGGCCCGCTCCAGTTGCGCGTTGGTCTCCGTGTTGCGCTCGTAGCCCACGCAGAGCCGGGGCGCGAGGGCGAGGGTGTTGTTGCCGTCGTCCCACTGCTCGCGTTCCGCGGTGACCGGATCCAGGCCGGTGTCGATCACCCGGAGCTGGGCCAGGTCCATCGCGTCGGCGGCGGCCCGCAGGAACGGCGCCGGACCGTCCACCCGCGGGTCCTCCCCGTCCGCCCCGGCGATCACCGTGTACGCCGACAGGGTGTGGGCGACGTTCGGATACATCAGCACGGCGTCGACGTCCACCATCGTGCAGACGGTGTCCAGGTGCATGGTCGCCCGTTCCTGGGCGATCGGCACGACGAGGATGGTGTGCGCCAGCCCGGCGGCGAAGACCTGCCGGGCGAGGCGTTCCGCGCCGGCCGGGGTGGTCCGCTCGCCCACGCCGACGGCCAGCACCCCGGGCGCGAGCAGCAGCACGTCGCCGCCCTCCAGGTGCTCCAGCTCGGGGTGGTAGACGAACTCGGTGCCGGCGAAGCGCGGGTGGTGCCGGTAGATCGCATCGGTCAGCGTGCTCTCCCGCCGCCGGGCCGGCATCGCCAGGCTGGTCACCCCGACCCGGTCACCGATCCAGAGCGAGGAGTCCCGGGTGAAGAGCAGGTTGGGCAGCGGGTCGATGACGAAGTCGTGCCGGTCCATCAGGGTGTAGACCAGGCCGCCCGGCCGTTCCCGGCTGACCCGCAGTTCCTCGTGGGCCAGCCCGGCGATGAGCACGTCGGCGAGCGCGGCCGGGTCGAGGTACGCGAGGTGGTCGGCGACCCGGGCGCGCAGCGAGTCGCCGAGCCGGGGAGAGCGCAGCGCCTCCTCGGTCAGCTCGGCCCGCGCGTCGGCCACGGCGAGCGTCTCGGCCAGCAGGGTGGCGAGGTAGAGCACCTCGACCCCGCGCTCGCGCAGGGCGGCGGCGAAGGCGTCGTGTTCCTCCTGTGCGCGCCCCACCCAGGGGATGGCGTCGAAGAGCAGCGAGTCGTTGTTGCGTGGCGTGAGCCGGGCGAGTTCCGGGCCGGGCCGGTGCAGCAGCACGGTGCCGAGCCGGCCGACTTCGCTGTCCACGTAGTGGGTCACCATCGCAGCGTAGGGCAGGGTTTGGCGGCATCCGATAAAACAGTGGTGGATGAATATGGCATTCATCCGCACTCACTCCGGCGTTCCAACTTGCCGACACGGGGGACTGGCAACGTAGGGTAGTGAGGACATAACTTCGAGGGACCTTTTGCCGGAGGTCGCGATGACTGTCTTTCCCGCTCGTCGAGCCGTACCGTCCGCCCGGGCACTGCCGCCCGCGGCGGTGCCACATCCCCGCGTGGAGTCGCCGGGGGTGCTCGCGCCGGTCCGTCCGTCCCCGTTGGAGTGGGCCCGCCGCCGTCGGGCGGAGCGGGGCGCCCGCCGGCTGGAGGCGGCCGGCGCGCGGGCGCTCGGCCAGCTCGACCACCTCGGGCCCGCCTGGCACGTCATCGAGTGGCCCCGCACGGACGTGTCCGACCTGTTGCTCGACCACGAGCGCGACGAACGCGCCGGCTTCCTCGCCATCGGGCCGAGCGGGCTCTTCGCGGTCACCATCGCCGACCACGGCCGGGCCCGGGTGCTCGTCGCCGGCGACGTGGTGCAGATCAACGGCAAGCGACCGCCCTACGTGGCGGAGGCCCGCCGCGACGCCAAGCGCGCCAGCAAGGCGCTCTCCGACGCGGTGGGGCTGCCGATCCCGGTGACGCCGGTGCTGACGTTCGTCGGCTCCGGCGTCATCAGCGTCTACGGCCTGCCGAAGGACTGCCTCATGGCCACCCACCGCGAGCTGGACCGCCTGCTCGTCGCCGGGGGCAGCCGGATCAGCCCGGCCACCGCCGAGAAGCTGTCCCGGGTCGCCCAGCACCCGGGCACCTGGATGAACGGCTCCTACCGGCCGGCCGCCGACTACCGGTGGTACGAGGACGGCCGAACGGCCGCTGACAAGCCGGCCGGCCGGCGGTAACGTCACCGGCGACGCCACGCGGCCCGGGTGCCGGTCGGCACCCGCCGGTCGCGCCGTCGCCGGCCGCCCGGTTGGGGCACCCCGTCACCACCGGCGCCCGGTGGCCGCGGCGCGGTCGGCGGCATCCGCGGCGACCGGCTAGCGTGGACAGACCGTCGGTGTACATAGGAGGCGCGGTGGCCCACGTCGAACTCTCGCTCTCTGAAGTGTTCGTGCCGGCGGCGGGGACATCGACAGGGCTGGGGTCCGACAACTTCGGGCAGTGGTCGTCGACCGTCTCCCACGCCGACGAGCCGTGCCTGCTGATCGACGCCGAGACGAGAGTGATCGCCGTCTCCGCCTCGGGCTGCGAGCTGCTCTGCCTGGGCACCCCGGAGGACGTGATCGGGCTGCCGCTGCTCGACGGCGGGCTCCGGCTGCTCGACTTCACCGCCAACCGGGGCGAGCTGACCGAGCCCGAGATCGACAAGATCCCGCCGCTGCTGGCCCTGTCCTCCGGGCGCCTGGCCCGAGGGCTGCTCCGGGTCCAGGCCGCGTCGGCCGACCGGCCGGACTCGACCGTGGACGCGATCTCCACCCCGGTGCTCACCGATGGTTCGGTCGCCGGTTCCCTCACGTTCTTCTCCGAGGTCTGACCTGCGGCGGGATGTGGTGTTCGCCGCACGCGGCGAATCTGGGGCGGGCGCTCTCCGAGGCCGTAAGGTGCCCTCATGCTCGATATCGCTCTGCTGCCGGGGGAGTACGCCGTGTGCCGGATGGCCGCCGGCTCCGCCCTGCCGCCCGAGCTGACGGGCGGGCTGAGCGGCGGCGACGTCGTCACGGTGAGCTGGACCGCCGACGGGATCTCGCTGATCTGCCCCGCCGACCGGGTGCCGGAGCAGGCCGCCACGGAGACGGCCTGGCGCTGCCTGTGGGTCGCCGGGCCGCTCGACCTGGCGGTGAGCGGCACCCTCGCCGCGCTGGTGGACCCGCTCGCCGCCGCCCGGGTCAGCGTGGTCGCCTTCTCGACGTACGACACCGACTACCTGCTGGTTCCCTCGGTACGCCTCGGCGAGGCGACCGCCGCGCTGGAGCGGGCCGGCCACCGGGTCCTCCTCGCCTGACCTTCACCCGGCCGCCGGTTCCTCCTAGGATGGGCTCGGCCTCCCGGCCGCAGCGACGCTCCCCGATGTCCCGAGGATCGGCCCGTGCCGCCCACCCCCTCGCGCCCCGCCGCCCCCGACCACCCGACCGGCCACCCCGCCCGGCGCGGCCGGCTCCTGGCCGCCGTGCTGCTGGCCGCGGTGCCGCTGGCCGGCTGCGGCACGCCGCCCGAGCTCCGGAACACCGCCCCCACCACCGCCCCGACCCGCGCCGCCCCGAGCCCGGCCGGCACACCCACCTTCGCACCGACCTCGCCCCCCGCCAGCGGCCTGCCCGGGGCGGCCACCCCGACCGCCGACTCCGGCCTGGTCGCGGTGCCGTGCACCGACGGCCCCTCCGGGAAGCGGGTCGTCGACCTGGTGCGCGGCCGGGGCGGGGTGCTCCCGGGCGGCGCCCGGGTGCGGGTGCGGACCGGCCCGCTCTGCGCCGGCGGGTGGCACTACACGGTGCTCGACGTGACCGGGCACGAGGACCTCCAGGTGGTCACCGAGGGCCGGGCGAGCGCTCCGCGGCTGGTCACCGCCGGCACCGACGTCTGCACGGTCGAGGTCCGGGCCGCCGGGCCGCCCGGCATCCGAACCCTGGTCTGCGACGGCGGGTCGGCCGGCGTACCGGGTGCGTAGGCTGTCGCCATGCCGGGAACACCGCCGACGCGCTTCGTCTACCTCGGGCCCGAGGGCACCTTCGCCGAGCAGGCGCTGAACACCATCCCCGCCGCCGAACGGGGCAGCCGCGCACCGGCCCGCAGCGTGCCGGAGGCGCTGGACGGCGTACGGGCCGGGGAGGCGGACGCCGCCCTGGTGCCGCTGGAGAACTCGATCGGCGGCGCGGTCGGGGTGACCCTGGACGAGTTGGCCGAGGGGGAACCTCTGGTGATCACCCGTGAGGTGATCCTGCCGGTCGAGTTCGTGCTCGCCGCCCGGCCCGGCACGGCGCTCGCGGGGGTCCGCAACGTCGCCGCCCATCCGCAGGCGTCCACCCAGTGCCGGGGCTGGCTGCGCGCCCACCTGCCGGACGCGGTCGTGGTCGACGTGCTCTCCAACGGCGCGGCCGCGGCCGGTGCCGCCGCCGGCGAGTACGACGCGGCGATCTGCGCCCCGATCGGGGCCACCCGGCACCGGCTCGACGTGCTCGCCGACAAGATCGCCGACCACCCGGACGCGGTGACCCGCTTCGCGCTGGTGTCCCGCCCCGGCCCGCCCCCGCCGCCGACCGGCGACGACGTGACCTCGCTGGCGGTCTACATCGCCCACGACCGGGTGGGCGCGCTGCTGGCGGTGCTGATGGAGTTGGCGGTCCGGGGCGTCAACATGAGCCGGATCGAGTCCCGCCCGACCGGCGAGGCGCTCGGCCGGTACGTCTTCTTCCTCGACTGCACGGGGCACGTGGCGGACGTCCGGCTCGGGGAGGCGTTGCAGGGGCTGCGCCGGGTCTGCGCCGACGTGCGTTTCCTGGGCTCGTACCCCCGGCACCGCTGGACCGCGGCGGCGGGCGACCGGCCGGTTCCCGCGCCGCCCGGCCTCTCGGACGCCGACTACGCCGACGCCGCCGCCTGGCTGGCCCGCCTGCGCGCCGGCGACCTCACCTGACGGCACCGCCCCCGATCGCGGCGGACCCGGCGGGGCCGGGCGAGACGCGGGCGGGGGCGGTGCGCGTGCGGGGCGCGGGTCAGCTGAGCAGGCCGCCGAGCAGGCCGCCCTGCTGCTCCTGGGCGCCGCTGCCCATGATCGGCGGCTCCTCGGAGGGCTGCACGACGACGAAGCCCTGGCCGGCGAAGCTCATCGTGAACGCCTCGCCGGTGCGCCGGCCGAGCAGCGTGCCGAGGCCGAGCTGCTCCGCCCGGTGGTAGCCGGTCTGGAGGTTGGCCGACCAGCAGACCGCCGCCTGCGGGTCGACGTAGGTGGGCGCGTCGACGTTGAGCACGACCGGCGTGCCCTTGGTGGTGATGGCGATCCGACCGTGGCCGGTGAAGACGCAGTTGAACAGGCCCGACGAGGAGGCCATGCCGGCCCCGCCGACCATCCGGATGTCGTACTGGAGGGTGGAGTCGAACGCCAGCACGCTGGAGCCGTTGATGGAGAGCGCGTCGCCCGGCTCCAGGTCGATGACGTGCACGTCCTTGGCGAAGTCGGCGAGGAAGACGTCACCCCGGCCGGTGACCTTCATCAGCGGGACGCCCTCGCCGGTCAGCTTCTGCTTGAGGAACTTGCCGAGCCCCCCGGAGCCGAGCGCCTGGAACTGCACCTGCCCCTGGTAGGCGACCATCGACCCGACGCGGGCCATCGCCTCGCCGTTGAGTTCGATCTTCAACATCTTGGAGTTCTGCAGCCGCATGCCGGGCTGCGCGGACTCCTTCTCCAGGTTCTCCGCGGAGAAGAGCTCGCTGCGCATGGAAGTGCCTCCTGATTTCGCGATGCCTGGACCGACGGTAGGCGTACGCCGCAACCGCCGACCACCGGCCGACCGGCCCGGCCCGGACGCCGGTCGGCGCGGCCCCCGGCCCGCCCGCCGGTGGCGGCATCGGTCGCGCGCCCGCTAGCCCCAGCCCAGCTCGTGCAGCCGCTCGTCGTCGATGCCGAAGTGGTGGGCGATCTCGTGCACCACCGTCACCGCTACCTCGTCCACCACGTCCTCGTCGTCGTCGCAGAGGCGCAGGATCGGGTTGCGGTAGATGAGGATGCGGTCCGGCAGCACGCCGGAGTAGTCCCAGCCCCGCTCGGTGAGGGCGTGGCCCTCGTAGAGGCCGAGCAGGTCCTCGCCGGGGGGCGGGTCGTCCTCCACCAGGATCACGACGTTGCTCATCAGGGCGAGCAGTTCCTCGGGCACCTCGTCGAGCGCGTCGCCGACCAGCTCCTCGAAGCGCTCGCGGCTCATCTCCACCGGCACCCGCCCATTCTGCCCGACGGCGCGGCCCGCGCGGCCCGGCCAAGATCGGCGCGCCTCCACCGGAAGGGTGGCTCCCCGTGGAGGCGTACGCCGACGGAGGAGGCGGTCAGGAAGCGAGGCGGGCGGTCAGGGTGATCTGCGCGCCCGGGGAGAGCAGCCGCGAGATCGGGCAGTTCTCCTTGGCGGTCTCGGCGAGCTTGGTGAACTGCGCCTCGTCGATGCCCGGCACGTCGCCGACCGTGTCGAGCTCGATCCGGGTGACGGTGAACCCGGCGTCGGTCTTGTCCAGGTGGACCTTGGCGGTGGTCTCCACCGAGGAGGGCGGCGAGCCGGCCTCGGCGAGGGCCTTGGAGAACGCCATGGAGAAGCAGCCGGCGTGCGCCGCGCCGACCAGCTCCTCCGGGTTGGTGCCCTCACCCTCCTCGAAACGCGACTTGAAGGAGTAGTTACCCTCCAGCCCGCCCTTGCCGGTGCGGACCGTGCCGGACCCCTCGGTGAGGTTGCCCTGCCAACGTGCGGAAGCGGTACGGATAGGCATGCCCCCGACGCTATCGGAAAGGGCACCGACCGGCGACCGTTCACGCTCCGCGTCCCCGGGTGCGTACTGTGTCATGATTCGGCTCAGGCCCGCGAACGCGGAAGGGTGGCCGATGTCCCAGGATCTCCCCATTCCCCGCCAGGACCACCGGTCCGACGGCACCGCCGTCGTGGAGTGGGGCGGGGCGGAGGCGGCCCCCGCGGGCCGGCTCGGGCGTACGCTCTCCGGCCTGGGCCGGGACCACCGGCTGCCGCCGCTGCTGGCGGCGCTGGGCGCGGTGGCCGCCGTCGCCTCGCTGCTCGGCGAGTGGCAGGTGATGACGATCCCCGACGCCGGCCCGCAGGGCAACACGCCGGTGCGGGTGCCGGGCGGGGTGTCCGACATCGGCGGCTTCGGGGTCGGCTACCTGGTCGGGCTGCTGGCGCTGGCCTGCGCGGTGACGCTCGCGCTGCGCGGCACCGCTGCGGTGCGGCGCAATGTCCGGCTCGCCGGCCTGACCCTGGCCGGGGCACTGCTGGCGCTGCTGGCCGCGACCGCCGCCTCGCTGGACGAGGCGGGTCAGCGCGTCTTCTTCTACTCGACGGACGACGGGTTCCGGGTCGAGTACGGGCGGGGCCTGGTGGCGGCGTTCGTCGCGTGCGTGCTCTTCGCGGCGGCACTGAAGCTGGCCCCGGTCGGGGCGGCCACGCCGGACGAGGAGGCCGCCGACGAGGCAGCGGCCACCGACGAGGGGGAGCCGGTCGACCGGCGCCGCCGGAGTCTCAGGGCCCGCGACCTGGCGGACGACGCGCTGCCCCCACCGGCCGACCTCACGGTCGGGCCGGCCGTCCCCTTCGCCCGACCCGAGCCCCGGGACTGACCCGGCCGTCCGCCGCGCCCTCCCATCCGGCCCGCAGCCGCACCCGGCGCGCTCAAGCACCCGGCGCGCTCCGGCACCCGGCCCGCTCAGGGGGCGGCCCAGCGGACCTCGCCGTCGACCAGTTCGTCGGTGGCGCGCAGGCCGAGCCGCTCGGCCACCCGGGCGGAGGCCCGGTGGTCGGGGTGCACGTGCGCGACGAGCGCCGCGATGCCCTGCTCCGCCAGCCAGCCGACCATGCCGGCCGCGGCCTCGCCGGCGTAGCCGCGGCCCTGCCGCGGTGCCACGACCACCCAGGCCAGCTCGGCGACCGGCCGGTCGCCGTCGAGCCGCACGGTGGCCTGCACGGTCCCGACCGCGTCGCCGGTGTCCCGGTGCCGCACGACCCAGTTGAGCCAGCCCTCCCCGCCGTCCGGGGACCGCCCGACCGCCTGCCGGCGGTAGCGCTCCCGCAGCTGCTCGGGGTTCGCCGGGCTGCCGCCCGTGTACTCGTGCAGGGTCGGGTCGTCGAGGAGCGGGGCGAGTTCCTCGGCGTGGTCGACACGGAGGGGCTCCAGCAGCAGCCGCTCCGTGCCGATGATCTCCGCCACCGGCCAGTCCCGCTCTCCCATCCGCCCACCGTACGGCCGCCCCGCCGGACCGGGACGGGGACACCCGCGGGCCGTCGTCCGTTGGCACCGACTTCGCCCAAAGGCAATGGTCGGTACCTGCCGCGCGAGGTACGGTTGCTGCCCGCCGTCACTCAGGGTCGAGGCATCGACGACCGAAACGGCTGGTTGCGGCGGCGGCGGGCAAAGGAGGAACGATGACCCGCCCGGGCCTGCCCAAGCTGATCGCCACCGATCTCGACGGGACGCTCGTCCGCAGCGACGAGACCGTCTCCGCGTACACCCACGGGGTGCTGGACCGGGTGCGTGCCGCCGGGATCCCGGTGGTCGGCGCGACCGGCCGCGGTCCCCGGCTGGCCGAGCTCACCCGCAACGACATCCGCGCCGCCGACTTCCTGGTGATGGCGGGCGGCGGTCGCGTGGTCGACCAGAGCGACCCGGCCGGGCCGGTGGTGCTGCGCGACGAGCGCCTCCCCGCCGAGGTGCTGGCCACGCTGCTCGCCGACCTGGAGGTGGCGGTGGGGCCGCTGACGGTGATGGTCGAGGCGTCGGACGAGCACGACGCGCCGCTCTGGGGCGACTACCACCCGAGCTGGCCCTACCAGGACGCGTTCGAGGCGCGCAGCCGCGCCGAGTGCCTCTCCTGCGACGTGATCAAGGCGTTCGTCCGGACCGCCGACCACCACGTCGACGAGCTGCTCGCCGTCGCCCGGGAGGTCGTCCCGCCGGAGGTCGCCACGCTCACCCAGGCGGGGCTGGGCTTCGTGGAGATCTGCCCGCCGGGGGTGGACAAGTCCACCGGGCTGGCCGTCGTGGCGCAGCGGCTCGGCGTCGACCCGGCCGAGGTGCTGGTCTTCGGCGACATGCCCAACGACCTGCCGATGTTCGCGTGGGCCGGCTGGGCCCGGGTGGCGGTCTCCAACGCCCACCCGACGGTCCGCGCCGCCGCCGACGAGGTGACGCTGCGCAACGACGACGACGGGGTGGCGGTGTACCTCGATCGGCTACTGTCCCGCTGATGGGAGAAGCACCTCGGCTGATCGCCACCGACATCGACGGCACCCTGCTACGGGACGACCGCACCCTCAGCCCGCACACCGCCGACGTGCTGGCGCGGATCTCCGCGCGGGGCACGCCGGTCGTGCTGGTCACCGGCCGTCCGATCCGCTGGCTGAAGCTCGTGTACGACCAGCTCGCCGAGCCGCTGCCGGCGATCTGCGCCAACGGCGCGGTGGTCTACGACCCGGCCGCCGACGAGGTGCTCCGGGCCGACCCGCTCGCGCCGGAACTGCTCGCCGAGGTGGCCCGGCGGCTACGCGCCGAGGTGCCCGACATCAGCTTCGCCGTGGAGATCGTCGACAGCCGGCAGATGCGGCACGAGGCGCACTACCCGCTGCGCTGGGACGCCGACCACGAGGCGATCCGGGCGGTCGAGACCCCGGAGGAGCTGCTGTCGGCGCCGGCGGTGAAGCTGCTGGCCCGGGCCGCCGACCAGGACCCGAACGCCTTCGTCGCGCTGGTCGCCGGGGCGCTGGAGGGGCTGGCCGAGGCGACCCACTCGTCGTACTCGGGGCTGGTGGAGATCTCCGCCGCGGGCGTGACCAAGGCGGCCGGGCTGGCGTGGTACTGCGCCCGGCTCGGGATCGACGCCCGGGACGTGCTCGCCTTCGGCGACATGCCCAACGACGTGCCGATGCTGACCTGGGCCGGGCGGGGGGTGGCGGTGGCGAACGCGCACCGCGCCGTCCTGGCGGTCGCCGACGAGGTGACCTCGGCGAACTCGGCGGACGGCGTGGCGGCGTACCTGGAGAAGGTCTTCGGGGTGGGCTGACGGCCGGCCGTGGCCCGGCCGGCCGTCACGCTCAGAGGTACTGGCCAGTGCTGTGCCCCTCGCCACCCTGCGGCTGGCCCATGCCCGGCATGCCCGGCATCACGCCGCCGGGGCCGCTGGGCAGCGCCTGCCGGCCCGAACGCATCTGTTCGAGCTGGACCCGGGCGGCCATCTGCTGGGCGACCAGGGCCGCCTGGATGCCGTGGAAGAGGCCCTCCAGCCAGCCGACGAGCTGGGCGTGCGCGATGCGCAGCTCGCTCTCACTGGGCGCCTTCTCCTCGGTGAAGGGCAGGGAGATCCGCTCCAGCTCGTCCCGCAGCTCGGGGGCGAGCCCCTCCTTGAGCTCGACGATCGACCGCTCGTGGATCTCCCGCATCCGGTGCCGGCTGGCGTCGTCGAGCGGGGCGGCCTTGACCTCCTCCAGCAGCTGCTTGATCATGCTGCCGATCCGCATCACCTTGGCCGGCTGCTCGACCAGTCGGGTGGGGTCCTCGCCGGCGGCCTCGTCGGTCTGCACGGTGCCGACCGGCCGCCCGTCCGGGCCGACCACCACCACCGTTCCGGAGTGACCGGTGCCGTCCTGGCCCGGCTCGTCGTTCTGTCCAGCGGAGTGCGCTTCGGTCATGGGGTCCATCTTTACCCAGCCGCACGGCACACCGCGCCCGGGGACCGATCCCCGACGCCGGATCGGCGGGTGATCCGCGCTACGGTCGCGCCATGCCCGCCGACCCGCGCGCCGTGCTCAGCCGCCCCGCCCCGGCCCCGGACGCCGCCGTCTCCTACGGCGACCACCCGGACCAGGTCGCCGACCTGCGCCGACCCGCCGGGTCCGGTCCGGCCCGGCCGCTGGTCGTGGTGGTGCACGGCGGCTTCTGGCGGGCCGAGTACGACCGGCGGCACACCGACCCGCTGGCCGCCGCGCTGGCCGCGCTCGGCCACCCGGTGGCCCAAGTGGAGTACCGCAGGACGGGGCAGCCGGGCGGCGGCTGGCCCGGGACACTGACCGATGTGCTGACCGGCGTGACGGAGCTGCCCCGGCTGGCGGCCGAGGCGTTGCCCGGGCGGGTCGCCGCCGGGCCGCCGGTCCTGGTGGGCCACTCCGCCGGCGGGCACCTGGCGTTGTACGTGGCGGCGACCGCCCCGGCCGCCGTCGGGGGCGTGCTGGCCCTGGCCCCGGTGTCGGACCTCGCCGAGGCGTACCGGCTGGATCTGGACTCCGGGGCGGTGGCCGGCCTGCTGGGCGGCGGCCCGGCCGACCTCCCCGACCGGTACGCCGCCGCCGATCCACGGTCGCTGGTGCCCATTCCGATACGGACAGTAGTCGTGCATGGTGCGCTGGACGAGCAGGTGCCGGTGGCGATGAGCCGCGAGTTCGTCGCGGCCGACCGGGCGGCAGGTGGCGACATCGGCCTCGTTGAGCTGCCAGAATGCGAACATTTCGGGCTCATCGATCCGGAGTCGACGGCATGGCCGGAGGTCACGGCTGCTCTTCGATCTCTGTTGGAAGGTCGCTAAGCATTGACGGAGCGTCGCTGACCCGGTAGAACGCCGAGGGGGCGCGATCCGCCCTGCAACGCTCCCTGGAAGGAACCCGGTGTCGCAGATGAACCGCAGGCGGGCACTCCAACTGCTGGCCGCGCTCGGAACGGCGGGCCTCGCCGCCGGCTGCGGCACCGACACGGCCGAGGGCGAAGCGGCCGACGACGGAAGCCCGATCAAGATCGGCCTCATCGCGCCCACCAGTGGAGGTCTCAAGGCGATCGGCGACGAGATCACCAACGGCTTCCAACTCTTCCTCGACCTCAACGGAAACGGCCTGGGCGGGCACCCGGTCACCCTGCTCACCGCCGACGAGGGCGAGAGCGTGAAGACCGGCAAGGCCGCCGTCGAGGGGCTGCTCAAGCAGGGCGTGCTCGCCCTCACCGGCGTGGTCGACTCGAACGTCATGTTCGGCATCCGGGACACCGTCGAGCAGGCCCGGGTGCCGCTGATCGGCTCCAACGCCTCGCCGACCAGCCTCCAGAGCGTCGTCTACATCTGGCGAACGTCGTACGTGCTGGACGAGGCGGGCCGGGCACTGGGGCGCTACCTGCGGGAGCAGTTGGGATCCTCGGCGCGGCTGGCGATCGTCGCACCGGAGAACGCCGGCGGCCAGGACGTGGTGCGGGGCTTCAAGCAGGAGTTCGGCGAGTCCGACCCGCGCATCAAGGACCCGGTGACCTGGACGGGCGTCTTCACCAACCCGTCGAAGTCCGCGTACCGGGCCGACATCCGCACGGCGCTGAGCCGCAAGCCCGACGCCGTGTTCTGCTTCTACGCCGGGCCGGCGGCGGTCGAGTTCATCAAGCAGCTCCGCATCGAGGGCTTCACCGGCAGGGTCTACGCCCCGGGCTTCCTCACCGAGGGCACGGTCCTGGAGAGCGTGAAGGCCGAGGATGCGACGGGCATCCAGACCGCCCTCAACTACTCGGCCGACCTGAACAACAACGCCAACCGGCGGTTCGCCTCCGCGTACCGCAAGAAGCACGGCACCTCGCCCACCACCTACGCCATGGCCTCGTACGACGCGGCACAGGTGCTCGACCAGGCCATCCGGATCGCCGGCGTGACGCCCAACCCGCAGCAGGTCAACCTGGCGCTCGGCAAGATCGGCCAGATCGACAGCCCGCGCGGGGTGTGGCAGTTCAACCAGCCGCGCACGCCCCAGCAGAAGTGGTACCTGCGCGAGGTGCAGCTCGACGGCCAGGTGCTGTCGAACGTGCTGGTCACGGAGCTGGCCACGCTCGGCTGAGCGCCCCGCACCACACGCGAGGGGGCCGGCCTCCCCACCCGGGAGGCCGGCCCCCTCGTCGTACGCCTCGCGCGGCTCGGCTCAGTGGCGCAGCTCGGCGATGCAGCACTTCACGCTGCCGCCGCCCTTCTTCAGCTCGGCCAGTTCGACGGGGACCGGGTGGTAGCCGGCCGCCTTCAGCTTCCCGGCCAGCCGGGTCGCCGCGCTGTTGAGCACCACGTTGAGCCCGTCGCTGACCAGGTTCAGGCCGAACGCCAGCGCGTCCTCGTCGTCCGCGACCACCGCGTCGGGGAAGAGCTGGGCGAGCACCTTCTGGCTGGCCGCCGAGAAGGCGCCCGGGTAGTAGACGATGTTCTCGTCGTCGATCGACGCCAGCGCCACGTCCAGGTGGTAGAACCGCGGGTCGACCAGGCGCAGTGACACCACCGGGCGGCCGAGCGCCTCCTGCGCCTCGGCGTGGGCCGGCAGCTCGGTGCGGAAGCCGTGCCCGGCGAGGACCAGCCCGCCGTGCGCCTCGGGCAGGTACGCGAAGTCGCCCTCGCCCTCGTTCGTCTCGCTCGGCGCGATGAACCGCCAGCCCTGCGACTCGTAGAACGCCCGGTGCGCGGCGGCCTCGGCGGCCCGCTGCTCGTGCTTGAACTGCGCGCCGTAGACGATGCCGTCGACCACGAACGCGCCGTTGGCCGCGAAGACCATGTCGGGCAGGCCCCGCTCGGGCGTGAGCAGGTGCACCTCGTGGCCGAGGCCGACCAGGGTCTCCCGCAGCCGGTCCCACTGCTTGACCGCCAGCTCCGGGTCGACCGGGGTGCTGACGTCCATCCACGGGTTGATCGCGTACTCGACCGCGAAGTGCTCCGGCGAGCACATGAGATATGTCCGCTTTCGCGGGACTCGCTGCTGGTTCACGGTGACCAAGGGTAGGTACCGTTGAACTTTGGTAACAGCCACAACCATTGCTTCCCAGAGGCGGAACGTTGCAGATAGATGCCGTAGACCAGCGGATCATTGCGTTGCTCGTCGCGGACGCCCGCGCCTCGTACGCGGACATCGGACAACGGGTGTCACTCTCCGCCCCGGCGGTCAAGAGACGGGTGGACCGGCTGCGGGCGGCCGGGGTGATCCGGGGTTTCACGGCGGTCGTCGACCCGGCCGCCGTCGGCTGGACCACCGAGGCCTTCGTCGAGCTGTTCTGCGCGGGCCGGACCACGCCGGCCCAGATCGGGGTCGCCACCCGCCGGCACCCGGAGGTGGTCGGCGCGTACACGGTCTCCGGCGAGGCCGACGCGCTCGTCCACCTGCGGGCCGCCGACATCGCGCACCTGGAGGCGGCGCTGGAGCGGCTGCGGGCCGAGCCCTTCGTGACCTCCACCCGCAGCACGATCGTGCTCTCCCGACTGGTCGAGTCCCCCGGCGTCGGGCCCTCCGGCGGCTGACCGCACCGACGGGCCCGGGGCGCGGCGGAAAGCGGCGCGGAAGGTCCGGGCGGGTCGGAACCACGCGCCGCGCGGCCGCGTCGAACCGGCCATGAGACGGGGAGCACACATCCTGGCGGCCGGCACGCTGGCCGCCCTCACCCTGCTCGGCGGGAGCGCGATTCCGCCGCTGCCCGGCGATCCGCCGCCACGGCACCTGCCGGCCGCGCCGGTGCTGGTCTCCTTCGACTCCTGCGCCGACGCGCTGGCCGGGCTGCGGGCCGCCGCCCGCGCGTCCGTCGGCCCGTGGGGATTCGGCGGCGGCTGGCGCACGGGGGTCGCCCTCAGCGCGGTCCCGGACGCCGCGCGGGCGGAGGCGGCGGCCGCCCCCGAGCACTCCACCACCAACAACCACGAGGCCGGCGCGGACGAGCCCGACCTGGTCAAGACCGACGGCCGGCGGATCGTCACGGTCAGCCGGGGGCTGCTGCGGGTGGTCGACCCGGCCGCCCGGCGGGAGACCGGGCGGGTCGACCTCACCGGGGCGCTGCCGGAGCTGAAGTGGGGGCAGCAGAGCCTGCTGCTGCACGGCGACCGGGCGCTGGTGCTGGCCCAGGTGGGCGCCGGCGGGGCCAGGGAGTTCGCCGGGTCGCGGATCGCCGGCGTACCGCGGCTGATCCTGGTCGACCTCGCGGGCCCGCCGCGGGTGCTCGGCACCTACCGCATGGACGGGAGCCTGGTCGACGCCCGGCAGACCGGGTCCACCGCGCGGGTCGTCGTCCGCACCCGGCCCCGGCTGGAGTTCCCGTACGCGAAGCGCGGCACCGACGCGGCGCGGACGGCGGCGAACCGGGCGGTCATCGACCAGGCCGGGGTGGAGGCGTGGCTGCCGGCGTACGAGTGGACGGCCGGCGCCCAGCGGCACACCGGGCGGGTCGGCTGCGACCGGCTGAGCAGCCCGCCCACCTGGTCCGGCACGTCGATGTTGACGGTGCTGAGCTTCGACCTGGCCGCCGACCGGCTCGGCGACGGCGACCCGGTCAGCGTCGCCGCCGACGCGACCACGGTCTACGGCACCGGCCCGAACCTCTACCTCGCGGGCAAACGCCCGGTCACGGGTCGGCCCGCCGGACCGCGCCGGGACCGGCCGGCGGGCGCGCAGGTCACCGAGATCTACCAGTTCGACACCGGCGCGCCGGGGCGTCCCCGCTACCTCGCCGCCGGCACCGTGCCGGGGTCGCTCGTCAACCAGTACGCCCTCTCGGAGTGGCAGGGGCACCTGCGGGTCGCCACCACCACCGGCGATCCCTGGGGCGCCCGCCCGGCCTCCGAGTCCGGCGTGCACGTGCTGCGCCGGGACGGCGACGCGCTGACCCGGGTCGGCGCGGTCACCGGCCTCGGCCCGGGCGAGCGGATCTTCTCCGTGCGCTACCTCGGCGGCTCCGCGTACGTGGTCACGTTCCGGCGGACCGACCCGCTCTACGCGGTCGACCTGACCGACCCGACCGCGCCCCGGGTCACCGGCGAGCTGAAGATCACCGGGTACTCGGCGTACCTGCATCCGCTGCCGGACGGGCGGCTGCTCGGCGTGGGCCAGGAGGCCGACCGACGGGGGCGGACGCAGGGGCTCCAGGTCTCCCTGTTCGACGTCCGCGACCCGGCCTGGCCCGCCCGGCTCGACCAGTGGCACGTGCCCGGGCAGTACTCCGCGCTGGAGTACGACTCGCACGCCTTCCTGCACCGCCCGGAGACCGGCCTGGTCGCCCTCCCGGTCGGCGACGACGTACGCCTGCTGCGGGTCTCCGGGAGCGACATCGGCGAGGTCGGCACGGTGTCCCACCCCGGCGGGGCGGGCGCGGTGACCCGGTCGTTGCTGGTGGGTGACGTGCTCTGGACCGTCTCCGACGCGGGCCTGCGGGCCACCGATCCGACCACCGCCCGGAGCCTCGACTGGCTCCCTGTGACCTGATTCTCCTCCCCGGCGGGTGGGGCCCGGTTTCTCGGGGTTTCCGGGCCCCACCCGTCTCAGCCGAGGAGGCTCACTGTCAGAGGTACATGCCGGTGCGGTGCTCACCCTGGTCGCGCCTGACCGCCTTGTCGCCCTCGCCGAAGAAGCGCTTGCCGCCGAACTCGCCGTGCAGCCGGTCGTCCAGCTCGTCCGCGAGCCCTGTCATCACCTGCACGGCGAGCATCAGGTGGGTGGCCTGGAAGTTGCGGCCGAAGACCGGGATGGACGCCCACACGGTGTCGTCGGCGCAGTAGAGCCGGCCGATGGGCATCCGGTTGGTCAGCTCGGAGAGCTTCACGTAGAGCCGCTCGGTGGGCTCGACCTCGGTGAGCACCGGGGAGAAGACGTCCACCAGCGGCGGGTTGTCGCGGACCCGGACGAAGACCATCGCCGAGCCGGCGCGGATGTTGATGTCACCGTCGGAGTCGACCTGCAACCGGTCCGAGTCCGACTTGAGCATGGTCGAGACGACCGTGCGGACCCGCTCGGCGAGCGCGGCCACGTCGCTCTCCGGGGCCTGGGCGGCGGTCGCCGCGGCGAGCGCCTCGTCCAGGTCGGCCTCCACGTCGCGGTCCGGGCCGAACTCGCTGCGCGCGGTGCCCAGCGGCTCCACCGGCAGCGGCTCCCCCTCGGCGTCGTGGATCAGGTAGACGAGGAAGGCGGGGTGCGGGGCGCCGTAGACGTCGCGCAGCGTCCGGGTGATCAGGGCCGCCAGCCGGGTGGCGTCGGCGGTGTTGCCGTCCAGCCCGAAGTGCTCGCCGGAGCCCGCCACCACGCCGGGCGGCGACCAGCCGAGGGCGATCATGTCCGCCACCGCGGCCCGGTCCAGCCGGTAGCCCTGCGGCAGGGTGGCGTTGCCGACCGCGCGGGCCGCCAGCCGGCCCTCCTCGCCGACGTCGACACTGACGGAGTAGACCGCGTCGCCGGTGCCGGAGGCGGTGGGGTCGAGCGTCAGCTCGACGTGCGTGCCCGTCGGCAGCGCCGCCAGCCGCTCGGCCAACGCCCGCGCGAACTCCCGCCACGCCTGGGTCACCTTCGCCCGCAGGTCGGCCGTGGTGGGCTCGTCGAGCAGGATCGGCTCGTGGTGTGCCGGCAGGGTGCCGGGCGGGTCACCGTTCGGCGCCGAGGGGTGGTCTGCCGTCATGATCGCCTCCGTCCGTCCAGGTCACCCTACCCACGCAACCGGGGGGACGAATCAGCCCGACAGTGATCGGACAACGACCTCAGGCGGGGCCCTCGCCGGGGCGTTCGGCGCCCAGTTCGACCGGCCACGAGGCGGCCAGCGCGGTGAGCCGGGCCGAGGCGCCCGCCGGGTCCGCGCCCCGGCCGACCGCCAGCCCGAGGAGGTACGCGGTGACGGGCGCGCCCGGCCGCAGCACCTGGTGCGCCACGTCCTTGGCCAGGTCCAGCACGGCCGGCACCGGCACCTGGGCGGGGTCGAGACCCAGCTCGGCACAGGCCGCCGTCACCCAGTCGTCCATCACCGTCATCGCGCCCACTCCTCCGCCCGGCGTACGTCCTCGTCAGTGTCGCAGTCGAACCAGGGCGGCGGGCCGGCACCGGTCCACGGCACGTCGCGGACCCGCAGCCCGGCCAGCAGCGCCCGGATCGGCGCCCCGGCGAGCGGCGCGGCGCCGCCCCGCCCGGCACGGGTGGCCGGCCCGGTGGCGGTGGCCGGCTCAGGGACGGCGGCCGGCTCAGGGACGGCGGCCGGCCCGGTGGCGGTGGCCGGCTCAGGGGCGGTGGCCGGCTCGGTGGCGGCCCGCTCGGCGGCGAGGCGGTCCAGGGCGGCGCGCAGCGGGACCACCCGCCACACCCCGCAGAGCGTCTGCCGCCGCCCGTCCTGGTCGACGTAGCAGGCGCCGTCGTGATCGGCGTCGAGCCGGTCGAGCAGCCCGCCGACGGCGGCACGGGTGAGCAGGGGCAGGTCGGCGGCGAGCAGGGCGACCACCGGCGTACCGGGGTCGAGCAGGGCCAGCCCGGCCGCGGCGGCGGCGACGGGGCCCCCGCCCGGCGGCTCCTCCCAGGTCACCCGCACCCCGGCGGGCACCGGCCCGCGCGGGCCGACCACGATGCGCGGGGCGGCGTCGGCGACGGCGGCCAGCACCCGGTCCCGCATGGGCCGGCCGCCGACCACCCGGGCGGGCTTGTCCACGCCGCCCATCCGGCGGGCGGCCCCGCCGGCCAGCACCACCGCCGCGTACGCGTCCACCCGGCCACGGTAGCCGCACGGCGGCCCGGGCACGGGGTGCAGGATGGCGGGATGGGACGGGCGACTCACCGACGCGGCGTGCTCCGCATCGACCTCGACGCGGCGGACACCGGCCGCACCTCGCTACGCCGGCAGGACGCTCTCGCCGTGGAGGAGCCGCTGGAGATCCGGGTCGGCGCGGCGGGCCCCGGCCGGCGACGGCCGCTCGCGGTGACCATGCGTACGCCCGGCGAGGATCTGGACCTGGCAATCGGCTTCCTGCTCACCGAGGGGCTGATCCGTGCCGCCGACGACGTGCACACCGCGCAGCTCTGCGCCGGCGCGGAGACGCCCAACACGTACAACGTGGTGGACGTGGTGCTCGCGCCCGGCGTGCCCGAGCCGGCCACCGACCCGGCCCGGAACTTCTACACCACCAGCTCCTGCGGGGTGTGCGGCAAGGCGAGCATCGACGCCGTGCGTACCCGGTCCGTCTTCGCGGTGGGTGACGACCCGCTGACTGTGCCGGCGGCGGTCCTGGCCGAGCTGCCGGACCGGCTGCGGGCGGCGCAGCGCGGTTTCGACCGCACCGGCGGGCTGCACGCGGCGGCGCTGTTCACGGCGGACGGCGAGCTGGTCGTGCTGCGCGAGGACGTCGGCCGGCACAACGCGGTCGACAAGGTGATCGGTTGGGCGGTCCGCGAGCGGCGGCTGCCGCTGGCCGGGCACGTGCTGCTGGTCTCCGGGCGGGCGAGCTTCGAGCTGACCCAGAAGGCGTGGATGGCCGGCGTGCCGCTGCTCGCGGCGGTCTCCGCGCCGAGCAGCCTGGCGGCGGACCTGGCCGAGGAGGCCGGGCTGACCCTGGTGGGCTTCCTGCGCGACCGGACCATGAACGTCTACGCCCACCCCCGCCGGATCACCGCCTGATCCATGTGCCGAGCAGTTCCCACCGGGCGGCGGCGGCCCAAGCCAACAGGAGGCCGGCGATGTCGGGCGGCCCGGGACCGGTCGAGTCGGCCCGCGGGACGCACGTCCGCTACATCCTTCGACGGATGCCCCTGTCTGGGGTGGGTGATGGAACGCTGTCGAGCTGCCCCGTCCATGAGACCACCCGCGTACCGGCTACCCGCGGGCCCGCGCCCACCCGGTGAAGCGCTCGGCCAGGTCGCCCGGTGCCGGGGCGCGGTCCGACGCCGCGAGCTGTTCGCCCGCCTCCGCCTGGAGGGTCGCCAGGTGAACCAGCAGGGCCGCCCGGTCCGTCCGGTACTCGGCGAGCAGCCGCAACTTCGCGGCGGAACACGGCCAGGCGATCCCACAGGCCGCGCAGCGCCAGGTGGGCCGGGTGGGCAGGTGCTCGGGGCGCCGCCGACTCACGCCGTCACCCGCACGCGGGAGATCGGGCGGCGGGCCGGGGCAGCGGCCGGGGGCGGCGGCGTACGCCAACGCACTCCCTCGCACCGCACGTACAGCGAGCGCCGGTCCACGGCGTCGCCGCGCGCGTTCAGCTCGTAGACGTCGATCCAGCACCATCCGTGGTACGTGTGCCAGTCGGTCAGGACACGGATCACCCGCACGGTGATCGGGCGGACGAACTGAGGGCTCGCGGATCGGGTCAGGCACAGAACGTCGCCGGAGGTGATCTCTCGCGGGCTCACCGTCTTTCCCTTCGTCCGTCGGCTGGAGGAGGGGGCCGCCACGGATGCTCGCCCGGCGGCGGCCCCCTCGCCGGCACGACCGGCGGGCTTCGGGTGCCTCCACCGGCTCGCGCCGCCTACAAGGCACCTTGCCGAGGGTTGCCAGACAGTGACACCGCGTAGCAGTCTGTACCGGAATCATTCGGGACGTTCGAGTGAGGGATCGGGATGAACCGGGCGGTACAGGTAGCGATGGCGAAGGCCGGTGAGACTGCCGAGAGCCTTGCAGCTCAAGTCGGCGTTGACCCGAAGACGGCGGCGCGGTGGGTGAGCCAGGGACGAATTCCGCAGACCCGTCACCGTGCCCGGGTCGCCGAAATCCTGAACAAGGACATAGAGGAGCTTTGGCCGGACGCACTGAAGCGCCGCGAGCCGGCATGGTTCAGGCCGTGGACGGAGATCGAGCGCGAGGCGTCAGGGCTGCGATGGTTCGAGTCGGCCGTTCTCCCGGGCCTTCTGCAAACCGAGGACTATGCCCGTGCCGTTCTCACCAGCGGCCCTTTGAACGCCGACGCGGAAGCGCATGTCGACACCCGGCTACGCCGGCAGGCCGCCGTGCTCGATCGCCCGCGTCCTCCCCTCCTGGTCTTCGTGATCGACGAGGCTGCGCTCCGGCGAGGGGAACCCGAGGTCATGCAACCGCAGCTAGACCACCTGATCGAACTTGCCGGGCGTCCGAACGTCATGGTCCATGTGCTTCCCCTTCGCGCTGGGCTGCATCCCGGCCAGGCCGGGCCGTTCATCATTGCCAGCACGCCTGACGGCGACGTCGGCTACCTGGACGACCAAGCCGCCGGTCGCATCACGAATGACGTTGCTCCGCTCTGGGCCGTCTGGGATACCGTGAGATCGGTCGCGCTGCCGCGGGACCAGACCGTCGACCTCCTGAGAGCGCGATCATGGATGACCTGACCGGCGCGCGGTGGCGCAAGAGCACCCGCAGCAGCTCGAACGGTGGCGCGTGCGTCGAGGTCGCCGACAACCTTCCTGGCGTCGTCGCCGTACGCGACTCGAAGGACCCGGCCGGCCCGGCCCTCACCTTCGGGCCAGCGGCGTGGCGCGCATTCGTCGCTCGGGTCGCCGAACGGGCCTGACCGCCCCCGCATCTCCGCACGGCGCGAACCGCGACCGTCGTCGCCGGAACGAAACGGTGCGGTGGCCGGCCGCACGACGCCCTGCCGGCAGGCTGCCGCTCCGGGGCCCACCGCCGTCCACCCCGCCCCGAACAGCGGGCACGACGGGCGAGACGGACGCGGCCGGTCCGTGGTTGACTGCCCGGCATGGAGCTGGGCGTCGGCGAGCAGCAGCTTCCGGCCATCCTGGACCTTCCGGCCGGGCCGGCCCGGGGAGCGCTCGCCGTGCTGCACGGCTCCCATGCCGGCTCGCGGTCCCACTTCCTCTACGAGCACCTGGCCCGGCTGCTGCCGCCGGCCGGCATCGCGGTGCTGCGCTACGACCGGCGCCCCCGGGTCGACGGTCACGACGTGCCGCTGACCGCCCAGGCCGACGACGCGGCGGCAGCCCTCGACGTGCTGCGCCGGCAGGTCGGCGACGCCCCCGTCGGGCTGTGGGGGTTCAGCCAGGGGGCTTGGGCAGCCGCGTTGACCGCCAGCCGGCACCGGGTCGACTTCCTCGTGCTCGTCGGGTGCAGCGGCGTCAGCCCCGCCCGGCAGATGCGGTACGCCACCGCCGAGCAGCTTCGCCGCCACGGGTACGGCGACGCCGACCTCGCCCACCTGAGCCGGCTGCGTCGGGTCGCAGAGGCGTACCTGCGCGGCGGGCTGCCCCGGTCGGTCGCCCAGGCGGAGCTGGACGCGGCCATCGAGCGGCCCTGGTTTCCGCTGGTGTTCCTGCCGCGTGAAGTGCCGGAGCCGGGTGCCTGGGCCGACATGGACTTCGACCCGGAGCCGGTCTTCGCGGAGCTGTCCTGCCCGGTGCTGCTCTGCTACGGCGAGACCGACGCCTGGATACCGATCGAGGAGAGTCTGGCGGTGTGGCGCCGGGCCGCCCGCGCCGCCGAGCTGGCTGTCGCCCGGCTGACCGGCTGCGACCACGCGCCCACCCTGGACGAGGCCGACGACCTGGCCGGAGTCAGCCCGCAGTACGAGCAGATCCTGCTCTCCTGGCTGGGCCGGCGGCTTCCTGCCCGGGGATGACCCGGGCCGCCATGCGTCGGCCCGGCGGCGGATCAGCGGGGCCCCCGGCGGGTGCGCCTGCGGCGTAGCACGCCGGGCACCGCGACCGCCGGCCAGCCGTCCAACGCGGACGGCGGCACGCCCCGGCGGAGCAGGTCGTCGAGGAGCAGCGCCAGCGAGTGGTCGGGGTGCTCGGCCAGGCCCCGTTCCAGGGCCACCGCCGCCAGTGCCCCCTGCCCCGCCCGCCAGGCCGCGAACGCCAGCAGCGCCGCCGGCGCGGCGATCAGCTCCGGCTCGGCCCGGCGCAGCACGTCGGTCCAGAGCGCGATGTCCTCGTCCCGCCCGTCCGTGCGCTCCCACGCGTGGTCGCGGACGGTGACGTGGGTCAGCAGCAGGCTCAGCCAGGCCACCTCGTCGTCGCCGAGCCGCTGCCCCCGCCGGTGCCGGCGCAACGCGCCGCGTACCGCCGCCACCCCGGCGGCCCGGACCGCCCGCCCGTCGCGCAGCTCCGCCGGGGGCGTCTTGTCGAGCAGGGCCGCCAGGCGCCGCTCGGCGCGGACGGCGGCCCGGCGCATCGCCACCCGGCCCGGGCCGTCGACCGGGGCGACCTGCGCGACGAGGGCGGCCCGGTCGGGCAGGGCGACCTGGCCGGCGAAGACGGCCGCCGCGCTGACCTCGCTGGCCCCGGCGTCGAAGCGGGTGCCCTCCGGCGGGCAGCACTCCGGCTCCGTGCAGACGTACGACCAGTAGCGGCCCTCGGTGACGCGGAGGGCGTCGAGCACGGGCAGCCCGGCCACGGCCAGCGCGGCGCGCACGGCGTCGACGGCCGGGGTGACCCGGGCGGCCGGGCCGTAACCCAGGACCGTGGCGGTCTCGGCGCCCTGCCGGGCGATGACGCCGGCGAGGTGCCGGGCCGGATCGTGCGGGTCTGCCAGGTCGGGCAGGTCGGCGCGGGCGGCGAAGGTGATCCGGCGGCCCCGCATGGCGACCACTACCACGCTGTCGGCCGGGTGGAAGCCGAGCAGGTACGGCACGGCGGCGATGAGGTCGGCGGGGGAACGGACGGCGAGCCGGGGGCGGTCGGTCGAGGTCATGCCCGCAGCCTGCGGCGCGGGCGCACCGGCCGGCTGACCCTGTGGACGACACACGGGTTATCCACAGACACGGAGAGTATCGCCGCAGCTCACCGGGGAACCTGTGGCGCGAACGACGCGCGGTGAGGGTGAAGCGGCTACGTTGCCGTCATGGATCTGGCGTACCTGCGGGCGCATCCGGAGCACCTGCCGACCTTCCTGACCCACCAGCGGATCCGGGAGACGCCCGTCTCCGGCGGCGACATCTGCGCCGCCTCCCGGTTGACCCTGGACGACGGCCACTCCGTCTTCGCCAAGACCTGGCCGGAGACCGCCGGAAGGCCCGTGCCCGAGGGCTTCTTCGCCGCCGAGGCGGCCGGCCTGCGCTGGCTACGCGAGGCGGGCGCGGTCGCCGTACCGGACGTGGTCGTGGCGCTGCCGGAGCTGCTGGCACTCGACTGGGTCGAGCCCGGCGAGCCGACGCCCGAGGCGGCCGAACGGTTCGGCCGGGAGCTGGCGGGGCTGCACCGGGCCGGCGCGCCGGCCTTCGGGGCCGAGTGGGCCGGGTTCATCGGGGCTCTCCCGCAGGACAACACGCCGGACGACGGCCCATGGTCGCGCTGGTTCGCCGAGCGCCGGCTGGTCCCCTACCTGCGCCGCTCCGTGGACGGCGGCGCGCTGACCGGCGCGGAGGCCGGGCTGGTCGAGGAGGTCGTCGACCGGATCGGCGAGTTCGGCGGGGACGAGCCGCCGGCCCGCATCCACGGCGACCTCTGGCCGGGCAACGTGCTCTGGGGGGCCGACGACCGGGCCTGGCTGGTGGACCCGGCGGCGCACGGCGGGCACCGGGAGACCGACCTGGCGCAGTTGGCGCTCTTCGGCGGCGCGCCCCACCTGGACCGGATCCTCGCCGCGTACGCGGAGGCGTGGCCGCCGGCCGACGGGTGGCGGGAGCGGGTGCCGCTGCACCAGCTCCACCTGATGCTGGTGCACACCGCCCTGTTCGGCGGGGCGTACCGCGATGGGGTCGCCCGCACCGCCCGGTCGGCGCTGGTGCGCGCTACCGTCGACGGGTGAACGCCGCCCCACCGACCGATGGCGTCCTCGTCGACCGGTACGGCCGCGTCGCCCGGGACCTACGCGTGTCGCTGACCGACAAGTGCAACCTGCGCTGCACCTACTGCATGCCGGCCGACGGGCTGCCCTGGCTGGCGGGCCCGCAACTGCTCGACGACGACGAGATCGTCCGGTTGGTCGGGGTCGCGGTGCGGCGGCTCGGGGTGACCGAGGTGCGGTTCACCGGCGGGGAGCCGCTGATCCGGCCCGGGCTGGTCGGCATCGTGGCCGCCGTGGCGGCGCTGGAGCCGCGTCCCTGGATCTCTTTGACCACCAACGGCATCGGGCTGGACCGGCTCGCCCCCGCGCTGCGCGCCGCCGGGCTGGACCGGGTGAACGTCTCGCTGGACACCCTGGACCCGGAGCGGTTCGCCCGGCTCACCCGGCGCCGGCGCCTCCCCGACGTGCTGGCCGGGCTCGCCGGAGCCACCGCCGCCGGGCTGACCCCGGTCAAGGTCAACGCGGTGCTGATGCGCGGGATCAACGACGACGAGGTGCCGGCGCTGCTCCGCTTCGCCCTGACGCACGGCTACGAGCTGCGGTTCATCGAGCAGATGCCGTTGGACGCCCAGCACGGCTGGGACCGCGCCACCATGGTCACCGCCGACGAGATCCTCGCCTCGCTGCGCCGGGAGTTCGCCCTGACCCCCGACCCCACGGAACGCGGCGCGGCGCCGGCCGAGACCTGGCTGGTCGACGGCGGCCCCGCGCGGGTCGGCGTGATCGCCAGCGTCACCCGGCCGTTCTGCGGTGACTGCGACCGCACCCGGCTCACCGCCGACGGACAGGTCCGCACCTGCCTCTTCGCCACGGAGGAGGCCGACCTGCGCGGCGCGCTGCGGGCCGGGGCGGACGACGACGAGCTGGCCCGGCGCTGGCGCACGGCGATGTGGGGCAAGCGGGCCGGGCACGACATCGACGACCCGACCTTCCTCCAGCCGGCCCGGCCGATGTCCGCGATCGGGGGTTGACCGTGGCGGAACCGACGCGGCCGGCCCGCACCGGGACACCGGCCCAGGCAGACACGGCCCGCGCCACGCCGCCGACCCAGGCCGGCACAGCCCGCACCGGGTCACCGGCCGAGGGTGCCGACGTCGAGGCGTCGCTGACCGTCCGATACTTCGCCGGGGCGCGGGCCGCCGCCGGCCGGCCCGAGGAGACCGCACCCGGCGGTGGCTGCCTCGACGAACTCGTCGTGGAACTCGCCGGGCGGCACGGCGAGCAGCTCGCCGCCGTGCTGCGGGTGGCGAGTTTCCTGGTCGACGGCGTGACCTGCCATGATCGTCGGGCACCGCTACCGGCCGGGGCCACGATCGACGTCCTGCCCCCCTTCGCGGGCGGCTGAGGGAGGCGCACACATGCTGGCGGCACTGGCCTTCGTGGCCACCATGGCGCTGATCACCGGCCTGATCCACCTCTACCTCTGGAAACGGCTGGTGCGCGACACCACCACCCCGGGGCGTTGGCGGCGAATCGGCGGGATCACCGCCCTGGTGCTGGCGCTGCTCGTACCGGCGACCATGGCCGGCACCCAGGCGGGCCTCTACTGGCTCGCGTGGCCGGGCTACCTCTGGCTCGCCGTCATGTTCTACCTGCTGGTGCTGCTCGTGGCGCTGGAGGTGCCGATGCTGGTGGCCCGGCTGGTGCTGCGCCGCCGGGCCGTCGCCGCAGAGCCCACCGCCGCCGCGCCCGAGCCCGCCCTGGTCGGCGCGGCGGGGCCGGCCGATCCGCCGGCCGCCGGCGCGGTCGCGCAGCCGGACCACGACCCGGCCCGCCGGTTGCTGCTCGCCCGCGGGGCGGCGATCTTCGCCGGGCTCACCGCGACGGGCCTCACCGGGTACGGCATCCGCACCGCGCTCGGCCCGCCGCGGCTTGACCGGGTGCAGATCCCGCTCGCCAAGCTCCCCCGGAGCATGGACGGCCTGCGGATCGCCACCGTCTCCGACATCCACCTCGGCCCGCTGCGTGGCCGGGCCCACACCGAGCGGATCGTCGCCGCGATCAACCGACTGGACGCCGACATCGTCGCGGTCGTCGGCGACCTGGTCGACGGCTCGGTGGCCGAACTGGGCGAGGCGGCCGAGCCGCTGCGCGGCCTGCGCTCCCGGCACGGCAGCTACTTCGTCACCGGCAACCACGAGTACTACTCGGGCGTCGAGGAGTGGGTCCAGGAGGTGGACCGGCTCGGGCTGCGGGTGATGCAGAACGAGCGGACGGAGATCCAGGCCCGGGGCGGCGTGCTCGACCTGGCCGGGGTCAACGACGTGACCGCCGCCGGCACCGGGCTGGCCGCCCCGGCGGACTACGCGGCGGCGCTCGGCGACCGCGACCCGAGCCGCGCGGTGGTGCTGCTCGCCCACCAGCCGGTGGCCGCGGTGGAGGCGGCGAAGTTCGGCGTCGACCTCCAGCTCTCGGGGCACACCCACGGCGGCCAGATGGTCCCGTTCAACCTCCTGGTGAAGCTCCAGCAGCCGGTGGTCTCCGGCCTCGGCGAGGTCGACGGCACCAAGGTGTACGTCACCAACGGCGCCGGCTTCTGGGGCCCGCCGGTGCGCGTCGGCGCGGAGCCGCAGGTCACCCTGGTCGAGCTCCGCGCCCGCTGACCCATAGCGCGGGGCAGGCGGCTTGTCCAGCACCGGACGCTCAGGTCACGGGTCTGCGTGGCGACCGGCGGGTAATCGAGCGGGCGTGACAGGATGCGGCGTGCCTCCGTTCAGCGCCGCACCCTCCGGTGGCCTCCCGCCGTTCGTCGCGGATCTGCACATCCACTCGAAGTACTCGCGCGCGTGCAGCCGCGACCTCACCCTGCCCAACCTCGCCTGGTGGGCGCGGCGCAAGGGCATCGGCGTGCTCGGCACCGGCGACTTCACCCACCCCGCCTGGTACGACCACCTGCGCGAGACGCTGCACCCCGCCGAGCCCGGCCTGTACCGGCTCAGCCCGGAGGCGGAGCGGGACGTCGCCCGCCGGCTGCCGCCCCGGCTGGCCAGCGAGGCGGAGACGGACCCGGTCCGCTTCATGCTCAGCGTGGAGATCTCCACGATCTACAAGCGGGACGACCGCACCCGCAAGGTGCACCACCTGATCTACCTGCCCGACCTGGACGCGGTGGCGCGGTTCAACACGGCGCTCGGGCGGATCGGCAACCTCGGCTCGGACGGCCGGCCGATCCTCGGCCTGGACTCGCGGGACCTGCTGGAGATCACCCTGGAGGCCAGCGCCGACGGCTACCTGGTGCCCGCGCACATCTGGACGCCGTGGTTCTCCGCGCTGGGCTCGAAATCCGGCTTCGACGCGATCGCCGACTGCTACGCCGACCTCGCCGACCACGTCTTCGCGGTGGAGACCGGCCTCTCCTCCGACCCCGAGATGAACTGGCGGGTCGGCAGCCTGGACCGCTACCAGCTCGTGTCGAACTCGGACGCGCACTCGCCGCCCGCCCTGGCCCGGGAGGCCACCGTCTTCGCCACCGCCCGGGACTACTTCGCCGTCCGGGACGCGCTGCGCACCGGCGACGGGCTGGCCGGGACCATCGAGTTCTTCCCCGAGGAGGGCAAGTACCACGCGGACGGGCACCGGCTCTGCGGGGTCAACTGGTCCCCGGAGCGGACCCGGGCCGCCGGCGGGCGCTGCCCGGAGTGCGACAAGCCGCTGACCGTCGGCGTGCTGAGCCGGGTGGAGGAGCTGGCCGACCGTCCGGCGGGGCACCGGCCCCCGCACGCCAGGGACGTCACCCACCTCGTGCCGCTGGCCGAGGTCCTCGGCGAGATCAACAAGGTGGGCGCCCGCTCGAAGAAGGTCGAGGGGAAGCTCAACGACCTGCTCGCCGCGCTCGGCCCGGAGCTGGAGATCCTCACCACCACCCCGCTCGCCGAGATCGCCCGGGTCGGCGGGGAACTGCTCGCCGAGGGCATCGGCCGGCTGCGCCGGGGCGACGTCCGCCGGGTCCCCGGCTACGACGGCGAGTACGGCGTCATCACCCTGTTCGACCCGGCCGAGCTGGGTGGCGGCGCGGCGACGGCGCAGGAGACCCTCTTCGACGTACCCGTGCCGGCGCAGCGCACCCCCGCGGAGCCGGCGCCGAAGCCGCGGGCCAAGCGCCCGGCGGCGGCCAAGGCCGAGCCGAAGCGCAAGGCCGCGCCGGCCACGCCGCCGCCCCCGATCGCGCCGGCGCCCTCGCCGCACGAGCCGTTCGAGCCGATGCTCGCGGGCATGGAGGAGGTCGGCACCGGCCTGCTGGACCGGCTGGACGCGATGCAGCGGGTGGCCGCCTCCGCGCCCGGCGGGCCGCTGCTCATCGTCGCCGGGCCCGGCACCGGCAAGACCCGGACGCTGACCCACCGGATCGCCTACCTCTGCGCCGAGCTGAACGTCTTCCCGGAGCAGTGCCTGGCGATCACGTTCACCCGGCGCGCCGCCGAGGAGCTGCGGCACCGCCTCGACGGCCTGCTCGGGCCGGTCGCCGAGGACGTCACGGTCGGCACCTTCCACTCGCTGGGGCTGACCATCCTGCGGGAGAACGCCGACGCCGTCGGCCTGCCGGCGGACTTCCGGATCGCCGACGACGCCCAGCGGGCGGAGGCCCGTGCCGAGGCCGGTGCCGACGACGCCGGCTACGCGGCGCTGCTGCGCAAGCAGGACCTGGTCGACCTGGACGAGCTGCTCACCCTGCCGGTCGCGCTGCTGCGGGCCGACCGGAAGCTGGTGCAGCGCTACCGGGAGCGCTGGCGGTGGATCTTCGTCGACGAGTACCAGGACGTCGACGAGGTGCAGTACGAGCTGCTGCGCCTGCTCAGCCCCGCCGACGGCAACCTCTGCGCGATCGGCGACCCGGAC
This sequence comes from Micromonospora sp. NPDC049139, assembly GCF_055586845.1. Lineage (NCBI taxonomy): Bacteria > Bacillati > Actinomycetota > Actinomycetes > Micromonosporales > Micromonosporaceae > Micromonospora > Micromonospora sp. NPDC049139. The sequence goes on along the minus strand of NZ_JBVJHK010000007.1, from coordinate 167,595 downwards.
CAGGCCATCTACTCCTTCCGGGGCGCCGACGTCGGCTACTTCCTGCGCTTCTCGCAGGACTTCACCGACGCCCGGCTGGTGCGGCTGAACCGCAACTACCGCTCCTCCGCCCCCATCCTGGCCGCCGCGGTGCAGGCGATCGCGCCGTCGTCGCTGGTCCGGGGCCGCCGGCTCGACCCGGCCCGGCTCGACCCGGAGGCCCCGCTGGTCGGCCGCTACCCCGCGGCCTCCGTCGCCGACGAGGCCGACTTCGTCGTACGCACCGTCGACGAGCTGGTCGGCGGGCTCTCCCACCGGTCGCTCGACTCGGGGCGGATCGACGGCCGGTCGACCTCGCTCTCCTTCTCCGACATCGCCGTGCTCTACCGCACGGACGCGCAGGCCGCACCGATCGTGGACGCGCTGGCGCGGGCCAACATCCCGGTGCAGAAGCGCTCGCACGACCGGCTGCGGGACCGGCCGGGGGTGGCGGCCATCGCCCGCGAGCTGCGGCACGCCGACGGGCTCGACGGCTCGCTGGCCGCCCGCGTCCGGCTGGCCGGTCAGGTGCTGGCGGAGCGCTTCGCCGTGCCGACGCTGGACGGCGCCGGCGCGGTACGCCCGGAGGACGTCCGGGCGGCGGTCGACCTGCTCACCCCGCTGGCCCGCCGCTGCGGCGACGACCTGCCGCTGTTCCTGTCCCAGCTCGCCACCGGCGCGGAGGTGGACGCCCTCGACCCGCGCGCCGAGGCGGTCACCCTGCTCACCCTGCACGCCGCGAAGGGGCTGGAGTTCCCGGTCGTCTTCCTGGTCGGCGCCGAGGACGGGCTGCTCCCGCTGCGCTGGCCCGGCAGCACGCCCGACGACGACGCGATCGCCGAGGAGCGGCGGCTCTTCTTCGTGGGGCTGACCCGGGCCCAGGACCGCCTGTACGTCACCCACGCCGCCCGCCGCAGCCGGCAGGGCAACGAGCGCGAGTGCTCCCCGTCGCCGTTCCTCGACGCCATCGACCCGGGCCTCTTCGAACGCTTCGGCGAAGCCCAACCCCGCCGCCCCCGAGACCACCAACTCCGCCTCATCTGAGGGAACGCGCGGGTCAGGGGGTGAGGGTGGCGAGCCAGGCGCCGGTGAGGAGGGCCGGGCCGAGTGGGAGAGGGGTGTCCCGGCGCACCCTGCCGGCGGCCAGCAGGGCGAGCACCACCACGCCGTTGAGCAGGTGCGGCAGGAGCAGCCCGAGCGCCAGCGGCGACCAGCCCAGCCAGCCGAGCGGCAGGCCCAGCACGGCGGCGAGCTTCACGTCGCCGAAGCCCAGCCGCGAGCCGGGCAACAGGGCCAGCAGCGCGTGCCCGGCGAAGCAGAGCCCGGCCCCCGCCACCGCGCCGAGCAGCCGCTCCGGGGCCCCCGCCAGCAGCGCCGCGCCGGTCAGGCCGACGGCGGCGACCAGCGCGGCCGCGCCCACCAGCGGGTCGGGCAGCCGCAGGCAGGCCAGGTCGACCACGGCCAGCACCAGCCCCACCGCCGCCAGCCCGAGGAAGGCCGGCAGGACGGGGTCGCCGCCGAGGGCCGCCGCGAGCCCGGCGAACACGACCGCGCCCACCACCGCCCCGGCGACCGCGCCGAACCCGGTGGACGGGCCGACGCCAGCGGCCCGGGCGGGGGCCGCCGGCCCACCGCGGTCGGCCGGCCGACCCGGCTGGCCCGTCGCGGCGGACGCCACCGCCCCGACGGCGGGCCCCGGCCGGGTCGACGCCGGTCGGCCCGTCCAGTGGCGGGCGACCCGGAGCGCGGCGAGGCCGGCGACGCCGCCGAGCAGCGCCGCGCACGCCACCAGCCCACCCGACACGGGCCGGACGCTACCGGCGGGACGGCTCCGGCGCGGCCCCCTGGGCAGGACGTCGGGGTCTCTCGGTGCTCACGACGAGGGCGACCCCGGCGACGATGACCGCGCCGCCGAGCAGCACCTGCGCGGTGACCGGCTCCGCGACGAACAGCGCGCCGAGCGCCACCGCGACCGCCGGGTTGACGTAGGCGTACGTCGCGACCAGCGAGATCGGGGCGTGGTGCAGCAACCAGACGTACGCGGTGAAGGCGACCAGCGAGCCGGCCACCATCAGGTACGCGAGCGCGAGCCACGACCGGCCGGTGACCTGGCCCGGGTCGAAGCCGTGCAGCTCGCCGCGCCCCACGGCGAGGACGGCGAGTGCCGCCGCCCCGGCGAACATCTCGTAGACGGTGGCGACGAACGGGTCGGCGGGCATCCGGATCCGTCCGGAGAGAAACGAGCCGATCGACCAGCTGGCGGCGCCTGCGACGATGGTCAGCGCCCCGGCGAGCGGTACGGCGTCCGCCCCGCCGGTCGGCAGCACGAGCAGCACCAGGCCGACGAAGCCCAGCGTCACCCCGGCCAACGTCCAGAACCGGGGCCGGTCGCCCGTGACCGTACGCAGCAGCACCACCAGCAGCGGGACGGTGGCCACGAGCAGCGCGGCGATCCCGGAGGGCACCGCGACGCCCGGCGGGCCGGACTCGGCGAGCGCCACCAGCCCGTTGCCGCCGGCCAACAGCAGCACCCCGACCAGCGCGGCCGAGCCGAGCTGCCGCCGGTCGACCCGCAGCGCGCCCGGGCCCCGGCGCAGCCGCAGCACGATCGCCAGCACCAGACCGGCGGCGGCGAACCGGGCGGCCGCCGAGCCGAGCGGCGGCATCGACTCCACGACGATCCTGATGCCGAGGTAGGTGGAGCCCCAGACGACGTAGACCAGCAGCAGGGCGGTCCAGACCAGGGCCGGCGTGGCGGCGACCGCCCGACGCGCCCCGGTGCCCGGGTCGGTCCCGGTGGGCGGCTCGGCGGCCGGTGGCGGAATCGGTGGGCGTGGTCTCATCGGTGGACACGCTACGGTGGCCTGGGCGTCGGCGTCCCTCGTTGGTGGCCGGCCTCTCACCACTCACGCGGGAGACGTGCATGGCGAACTACGGACCACCACCGGGTCGGGGGGACCCGGCACCGTGGCGTGGGCGGCAGCCGGACGAGGCGTACGGCCCGTCGGCCGCCTCGCCCGGGCGCGGCGGGTGGGACGATCCGCACGCCACGTACCCACCGCCGGAGCCCGGGTACGGCGGTCAGCCGTACCGGCGGGGCGACCCGGGTCACGGACCGGGGCCGTACCAGCAGGGGGCACCGCCTCCCGCCTACGACCACGGTCCCGCCGCGCCGCCGTACGCCTCCTGGCCCGGCTCCGCGCCCCCCTCCCCGTACGCGCCGGGCACCACGTCGCCGCCGGAACGCCGGCGTGCCCGGGGGCCGGTGGCCGCGGTGCTGGCGGCGGTGGCCATGCTGGTCCTCGTCGGCGGCGCGGCGGTGTTCTACCTGCTCGGCCAGGACGACGAGGCGCCGGTGGCCACGCCGAGCGGGCCGGCGCCCGCCGCCGGGTCCGGGGCGCCGGAGGCACCGGCGAGCGCCCCGGCGGCCAGTGCCGCGGCACCCGAGTCCTCCGCCGACCCCCGCTTCGTCGAGGCGGGGCAGTGCGTACGCAACGACGGTCCGACCGGCGGCAAGCCCAAGCTGCTGATCAGTGACTGCGGCCCGCAGACGTACGAGGTGCTACGCCGGATCGACGGCGCGACCAGCGGCGAGAAGGACGCCGCGGCCAAGTGCGCCAAGGTCGACGGCTACACCAACTGGTATTTCTTCGACAGCGAGCTGGACACCCTCGACTTCGTGCTGTGCCTGAAGCAGCGCTGAACCACCGCACCCCTGGGGAAGAGATGACAACCTACGGATCACCCGGCCAGCCGGACGACCCCTACCAGCGCCCGGCCGACAATCCCGGGGGCCTGCCGCCCATCGACCCGACGCTGCCCCAGTGGGGGCAGCCGCCGTCGGCCGCCGCGGAGCCGCCGTCCGCCCCGCAGTGGGGCCAGCCGCAGCCCGGCGGCGAACCGCCCACCGCCCCGCAGTGGGGCCAGCCGCAGCCGGGTGGCGAAACGCCCGCCACCCCGCAGTGGGGCCAGCCCGGCCCGGCCGCCGAGCCGCCGACCACGCCGATGTGGAGCCAGCCTCCGGCCCCCGGACCGGCCTACCCCCCGCAGCCCCCGTCCTCCGGGTCGGGCTACCCGCCGCCGCCCACCTCCGGAGCCGGATATCCGCCCCCGCCTGGGGGTCAGCCGTCGGCGGAGCAGGGTGGCTATCCGCCGGCCGGGCCGTTCCCGCCGGCCGGCCCGGCGCCCGCGCCGGCGCCCGGCGCCCAGTGGGGCGCCCCGCCGCCGACCCCCGGCGGGTACGGGACGCCGCCGCCCGCTCCGCCGGCGAAGAAGGGCGGCGGGAAGATCGCCCTGATCATCGGCCTGGTGGTGGTGCTCCTGCTCTGCCCGTGCCTCGGGATCGCCGGCTGGGCGGTCTGGCAGGCCGGCGATGACGACGACCCGTCGATCTCGGCACCGGCGACGAGTGCCCCCGCAAGTCCGACGGGCGAGCCGACCGACGAGCCCAGCGCGGCGCCGAGTTCGGCGGAGCCGAGCCCGACCGAGGACGACGACGACGATTTCGCCAAGGGCGACTGCGTGGTCAACGACGGCACGTCCACCGACGCCGAGCTGCGGAAGGTGCCCTGCGGCCCCAACACGTACGAGGTGCTGCTGCGGATCCCGGGCACGAGCGACGGTGACAAGTGCAAGACCCGGGCACCGAAGTCGACGGCGAACTACGTGCACGACAACTCGGTGGACTTCCTCGACTACGTGCTCTGCCTGAAGAAGCGCTGATTACCAAAACTAGGGCTGTCTAGCATCGACGCTAGACAGCCCTAGTTTTGTCTCGACCCCGGATCCGGCCGCCGCCGCGACCCGACACGCCGGTAGCCCCATCTACGGATGTCTAGCCCCGCAGCTAGACGGCCCGATACTGTGCGATGCGTGGATCCGGTCCGCAACCCGTACGCACCGGGCGCCGGCCAGCGTCCGCCCGAGCTGGCCGGGCGGGGGCGCGAGCTGGACGTCTTCGACGTCGTGCTGGAGCGCATCGCCCGCGGGCGGCCGGAACGCAGCCTGATGCTCACCGGCCTGCGCGGGGTCGGCAAGACGGTGCTGCTCAACACCCTCCGGTCCCAGGCGATCAACCACCTCTGGGGCAGCGGCAAGATCGAGGCGCGGCCGGACCAGTCACTGCGGCGCCCCGTCGCCGCCGCGCTGCACATGGCCGTCCGTGAACTCGCGCCCCGGCACCGCGCGCCGGACCGGATCGACGCCTTCCTCGGCGTGCTGAAGGCGTTCGCCCAACGGTCCGCGCCGACCGGTCGCGGCGGCGCTGCCCCGAAGCTGCGCGACCGGTGGCAGCCCGGCATCGACGTGCCCGCCGCCAGCGGCCGGGCCGACTCCGGCGACATCGAGATCGACCTCGTCGAGCTGCTCACCGACGCCGCCGCGGTGGCCGCCGACGTCGGCACCGGCATCGCCGTCTTCATCGACGAGATGCAGGACCTCGGCGCGGAGGACGTCTCCGCGCTCTGCGCCGCCTGCCACGAGCTGTCCCAACTGGGCGCGCCGCTGATCGTGGTCGGTGCCGGGCTGCCGCACCTGCCGGCCGTGCTCAGCGCCGCCAAGTCGTACTCCGAGCGGCTCTTCCGCTACCAGCGCATCGACCGGCTCGACCGGATCGCCGCCGACCAGGCGCTCTGCGCGCCCGCCGAACGCGAGGAGGTCGAGTACGAGCAGAAGGCGCTCGACCTGCTCTACGAGAAGTCCGGCGGCTACCCGTACTTCGTCCAGGCGTACGGGAAGGCGACCTGGGACCACGCGCCGCGCTCGCCGATCACCGCCGCCGACGTGCGGGTCGCCGCGCCCGAGGCCGAGGCCGAACTGGCGGTCGGCTTCTTCGGCTCCCGGTTCGAGCGGGCCACTCCGGCCGAGCGCGAGTACATGCGGGCGATGGCCACCCTGTCCCTGGTGGAGGGCGAGGTCGACGGCGGCGGGCGGGACGACATGGACGCCGCCGTGCCGACGGCGGAGATCGCCCGCACCCTCGGGCGCAAGCCGGCCAGCCTCTCCCCGGCCCGGGACGCGCTGATCAAGAAGGGCCTCATCTACTCCGGCGAGCGCGGCACGGTGGCCTTCACCGTCCCCCACTTCGGCCGTTACCTGCGCACCCAGCCGGCCTGACGGGCGGGGTGGGCGCGGGTCAGACCTTCGACCAGGGCGGGGGGAAGAGGACCTCGCCGCGCGGCGACGGCCCTTCGCCGCCGGTGTTCGGCGGGAGCACCAGCGCCTGCCAGGGGTCGCCGAGGCCGGACCAGGGGCTGGTCAGCCCCATCCGGTCGGCCCGGCCGAAGCCGAAGCGGTGGTAGTAGGACGGGTCGCCGAGCACCACCACCAGCCGCTCGCCCAGCTCGGTGGCCGCGTCGAGGCCGGCCTGGACCACCGCCGTGCCGAGCCCGATCCGCCGCCGGTGCGGCGCGACCGCCACCGGGCCGAGGGCCAGTGCCGGGGCGGTGGCGTCGTCGGACCTCACCCGGACCCGGGTGAGCAGGGCGTACCCCACGACCTCGCCGCCGTACTCGGCGACCATCGCCAACTCCGGCAGCCAGGCGTCGCTGCCGCGCAGCTCGTCGACCAGCCCCACCTCGGGCGGCGTGGCCACGTCGGGCCGGGCGAAGGCGGCGGCCAGCACGCGACGGACCGCGCCGGTGTCGGCCGGGTCCTCGGGTCGCAGCCGCAGCGTCGTCACGCGGGGGACGTTACCCCTCGTCGGCGGTCCATCAGCGACGGTCGCTCGAATCGGCGTGGCGCGACCTCGCCGGGTCGGCGTGGCGACCAGCCCGGGGAGGTCCACGTGGGCCGATCCGGATCGGCGGTTGCGGGGGTAACCGGGCCGGTGACGGGGTATGACTGACCCATGAAACCCGTACGCTCCCTCGCCCGCGCCATGTTGAGCGGCATCTTCGTGGTCAGCGGGTTACACAACTTCCAGAACCCGGGGCGGCTGGTCTCGGCCGCGAAGCCCCTGACCGACCGGGTGACCCCGCTACTGGAGAAGGCCGGCCCGCGCATCCCCACCGACACGGAGACGCTGATCCGGGTCAACGCGGTGGTGCAGGTCGGTGCCGGGCTGATGCTCGCCACCGGCAGGTTCGCCCGGCCGGCCGCGCTGGTCCTCGCCGGCACGCTGGTCCCGGTGACCATCGCCGGGCATCCCTTCTGGAACAACGACGACCCGGGAGCGCGGAACAACAACCAGATCCACTTCCTGAAGAACATCGGCCTCTTCGGCGGGCTGCTGCTCGCCGCCGCCGACACCGGCGGCAAGCCCGGCCTGCGGTGGCGGACCGGCCACCGGATCGGCCACTCCCGACGTTCGGTGCAGCGAGCCGTCCGTACCGCCCGCAGAGAGGCCCGGATCGCCGTACGATCGGCAGCGACGGCCCGACGAATCCCCGGCTGACCTGCGTCGATACCTCCCCTCCGCCGGTCCACCACCCGCCAACGCCACGAATTACCTGAACCACCCGGTAGGCGTTAACGCGGTGGAAATGTCAAAAACATGTGTGGGATCGGACACGGTCGCATAACGCGGGAGGCATTAACGTGAGGCGCCGTTCTAGGCTCCGTACCGGACCTGGACGGGTAGGACGACCTTGGTACGGGGGTGGCCACGCCATGCCGGCGACCGTCGGTAGGAGGGTGGACCGCCTCGCCCCAGTCCGTCGCGTAACGCGTGGGATCGATCGTAGGACAGTCGTACGGACCGGCTTCGTGGCCGCCGTCGCCTATGCCGCATGGCTCGCCATCGGCGCTTTCGGGCGGCCGTACAACTTCTTCGACATGAAGATCTACCACGGCGCGGTGGTGTGGTGGGCGAGCGGTCACGAGCTCTACGAGTTCATCGCACCCGGCACCACCCTGGGTTTCACCTACCCGCCGTTCGGCGGCCTGGTCATGCTGCCGATGGCGCACCTGCCGGTCGAGTTGGCCGGGATGGTCAACGCGCTCGCCAGCATCGCCGCCCTGGCGGTCGTGCTCGCCGGTCTGCTCCGCCCCATCGTCGACCGGCTCGGCTGGCCGCTCCCGTTCACCGTGGCGATCGCGACGCCGCTGGCGGTCGCCATCGAGCCGGCCCGGGAGACCCTCGGCTACGGCCAGGTGAACCTGCTCCTCTTCGCACTGATCATGGCCGACCTGATCGGCCTGCGCTGGCGGTCCCGCCGGGGCACCCACGTCGCCGAGACCGACGGCCCGCTGCTGCGCTTCGTCTACAGCGGCGCGTGGGCCGGCGTCGGCATCGGTCTGGCCACCGCGGTCAAGCTGACCCCGGCCCTGTTCATCGCCTACCTGATGATCACCCGACAGTGGCGGGCGGCGGCCACCGCGGTCGGCACGGTGATCGCCGTGACCCTCGGCTCCTTCGCCGTCGTCGGCACCGAGTCCCGGGCCTACTTCGGCGGCGTGCTCTGGCAGACCGAGCGGGTCGGCGCCGCCGACATGACGCCCAATCAGTCGCTGGCCGGGCTGCTGGCCCGGCTCTACGACTCGATCGAGACGCCCGGCCTGCTCTGGCTGGCGTTCGCGGTGCTGATGCTGGCGCTCGGCCTGTCCCGCGCCGCCAACGCGCGCGCCGACGGCGACGAGCTGACCGCGTTCACGCTGGTCGGCCTCACCGCCAACGTGATCAGCCCGATCTCCTGGACGCACCACCTGGTCTGGGTGATCCCCGCGATCATCGTGCTGGCCGACGCCGCCGTACGCCGCCGGGACGCCAGCCGCGGGCTGGCCCAGCGGGCCGGCCAGGGCGCGTACGGCGGGCTGCCGGGGGTCAACGGGCTGCGCCCGCCGATCTGGTACCCGGGGCTGACCGGGCTCCGGCACGGCGTCGCGGCGATCGGGCTCTACCTGCTCTTCCTGGTCTCCCCGATCTGGCCGTACGAACACCAGCTCCCCGAGGTGTCGCACTACCAGGACGGCCTCTTCGGCGCCCTGATGGAGAACTCGCTGGCGCTGGCCCTGATCGTGCTCGTCGCCGCGCTGCCGTGGCGCCCCGGCGCCGAGCCGGCCTTCTACGGCGACCGGATGGGCCGCCAGGCCGCGCTCGGCGTCCGCCGCTGAGGGGTGGGCCGCCCGTCAGGGGCAGTTCACCCACTCCTCGGTGCCGTCGGCGAACACCTGCCGCTTCCAGATCGGCAGCCGCGCCTTGACCTCGTCGACCAGCCGGGCACAGGCCGCGAACGCGGCGGCCCGGTGGGCGGTGCTGACCGCCGCGACCAGGGCCACGTCGCCGATGGCGAGCGGGCCGATCCGGTGCGACACCGCGACGGCGTACACGTCCGGTTCGCTGGCGATCTCGGCCGCCACCTCGCGCAGCACCCGCTCGGCGCTCGGGTGGCCCTCGTATTCCAGGCTGGTCACCGCGCGGCCGTGGTCGTGGTCGCGGACCACGCCCTGGAACGACACCACCGCGCCGGCCCGGCGGTCCGCGACCGCCGCCTCGTGCGCGGCCAGGTCGAGCGGCCGGTCGGTGACCTCGCCGAACGTCGTGGGCCGGTGGTCCGCGAGCCGGCCTGACGCGTCGGTGGTCGGCGCGGTCACCACGCACGCTCCCCGGGCAGCAGCGGCAGTGGCACGACCGGCACCCGGTCACCGGGCTCGCCCGAGGTGCCGGGGCGGATGACGGCGAAGCCGTCCGCGCCGGCCAGCCCGCGCAGCATCGCCGAGCCGACGTGCCGGACCGGGTGGGCGGTGCCGGCGGCCCGGTCCAGCCGGACCAGTGCCAGGTGGGTGTACCGCCCCCGGCCGGGCACCGGCTCGGCGAGCGCGGCGTGCGGCAGCACCGGCATCGGGCGGCCCGACAGGCCGGCCAGGAGCGGGGCGACCAGCGAGACCAGGGCGATGATGGCGGACTGCGGGTTGCCGGGCAGCCCGGCGACGAACCGGACCCGCCCGTCGGCGTCGGTCAGCCGGGCCAGCAGCATCGGGAAGCCGGGCCGCACCGCGACCGTGTTGACCACGTAGTCGACGCCGAGCGCCTCCAGCGCGGGGTGCAGGTGGTCGACCGGGCCGTGCATCGTGCCACCGGTGGTGCAGACCAGGTCGGCGGTGGCCAGCGCGGCGCGCAGGGCCGCCACGTGCGCGGACAGGGTGTCCGCCACCGGTCCCACCACGTCCGACGGACGCACCACGCAGCCGTACCGGCGCAGCCACGCCGGCACCGCCGGCCCGAGCGCGTCCCGGACCCGGCCGGCGGCGGGCGGACCGGCGGTCAGCAACTCGTCGCCGAAGACCAGCAGCGCGGCGCGCGGCTGCCGCCGCACCAGCAGGCTGTCGTGCCCGCAGGAGGCGGCCAGGCCGACCAGCGCCGGGTCCACCGGCGTGCCGGCGGGGACCAGTTCCTCCCCGGCGTACGCCTCCTCGCCGGGCTCGCGCCACTCCGGCGCGGGCCGCGGCGTGCCGTCGACCAGGCCCTCCGGCGTACGGCGGGACTCCTCGACCCGCAGCACGGCGGTGGCGCCCGCGGGCACCATCGCGCCGGTGGCGATCTCGACGGTCGTCCCGTCGTCGGTCAGCGGCGCCGGGGTGCTGCCGGCCAGCGCCCGCCCGACCGGGCGCCACGGGCCCGCCCCGCGCACCGCCCAGCCGTCGACGCTGGAGGTCGGGAAGGCGGGCAGGTCCGTACGCGTGGTCAACGGCTCGGCGAGGGTGTGCCCGTCGATCTCGGCGAGCGGCCGGCTCACGGTGGCGAGCGCGGCGGCCAGGCCGACCGCGTACACCCGGGATCGGGCCTCCTCCCAGTCGGCCGGCGGGGGCGCGGCGACTGGATCGGCGGCCGGTGCGGTTTCCGTGCTCACCGGCCGAGCCTAGCCGGTGCGGAGTGTCGGTCGCCCCGTCACCTGCACCACTCCCGGTGCCCCGTCGAGCGGGCGGCCGGGGTCGACGTGGCGGGGTGTCAGTGGTCGCCGCCGCGGAGCTGGTCGACGGCGTGGGCGAGGATCGGCCCGAGCACGGCCAGACCGTCCCGGGCCCCGCCGGTGGAGCCGGGCAGGTTGACCACCAGCATCCGGCCGGCCACGCCGGCGAGCCCGCGGGAGAGCGCGGCGGCGGGCACCTTGTCGCGGCTGTGCGCCCGGATCGCCTCGGCGATGCCGGGGACCTCGTAGTCGAGCAGCGCCCGGGTCACGTCGGGGGTGCGGTCGGTCGGGTTGATCCCGGTGCCGCCGCTGGTCAGCACGACGTCGACCCCGTCGGCCAGGGCGGCGCGCAGCGCCTCGCCCACCGGCTCGCCGTCGGGCACCACCACCGGGTCGTCCACCTCGCAACCCAGCTCGCGCAGCCCGGCCACGAGCAGCGGCCCGCTGGTGTCGGCGTACACCCCCGCGGCGGCCCGGTTGGACGCCACGACCACCCGCGCCCGGATCACGGCCGGTCCTCCGGGCGGACCCACAGGCCGGTCTTGCCGCCCTCCTTGCGCAGCACCCGGACCGCGTCGACGCTGGCCGCCGGGTCGACCGCCTTGACCATGTCGACCAGCGCCAGCCCGGCGACGGCCACCGCGGTCAGGGCCTCCATCTCCACCCCGGTGCGGTCCGCCGTCCGGGCCGTGGCGGTGATCTCGACGGTGTCGCGGGTCAGCGTCAGGTCGACCGTGACGCCGTGCAGGGCGATGGGGTGGCAGAGCGGGATCAGGTCCGGGGTCCGCTTCGCGCCCATGATGCCGGCGAGCCGGCCGACCGCCAACGCGTCGCCCTTGGGCAGCCCGTCGCGGCGCAGCAACTCGACCACCTCCGCAGTGGTGCGGAGCCGGCCGGCGGCGACGGCCAGGCGGCCGGTGACGGTCTTGGCGGAGACGTCGACCATGCGGGCCGCGCCCGCCGGATCGACGTGGGTGAGCTGCGCGGGATCGGTCACGGCCGCGAGCCTATCCGTCGTACGGCGCGATCGTCGGCCACGGCCCTGGCGTCGGTGTCCCGCCCCGACCCCGCACCGCTGCGTGGGGACCTGCCGTCCCTGGCCGACCGGCTTCCGGCCCGAGCAGGAACTCATCCGCCTTCGGGCCGACGACCAGCCTCGGCAATAACGAATCGGTGAGGCGACTCTCACTGTAAGGCGATCACTTCATGGCCGATCGGAACCTCGACCTTCGGTTCGTTGTGCGGAGCGCCGGGTCGGACGTCCCGAATGGACGGGCAGGGTTTCACGAACATATGAACGAAAGGCTCGCGGTTGCTGAGGGTCACGCCTGATCAGCCCTCAGATGAATGGTGCGGTGCCCACCCTGCCGGGTGCGGGTTCGGTGGTTCCGACAGGTCGGTGCAGCGGCTCTGGTCGACGGCCGGCAGTGGCGCCACGACGGTCCGCAACCGGATACGGCCCGAACGGGCTGCTTCCGGGCCGTCGCATGGACGATCGCGCCGCCACGGGGCGCACCGCGCCCGTCGCGCCACAATCATGATCGGCGTTCAAGGGCGCCTTCACGTCCGATGCGCAGAGGCGGACACTGAGCCATTATCTTGCGTTAACCACAAGCGGATAGAAGTACAGCACTCCGTTCCGACGCGGGAACGGAAAGTCACGAAAAGTAGCGCGATTCTCATCCATTGCCCATAGTTACATATATCCCTCCAAAATTGCCTTAACCACCCTTAGGCTGTTCCCGTCGCAGACAACAGCCGCAGATGAGGTCGGGCAGTTAAGCAGGAGGGACAAAGCCATGTCGGCACACGAGTGGCAGTAAGAAGGATTGTGTTCGGCGAGTGACCGTAGGTAGCCTCGACATCTGCTCATCGGGGGCGGGTGGCAAGTCGGGGATGCGGTGACACGACCGAACACGGGCAAGACAGAGGCCGAGCGGCGGCTGACGCTGCACGTCGGCCTCGTCTGCGTTGTGGCCACGGTCGCGGTGGTCGTTTCTCTGCACGCGCTGACGGAACTCGACCTGTCGGGCGAGGATCTGGCGCTCAGCCTCAGCTTGATCTTCATGGCCGCACTCGGCGTGACGATCAAGTGGCGCATCCGGATCCGCGCGACGGTTCACGCGATCTCCTGGAGCGAGACGGCGATCATCCTGAGTCTGGCGGTCGCACCGACGTCGCTGGTCGTCCTGACCACCGGGCTCGGGGTGGCGATCGCCCTGCTGCTCATCAAGCTCCCGCCGCTGAAGGCCGCCTTCGGAGTAGCCAAGAGCATGTTGCTGGCGGCGGGCGCGGGGGCGACACTCCACGCGCTCGGATGGCCGCCATCGCCCACCGAGTTCCCACATGTGGTCGGGCTGATCGGGCTCGCCTACGCAGTCGCCGTGGTCCTCGACGAGCTACTGACCCTCCCGGTCATCGCGCTCGCCACCGGCACCAGGCTCGGGCACCTCTTCCGGGAGGACCTCGGGATGCGCCTGACGAGCGCGGCGGCACGCTTCGTCCTCATCGTCACCACGCTGCTCATCCTGCGCGCCGACCCCCGCCTCCTGCTTGCCGTGCCGCCCCTGGTGCTCAGCCTCCACCTGCTCTACTCCAACCGGGTCAAGGCCCGCACGGAGCAGCAGGCGTGGCAGCGGCTCGCCCGCACCACCGACGCGCTCAACGTGGTCGACCTGGACAAGGTCCTCACCACGGCGGTCACCCAGGCCGCCGAGCTGTTCTCCGCCGACGAGGTGGAGGTCGAGCTGCGCGACGGCGGCCGCACCGTGCGCGGCGGAGCGGGCTCCATCACGTACGACGGGCCGGCCGGCGAGCCGACCGCCACCGACGGCACCGTGGTTCCGGCCGCGCTGGAGGGGCACGACCGGACGGCCGACGTGGGCGTGCTGCGACTGCGTTTCCGCGGCCCCGTGCAGCTCTCCGAGCGGGAGCAGTACACGCTGCGCACCTTCGCCTCGGCGCTCTGCACCGCGGTCCGCAACGCCCAGGCGTACGCCGAGCTGGCCCGGGTCGCCGACGAGCACGCGTACGCCGCCACGCACGACGCGCTGACCGGGCTGGCCAACCGCCGCCACCTGCTCGACCAGGGCACCGAGCACCTCAACACCCGGCACGCCGACGGGGTGACCGCGCTGGTGCTGATCGACCTCAACCACTTCAAGGAAGTCAACGACACCCTCGGGCACGCCGCCGGGGACCAGGTCCTCGTGCAGGTCGCCGAGCGGCTGCGCACCGCCGCCCAGGAGGGCGACCTGGTGGCCCGGCTGGGCGGCGACGAGTTCGCCGTACTCCTGCGGGGTCTGCCGGCCCCGGCGGTGGCCGCGCACCGCGCGGAGACCCTGCTCGCCACGCTGCACGAGCCGTTCGACCTGGACGGCATGCGGATCAGCGTCGAAGCGAGCGGCGGGATCGCCGCCGCGCCCGCCACCGGCGGCATGCCGGAGCTGCTGCGCCGCGCGGACGTGGCGATGTACCAGGCGAAGCGGGCCGGGCAGCGCACCTCGACGTACGCCCCGACCCGGGACACCGCCGACCTCGGCCGGCTGACCCTCGGCGGGGAGCTGCCCCGCGCCGTCGCCGACCACGAGTTCACCGTCAACTTCCAGCCCATCGTCGACCTGGGCTCCGGCCAGGTCACCGGCGCGGAGGCGCTGGCCCGCTGGCGCCACCCCGTCCACGGGGTGATCGACCCGCTGCGCTTCCTGGAGGCGGTGGAACGGTCCGGGCTGCTGCCGGCCTTCGCCGAGGCGATCCTCGACGAGGCGCTGCTCGCGGCCAGCGCCTGGCGGGAGGCCGGCTTCGACGTGCCGGTCGCGGTCAACGTGTCGCCGCGCAGCCTGCTCGACGCCCGCTTCCCCGGCTCGGTGCTGGCCCGGCTGCGGGCCCACGACCTGCCCCCCGACCGGCTGGTGCTGGAGTTGACCGAGACGCTCACGCTCAGCCAGCTCGACGTGGTGGACCGGGTGCTCAGCCGGCTGCGGGACGAGGGGGTGCGGCTGGCGCTGGACGACTTCGGCACCGGTTACTCCTCCCTCTCCCTGCTCTCCCGGATCCCGGTGCACGAGCTGAAGGTCGACCGCAGCTTCGTGACCGCCATGGAGGGCTCCGCCGAGGCCGCCGCCGTCATCCGCTCCACCCTCGACCTGGGCCGCAGCCTCGGCCTCGACGTGGTGGCAGAGGGGGTGGAGAGCGAGCCGCAACGCCGGGCGCTCTGGGAGCTGGGCTGCACCGCCGGGCAGGGCCACCTCTTCGCCCGGCCGATGCCCGCCAACACGCTCCTCGCCGCGTTCCGGCGGGGCTCCGGGGGCAGTCCGGGCGCTCTCGCGCCGCCGCTGCACGACGCCGGCGCGGTCATCCGTCTCGCCCCCGGCCGCCGACAGGGCGGGCGCGGCCGCGCCGACCGCCACCTGCCGGCCTGACCGGGAACGGCCGCCAGCCCAGCATCGACGCGTGGCGGTGGCGTGGGCCCGGTCTGCCAGACTGGCGCGCGTGACCGCCGCCCCGACCACCCGCCGCGGCTGGCGGGCCCTCGACTCCGCCGCCGGTGGCCTCGCCCTCGACCTCGGCCTGTACGCCGTGTCGGCGGCGTTCGCCGCGACCACCGCCGCCACGTCCACACTGGTCCCGCACCGGGCCTGGGGCGGCGTCGCCGCCGCCGGGTATCTCCTCGCCGCCCTCGCGGCGACCGCCCAGCTCGTACTGCGCCGGCGCGACCCGCGGTCGCCGCTGGCCGGCCTGCCGGCCCGCTGGGCGGTCACCGGTTTCGCCTGGTTCACCACCGCCCTGCTGCCGCTGGCCTGGCAGAGCGTCGAACGGGCCGGCGGGCGCGGCGACCGGGCGCAGGAGGAGGTGCTGGTCGTCGAGGAGTCCGGCAGGCGGCTGGTCGACACCGGCACGCCGTACCTCGGGCACGACGCGATCGCCGCCCTGCCGCCCGGCGAGCAGCTGCTCGGCTACACCCCCTACCAGCCGGGAATGGCCCTGTTCGGGCTGCCCAGGGCGGCCGTCGACGCCTGGTGGACCGACGCGCGCGTCTGGTTCGCGGTCGGCACCGCGCTGGCGCTGGCCCTCGCGATCCGCGCCCTGGCGCGCGTCGACCGCCCCGCCGGCCACCACGCGGCCGGCGCCGCCGTGCTCCGGGGCGTACAGGCCGCCACCGTGCTGCCGGTCTGCGCGCTCACCCTCGCCACCGGCGGCGACGACCTGCCCGTCCTCGCGCTCTGCCTGCTCGCGCTGGCCCTCGCCGCCGCCGGACGACCCGGCCGGGCCGGCATCGCCGTCGGCCTGGCCGGGGCGCTGAAGCTCTTCGCCTGGCCGGTCGCCCTCGTGCTGATCATCTGGGGGATGACCCGGCGGGCCGGCCTGCGGGCCGCGGCGGGAGCGGTCGGCCTGCCCGTCGCCGCGCTGCTCCCCGCCCTGCTCGTCGACCGCGACGCGCTGGTCGAGAACGTGCTCCGCTTCCCGCTCGGCCACGGCCTGGTGACCAGCCCGGCACAGTCGCCGTTCCCCGGCCACCTGATCGCCACCGCGCTGCCCGCCGGCCGCGCGGTCGCCGCCGCCCTGCTGCTCGCGGCCGGGCTGGCGATCGCCGTCCGGCTCGCCCGCCGCCCGCCCCACACCGCCGTCGCCGCGACGCTGACCTGCGGGTACGGGCTGCTGGCCGCGATCCTGCTGATGCCGTCGACCCGCTTCGGCTACCTGCTCTACCCGCTCGCCCTCCTGGTCTGGGCCGCCGCGCTGCGGCACCCCGGTTCGCCGAACTGGCGGGCGAAGGGCGGCGACACGGCGTAGACCTGAGGCATGACCACCACCTATCGCGACCGCGAAGAGGCGGGCCGGATGCTCGCCGACCGGCTCACCGCCCTGATCGGCGAACCGGACGTCATCGTGCTCGGGCTGGTGCGCGGCGGCGTGCCGGTGGCCCGGGTGGTCGCCGAGCGCCTCGGCGCGCCGCTGGACGTGCTGGTCGTCCGGAAGCTCGGCATGCCGTGGGCGCCCGAGGTCGCCTTCGGCGCGCTCGGCCCCGGCGGCGTGCAGGTGCTCAACGACGTCGTGGCCAGCCGGCTCGGCGCCGACGACATCGCCGAGGTGCGCCAACGCGAGCAGGCCGAACTGGAGCGGCGGGAGCAGCTCTACCGCGCCGGCCGGCCGCCGCTCGACCTCTCCGGGCGCACCGCCGTCATCGTCGACGACGGCCTGGCCACCGGGGCCACCGCCCGCGCCGCCGTCCAGGTCGCCCGCCACCTCGGCGCCCGCCGGGTCGTGGTCGCCGTCCCGGTCGGCTCGCAGGAGGCGTACGAGATGCTGGCCGCCGAGGCCGACCAGGTCATCTGCGCGCAGCACCCGCCGGAGTTCATGGCGGTGAGCGCCTACTACGAGGACTTCCACGAGGTCCCCGACTCCGAAGTAACGGAAGCGCTGACAGCAACCGCGTGACCGGACCGGGTACGGTCGGAGAATGAGCCTGACCTGTCCCAAGTGCCACGGAGAAATGCGCCAGTACGAGCGCAGCGGCGTCGTCATCGACCAGTGCGGCGAGTGCCGGGGGATCTTCCTCGACCGCGGCGAGCTGGAGAAGCTGTTCGAGGCGGAGGCCAACTGGAACCGCCAGCAGGGCGCCCCGACCCCGCCGCAGCCCGCCCACCAGCAGGGCGGCTACGCGCCTCCGCCGCCCCCGCCGCCCGCCCCCGCCCCGCACCAGCCGGGCTACGGCGCTGTCCCGCCGCCCCCGCCCCCGCCGGCCCACGGCTACCCGCCGGCCCCCGCGTACGGGCACGGCCACCAGCACCACGGCTACCACGGGCACTACAAGCGCAAGAAGCACAAGAGCTTCCTGGACGAGATGTTCGGCTGAGCCCTCCGTCGACCGGGCCGGTGCCTCGACCGGCCCGGTCACCCGCGGCCACGCCCGCGCCCCGCACCGCCACTCGCCGGGCCACTGCTAGCCGTGCCGGCCGGCGACCGGCGTGCAACGCTGCATCCCATGACGCACCAGGGGCAGCACTTCGCGCTGGCGCAGGCGTACGACGGGATCATCCGGTCGTGGCCGACCTCGACGACCCCGACCTGCAACGGCCCACCCGGTGCCGGGGTTGGCTCGTCGCGGACCTGCTGTTCCACGTGCTCTGTGACGCCCAGCGGGCGCTGGTTGCGCTGGCCAGCCCCGCCGAGGGCCCGCCCGACGTGGACGACGTGAGCTACTGGCGCGCGTTCCCGGCCGACGTGGACGGAGCCGCCGCCCGACATGCCTGGTGGGTGCGCCGCTCCGCCGCCGCCTTCGACCGTCCGAGCGGGATCGTCCGGCTCTGGACCGACACGGCCCCCGCCGCCGTACGCGCTGCTGGCGCGGCAGACCCCGACGGCCGCGTCACCACGCAGGGGCACGTGCTGCGCGTGCCGGACCTGCTCGCCACCCTGACCACCGAGGCCGTCGTGCACCACCTGGACCTGGTCCTCGACCTGCCCGACGCGCCCCTGCCCGGGGTGCTCGCCACGCGGGTCGCCGTGGCCACGATGGACGGCCTGCTCAGCGACGACGCCGTCCGCCCGTCCGGGTGGAGCGACGCGGAATACCTGCTCAAGGCGACCGGCCGGCTGCCACTCACCGACCGCGACCAGCTCGAACTCGGCGAGGTCGCCGGCTGGTTCCCGCTCCTGGGCTGACCAGTTCCGGCATCGCCGGAGCGGCGGTCAGCTCAGGTCCGTCGGGCCGGACGCGCGGAAGATGGCAGCCGCCATTATCCGTTGGGCGGTCTCGGCCTTACGCGAGAGAGCAGTGGTGGCGTCCGAGTAGAGCAGCGCAACGATCCTCTCCGCCGGACCACATGTGGTTCCCACGGTGTGTATCGACTTGTTTGGTCGTACCGTGAGACCGACAATCCCGTGGGCCCGCAGGAAACCAAGGAACTCCTCAAGCACATTGTGCCGGCCCACCAACCGGAACTGAGGCGTGGTGGCCGGAGCCGATCGCGATCTGCGGTAGACGCCGACTGATCCATCCCCGTCGACCACACCACGCCAGAAGTCACGCGACTCCACCAACCGAGCGTTGATCGGTCCCTGGTACCGGCCGAGCGCAACAAGCCGGTCAGTCAGCCGCTGGGACCGAACCGAGAACTGGCACGAGTGATGTGTCGGGCTGGGTGCCGAAATGGCGCTCGTCGAACCGAGGAAGGTACGGAGCTTGAGCAGGTGCGCTCGATCCCGTTCGGCGAGCCCGACCGAGATCTGCGGGATGTGGTTCCGGCGGTAGCTGATCGAACCATCGGCGAACAGGAAGCCGATCCAGTAGCAGGCATCAGGTGTCAACTCGTCGAAGGCATCGTGCCGCAGCGTGTGGACAACGCGTCGAAGCGGAACACCGCGCCGGAGAACAAGCCCGCGTACGGAGGGCTCTGTGATGCCGTACGCCGTGGCTAGTTGCCCCAGTGTCGCTCCCGCTTGGTAGCGCTGGACGACTTCGGAACGCTGTTCCTCGGTCAACTTCCCAACCGCTCGCGCTGGTATCCCTCGGCGCCGCAGCAGTCCACGAATCGCTTGCCTCGTCACCCCAAAGGAACAGGCGATGCTCGTCAGACTCTCGCCGGCCAGAGCACGCGTGACGGCCGCGTCCTGCGCGGTCTCCGGCATTCGTGCCCCTAAATGCATCACACGATAGCCATGTCCACAAACCGCGACAGATGGAGCTGCGCCGCAACCGTCACCGTGTCGGTTGGGCCATTCCTGTGCTTGGCAACTATGAAATCCGCCTCCCCGGCCCGCGGCGATTCCTTGTCGTAGTAGTCGTCGCGGTGCAGCAGGATGACAACATCGGCATCTTGCTCAATTGAGCCACTTTCGCGCAAGTCGGACAATTGGGGTCGCTTGTCGGTGCGCTGCTCCGGGCCACGGTTCAGCTGACTCACCGCGATCACCGGGCACTCGACCTCCTTGGCGAGCAGCTTCAGGCCACGGGACAGGTCCGCGACCTCCTGCTGTCGGCTCTCGGTGCGCTTCGGCGAGGTCATCAGTTGGAGGTAGTCGACGACGATCAGCTTGAGGTCGTGCCGCTGCTTGAGCCGCCGCGCCTTGGCCCGGATCTCCATCAGGTTCATGCTCGGCGTGTCGTCGACGAAGAGCGGCGCCTCGCTGATCTCGCCCATGCACCGGGCGAGCTTGGTCCAGTCGTCGTCGGAGAGCTGACCGCTGCGCAGGACGTGCAGCGGCACCCGCGCCTCGGCCGAGAGCAGCCGCATGACGATCTCGACCTTGCTCATTTCCAGTGAGAAGATCGCCGATGCCTGGTTGGCGCGAATAGCAGCATTTCGAGCAAAGTCCATGCTTGCGGTGCTGTTGTGCGTCGGCACCATCGCCCGACCCGCGAGGTAGAGGTGCTCGGGATTGTCCACCGTCACGCACCGAACCGGGACGCTCGGCACCGGTCGGACGTCCACGATGAAGCGGGAATTCGTCCGCACGTCCGAACTGGTACGACGCCTCGCGGCGTGAGCCGAGCGCTTCCGCTCCAACCGGAAGATTGGATCCGGGGTGGAGAAGTTCAGCGTGTACGCGGTCGACGAATCGGGGCTGCGCCCGGGCACCGCCTTTTCCGTGACAGTGCAGCGGTAGCCCAGACTCACCACGAGCTCCCACACGTCCTCAGCGAGCCGCTTGGAGGTGGAGATGTACTGGAGGTTACCGGCGGGAGCGACCGTGCCGTCGGTGTCCATCAGGCCCGCCAGCAACGCGCGGCGCTGGGGCTCGGAGGCCCGAAGGTACTCCTGCGGGATGTGCTTGTCCGTCGCCACCCTTAGCCGGCGGAGCAGCGCCAGAAACGAACCGTGCGCGACCCTGCAGTCCGCGCAGCGCTTGACGGCAGGGTTCTCCCGAAGTGCCCGGGTGGACCGGCCGCAGTTGACACACGTCCGCTCGGTCGATGGCGTCGCCGCCGGCAGAGAGATGCTGTAGAGCATCGGGCCGCTGGGCCGCACCACGAATCCGTCCCGCTCGACAAGGTCCACCATCTCGTCGTCAGCGGTGGTGAACCGGCTGGCGCCGGTGTGCCCGTCACCGAGCCACACGCCCAGGGTGTAGGGCGGGATCAGCAGGTCGCGCTCCGGCAGTCGCAGGGGACCGCAGTTCTCGACGGCGTGGTTCAACCGCCGGTCGGCCGTGTCGGTACGCAACGTCGCCGCGATCTGGGCAGTGGTCACCACACCGCCGTGCCGGACCCGGGCACCGGCATTGACGTGCCGCTCGGCCCGCTCACGCAGCCCAGTCAGCAGTGGCCCTGCCGGGTACCCCGGTGCGCTCCAGTTCCGCGCCTTCCCCGCGCGCGTCACCAGCCGGCTCACCCGCCCCTCGGCGCCGACCTCCCGCGCGACGGTGTGCAGGACGTTGCGGAACTCAGGGCCGACCTGTTCCAGGGCCTGCGCCACGGTGACGAGGCGTCGGGATTCGGCACCGACCGTCGCCTGGGCGGCCCGCACCCTGGACAACGACGACTCCGGCCAGTACTGACGCGTTCGCTGCTCAGGCTGGCGTCGGCTCGCCCGGGTCGTGGTCTTCCATAGGTGCTCCGCGTCCGCGACGATCACCGTGCCGTCGGAAAATTCAACCTCGTAGCACGGCCGGTCGTACATCACCTCGAAGGCGGCGGTAACGGTGGTCGGGCTGCCATCGGCGGCCAGCAGGCGGTCGCCCACGGCGACCTCGCCCATCGTGGTCCATCCGTCCGGGGTTGGCAGCGGCGTGTCGAGGGCGAGCGCCTTACCCAAACCCGGCCGGCCGGCGACGATGATGAGCTGCCCGGCGTGCAGGCCGTTGAGCAGCCGGTCCAGGTCGGTGAAGCCGGTGGGGACGCCGGTCATCACGCCGCCCTGGGCACCCACCGCCTCGATCTCGTCGAGCGTCGGCTGGAGCATGTCGGCGAGCACCGCGAAGTCCTCGCTGACGCGGCGCTCGGTGACGTCGTAAACCGCCTGCTGGGCGAGGTCGACGATGTCGTCAACGTCGCGGCTGCCGCCCTGACCGGTGCCGTAGCCCAGCTGCACAATCTTGGTGCCGGCCTCCACCAGCCGCCGCAGGACCGCCCGCTCGCTGACGATCCGCGCGTAGTAGGCGGCGTTCGCGGCGGTCGGCACGCTGGCGATCAGCGTGTGCAGGTAGGGGGCGCCACCGATCCGGACGAGGTCGCCGGAGTCGGCCAGCGCCGCCGCCACGGTGATCGAGTCGGCCGGCTCGCCCCGACCGTAGATCTCCAGGATGGTGTCGAAGATGGTGGCGTGCACCGGCCGGTAGAAGTCGTTGGTCTTGAGGATCTCGACGACGTCGGCGATGGCGTCCTTGGAGAGCAGCATGCCGCCGAGGACGCACTGCTCGGCGGCGACGTCCTGGGGTGGGGTCTTGTCGAACTGACCGTCGCGCTGGGGCGGCGGGGACGCCTGGCCGCCGCCGGTACGCTGGTCCGCCCGCATGTCGTCGGTGACCGACACGGGTCCCCCCTCCACTGCGTCGGATCCAAGGCCAGCTCTACCGCCGGGGTACGACAACCTCGACCTGCCGGTCGATCGGGGGTCATCGCACGGCCGGTCGGGGGCCCACCTTACGGAACCCGAGGTCAGCCCCTCAACCGTGGCGGTGGACGAGCCTCGGGACAACCTGTGGATTCCGGTGGACGACCATGTGCGCAGGGTGTGCACAGGCTGTGGACAACGGTTGGGGAATTCCCCCAGGCAAGCCGCTGAGCTGGGAAAACTCAGTCCCCACCCTGTGGATGAAAGTTTTCGGTCGAACTGCCCGGTCGAACGTCCCGTACCGTCTCCAGCGAACGGCTACACCTTGGCAGCGGATCGCGCCATCGGTTGGGGAGGGTCACGCTCCGGCCGTGAGTTACCGGGACTGGGGACGAGACGATGGCCCGCGCGAGCGCCCCCCGGCCGTTGCCTGGGAAGGTCCCCCAGACCCGTCGCCGGCCGACCCCTACGACGGGGACACCGCCCGGCCCCGCGCCCGGAGGCGACGTCGCGGCATCACAGCCGGCCAGCAGGAGTCCGTCGATCCCTACCTGCCGCGATGGGCGCTCGAGTCCGGCGTCCGCCGCGCGGACGGCGGCGGCCGGCACGCGCCCCGGACGACGAGGACGACCTCGACCGCCGCCGGGCCGGTGGTGGCTGGCGGACCACGGAGACCACGAGCAGCTGGCACCGGGTCAGCGAGCCAAGCTGGCGGGAGGCCCCGGACCCGCCGGCGTCGGCTCCCCGGTCGCCGGTGGTCTCCCACACCGCCCCCCGACCGCGCATGGCGCCGCGACGGCGGGCGTCCGAGCCGGTCGCCCCGTCGCGGGCGTCGACCTCGGCAGCCGTACGCCGTCGCGTCGAGGCCGCCGGGGGCGGGGGCCTGGAGCCGCCGCGTCGAGGACGACCTGCTCGATGCCGATCCGGGTGGGCCGTGGCGACCGCTGCTCTACACCGCCGCCTGCTACGTGGTGCCGGCGGTGCTGATCCTCGTCTGGCTGTTGACGCTGGACGGGCAGGCACCGGCGGGTTGCGTCACCGACATCAGCGGCGGGGCTGCGACTCGCCGCGGTCACGGGCGTTGGGTTCCCTGGCGTCAGGCCTGCCGCGATTCGGGTTGGCGCTGGCCAGCAGCCTGGTCGTGGCGCTGCTGCTGCGCCGGGTCGGCACCACCTGGCGTTCGGCCACGGTGGCGCTGGCTGCGGCGGTGGTCGGCGGTGGCCTCTCGACGGTCATGATCAGCGCGGTCACCGGGCAGCCGATCGGCTGACGCGCCCCATCCGGCCGGGCCGGTTGTCGAACGCGAACAGGGCCCGCACCGGTCGGTGCGGGCCCTGTCGTGGTGCTGTGGTGAGGCGTCAGCCCTGGACGACGTTGAGGTCGAACTTGGCGGTCACCTCGGGGTGCAGCTTGATCCGCACCGGGTAGGAGCCGGTCGACTTGATGTGACCGGGCAGCTCCAGCCGACGACGGTCGAGGACCGGGCCGCCGGCGGCCTTGACGGCGTCGACGATCTCGGCCGGGGTGACCGAGCCGAAGAGCCGGCCACCGTCACCGGCGCGGGCCTTCAGGCTGACCTTGAGGCCCTCGAGCTGGTCCTTGACCTCGTTGGCGTGGCCGAGGTCGCGGATCTCCCGGGCCGAGCGGGCCCGCTTGATGACCGTGACCTGCTTCTCCGCACCCTTGGTCCAGGCGATCGCGAAGCCCTGCGGCAGCAGGTAGTTACGGCCGTAGCCGTTCTTGACCTCGACGATGTCGCCTGGGGCACCGAGGCCGGACACCTCCTGAGTCAGGATGATCTTCATATCGGTGCCTCCTCTCAGCGGGCCGTGGCGGTGTACGGCAGGAGCGCCATCTCGCGGGCGTTCTTGACCGCACGGGCGATCTGCCGCTGCTGCTGCGAGGTCACGCCGGTCACCCGCCGAGCGCGGATCTTGCCGCGGTCGGAGATGAACTTGCGCAGCAGCGCGGTGTCCTTGTAATCGATGTAGGTGATCCCGTCCTTGTCGAGCGGGTTCACCTTCTTCTTCGGCTTGCGAAGTGCAGCGGCCTTGGCCATTGCTCGTGCTCCTGGTTTGCGATCGCGGGCGCTCGGCGCCATTAGAACGGGGGCTCCTCGTCGAAGTTTCCGCCACCCGAACCACCGCGCGAGGGTGCCGGAGCGGCCGAGGCCCAGGGGTCGTCGAAGTTGCCTCCGCCGCCGCCCTGGCCACCTCCACCACCGCCGCCGAAGCCGCCGCCACCGCCGCCGGAGCGGGACATCTTCTGCACCTTCGCCGTGGCGTAGCGCAGCGACGGGCCAATCTCGTCGACCTCGAGCTCGATGACGGTGCGCTTCTCGCCCTCGCGGGTCTCGTACGACCGCTGACGCAGCCGGCCCGAGACGATCACGCGGGCGCCCCGCTGGAGCGACTCGGCGACGTGCTCCGCCGCCTGCCGCCACACGGTGCACGCCAGGAAGAGCGGCTCGCCGTCCTTCCACTCGCCGGAGGCCTTGTCCATGAACCGGGGCGTCGAGGCGACCCGGAACTTGGCGACCGCCGCACCGGAGGGGGTGAACCGCAACTCGGGGTCATCGGTCAGGTTGCCGATGACCGTGATGGTGGTGTCTCCTGCCATGACCATCTCCTCGCGCACTCAATCTGTTCTGCCGTACAGGCTCTCAGAGCCCTCCGACAGCACCGATGAGGCTGGTCCGGGTGAACCGGGGTTGAATGCTTAGCGCATCTCCGGCCGGATGACCTTGGTGCGCAGCACGGACTCGTTGAGCCGCAGCTGACGGTCCAGCTCGGCCACCGCCGCAGGCGTCGCCTGCAGGTCGATGACGGCGTAGATGCCCTCGGCCTTCTTGTTGATCTCGTACGCGAGGCGCCGGCGGCCCCACACGTCGGTCTTCTCCACCGAGCCACCCGCGGTCCGGATCACGTTCAGGTACGTGTCGAGCGACGGGGCGACGGTGCGCTCCTCGAGGCTGGGGTCGAGGATCACCATGATCTCGTAATGACGCAAGACGTGCTCACCTCCTGTGGGCTAAGCGGCCACGGTCCTTCCGTGGCAGGAGGTCGTGCGTCGTGGCCCACGCCGGTCCCGGGGGAACCCGGCCGGACGCGGACAACCGGACCAGGATACCCGGTCCGGACGATCATGCCCGGGGTGGTCGGTCCACCCGCCCCGGGCAGAGGCGACGGGGGCCCGCCTCGACGTCGCTGTCGATGCGAGCCCCCGTGCACGAGGCCGCGGGGCGTCCCGTCCGCATTCCTTGGGTGGGACCTGGGGAGGAACGACCACACCGATGAGGTTGGACCGGGGACGCCCCGCGGAGCTTTATCGTGTTGTTACCCGACGTTACAACGGCTCTTGACCCTTGTCGGCGTAAATGGCGGATTTCTCCGAAATTTTTTGGCCGACCCGGGTACTGGTTCCGGGGCCGGCCCCCGTCGCGCCGGGCCGCGCGACGGGGGTGCCCCCGCTTCCCGGGCGGCTCGGCCACCCGGCGGGCGACCTGCGGCCGCCTCGCCCGGGAGCACCAACCGTGGATCCCACTCACATCAACGACCGCCGACGCCGGGAGGTGACGCCGGCACACCTCCCACTCCCCACCGCCGTCGCCCCAGCTGTCGGCGCGGCGACGTAGGCTCCCGTGCATGCGTATCGGAGCCCACGTCGATTCGACCGACCCGCTGGCGGAGGCGACGGCCCGAGAGGCCGGGGCCGTGCAGTTCTTCCTCTCCGACCCGCAGGGGTGGAAAGCCCCGAAGGCCCGGGAGGACGCGGAGCGGCTGCGGGCGGCGGACGTCGACCTCTACGTCCACGCGCCGTACGTCATCAACGTCGCGACCCTGAACAACCGGATCCGGATTCCCAGCCGGAAGCTGCTGCTCGGGCACGCCCAGGCGGCCGCCGCCGTCGGCGCGAAGGGGCTGATCGTGCACGGCGGGCACGTCAACGCCGGGGACGACCTCACCGTCGGTTTCGACAACTGGCGCAAGACCTTCGCGTACGCGGCGGACTCCGGCGGCTTCGAGCTGCCAGTCCTGATCGAGAACACCGCCGGCGGCGACAACGCGTGCGCCCGGCGGCTCGACGCGCTGGCCCGGCTCTGGGACGCCGTGGGCGACTACGAGGTGGGCTTCTGCCTGGACACCTGCCACGCGCACGCCGGCGGCGAGGAGCTGCTCGGTCTGGTCGACCGGGTCAAGGCGATCACCGGACGGATCGACCTGGTGCACGCCAACAACTCCAAGGGAGCGTTCAACTCCGGGCAGGACCGGCACGACAACCTCGACGGCGGGACGATCGACCCCGAACTGCTGGTGGCGGTGATCCGCGCGGCCGGCGCGCCGGTGATCGTCGAAACCCCGGGCGGCGTCGAGGGCCAGGGTGCCGACATCGCCTTCCTGCGTGACCGGCTCGGCGTGGAGAGCCCCGCCGCATGACGACCGACCAGTCCGCCACCGGCGGCCCCCGCCCCGCCGCCGGCCCGTCGGCGGCTTCCGGCGACGACTCGCCGGCCGGCCCACCCCCCGGCCCGACCACCTCCACCGAAGCCGCGCGCGCGGGCGTTTCCGACGGGGCCGACCCGGCCAGCGGCACGGGTGGCGGCACCGCGCCGACGGCCGGTGCTCCCGCCGGGACCCGCTCCACCGACAAGGACCCGGTCACCAGGGACGCCCGCGGCACGAGCGGCAAGGACAACGACCGGCCGGGCACCGTCAGCGGCACCGGCGACGCCAAGGCCGGCGACGCCACGAACAGCGGAGACGCCAGGACCAGGCTCGGCGATGCCGGAGCCGAGCCCGGTGCCGCCGGAACCAGCGACGATGTCACCACCGACGGCGACGTCAAGGCCGTCGCCGGTGACGCCGGCACCACCGGCGACGGCAGGGCCAAGGACGCCGACGGCAAGGAGCGCGAGGACGGTGCCGCCGAGGCCGGCACGGACAAGGCCGGCACGGACAAGGCAGGTGCCGCCAAGGAGGGTGCCGCCAAGGACGACACCGCCAAGGACGACACGGACAAGAACGGCGACGGCAAGGAGAGCGGCAAGAGCGAGGAGGGCGGCAAGGAGGCGGGGAAGCCGGACCGGTGGGCCGCCTTCGCGTCCGCCCCGGAGCCCCGGCCGAGCTGGGTACGGCGTGCCGCCCGGGCGGTCGGTCGCGTGCTGATCCACGAGTGGACGCTCGCGACGCTCGGCTCGCTGGCGCTGGCCGTCCTGATGACCTGGCCGACCATGCGCTACCCGTTGCACACCCTCCCGCAGGACTACTGGGACCCGAGCCTGCAGGCGTGGCAGATGGCCTGGTCCGGGCACATCCTGCTGACCAACCCGGCGCAGCTCTGGCAGTCGAACACCTTCTTCCCGGAGGACTGGAGCTTCGCCTTCTCCGACACGCTGCTCGGCTACGCCCCGGCGGGCATGATCGGCACCGGCCCCGAAGCCGCCGTGCTGCGCTACAACATCATGTTCGTGCTGGCCCACGCGCTCGCCACGCTCGGGGCGTACGCGCTGGCCCGCCAGCTCGGCGCGGGCCGGATCGGCGGGGCGGTGGCCGGGGTCGGCTACGCCTACGCGCCCTGGCTGCTCGCGCAGGCCGGGCACCTGCACGTGATCTCCAACGGCGGCATCCCGCTGGCGCTGGCCATGCTGGCGCGGGGGCACGGCTACTCGCTCCGCCACGGCTACCGCCCGGAGCGCCGGCACGACGGCTGGGTCTACACCGGCTGGCTGGTGGCCGCCTGGCAGCTCAGCCTGGGCTTCGGCATCGGGCTGCCGTTCGCGTACTTCCTCGGCGGCGCGGTGGTCGTCGCCGCCGTGACCTGGTACGTCCGGCGAACCTGGTTCTGGGCCGTGAAGCGCCCGTTCGGGCGGCGGCTGCTGGCCGCGGACCTGGTCGGTGGGCTGCTCTTCGCCGGTGTCGGCGCGCTGCTGGCGGTTCCGTACTTCACCGTGAAGGAGCAGCACCCGCAGGCGGAGCGGACGGTCGCCGACATCGGCATCTTCTCCCCGCCGGCGAGCGGCTTCTTCACCGCGCCCGCCGAGTCGCGCATCTGGGGCGAGTTGCACGAGGGCGCGCGGGCGGCGCTGCCCTGGCACCCGGAGATGACCCTGCTGCCCGGGTTCGTGCTCTACGCCCTCGCCGCCGGCGGGCTCTTCTTCTCCGTCTGGAAGCTGCGCCACCGGCTGCTGCTGCTCGCCGGCGTGGTGGTGTCCATGGTGCTCGCCATGGGCACCCGGTTCTTCGACGGCACGTACACCTACGTGCCGCTCTTCGAGCACCTGCCCGGGTGGAGCGGCCTGCGCACCCCCGGCCGGCTGATGCTCTGGACCACGCTGCTGCTCGGGCTGCTCGCGGCGGGCGCGGTCAGCGCGTTCGCCACGCGGGTGCGGGAGATCTGCGCCGAGCGGATCCCCTCCTGGCCGGGCCCGTGGCTGCGCCTGGCCACCCTGCTGCCGCTGGTGCTGGTGATCGCCGAGGGCCTGAACGTCACGCCGCACCCGGTCGTGCCGCAGCAGCCCGCCGCGATGCGGACCGTGGCCGGCCCGCTGCTGGTGCTGCCGAGCAGCCAGAACCTCGACCAGCCGGTGATGCTCTGGTCCACGACCAGGTTCCAGGACGTGGTCAACGGAGGCAGCGGCTTCACCCCGCACCAGCTCGACGAGGTACGCCGGGTGACGCTCTCCTTCCCGGATCAGACCAGCGTCGACTACCTGCGCATCCTCGGCGTCCGCAACGTGCTGCTGATGCGCGACCAGATCGCCGGCACGCCGTGGGAGGTCACGGTCGACGCGCCGGTCGACGGCCTGGGCATCACCCGCGAGGAGATCGGCCAGGTGGTGGTCTACCGGCTCTGACCCGCGTGCCGCCGGCCGCCCGGGTGTCTCACCTCGGGTGGCCGGCGAGACGGGTCACGCCGGGAGGGGTGCCGGCTCGGCGGGGGCGGTGGGCCGGCGTCGCCAGCGGTCGAGCCAGGGTGCGTCCGGCGCGCCGTCGAGGGGACCGCCGTCCGGGTCGTCGGCGTACGTGGCCCGTACCGGGTCGTGTTCCGGCCGCAGGATCTCCCGCACGACCAGCACGCAGAGCACCACCACGGTGGTCAGGCGCAGGGTGGCCGCCAGCACGAAGACGCCCTCCGGGAAGACCGGCTTACTGGTCGACGCGCCGAGCAGTTCCCCGTAGAAGGCCGCGAAGTAGCAGACCTCGGCCACCTGCCAGGCCAGGAAGGCGCCCCACCTGGGGCGGGCCAGCACCACCAGCGGCAGCAGCCAGAGCACGAACTGCTGCGACCACACCTTGCTGAAGATCAGGAACGCGGCGACCACCAGGAACGCGAGCTGGGCGAGCCGCGGGCGGCGCGGCGCCAGCAGCCCCAGCGCGGCCACCCCGAGGCAGGCCAGCCCGAAGAGGGCGTACGACAGGGTGTTCAGCGCCGGAATGTTGACGTTCAGCCACTCGAAGGGCCCGAGATCGGCGGGGTTGGCGCTGCCGACCTTGCCGTCCAGGTAGCGCCCGATGTACCAGAGGGTGCCCCAGTCGATCGGCCGGGTCGAGTTCAGCTCGAAGAACCGGTCCCAGTTCTCCCGGTACGGGACGGCGACCGGCAGGTTCACGGCGACCAGGGACACCAGGGCCGCGCCGATGGCGGTGAGGGCGGCGCGGAGCCGCCCGGCGCGCAGCGCCAGCAACAGGATCGGCCAGAAGATGAACAGCGGCCACATCTTGGCCGCCCCGGCGAGGCCGAGCAGGACGCCAGCGAGCAGGGGCCGACTGCGGGCCCAGGCGAACAGGCCGAACGCGGCCAGCCCGATGGCGAGCAGGTCCCAGTTGACCGTGGCGGTGACCATCAGCGCGGGGGCGAGCGCGAAGAGCGCGGCGTCCCAGGGTCGTCGGCGGCGCAGGGCGAGGATCACCGCCACAGTGGCGACCGCCAGCGCGCCGAGCACCAGCGCATTCAGGTTGTAGAACCACTGGCCCTGGTTGATCCCCGGGTCGTTCTCGCCGAGGGCGTGCACGGGCAGGCCGAGCGCGCCCATGAAGTAGCCGGTGAGCACCGGGTACTCGACGGGGTGGTCCCGGTAGGGGACCGCGCCCTCGTTGAGCCGCTCGGCGTAGTAGAGCGCCAGCACGTCGGTGTAGCAGAACCGGGTGTACTGCACGTTGTTCTGCCAGGCACCGTCCTGGCAGGGCGACTTCTGCACCCAGTGCAGCGCCAGGGTCAGGCAGACCAGGGCCAGGACGATCCTCGCCGCCGTCCAGAACCGGCTCTCCCGCCCGGCGGGTCGGTCGAGCGCAACGGCGTGGTCGCCCAACGGGCCGCCGATGACGCCGGAGACGCCCCGGACGAAGCCGTCGGACCGGGACGGGTGGTCGGCGGCACCGGCGTCGTCGATGCCTCGCGTCGGCTGCGTGCTCATGAGGGTGCATCCTGCCGTACGACCGGCCTCCGCGTCCCCTGCAGCACCCGACACGTCGGTACGCGGAAACGCCGCCGGCGGCCGGAAGGGTGCTCCGGCCGCCGGCGGCGTTCGTGGCTCAATCGTCGTCGGGTCGGGGTGTGAGGCTCGGGAGTAGCCCGTCACCGCCACCCCCGCCACCCGGCCGCGGGTCAGTCGGGTCGGTGGGCCCGGTGGGACCGCCCGGGTTGTTGCCGCCGCCGTTGTTGCCACCGCCGTTGTTGCCGGTCGGCGGGCAGAACGGGTTCAACGGGTCCGGGCAGTTCGGCGGGGTCGGGGGCGGGGACGGCGGGGGCGTCTCGCCGTTGCCGGAGTTGGGGTCGCCGATGTTCGCCGCCGGCGGGAAGTCCTTCTTCTCCCGATAGTCGTCTGAGGTCTTGTGCGCCTCTTCCATGAACCGCTCCCAGATGTCACCCGGGAGGTTCGAACCACTGACCCGACGGCCGTCCTTCAGCTTGAGCGGCAGTCGGTTCTGCAGGTTGCCGACCCAGACCGCGGTGGCGATCTGTGGCGTGTAACCGATCATCCAGGCGTCGCCGTTCTCCGGGCTGTCCGGCTTCTGCTCCCAGGTGCCGGTCTTGGAGGCCGCCTTACGGCCCTCCTCCAGCCGGTGGTTGACCTGCGCCGGGTACTGCTCCAGCACCGAGGTCACGTCGGCCACGACGTCCTTCTCGATGCGCTGCTTCGGGGTGAGCTTCTCCCCGCCGACCTTCTTCCACTTACCGGTTACCTCGTCCCGCTCCTCCACCGAGTAGAGGAAGTGGGCCTTGTTGTAGACCCCCTCGTTGGCAAAGGTGGCGACGCCGTTGGCGTGGTCGAGGACGGTGACCGGGTACTGGCCGTAGCCGACCACGTGGAAGAACGGGCTCGGCGCGATCTTCTTCGAATCGGTCTTGGTCAGGTCGTACGCCTTCGCCGGGTCGGTATCCGTCCGCCACATGGTGGTGACACCGGCGTCGGCGGCCATCTTGATGACCTTGTCCGGCCCGATCTCCTGGGTCACGTGGTAGAAGGGCACGTTCAGCGACTGCAACGTGGATTCCTTCAGGGTGCAGGAGTCGCCGCACCTCGGGTTGTCGTTGCCCGCGTTGCTGACCTTGAACTCGGTGCCCTCCGGAGTGAACGCCCGGCCCTTCCAGCGCGACTCCAGGGCCTTGCCCTCCCTCAGGGCCGCCGCCAGCGTGTAGATCTTGAAACTGGAGCCCGGCGAGTGGCCGCCGGTGACGTTCCCATTGGCGTCGGTGTTCTTGCCGGCGTAGTCGGTGCCAGTGCCGTTGTCGCCGCCGTAGTAGGCGAGCACCCGGCCGTTGTCCGGGTTGATGGCCACCACCGCCGCCATCAGGTTCTTCGGCTGGCCGGCGAGCTCAGAGCCCTTGGTCTTGCGCTGGGCCGTCTCGACCGCCGCCTTCTGGATCTTCGTGTCGATGGTGGTGCGGATCCGGTAGCCGCCGGACATCAGCGCCTGCGAGCAGAGCTTCTTCTGCTCGGTGACCTTGGATTCGTCGTCGACGCAGAGGCCCTGGTCCCGCATCTCCTGCTTGACGTAGTTGATCACGTTGCCGTACGGGGTGTTGACGCCGTAGTCGAGTCCGGCACCGCCTTGGTTCGGCTTCTTCAGGGTCTTCGTTGGGTACTCGGTCGGCGCCGCCGGCTTGCCCGGGGCGTTCAGCCAGCCCTTCTCGACCATGCCGCTGATCACGTAGTCCCAGCGGGACTTGGCGTCGGTGGGGTTGACCGCCGGGTCGTAGCCCTTGTGGCCCGCGCCGGCCTCCGGCTGCTTGATCAGCGCGGCGAGGACCGCGCCCTCGGCGACACTGAGGCTCTTCGCCGGCTTGCCGAAGTAGGTCTGCGCCGCCGCCTCGATGCCGTGCGCGCCCCGCCCGAAGTAGATGATGTTCAGGTAGTGCTGCATGATCTCGGGCTTGCTCTTCTGGTCGTTCAGCTTCGAGGCGAGGATCGCCTCCTTCACCTTCCGGGCGTAGGTGTCGTCCTTCAGGTTGTTGTAGGCGTTGCGGGCGTACTGCTGGGTGATGGTCGAGGCACCCTGCTTGTCGCCGCCGGTGAGGTTGTTCCACGCGGCGCGGGCGATGCCCTTGTAGTCCACACCGGAGTGCTCGTAGAAGTTCCGGTCCTCGGCCGCGGCGACCGCGTCCTGCACGTGCTTCGGGATCTGGTCGATGGTGACCAGGGTCCGGTTCTGTGTGCCGACCTTCGCGATGGGCGTCTTGTTGTCGAACGCGTAAAGCGTGGTCGCCTGCGGCGGCGTGGTGTCCTCGGGAAGCACGACGCTGGTCGAGTAGTAGGTGAAGCCGACCACGCCGAGGCCGGCGAGCATGATGAAGACCGCGAAGGCGGCGATCAGCATGTTCACCCGCTTACGCTTCTTCGCCCGTGCCGGGTCGCCCGCGCCACGACCGCCGCGGCCGGGGCCGGTCGGCCCCCCGGGCCCACCCGGGCCGCCCGAGACGCTCGCCCGCGCCGAGGCCCGGCCGGTGACGCCGCCGACGGCCGCCGACCCGACGCTGGCCCGCCCGGCCGAGGCGGCGCCGACGGCCGCGGCGCCCACCGTGGCGCGGCCGGCCGATCCGCCGGCCGCCGGGGAGACCGGCACCGATGCGCGGCCCGCGCCCGCCCGGCCCACGCCCGGTGCCGGGGAGACCGGGACGGAGGCCCGGCCGGCGCCGGCACGACCGGCGGAGGCGGAACCCACCGAAGCCGATCCGGCGGCCGTGCCGCCGCGCGGCGGCACGGCCGCCGAGCCGCCGACCGAGGCCCGCCCACCGGCGGCACCCCGGGGCGTGACCGAGGCGCGGCCGGGTGCCGTACCCTCCTGTGCAGCCGACCAACCGCCCCCGCGGACGTCACCGCCGGAGTCGCCGTGCCGGCCCGGAATCTGGGCCCGCCCGCGCGGGGAACTGGGATCGCCGTACGAGTTCATTCCTCACACCCTGCCGTCGCGGTGTGGCGCGATCGCGCCGCCACCGGTTTGCCGTGAGATGGGACACCCGAGAGTAGCGGCACGTCCGTGCCGACCGACCGGGGTCATGTATGAATCAATCGGGCCAATCAGACCAACGAGCCGTCGGTCACCCCGGGCGCGCGCATGCTGGCCGGGGTCGGCCGATCGAGCCAGGATCACCGTTGCGCCTCTCGCCTCCGTCGACCGACCGCGCCGGTGCCCGAGGCGGCCGCGCCGCCCACCGCGTCCTGCTCCGGCCCGCCCTCCGGATCCCCGGCCAGCCCGTCCCGGCCGAGCAGGTACTGCTCGACGAGATGGTTCCAGTCACAGCCGAGGCACACCTCCACCACGAAGACCTGGAACTCACGCAGCGTCATCGCCAGCACGGGCAACTCGGCCAGCGTCCGGGCCTGGCCGGCGGACTGCTTGAGTTCGTCGCCGTAAATGTAGTGGACGCGCGTCAGGTTCTCGCTCCGACAGATCGGGCACCGGTCGTCGGTCGGCTCGCCGTGGTAGCGGGCGGCGTTCTTCAGGTACGGCGACGCGTCGCAGACGTCGTACGTGCCGACCCGACCGGCGAGGAGCTCACGCAGCACCGCTCGCTTCCGGAGCGAGTAGTCCACCACCTGGCGCTGCGTACGCATGCGGAAGAGGGTACGCGGTCTCGCCGGACGGGGCGACCACGGTGACGATGCGTGACCACAGAACCGCGGAAACGGGGGTTTGCCCTGATCACGGTGATCCGCTAGCGTGCGATGTATCGGTCCGATACATCGCGGCGGTTACCACTCCGCGTAGAGGGTACAGAGAGGATGGCCCGTGCTCGAGCTCGCCATCCTCGGCCTCCTGCAGGAGTCTCCGATGCACGGCTACGAGCTGCGCAAGGAGCTGACCGCCAAGCTCGGAGCGATCCGGGCGGCGATCAGCTACGGCTCGCTCTACCCGACCCTGCGTCGGTTGCAGGCGGCGGGGTGGATCACCGAGGCCGCCGAGACACCCGCCACCGCCGAGGAGGTTCCCGCGCTGACCAGCCGACGAGGTCGGGTGGTCTACAAAATCACCGCGGAGGGCAAGGAACGCTTCGCCCAACTGATCGCACAGGCCGGGCCCGAGACGTACGACGACACGGGCTTCGGCGTGCACTTCGCGTTCTTCGCCCGGACCGACCAGGCGACCCGACTCCGCATCCTGGAGGGTCGCCGGCGAAAGATCGAGGAGCGTCGCGAGGGGCTTCGCGACGTGCTCGGCCGGGCGGCCGAGCGCCTCGACGCGTACACGCTGGAACTGCAGCGCCATGGCTTGGACGCCTGTGAGCGCGAGGTCCGCTGGCTGGAGGAGCTCATCGCCAACGAGCGCTCCGGCCGTGCCCCGACGGTCCCGGAAACCGGGACGGCCGGCGGCCGACGAGAAGACAACAGCCCGCCTCCGCCTGGAGAGTCCAGGAAAGAGCGGCCGTGATGAAGAAGAAGGAGGCAGACGCTATGGGCTCCGTCCGCGTCGCCATCGTCGGTGTGGGTAACTGCGCCTCGTCCCTCGTGCAGGGCGTGGAGTACTACCGGAACGCCGACCCGAACGACCGCGTCCCGGGTCTCATGCACGTCACCTTCGGCGACTACCACGTCTCGGACGTGCAGTTCGTCGCGGCGTTCGACGTGGACGCCAAGAAGGTGGGCATGGACCTCGCCGAGGCGATCGTCGCCAGCGAGAACAACACCATCAAGCTCTGCGACGTGCCGCCGACCGGCGTGACCGTGCAGCGCGGCCCGACCTTCGACGGTCTGGGCCAGTACTACCGCGAGATCGTCGAGGAGTCCGACGCCGAGCCGGTCGACGTGGCGCAGGCGCTGCGCGACGCGCAGGTCGACGTCGTCGTCTCCTACCTGCCGGTCGGCTCCGAGCAGGCCGACAAGTTCTACGCGCAGGCCGCGATCGACGCCGGCTGTGCGTTCGTGAACGCCCTGCCGGTCTTCATCGCCTCCGACCCCGAGTGGGCGAAGAAGTTCGAGGACGCGGGCCTGCCGATCGTCGGTGACGACATCAAGAGCCAGGTCGGCGCCACCATCGTGCACCGCGCGCTGGCGAAGCTCTTCGAGGACCGCGGGGTCGAGCTGCTGCGCACGTACCAGCTCAACTTCGGCGGCAACATGGACTTCATGAACATGCTGGAGCGCAACCGGCTGGTCTCGAAGAAGATCTCGAAGACCCAGTCGGTCACGTCCCAGATCCCGCACGAGATGAGCAAGAGCGACGTGCACATCGG
Organism: Micromonospora sp. NPDC049139; assembly: GCF_055586845.1. Classification (NCBI taxonomy): domain Bacteria; kingdom Bacillati; phylum Actinomycetota; class Actinomycetes; order Micromonosporales; family Micromonosporaceae; genus Micromonospora; species Micromonospora sp. NPDC049139. The sequence goes on along the minus strand of NZ_JBVJHK010000007.1, from coordinate 131,564 downwards.
CCCGTCGGACCACGTGCCGTGGCTCGACGACCGCAAGTGGGCGTACATCCGCCTGGAGGGTCGCTCCTTCGGCGACACCCCGCTCAACGCCGAGCTCAAGCTCGAGGTGTGGGACTCGCCGAACTCGGCCGGCGTGATCATCGACGCCGTCCGCGCCGCGAAGATCGCGCTGGACCGGAAGATCGGCGGCCCGATCCTGTCGGCCTCGTCGTACTTCATGAAGTCCCCGCCGGTGCAGTACGCCGACCACGACGCGCACGCCGCCGTCGAGGCGTTCATCGCCGGTGACGTCGAGCGCTGACGCGCCGACCACCAGCACCACCGAAGGCCGGGTCCGCACGGACCCGGCCTTCGCCGCGTCCGGCTCTCCCACCGCCGTACGCGCGACGACCACCGGTGTCACATGGGGTCGAGCGATCGGCGACGCGCGGTTAGGCTGACCGCCGTGACGTCCGTCCCACGCCCCGGCCGCCGCCGAGCGGCACGATGGGCGATCGGCGTGGTCACCGGCACCGTGCTCCTTCCGGTCCTCGCCGGCTGCGCGGCTCCGGGCACCGGTCCAGGCACCGGTCCGGCCTCAAGCAACAGCGCGGCGTCGGCCCTCCCGGCCACCTCTGCGGCGATCACCGAAGCCCGCTGCGTCCGCGCGGCAACCCCCGTCGCCCGCCCCGGCGAGGTCGCCCGGCCCGGTACCGCGACCGCCACGCCGAGCCGACCGGGCGGCGGACAGCCGCTGACCGACGAGCAGCGGCGCGAGGAGGAGTTCCGCCGTCAGCAGGCGGCCAACGACGCCTTCCGGCAGCGCGGCACGCTCGACGCGGAGGCGGCCAGCGGTGCCCGATCCTGCGCGGCGAAGGTCATGCGGAGCCTCAACCTCCTGGCCGCCGGTGGGCGGGACGACCCCGGGGAGGAATCCGTCCGGCGGGCTGTCGCCGCGACCGGGCTGACCGACGTCACCGTCCGGCCGCCGGGTCGGCTCGACCTCGGCCCCGGTGACGGCCTGCTCTTCGCGGGATGGACCGGCCGGGCGTGCGTCTTCGGCAGCGTCCGGGCGGGCGACGTCACCGTGGAGATCGGCACCCGCATCGCCGACGGCGGCTGCCTGCCCGCCCCGGGCTGACGTCGCCGGGTGCCGGCGGGGCGGCTCCGCCCCAGATCAGGACCAGGCGCGTCGCACAGCGACCCGCATCAGGACCAGCCCGTCGCACGGCGGCCCAGCGTCAGGACCAGGCGCGTTGCAGGGCGACCCCGGCCTCCAGTTCGAGCAGCTTCACCTTACGGTCCAGGCCGCCGCCGAAGCCGACCAGCTTGCCGCCCGCCCCGACGATCCGGTGGCACGGCACGAGCACCGGGATCGGGTTGCGGTTGCAGGCCACCCCGACCGCGCGGGCGGCGCCCTGGTCGCCGAGCCGCCGGGCCACCTCGCCGTAGGTGAGCGTCTCCCCGTACGGGATGCGGGTCATCTCCCGCCAGACGCCACGCTCGAAGTCGGAACCGCCCGGCACCGCCAGCGGCACCGCGAACTCGGTCAGCTCGCCGGCGAAGTACGCCCGCAGCTCCGTCACGGCCTGCCGGGCCGTCTCGTCGTCGCCCGGCTCCTCGTCGGCCGTGTCGACCCGGCCGAAGTGGGCCCGGCACACGTGTGTTCCGTCGGTTGCGATGGAGAACTCGCCGATCGGGGAGTCGAGCACGGTCCAGCGCATCCACCCATTGTCCCCGGCGGCCCGACACCGTCGACGGCCGGACAGCGCCGTGACGGCGAAGCGGTTCCGGCAGCCGCGTAACGCCACGGACATCGACGACGCCGGATAAGTGGAGTTGATCTCCGCTCCGGTCCTCACCATCCGGGAGGGCCGGCCCTGCGACGTGAGGACGCCATGCGATCCCATCCCCTGTCCCGCTCGATCCGACGTATCTTCGCCACCTCGACCGCCACCCTCGCCCTGCTCGGGGCCACGGCGGCGCTCGCTCCGGCCGACGCGGTGGCGGCCGGACGCACCCAGCCCGACCTGTTCGTCGATCTGCTGATGACCGACCACTACAACCCGGCGGAGGGCGAGACCTTCCGCGCGCAGATCGACGTGCGCAACGGCGGCACCGGTGAGTCCGACCCGCTCAGCGTCACTGTGTCGGTGCCGGCGGGGCTGCGTACGACGGCGCTCACGGCCACCGACGGATGGAACTGCGCGGTGGTGGACGAGGCGAGCTACACCTGCGCCCACCCGGCCCTGCCCGCCGCCGGACGGGCCCAGCGGCTCTCGCTGCCGTTCGTGGTGGCCGGCGCCCAGCCCGGCTCCCGGGTGCCGATCACCGCGACGATCGCACCGCAGCGCCAGGAGTCCGACACCACCAACAACACCAGCTCGGTCACCGTGGCGATCTCCGGGACCTGCGTCGTCCGGGGCGTGGTCTGGCACGACCTTGACCGGGACGGGCAGCGCGACGAGGGTGAGCCGGGCATCGGCGCCGGCCCGGACGGCGTGCTCAGCGTCCGGGTCGGGGCCCGGCAGAACCAGACCACCGGCGGAGGCACGGCCACCGTCAACCCCGACGGCACGTGGTCGCTGACCACCCGTACCGAACTGCTCTACCTGGTCTGGGTCGAGGCTGCCGGCACGTACGGCCGCACCGCCGCCGACGTGGGTGACGACGCCACCGACTCGGACATGGTCACCACGTACCAGTCCGACCCGTACCTGCTCACCTCGAGCGCCGAGTTCTTCGCCGTGCACGGCGGCGAGTACGTGGTCGACACCGGCCTGGTCACTCGTAGCTGAGTCGGTCGCCGCCCGCCCGGAGGACGGGCGGGCGGCGCGGCTCCGGTCCGGAGCCGCCTCCGTCGGGGCTCAGAGCAGGGTGAAGCCGAGCAGCAGGGCACCGGCGCTGAGGCTGGCGCCGCCCGCGACGGTCAGCCAGATCAGCTTGTTGGGCTTCGTGTCCTGCGGCCGGGCCACCGAGAGGAAGAAGCCGAGCGGCATCAGGATCGGCGCGGCCACGAGCAGGGCGCGGATGAGCGTGCGGGTGCCGTCGGACGCGTCGGCCTGGTCGACGTAGGGCAGCACGGCCAGCGCGAAGAGGACCAGCACCCCGGCGTGCGCGTGGCCGGCGGTCCACAGGCCCCGGCGGACCGGGTTGTCGAGGTAGCCGGCCTTGCGCCGGGTCAGGTGCATGAGCAGGGTCAGCCCGCCGTACGCCACCGTGACGACGGTGATCAGCAGGATGCCGGCGGTGGTCAGGGTTGCCGAGGACATGGAAACCTCCGTCTTGTCAATGTCAAGATTGACCGCTCGCCGGAATCTTGTCAACAGCTAGATTCGTGTCGGGCGAGTTCGGCGGCACGTTGCGCCAGATCGGTACGGTGCGGGTCGTGGCCACGGGGACACTGATCTTCCTCATCATCGGCGGCGCGGGCGTCGCGGTGCTGGCGCTCGCCCTGCTCGGCGCCGAGCTGCTGCACTTCGGCAACCCGGACTTCGACGGTCCCGTGTCGGTCGAGGCGGTCGCCGGGTTCACCGGGGCGCTCGGCTTCGGCGCCGCGATCGCCAACGAGTTGCTCGGCGGGCGTACCCCCGGGATGATCGCGGTGGCGCTGGCCGGCGGCCTCGTTGCGGCCGTGCCCACCGCGTGGGCCGCGTCCCGGCTGAGCCGGGCTGCCCGCGACATGCGCACCGACCCCACCCCCACCCGCCACCACCTGGTCGGGGCGCTCGGCCTGGTGGTCACCCCGGTGCCCGCCGACGGCTACGGCGAGGTCCGGGTCCGGGTGGCCGGCCAGCCGGTCAAGCTGAACGCCCGGGCCGACCGACCGATCCCGGTCGGCGCCCAGATCTTCGTGGTCGAGGCGCTCAGCGAGACCAGCGTGCACGTCGAAACCTACTGAACCCCCTCATAGCAGATCAGGACGGTCACATGCCCCTTCTCATCGCCATCGGCGGCGCGGTCCTCCTCGTCCTCGTGCTCGTGCTCTTCGTCCTCTCCCGGATCAAGGTCGCCGGGCCGAACGAGGCCTTCATCGTCACCGGCCGCAAGGGCCGCACCACGCAGACCGCCGACGGCGGCCGGTCCACCGACATGTCCGGGCAGAAGGTCGTGCTCGGCGCGTCCGTCTTCGTCCTGCCGGTGGTGCAGAAGCTCCAGTCGCTCGACCTGTCCAGCCGGCGGATCGACGTCGGCATCAAGGGCGCGGTCAGCAAGCAGGGCATCCGCGCCGACCTGCACGGCGTCGCGATCGTCAAGGTCGGCGGCACCGAGGACGCCATCCGTGCCGCCGCCCAGCGCTTCCTGCACCAGCAGGACGAGATCGAGGACTTCACGCGGGAGGTGCTCGCCGGCGCGCTGCGCTCGATCGTCGGCCGGCTCACCATCGAGGAGGTCATCCGGGACCGGGCGGCGTTCGCCAGCGCGGTCGCCGAGGAGGCCGAGCACTCGATGACCAACCAGGGCCTGGTGCTGGACACCTTCCAGCTCCAGGACATCCTGGCCGAGGGCTCCTACCTTCAGGACCTGGGCCGGCCGGAGGCCGCCCGGGTGCTCAAGGACGCGTCCATCGCCGAGGCCCGGGCCCGGCAGCAGGCCGAGCAGGAGCGGCTGCTCGCCGAGGAGGTGATCGCCGAGGCCAACCGGAACCTGGCGCTGAAGCAGGCCGCCATCCAGGCGGAGATCGACGCGGCCAAGGCGAAGTCGGCCGCGGCCGGGCCGCTCGCCCAGGCCGAGCGGGACCAGGCGATCCTCTCCGAGCAGCAGAAGGTCGCCGAGCGCAACGCCGAGCTCAAGCAGCGCCAGCTCGACACCGAGGTGCGCAAGCCGGCCGACGCGGCCCGGTACAAGGTGGAGCAGGAGGCCGAGGCGGCCCGCAACGCGGCCGTGCTGAACGCCGACGCGCAGCGGCAGGCCGTCATCGCCGCCGCCCAGGCCTCCGCCGAGCAGGCCCGGCTCACCGGTGAGGGCGAGCGGGCCCGCCGGGCCGCGCTGGCCGAGGCAAACGCGATCGAGGGCGCCAAGGAGGGCGAGGCCGAGCAGCGCCGCCGCTCCGCCATCGCCGAGGCGGTCGAGCGGGAGGGCCAGGCCGAGGCCGCGGCCATCCTGGCCAAGGGCCAGGCCGAGGCCGACGCCATGGCACGCAAGGCCGAGGCGTTCGCGGCGTACGGCGAGGCGGCGGTGTTGGACCTGCTGGTCAAGGTGCTGCCGCAGGTGGTCGAGGCGGCGAGCGCCCCGATCGGCGCGATCGACAAGATGACCGTCATCTCCACCGACGGCGCCTCGTCGCTGACCAAGTCGGTGGCGGGCAACGTGGCCCAGGGGCTCCAGCTCGGCAGCGACCTGACCGGGATCGACCTGGCGGGCCTGCTGGCGAAGCTCGGCTCGGCGTCGTCCGCGTCCGGCAACGGCAAGCCGTCGGTCGACGCCACGGCGGTCGAGACCCGCTGACACCACCGGGGCAGCGGTGTGGCCGCTGTCGCGACAGGGCGCCGTCCCCGGCCGGGGGCGGCGCCCTGGTCGTGTGGCCGACTACTCGACGATGCCCTCGTCGCGGGCCCAGCGCAGCAGCTCCGCCTCGGCCTCGTCGCGGTCCAGCGGGCCGCGCTCCAGGCGCTGCTCCTTGAGGTGTTTCCAGGCCCGCCCGACGACCGGCCCCGGCGGCACGCCCAGCAGCTCCATGATCGCGTTGCCGTCCAGGTCGGGCCGGACCCTCGCCAGGTCCTCCTCGGCGGCGATCCGGGCGATCCGCTCCTCCAGCGCGTCGTAGTCCGCGGCGAGCTGGGCGGCCTTGCGCCGGTTGCGGGTGGTGCAGTCCGACCGGGTCAGCTTGTGCAGGCGCGGCAGCAGGTCGCCGGCGTCGGCGACGTAGCGGCGCACCGCCGAGTCGGTCCACTCGCCCCGGCCGTAGCCGTAGAACCGCAGGTGCAGCGCGACCAGCGCGGTGACCTTGGAGGTGATCTCCTTGGGGTAGCGCAGCGCCTTCATCCGGGCCTTCGTCAGCCGGGCCCCGACCACCTCGTGGTGGTGGAAGCTGACCCGGCCGTCCGGGCCCACCGCCTTGGTGGCCGGCTTGCCGACGTCGTGCATCAGCGCGGCCATCCGCAGGACGAAGTCCGGCCCGTCGGTCTCGTACGAGACGGCGTTGCTCACCACCGTGAGGGTGTGCTCGTAGACGTCCTTGTGCTGGGCGTGCTCGTCGATCGTGAGCTTCAGCCCGGTCAGCTCGGGCAGGAAGCGCTCGGCGAGCCCGGTGTCGACCAGCAGCCGCAGCCCGGTGATCGGGTCGGCGCCGCAGAGCAGCTTGGTGAACTCGTCGCGGATCCGCTCGGCGGTGATCCGGTCCAGGTCGGCGGCCATCAGGGTCATCGCCGCGTGGACGTCGGGGTGCACCGCGAAGCGCAGCTGGGCGGCGAACCGGGCGGCGCGCAGCATCCGCAGCGGGTCGTCGCCGAAGGACTCCCCGGGCGTGCCCGGGGTGCGGATCACCTTGGCGGCGAGGTCGTCCAGCCCGCCGTGCGGGTCGGTGAAGCGGTGCTCGGGCAGGCTGACCGCCATCGCGTTGATGGTGAAGTCGCGCCGCCGCAGGTCCTCGGCGAGGTCGGTGCCGTACTCGACGATCGGGTTGCGGCTGACCTGGTCGTACGCCTCGGCCCGGAAGGTGGTGATCTCCAGCCGCAGCCCGTCGCGCTGGCAGCCGATGGTGCCGAACTCCCGGCCGGTCTCCCAGATCGACTCGGCCCAGCCGCGCACGATGCGCAGGGTCTCGTCCGGGTGCGCGTCGGTGCAGAAGTCGAGGTCGTCGCCGAGGCGGCCGAGCAGGGCGTCGCGGACCGAGCCGCCCACCAGGTGCAGCTCGTGGCCGGCCCGCGCGAACCGGCGGCCCAGCTCGTCGGCGACCGGGGAGACCCGGAGCAGTTCGGCGACGGCGTTGCGCTGCGCGGCGGTGAGTTCGCGGCGGTCGGCGGCGTGGGGAGCGGAGGCTTCGGACATGGGAGCGCCAGACTATCGGTCCCGGCGGGGATGCGGTCCGCCGGGCGCGGGTATCGGGCAACCGTTGACTATCGTCTGTGACGTGCGGGCCCGTGCCCGGCTCGGACGTACCCCCTCTGCCTTGGAGGCGACAAGATGAGCGGCGGTCTCTACCGCAGCGCGAACGCCGCCCAGGGCGGCGCCGCGCCCGGCCGGCCGTCGGACGGCGCGACGTTCATCTCCGCCGAGCCGCTCAACCAGCCGGCCATGGAGTCGACCGCGCCGCCGCAGGAGCAGGTGGCCGAGGCCAGCGCCGCGACCAACAGCGCGGTGATGGCGATCGGCAGCCTCGTCAGCCGGGGTACGGGCTTCCTGCGCACCCTGGTGCTGACGGCCGCGCTGGGCGGCGCGCTGGTCGGTGACGCGTACACCACCGCGCAGATCCTGCCCGGGATGGTCTACGAGTTCCTGCTCGGCGGCATCCTCACCAGCGTCCTGATCCCCGTGCTGGTACGCCGGCGCAAGGCGGACGCGGACGGCGGTCAGGCGTACGCCCAGCGGCTGCTCACCCTCGCGGTGGTCACTCTGGCCGGGGCCGCGCTGCTCGCGGTGCTCGCCGCCTCCTGGCTGACTGAGCTGTACACCAGCGACAACCGCGGCACCGACTACCAGGACCTGGTCACCAACCTGTCGTACCTGATGCTGCCGATGATCTTCTTCACCGGCCTCAGCGCGCTGATCAGCGCGGTGCTCAACACCCGGGGGCATTTCGCCGCGCCGATGTGGGCGCCGATCCTGAACAACCTGGTGGTGATCGGCACCGCCGGGCTCTACATCGCGATCTTCGGCGCGGACATCATCCGGCCGGAGCAGATGACCCCCGGGCGGATCGTGCTGATCAGCGGCGGCACGCTGCTCGGCGTGGCCATCCAGGCCGCCGGTCTGCTGCCGGCGCTGCGCAAGGTCGGCTTCCGGTGGAAGCTGCGCTTCGACTTCCGCGCCCTGGGGCTGGCCGAGCTGGGCCGCCTGGGCGGGTGGATGTTCTGCTACGTCGCGGTCAGCCAGGTCGGCCTGATCGTGCTGTTCAACCTGCTGAACCGGGCGGGCGACGGCGACGCCGGCGCACTGATCTACAACAACGTCTTCCTGCTGTTGATGATGGCGCACGGCATCATCGCTGTCTCGATCATCACGGCGCTGATGCCCCGGATGAGCGCGGCCGCCGCCGACGGCCGCTACGCCGACCTCGCCGCCGACCTGTCCCGGGGCACCCGGACCGTCTCGGCGGTGCTGGCCCCGATTGCTGTCTGCTACGCCGTGCTCGCCACGCCGCTGTCGGTGGTGCTGTTCCGCTACGGCGCGTTCAGCGACGACAACGCGGCCGACACCTCGGTGGTGTTGCTGGTGGCCGCGCTCGCGCTGGTGCCGTTCGCGGTCAGCCAACTGTTCACCTTCGCCTTCTACGCGCTCCCCGACACCCGGACCCCGGCGCTGATCAACATCCCGGTGGTGGCGCTTCGGATCGGCGTCCAGATCGTCCTCTTCGCCGCCTTCGCCGCCCACTTCGCGGCCGCCGGGATGATGATCGGCAACGCCGTCTCCTACCTGGCCGCCGCGATCGCCTCCGCCTGGCTGCTCCGTCCCCGGGTCGGCCGGATCGGGCTCGGCGGGATCATGCGCACTCTCGGCCGGGTCGCGGTCGCCGCGCTCGGCGCGGCGCTGGCCGGTCTACTGGTGGTCGCGCTGCTGCCGGGCGACGACACGCCAACCCGCCTGGAGGCGATCATCCAGCTCGTGGTCGGCGGCGCGGTGATCGGCGGGGCCTACCTCGGGCTCGCGATGGCGCTGCGGATCGGTGAGATCACCGAGGTCGTCGGCATGGTCCGCCGCCGACTGGGCCGCTGACGCGCCGCGCTCGGGTGCGGGCCGACGACCCGCGGATGGTCTGCACGCTCTGTGAACGAGGATCACCAGCCTGGGGATGCGCCTGTGGATAACTCCACGAATCACGGCTCAGACGCCGGACGGGCCTGTGGATAACCAGCCGTACGGCTGAGCATGGCGGCACGGTCGGAGGGAACCCGGGGGCGTCGGCGTCGCCGCCACACAGGTCAACCCCTCCGGCGAGCACTTGCGGTCAACGTCTAGATTGGTTAGTACATGTGCCAGCAACGTGGCTGACAACGGTCGCAACCGGACAAGTTGATCGCCGGCCGGCAGCCCGACCCGGGAGCGGCGCGAAGATGACATGTCGGGGAGACCGCCAACCCGGGTAAGGTCGCTCTCGACGGGTACGGCAGGCGCCGACGCTCCGCGTCGACACCGGTCGGCCGGTTCCTTCGAAGGCAGAGCGGGAAGCCACATGCCCAGCAGCGCGGGTCCATCGATCGACACGATCACCGAGGGAGGACGGGTGACCCAGGTCGGCGAGGGTCAGGAGGCGGAGGAGAGCGCTCCGCACGTCATGACCTTCGGTGCTCCCACGGCCGGTGAGATCCTCGCCGAGCGTTACGAGCTGGTCGAGCACATCAACAACGACAGCGCGGGTCGGCTGGTCTGGCGGGGCGTCGACGTCATCCTCCGCCGTCCCGTCGCGGTCGTGCTGCGCTACCCGGGTGGCGACTCCGCCACCGAGATGCTCCAGGGCGCCGTCGCGGCGAGCCGGGTCATCCACCCCAACCTGGTCGGCGTCTACGACGCGATCGACGAGGCCGAGCGGGCGTACGTGGTGCGCGAGTGGGTCGACGGGCGGTCCCTGCGCGAGCTGGTCGCCGACGGCCCGCTGGACCCGGCCCGGGCCACCACCATCGGCAACGCCGTCGCGAGCGCCCTCGCCGCCGTGCACGCCACCGACATGGTGCACGGCAACGTCCACCCCGGCACGGTGATGATCAGTGACGACGGCCGGGTGGTGTTGGCCGACGCGCGTACCGACGGCGACGACAGCCAGCAGAGCGACGTGCGCGCGATCGGCGGGGTCCTCTACTTCGCCCTGACCGGGCACTGGCCGCACGCCGAGGCCCCGCTGCGCGGCGCCACCGCCGGCCACGGCCGGGCCGCCATCCCCGACGCCGTCCGCGACGCCGCCGGCGCGATCGCCGCGCCCCGGCAGGTCCGGGCGGGCGTGCCGGCGTACCTCGACGACCTCACCATGGACCTGCTCGACGCCGAGATCGCGCCGCCCTCGTCGGACGTGCTCGCCGCCGAGCTGGCCCGCCTGGACGTGCCGGCCGACGAGCAGTTCCTGGACAACACCGGCCCGCTGCGCTTCGCCGCCGACACCGCCGACGAGCCGTCCCCGCTGGCCGCAGCCGGCGGTCGCAAGGTCGCCATCGGCATCGCCGGCCTGCTGGCGGTCGCCCTGGTGGGCCTGCTGATCGGCATCAGCGCGCTGGGCGGGGGCGACGAGAGCCCACAGACCCCGGTGGCCGCGCCCTCGTCGAGCGCGCCCGGCGGCGACGCCACCCCGGCCGCCACCACGGTGCGGGAGCTGAAGATCAGCGGTGCCCGGATCATCGATCCGGACGGCGACCGCACGGAACTCCGCAACGCCGACCGGGTGTACGACGGCGACGAGGACAAGGGCTGGGAGACCCAGACCTACGAGAACCGCCCCAACTTCGGCAATCTGAAGAAGGGCATGGGCGTCTGGGTCGACCTGGGCGAGGAGCACACCGTCAAGTCGGTGCAGGTGTTGCTCTCCGCCCGAGGCGCCTCCGCCCGGCTTCTCACGGGGACCTCCAACCCCCCCTCGTCGGCCTCCGGCGACGCCCAGCTCGTCGCGGAGTACAAGACGCCGATCGGGCAGCCGTTCGAGGAGCACGACGGCACCAAGATGACCTTCAACGGCTTCGACGCCGACAAGAAGTACCGCTACCTGCTGCTCTGGATCACCGAGCTGCCGCCGAGCGAGCGCGGCTACAAGGTCGGCGTCCAGGAGATCACGGTCCAGGGATCGTGAGCCGGCCGCCGCGCCCAGGGCACCGCACCCGCCGGACGTGGTGATGGGCGTACGCGGGGAGCGGACGAGCGGTGGACCGGTGGGCGGAGCGAGCGGCCCACCGGTCGCGTCGTCCGTGCCGCCGGCCGGGCCGACGGACCTGGAACTCCTGCACGCCCACGTGGCGGGCGACCGGGACGCCTTCGCCGAGCTGTTCCACCGGCACCGCGACCGCCTCTGGGCGGTGGCGCTGCGGACGCTCGGCGACCGCGAGGAGGCCGCCGACGCCCTCCAGGACGCGCTGCTGTCCGCCCACCGCGCCGCCGGCCGGTTCCGGGGCGACTCGGCGGTCACCACCTGGCTGCACCGGATCGTCGTGAACGCCTGCCTGGACCGGATCCGGCGCCGGCAGGCGCATCCCACGGTTCCGCTGCCGGACGGTGTCCGGGACGGCGGCTCCGAATCCGCCACGGGCGGCGTCGAGCCGGCGGCTCCCGTCCACGACCACGACACGGCGCTGGTGGTCCGTCAGGCACTCGCCGGGCTGCCGGCCGAGCAACGATCGGCGCTGATCCTGGTGGATGTGCAGGGCTACCCGGTGGCCGAGGTGGCCAGGATCCTCGGCGTCGCCGAGGGCACGGTCAAGAGCCGGTGCGCCCGGGGCCGGGCCCGCCTCGCAACGCAGCTCGGGCACCTGCGCCCCCGGCCCGCCCCGCAGCAGTCCGAGCCGCCGGGCCCCGCCCCGCAGCGGCAGGAGTCGCCGCAGCCCGCCCCGGCGGCGGGCCCCAACGTGCCGGCCGTCACCGAAGGGAACCCGCGACCGCCCGAGGGCGTCCGATCGGGGTCGGGACGGTCCCGGCGGGATGCCCACCAGGAGGACGCGTGACGGCCGGGGGGTTCGGAGAGGTCGACCACGACCTGCTCGCCGACTACGTCGGCGGGGCGCTGGACGGCACCCCGGACGAAGCACGCGTCGCCCGCCTGGTCGACGAGGACGCGGCCTGGGCGGAGGCGTACGCGCTGCTCGCCCCGGCCCTGGCAAGCGTCCGGGCCGACCTGGCCGCCGCCTGGGCCGGCCCCGCCCCCGAGATGCCCACGGACGTCACCGACCGGCTCGTCGCGGCCCTGGCCAACGCCCCCGCGCCCGACTCCGGCCCGCTCGACCCGACGCCGGCCCGCTCCGATCTGGTGCATCCCGAGCCACACGACTCCGAGCCGGCCCGCTCCGAGGCCGTCGGCTCCCCCTCCGGGGGCGGCGACGCGGTGCCGGCCGACGAACCGGGAACGGGCAGGTCGGGCGGGGTTGTGCCGGCGCAGCCGCTCGGCGGGTCCGCGCGGCGCCCTGCCGGCGTACCCCGCTCGGAGCCCGGCCGGGGCGCGACCACGGGGCCGGGCCGACGGCGCCGCCGCTGGTCCCGGCTGGCCGGCCCGGTCGCGCTCGCCGCGGCGTCGATCGCGGCGGTCGGGCTGGGCATCGGCCAGTTCACCGGGGAGCAGGGGGACGGCGCCGCGGACACGGCGTTGTCCCGGCCGACCAGACCGGAGGTCGCCGGCCCCGCCGGCACGCCATTCCGGGCGGGCGAGCCCACACTCCGCAGTGGGAGGGACTACAAACCCGAGTCCCTGGCCGACGTCTCGCCGACGATGAGGGCACAGCAGTTCAGCGCCGGCCCCCGGCCCGATGCCCAGGCGGAGGGTGGGCGGCTGCCCGGCGACGTGGTCGGCCTCGACCGGCTCACCGACCCGGCCTCGCTGAGCGACTGCATCGACGAGATCGGCGCCGAGCACGGCGGCGGGCCGCTGGTGGTCGAGGTGGTCGACTACGCCCGGTTCCAGGGCCGCCCAGCGCTGGTCGTCCGGTTCACCGACAACAGCGGCGCCCACTGGGCCTGGGTGAGCGGACCGGATTGCGGGGTGCCCGGATCCGGCTCGGACAGCCGCTACCGCACGCGGGTAGGGTGAATTCGCGGCCACCGGACGTTTGACCGTCCACGTGACCTGACCCACCGGATGACCGGCTCGGGAATCCCCGGTTCCTACGATGACGTTCTGCACATCAGACTGCCGGCACCGCGAGGGGCGTCGGCATCGGATCGGCATCGGTGCGCGCGCCGATGGCGAACAACACCTATCGGGAGACGGCAGTGGACGAGGTCCGCAACCTGATCATCATCGGCTCCGGGCCGGCCGGTTACACGGCGGCGGTCTACGCGGCGCGCGCCAACCTCAAGCCGCTCATCATCGAGGGCGTGCAGTCCGGCGGCGCGCTGATGACGACGACCGAGGTGGAGAACTTCCCCGGTTTCGCCGACGGCATCCTCGGCCCCGAGCTGATGGACAACATGCGCAAGCAGGCCGAGCGGTTCGGCGCGGAGTTCCTCACCGACGACGTGACGCGGGTGGAGCTGAAGGACACCGGCAGCGTCGGCTCCGACGCGGTCAGCACCGTCTGGGTGGGTCAGACCGCCTACCGGGCGAGGGCCGTCATCCTCAGCACCGGCTCGGCGTGGCGTCCGCTGGGCGTCCCCGGCGAGCAGGAGTACCTGGGCCACGGTGTCTCGTCCTGTGCCACCTGCGACGGCTTCTTCTTCCGCAACCAGCACATCGTGGTCGTCGGCGGCGGTGACTCGGCGATGGAGGAGGCCAGCTTCCTCACCCGGTTCGCCGAGTCGGTCACCATCATCCACCGCCGGGACTCCTTCCGGGCCAGCAAGATCATGGCCGAGCGGGCGCTGGGCAACGAAAAGATCAAGGTCGAGTGGAACACCGTGGTCGAGGAGATCCTCGGCGACGACGGCAAGGTCTCGGGCGTACGGGTGCGCAACACGCACACCGGCGAGTCCAAGGTCCTCGACGTCACCGGCGTCTTCGTGGCCATCGGCCACGACCCGCGCAGCGAGCTCTTCCGGGGTCAGGTGGAGCTGGACGACGAGGGCTACGTGAAGGTCCAGTCGCCGAGCACCCGGACCAGCGTGCCCGGTGTCTTCGCCGCCGGTGACCTGGTGGACCACACCTACCGGCAGGCCATCACCGCCGCCGGTACGGGCTGCGCCGCCGCGCTGGACGCCGAGCGCTTCATCGCCACGCTGCAGGGCTGAACAACCGAAAACTCCGGAGGAGGGTCATAGTGGGAGCAACGAAGTCGGTCACCGACGCGAGTTTCGCCGCCGACGTGCTGAAGTCCGACAAGCCGGTTCTGGTGGACTTCTGGGCCGAGTGGTGCGGGCCGTGCCGCAAGGTGTCGCCGCTGCTGGAGGAGATCGCCGGCGAGATGGGCGACCAGGTCACCATCGTCAAGCTCAACATCGACGAGAACCCGGAGACCGCCCGCGCGTACCGGGTGATGTCCGTCCCGACCCTCACCGTGTTCAAGAACGGCGAGCCGGTGCAGTCGATCGCCGGCGCCAAGCCGAAGGGTGAGCTGGTCAGGCTCATCGAATCGGCGCTCTGATCTGCACGTACGCACGTCGACCCCGTACCCGGTCCGCCCGGGGGACGGGGTCGACGTCTTTTCCCGGCGCGCCCACCTGAGGTCCCCGGAACGCATAACCTCAACCCCGGGGCCGCCCGGCCAGCCAGCGTCCGTGCAGAGGGGGTCGTGCGTGCGTCCGATCCGACCCGGTGACCGTGGACCCGCGGTCACCGAGATCCGTACGGTGCTGACCGGCCTCGACCTGCTCGCGCCGATGGCACCCGACGTCGACGAGTTCGACGCCCACACCGAACGGGCCGTCCGGGCCTTCCAGCAGTCCCGGGGGCTCAGCGTGGACGGCCGGGTCGGCGCGGAGACCTGGCGGGCCCTGGACGCCGCCCGCTGGCGGCTCGGCGCCCGCACCCTCTACCACTCGGTCCCCGAGCCGCTCACCGGCGAGGACGTCCGGTCGCTCCAGGAACGACTGCTGGAGATGGGGTACGACGTGGGTCGCGCGGACGCGATCTACGGCGTACGGACCTCGCGGGCGGTCGCCCAGTTCCAGCGCGAGGTCGGGCTGACGCCCGACGGCTCGTGCGGGCCGCACACCATGAACGCGCTGCGCCGGCTCGGGCGCAAGGTCGTCGGCGGGCGGCCGCAGTGGCTGCGCGAGTCCGACGCCATCCGGCAGTCCGGCCCGACGCTGGTGGGGCGGACCGTGGTCGTCGACCCCGGTCACGGGGGCACCGACCCGGGCGTGGTGGTGCCGGACGGGCGGCTGCGGTGGACCGAGGCGGACCTGGTGCACGACCTGGCCAGCCGGCTGGAGGGCCGGCTCGCCGCCTCCGGCGTCCGGGTGCAGCTCACCCGCGGGCCGGCCCCGGAGGACTGCCTGCCGGACGTCGACCGGGCCGGGCTGGCCAACTCGCTCGGGGCCGACGTGTTCATCTCGCTGCACCTCGACGGGCACGCCAACCCGGCGGCCGAGGGCGTCGCGACCTACCACTACGGCACCGACAACGGGGTCACCTCGGCGACCGGGGAACGGCTCGCCGGGCTCGTGCAGCGGGAGATCGTCGCCCGTACCGGGCTGCGCGACTGCCGTACGCACGCGAAGGCGTGGGACCTGCTCCGGCTGACCCGGATGCCGGCCGTACGCGTCGAGGTCGGCTACCTCACCTCGCCCGGCGACCGGGCCCGGCTGGTCGACCCCCGGTTCCGGGACCTGGTGGCCGAGGCCGTCGTGGCCGCGGTGCAGCGGATGTTCTTCCCCGTGGAGCGGGACGTGCCCACCGGCTCGATCGACGTGAGCGAGCTGCGGGCGGTCGTGGCCGCCGGCACGGTGGTGGACTGAACGGCGGTCGGCGCGGTCGCGGACGGGCGGGCGTGGACCGGCAGCGGCCCGATGGTGTCGTGGACCGGGTGGGCGGTCGGCGTGGTCAGCCGGCGGTGGAGCGGGTGGCGGGGGCCGGGCGGACCGGGCGGAGCAGCGTCTCGGGGCTCATCGAGCCGAGCAGCTTCTCCAGCGCGTACTCGACGTCGGACTTCCAGCTCAGGGCCGTGCGCAGCTCCAGCCGGAGGCGGGGGAAGCGCGGGTGCGGGCGGACCGTCTTGAAGCCCACGGAGAGGAAGAAGTCGGCCGGGGCGACGCAGGTGCCGGCCGGGTCCGCCGCGTCACCGAACTTCGCGTCGCCGAACGCCTCGATCGCCTTGATGCCGCGCTTGGTGAGATCCCGGGCGACCCCCTGGACCAGCATCCGGCCCAGCCCGCCACCGGCGAAGGCGGGCACCACGTTGGCCGTCATCAGCAGCGCCGCGTCGGCCGAGACCGGGGAGGTGGGGAACGCCATCGAGCGGGGCACGTAGGCCGGCGGGGCGTACAGGACGTAGCCGGCCGGCATGCCGTCGACGTAGACGAGCTTGCCGCAGGACCCCCACTCCAGCAGCGTCTGCGAGACCCATGCCTCCTTCTCCAGCCCCGGGTCGCCCGCGGCGCAGGCCCGGTCCGCCGAAACCGGGTCAAGCTCCCAGTAGACGCACTGCCGGCACGGACGGGGCACGTCCTCCAGGGTGTCGAGGGTCAAGCTGACCAGACGTCGCGACATTGGCGCATCCCCACATTAGGCTCGGAGGTGAGACCGGCACGGAACGACAACGCCGCCTTCCTGCCCCCGACGAGCGATCGTACGCCGGTTCCGGACGCCACGGGAGGGGACGCACGAATGACCACCTCCGGGAGGGCCACCGGTGGTCCGCGATGTGGACGCTGGTCACGTCGTAGCGGCCTTCCTGGCAGGGGCGACTAGGATCGACACCCGGCGTCCCGCGTCGCCATGGTCGCCGGTGTCCCGGGTACGCCGGGGCGGGATCCACCCGAGCAGCCATCGAGGTGATGTCATGACCGGCACGACGCTCGACGACTACACCGACCGGTACGCCCGCCGTGTGCGGGGCATGACCGCCTCGGAGATCCGCGCGCTCTTCGCGGTGGCCAGCCGGCCGGAGGTGGTCTCGCTCGCCGGCGGCGCTCCCTACATCGCGGCGCTGCCACTCGACGCCGTCGGTGAGATGCTCGGCCGGCTCGGCGCCGAGCACGGTGTCACCACCCTCCAGTACGGCATCGGTCAGGGCACCCTGGAGCTGCGCGAGCGGATCTGCGAGGTGATGGCGCTCTCCGGCATCGACGCCGCCTGCGGCGCCTCCCCGGAGGACGTGGTCGTCACCGTCGGTGGGCAGCAGGCGCTCGACCTGGTGGCCCGGCTCTTCCTCGACCCGGGTGACGTGGTGCTCGCCGAGGGCCCGACCTACGTCGGCGCGCTCGGGGTGTTCCAGGCCGCCCAGGCGCAGGTGGTGCACGTGCCGATGGACGACGACGGGCTGGTCCCGGAGGCGCTGGAGGCGGCCATCGCCGAGCAGGCGCGCGCCGGCCGCCGGGTGAAGTTCCTCTACACCATCCCCACCTACCAGAACCCGACCGGCGTGACGCTCACCGAGGAGCGGCGGGAACGGGTGCTCGACATCTGCGAGCGCGCCGGCCTCCTGGTGGTCGAGGACGACCCGTACGGTCAGCTGGGCTTCGAGGGGGACGCGCCCGCGCCGCTGCGCGCGCGGCGCCGCGACGGGGTCTTCTACCTCAGCACCTTCTCCAAGACCTTCGCCCCGGGCCTGCGGGTGGGCTGGATCCTGGCGCCGCACGCCGTCCGCGACAAGCTGGTGATCGCCAGCGAGGCGCAGATCCTCTGCCCCAGCGGTTACGCACAGGCCGCCGTCTCCACCTACCTCGGCACCATGCCCTGGCGGGAGCAGCTCAAGGTCTACCGCGAGGTCTACCGGGAACGGCGCGACGCGATGCTCGCCGCGCTGGAGGACCTGATGCCGGCGGGCACCACCTGGACGACGCCGGGCGGCGGCCTCTTCGTCTGGGCGACCCTCCCCGACGGCCTCGACTCGAAGGCGATGATGCCGCGGGCCATCGCCGCGCGTGTGGCGTACGTGCCGGGCACCGGCTTCTACGCCGACGGCACGGGTAGCGGCAACATGCGGCTCAACTTCTCCTTCCCGCCCCCGGAGCGGATCCGCGAGGGTGTGCGCCGGCTGGCCGGCGTCATGGAGCAGGACATCGCCATGCGGCGGGTGTTCGGCGCGGTCGGCCGCCCCGGATCGCGGCGGGGGCAGGCCGGCTCGGACACGCCGGGTCCCGACTTGGCATGATTCCGGCATGGCTCCCACCGCTGCCGACCGTTCCGTCGTGACCGACTCCGCCGTCACCGCCGACCTGCGGGTGCTGGTGCTCGCCGGCGGGCTCTCCTACGAACGTGACGTCTCGCTCCGGTCCGGCCGCCGGGTGCTCGACGCGCTGCGCGCCGTCGGGATGGAGGCCGAGCTGCGGGACGCCGACGTGACCCTGTTGCCGGCCCTGACCGTCGACCCGCCGGACGCCGTCGTCATCGCCCTGCACGGCGCGACCGGCGAGGACGGCTCGCTGCGCGGCGTGCTCGACCTCTGCGGTGTCCCGTACGTGGGGTGCGACGCCCGCGCGTCCCGGCTCGCCTGGGACAAGCCGTCGGCCAAGGCGGTGCTCCGCGAGGCGGGCATCCCCACCCCGGACTGGGTCGCCCTCCCGCACGACCGCTTCTCGGAGCTGGGCGCGGTGGCGGTGCTGGACCGCATCGTCGACCGGCTGGGGCTGCCGCTCATGGTGAAGCCCGCCCAGGGCGGTTCGGGGCTGGGCGCCGCCGTCGTCCGGGACGCCGCGTCCCTCCCGGCCGCGATGGTCGGCTGCTTCGCGTACGACCAGACGGCGCTGGTCGAGCGGTACGTGCCCGGCATGGACGTGGCGGTCTCCGTGGTCGACCTGGGCGACGGGCCACAGGCCCTGCCTGCGGTGGAGATCGTGCCCCGCAACGGGGTGTACGACTACGCCGCCCGCTACACCGCCGGCCGGACGACGTGGCACACGCCGGCGCGACTGGCGCCGGAGGTGGCCGGTGCGGTCGCCGACGTCGCGCTGGCCGCCCACACCGCGCTCGGCCTGCGCGACCTCAGCCGCGTCGACCTGATCGTGGACTCGGCGGGGCAGCCGCACGTGCTGGAGGTCAACGTCTCGCCGGGGATGACCGAGACCTCCCTGCTGCCGCTCGCCGTGCAGGCCGCCGGTCTGGACTTCGGCAAGATGATCGGGACGCTGGTCGCGCGCGCCGCGACGCGCCGGGCCTGACCGTCCGTTCCTTCCGCCGGCACGGGCGGCCACCCCGCGACCTCGGGTGGCCGCCCGTGCCGCGTCAGTCGTCGGACTGCCTGCCCTCCGGAGCGGCGGCGTCGGCCTCCCGGCTGTCGGCCGCCGGGACGTACGCCTCCTCGGCGGACTCGATCACGGACACCGCCTCGCCGGTGGTGGCGTCGTCCCGAGGCGAGGGCTGCCCGGTGAAGCTGGACGGGGCCTGCCACTGGATGCGCGACGGCTCGGCCAGGGTCCGCCCCCCGAACTCCGCGAGCCAGGCCGCGACCAGGGCGAGATTCTCTCGCCACTGTGCCTCGGAGATGGGCGGCAGGATCGAGTCCCACAGGGAGAGAAAGGTCCCGCGGAGCTGGAGTCGACCGTAGGGCCGGGCGAGGAACCACATGTGCAGGTGCGCCGAGCCGTCGCCCCAGCGGTTGACGTGCACCCTCGCGACCCCGTCCAGGGACCGGATCGCCCGTTCCAGGCGTACGGTCATCACTCCCAGCTCGGCGGCGAGCAGGTTCGGCAGGTCGCCGAGGTCCAGATGCGAGCGGGATTCCAGGATCAGCACCATCGGCAGCCCCGTGGGGCGGTCCATGGCGCGCACCCGCCAGCGCTCGCCCACCCAGATGTAGGCGTCGTCGGGGGCGTTGCAGGCCGTGCATTCCCGGTGCCCCTCGCCCTTGCGGGGCGGTTCGACCGGGACCGGATCATCGAGTTGCTTGACGCGGAGGTCGCCCTCGAAGGGGAAGGACGGCCACTGGGCGAAGTCCGGGACTGAGGGAGGGGTGTCGCGCACGACGCTGACACTAACCGCTTCCGGCACCGGTGTCCCTACCCGAAAGAGCCGACGGCGGCTCTGTGCCGGCAGCCGCGAGAGGGCCACCCAAGGGGCTTGTCCACAGCTATCCACAGGGTGCTGAGACCCGGAACACACCCCGTCATCCACAGGCCAGCAACGGGTTTCACGCGGGGTTTCACGTGAAACGAGGCCCGGCTGTGGATAACTGGTGTGGATAACTTTCGGCCCCGATCCGCACCGTCCGGGTGCCACGAGAGGGCAGCCGTTTCACGTGAAACGCCGGCCGCCCCGGGGACGTCGCGCGAGCCTTCGCGCACTCGGTCGTCGACCCTCTCCGCGCCGTCAACGCCATCCGCCGTTCCGGTCGACGCCGTTCCGGTCGACGCCGTACGGGTCGACGCCGTACGGGTCGACGTCCCGCCCGACGCCGTCCCGCTCGGCTTCATCAGCTCGTCGGCGGGGCCAGTGCGCCGGGCCGGAGCGGGAAGCCGGGCGGCCAGCGTCGGAGCCGCAGGCTGGATGGGGCCACGCTCCGGGAGCCGGGAGCCGGGAGCCGGGAGCCGGGGTCGGGTCGCCCGGGGTCGGGGTCCGGGTGGGGAAGCTGGACTCCTCCAATCGCTGCCGGAGCCGGCCCGGGAAGCAGGTGTCGCGGGCTCCAGAGGTGGGCCAGGCGCGGAGGCGGGGGCCGCACAGGCCGATGCCAGGCAACGGAGCTTGGGGCCGCACAGGCCGATGCCGGGCACCATAGACAGGGGCCATACGCCGAAGGCAAGGCTGGACAGGCCGGGCTGCACAGGCCGGGCTGCACAGGCCGGGCTGGACAGGCCGGGCTGCACAGGCCGGGCTGCACAGGCCGGGGTCAGGTGCCGAAATATGGCAGCCAGGCACTGGTCGGGAATCAAGGGGCCCGGCGGGGCGGGGACAAGGCGTGGGCGGAACCGACGGCCGGGAGCCGGGGCCAAGTGCCGAGACCCGGACCGGGAGGGGGCGGCGGTGCCATGAGGCAGCTTCCGAAGGGCGGCGGAGGACGGGCGTGGCCCAGCCTCACCGGCCCACCTCCCTTGAAAAACGGCGCGGGCGCGGCCACCTGTTCGCTGCACCGTTTCACGTGAAACCGCACAGCCCGAGATTCGGCAGCCTCGGTGGCAGCGCAACTCCCGCCTTCCAGGTTCAAGGTTCGTGGAGCCGGTGCGCGCAGGTTCACGAGCCACACCCACCAGCACCGGACGTGTCAGTGACCGAAGGGAGACCGCCGCCCCGCCACCAGCGTCCACGACCGCAAGCCGCCTGGCGGGCTTCCCCGGTTTCACGTGAAACCGGGGAGCCACCGCTACCACCAACGTCCACACCCCTGATCCAGGCAGGGGCCACTTGGGGGGCGGACGGAAACGCCTCCTGCTGCCCCACAGCGCCGGAAGCGCGAGCGAGCAGGGTCCGGGTAGGGCGGGCCCACCTCAGGCTCCTGGCGCTCGAATGAGGGGGCACCCCGGCACGGTCGGTGGCGTTGGTTACGCCGCGCCGCCGGAGGCGCCGGCAGGGTAGGCGTACCGCCGCGGGTGGACGCCACCGTCGGACATGGAACGGCCGCGTGGCCCGGTGGGGTCACGCGGCCGGCGGTCGGAGGGTCAGCCCTCCGGCTCCTCCTCCTGGCCGACGCCGATGAGGCCGACGATCCGCTCCAGGTCGTCGACCGTCGCGAACTCGATTGTGATCTTGCCCTTGCTCCGGCCGATGTCCACCTTGACGCGGGTGTCGAACCGGTCGGAGAGCCGGTCGGCCAGATCCGTCAACGCGGGCGCGTGCGGCTTGGGCCGGCGCTTGGCCGTCTCCTTCTTGCCGGCGCTGTCGTCGCTCACCGCCAGCATCACGATCTCCTCGGTCGCGCGGACCGAGAGCCCTTCGGCGACGATCCGTTTGGCCAACTGCTCCTGCGCCGTCGGGTCGTCGAGGCTCAGCAGCGCCCGGGCGTGGCCGGCGGAGAGCACGCCGGCGGCGACCCGATTCTGCACCGGCGCCGGGAGGTTGAGCAGCCGGATGGTGTTCGAGATCTGTGGGCGGCTCCGGCCGATCCGCTGGGCGAGTTCCTCGTGGGTGGCGCCGAACTCCTCCAGCAACTGCTGGTACGCGGCGGCCTCCTCCAGCGGGTTCAGGTTGGCCCGATGGATGTTCTCCAGCAGCGCGTCCCGGAGCATGGCGTCGTCCCGGGTGTCCCGGACGATGGCGGGGATACTCTCCCGCCCGACCGCCTGCGCGGCCCGCCAGCGCCGCTCGCCCATGACGAGTTCGTACTTCTCGTCGTCGAGCTGACGTACGACGATCGGCTGGAGGAAGCCGACCTCCTGGATCGAGGTCTTCAGTTCCTCCAGAGCTGCCTCGTCGAAAATGTGCCGGGGCTGCTTCGGGTTCGGCACGATCATGTCGACCGGGATCTCGGCGAACCGGGCGCCCGGGACCGGGCTGAGCGCGGGCTCGGGCTGCGCCGCGACGGGCGGACTGACCGGCGATGGCGTCGTCTCGGCAGGCGTGCCGACAGCATCGCTGGCGGGTGCCGCCGGCTCAGCCGTGGCGGGGTCGGCGGTCGGCGCCGGTCCGGTCGGGATGAGGGCCCCCAGGCCCCGCCCCAGACCGCCCCGAGGACGGTTCTTCATGCCACGCCTCCCAGCGACTGTTCCGCACTACGCATTCCGGCTCACCGACTCCCTGACGCCACGCTCGGCGATCTCCTGGGCGGCCTCGAAGTAGCTCGTCGCCCCCCGCGATCCCGGATCGTAGGTCATCACGGACTGGCCGTAGCTCGGTGCCTCGGAGACGCGGACGTTGCGCGGGATGACCGCCTGGAGCACCTTGTCGCCGAAGTGGTTCCGGACGTCCTGCTCGACCGCGTCGGCCAGCCGCGTACGCCGGTCGTACATGGTGAGCAGGATCGTGGAGACCTCGAGCTTCGGATTGAGGTGCTGCCGAACCAGGTTGATGTTGTTGATCAGCTGGTTCAGCCCCTCCAGCGCGTAGTACTCGCACTGGATCGGGATGAGTACCTCCTGCGCGGCGACGAGCGCGTTGACCGTGAGCAGGCCGAGCGACGGCGGGCAGTCGATGAAGACGTAGTCGAAGTGGCCCGGGTAGGCCGCGATGGCCCGGGCCAGCCGGGACTCGCGGGCGACCACCGACACCAGCTCGATCTCCGCGCCGGCCAGGTCGATCGTGGCCGGTACGCACCAGAGGTTGGGGATGCCCTCGACCCCCTGGGCGACCTCCTCCAGCGGCACGCTGTTGATGAGGCAGTCGTAGACGTCCGGCACCCCGGTGTGGTGCGGGACGTTGAGCCCGGTGGAGGCGTTGCCCTGCGGGTCCAGGTC
This sequence comes from Micromonospora sp. NPDC049139, assembly GCF_055586845.1. Classification (NCBI taxonomy): domain Bacteria; kingdom Bacillati; phylum Actinomycetota; class Actinomycetes; order Micromonosporales; family Micromonosporaceae; genus Micromonospora; species Micromonospora sp. NPDC049139. Next base: position 108,386 of record NZ_JBVJHK010000007.1, on the reverse strand, counting down.
GACCACCAGCACCCGGTTACCGTGCAGGGCGAGCGCCACCGCCAGGTTGACCGTGGTCGTGGTCTTCCCCACGCCGCCCTTCTGGTTCGCGACGCACATGACCCGGGTCCGCTCCGGCCGAGGCATCGTCACCTCGCCACTAGGATTCAGGATCTGCACGGCGCGCATCGCCTCCATAGCCAACGGTGGGTCATCCTCTTCGCGCGTCGGGGTTTCACGTGAAACGTACGCGGCCTCGGTCGCGGCGGGCCCGTAGGCGGCGGCCGGGGACGCGGGCGTGTCCGTGACGGGTACGGGTTCGGGGGCGGCGTCCGGCACCGCATCCGGGGTCGGCTGCTGTGGCACGGCCGCCTCGAACCGCGCCGAGGCCGAGGGGTTGCGGCGGATGGGGATCACCCGACCGCCGGCGGAGTTGCCCGGGCGCGGCAGCCCGTCGGAGGCCGGGCGGGCGGCCGGCAGCTCCGGCCCGGCCGGGTCGGCGGTGTCCCGTTGGACGATCGGATCGCAGTCCGGCGGTCGGGTCGACGAACCGTGGAACGGCCCGTCGGGCGACCAGCTCGGGTAGTCGGTTTCACGTGAAACCGGATCGCCCGCTGATCCGGTCACGCGTGGATCGTCGTACCTGCCGTCGTCATGCACCTGTCATCCCTGCCCGCTTCGGATGGTCGGTCCGCACCCCGTCAACCGGCCGCACGTGGTGCTCGCACCGCGGAGCGTGCGGCCGGCGGGAGCGGTCGGGATCCGGTGAACGTCCGTTGCCGCCCGCTCCACACTATCGACGCGCGGCCAGCCTACGGCTCACGGGCGCAGCCGGTCCACGTCGGGTTCTCATCCCTTCCGTCCACCCGTACCGGTTCAACGAAGCAACCGCCGCCCGGGACGCCGGTGGGGCACCCGCTCGGGCGTCGCCTCCCACGTGGAGTCAGCGTCGACGGGACCGCCCGCCGCGCGACCTCTTCGGCGCCTTGGGCCGGACCGGCCTCACCACCCGCTCCCGCACGATCTCCACCACGGTCGTCGGCGGGTCGATGATTCCTTCGCCGCAGCGGTGCATCTCGGGCTCCCCGCCGCCCAGCCGCGCCACCGTCTCCGCGTGCTCGGCGATCTCGTCGGCCGCCGACGCGCCCTTGAGAGCGATGAGCCGACCGCCGGGAACGGCAAGCGGCAGGCACCACGTCGACAGCCGGTCCAGCGGGGCGACGGCGCGCGCGGTGACCACGTCCCCGCTCAGCGGGCCCACCCCGGTCGACCCGGTCGCCGCCTCGTCGGCCCGGCCCCGGAACACCCGGACCGTCTTCGCCAAGCCGAGTTGCTGCACCGCCTCGATGAGGAAGGAGGTGCGCCGGGCGAGGGGCTCGATCAGGGTCACCGTCAGGTCCGGCCGCGCGATCGCGAGCACCAGACCGGGCAGTCCCGCCCCGGAGCCGACATCGAGCACCGCCGAGCCCTCCGGGATCCGCTCGGCCACCGCCGCGCAGTTGAGTAGGTGCCGGTCCCAGATCCGGGGGGCCTCGCGCGGCCCGATCAGGCCGCGGACCACGCCGTCGGTGACCAGCAGCTCGGCGTACGCGGCGGCCAGGTCGATCCGGTCGCCGAAAAGGGTGCGTGCCGCACCGGCCAGCTCGGGCGGCAGCACCGCGTCGGCCGGCGACGGGGCACGGCCGTCGGCCGGCGACGGGGCACCGCCATCGGCCGCCGACGCGGCGGCGTCGGAAGGCACGGGCGAGTCGGCCCGGACAGGCGACGGCCCGGGCGGCGTGCCACCCGGGCCGGCCGCGGCACCGGCCGCGGTGTCGTCGTGAGCCACCCGGTCAGTCCGCCGGCCGGACGATGATGCGCCGGTTCGGCTCGACACCCTCGGACTCGCTCTCCACGCCGCTCATCGCGTTGACCACGTCGTGCACGCACTTGCGCTCGAATGCGGACATCGGCTCCAGGCGCACGGGCTCGCCGTGCTCCTTGACCTTCTCGACGGCGTTCTTGGCGACTGCGGCTAGCTCCTTGCGGCGGTTCGCCCGGTAGCCGCCGACGTCGAGCAGCAGTCGGCTCGGCGTGCCGGTCTGCCGGAAGACGGCAAGCCGGGCGAGCTCCTGGAGCGCCTCCAGGGTGGCACCGCGCTGGCCGACCAGGTTCTGCAGCCGACCGCCGACCACCTCGACGACCGGACGGCCGCCGGAGACCAGCTCGTCGATGTCGCCGTCGTAGTCGAGGATGTCGAGCAGGCCCTCGACGTAGTCGGCCGCGATCTCGCTCTGCCGGAACAGTTCGCTCTCGCCGGCGGGCTTCTTCTCCTTGGTGGCCGGCTCCTCGTCGGCCTCCTCGGTCTCGCCGTTCACCGCGGTCGGCTCGGTTCCCTCCTCGTCCAGGGACTGGTCGGCGCGGGGGGTGCTGGTCTCGGTCACGGTCTCATCTCCGTACTCGCTCGGCCGGACCGTCGGGTCCGCTGGTTTCCCGGGGCCGACGGGAGGTCGCCGGTGCCCACGGGCACGTCTGTCGTACGGGCAGTGTCGCCCGTGACCGCGCCGCGCGCGGCGGGTTCCGCCCGGCGCCGGCCGTACGGCGGCTGCACGGTGCGGAACGGGCCGCCGCCGGTCTCCCGACGGCGGCCCGGAGGTCCTCAGCCCTGCCGCTTGGCGGGGCGGCCCTTCTTGGGGTTGGCCGGCTTGGCGCCCGGCTTGGGGCCGGCGACCTTCGGCGCGGCCGGCTTGGCCGGGGCCTGGGGGGCCGGCTTGGCGCGGCCCAGCAGGCCGGTCTTGGCCGGCTGCACCGGGTTGCGGGTCGAGGTGCCCGGCTTGCCGGTGGTGGCGCTCGGCGGCGGCGGGAACTTGCGCAGCACCCACTGCTGCTGCGCCAGGGTGGAGAGGTTGTTGGTGACCCAGTAGATGATCACGCCGATGGGGAAGATGGCACCGGAGACGAGCAGCGACGCCGGGATGCCGTAGAGCATCAGCTTCTGGATCATCCGCTGCTGCGGATCCTCGGCCCAGCCGGTCTTGAGGATCATCTGGCGGCTGGTGAGGTAGGTCGTGCCCATCATCAACAAGACCAGGATGCCGGCGATGACCTTGACGGTGGTGCCGTTGGCGTTCAGCGCCGCCAGCTCGTCGGCCGTCGAGCCGAACTTGCCGGCGATCGGTGCGGTGAAGAGCTTCGCGGCCGAGGCGCTCTCGAACTGGCCGACCGTCCAGCCGTAGAGGGTCTTGCCGCTCTCACTCTTCCCCGGATCGAGTCGGCGGAGCACGTGGAACAGGCCGAGGAAGACCGGGATCTGGAGGACCATCGGAAGGCAGCCCATGAGCGGGTTGGCCTTTTCCTTCCGGTAGAGCTCCATCATCTCCTTCTGGAGCGTCTCCCGGTCACCCTTGTGCTTCTCCTGCAGCGCCTTCACCTGCGGCTGGAGCGCCTGCATCGCCCGCTGCGACTTGATCTGCTTGACGAAGACCGGGAAGAGGATCACCCGAACGGTGACCACCAGGAAGACGATGGCGAGGATCCAGGCCCAGTTCGTGCCGAGCGCCGCCGTGTCCGGCACCCCGATGGCCTCCCAGGCCCCATGCCAGGCCAGCAGGATCCACGAAATCGCGTAGTAGATCCAGTCGAGACTCAATTCTCAGGCTCCAGTCACATCGGCACGGCGGCGTCCGCCCGGCTCCGGCACCGGGTCGTGTCCACCTGGGTGGAAGGGGTGGCAGCGCAACAGCCGCCGGACCGTCAGGCCAGCTCCCCGGACAGCGCCGTGCCGGGCCACCGCCTCCAGGGCGTAGGCGCTGCACGACGGGTAGAACCGACAGCGGGCCGGCAGAGCCGGACTTATCCACCGACGGTACGCGACGATCGGCCCGCTCAGCACCCGGGCACCGATCGTCGCAGGCCGTGGCGCGGCCGGCCCGGCGGTCACCGCGACCGCCGTCCGCGGGGCGCCCGCGCGGCGGCGATCGCCGCGTCCAGGTCGGCGCCCAGTCTCGGGTACGCCGCCTCGGCTGCGGCCGGCAGCGCGCGGACGACCAGGGTGCTCCCAGGGGGCAGTTCCGTCAGCCGCTCGCGGACCAGGTGCCGCAGGCGACGGCGGACCCGGTTGCGGACGACCGCGTTGCCCACTGCCTTGGACACGACGAAGCCGGCGCGGGCCGGCGCGGAGGGTTGCTCCGCACCGCTGCTCCGCGCCGGCTCCGGCGAGGTTGCTGTCGCGGCGTCAGGGGTCGCCGGCAGGCTCAGGTGGACGACGATCGCGCCACGGCCGGCGCGGCGGCCACCCCGGACCGCTGCGGCGAAGTCAGTGCTGCGCCGCAGTCGCTGTGCGGCCGCCAGCACGACTGCCCACGTCCCCCGGACCTGACCCGGTCGGCCTCAGGCCGACAGGCGGGCGCGGCCCTTGGAGCGACGGGTCGAGATGATGGCGCGGCCGGCACGGGTGCGCATGCGCAGCCGGAAGCCGTGGGTCTTCGCGCGCCGGCGGGTGTTCGGCTGGTAGGTGCGCTTGCTCACGTCAGGCTCTCCGTTTTCGTACGCCCGGGCGAGGGGTCGCCGGGGTCGTGTGGTGGTCCAGGCCACCTCGGCGGTGGCCCCCGATCGGTGCTGCCCGGCGATGCGGGACCTCGGCGATGCGGGGAAGCGACCGCGGACAGCAAGCACCCATCACCCTAGCAGAGGGCGAGAGAGCAGCCGATCCAGCCTACGCAGGCGGGCAACCACCGTCAAACACGCTCACCAGGGCGGACACCGGCGCTCCGCCCACGACCGAAGCGGCGGTTTTCGCTGATGTTGCCAAGGGTCGCCGCGCGTCGGCGGTTGATGGCGCGCGGACAACGCTGTTACCGTGCCCGATTGCGGTCAGCGTCGAAAGGTCCGGTCGTCGCTGGCGGGCAAGACCGGACAAGGCAGTGAATCGTTCGGCACGGTGAACCCGCTTCAAGCGCCCGTTCAGGCAGGGGGCAGGTCCGACCCGCATCCGGCGGGCGGCCACAATCGGTACGTACACAGGCTGTGGATAACTTGTGGACGAGGACCGGTCGGCCGTCCGGGTGGGTGTCGTTCCGCCCGTGAACGCGGCGGGCCCGGGGCGACCGACCGGAGAAGACGGCGGCGTCGGCGGAGCAGAGGCGAGGGGGTGGCACGACGGTGACCGGCACGACCGACCTTGCCGCGGTGTGGACGGCGACGACCGACGAGCTCGCCGATGAGATCATCTCCGCGCAGCAGCGGGCGTATCTGCGGCTGACCCGGCTGCGGGCCATCGTCGAGGACACCGCGCTGCTCTCCGTCCCGGACGCCTTCACCCGGGACGTGATCGAGTCCCGGCTGCGCCCGGCGATCACCGAGGCGCTCACCCGCCGGCTGGGCCGGCCGATCCAGGTCGCGGTGACCGTACGCGTGCCCGACGACAGCTCCGGCCGCCCGGCGGGCACCGTCTACCGCAGCGCCCCCGAGCCGCTGGACCACGACGGCGGTGGGCCGCGCGACTTCGGCGACGGGCCGGTGGCGTTCGACGGCGCGGCGGTGGGCCTGCTGGACGGCGCGGCCCTCGACCCCGGGCAGCAACCGCCGCTCATCCCCGAGCAGGCGCACCCGGAGCGGCGGCCGGACGGCCCGGTCCCGGCCGCCCGGCCGGTCGACGACGGGCTCCGGCCCGGCTTGGACGACCGGGACGGCCAGGAGGCCCTGTTCAGCACGGCGTTCGCCGAGCCGCCGCGGCCCGACCGGACGGCACCGGCCCGGCGCGCGCCCGACCGACGCGGCTTCGACGAGCAGGCCGCCCGGCTGGACCCGCCGACCGCGGACACCCGGGGGTTCGAGCCGCGTTACCGCGAGGACGCCGTCTCCCCCCGGGACCAGCACGTGATCCGGGCGCTGCCCCGGGACACCGGCACCGACAGCGGGCCGGGTCGGGGTGGCGTGGATCACCGTCCCGGCGGCCGGGACGACCGGCGGCTGCCCGGCGGGGTCGAGGGCGGCGGCAACCGGCTCAACCCGAAGTACATGTTCGAGACGTTCGTCATCGGCTCGTCCAACCGCTTCGCCCACGCGGCGAGCGTCGCGGTGGCGGAGTCGCCGGCGAAGGCGTACAACCCGCTGTTCATCTACGGCAGCTCGGGGCTGGGCAAGACGCACCTGCTGCACGCCATCGGGCACTACGCCACGACGCTGGGCAACGCCCGCTCGGTCCGGTACGTCTCGACCGAGGAGTTCACCAACGACTTCATCAACTCGCTCCGGGACGACAAGACCAGCGCGTTCCAGCGGCGCTACCGCGACGTCGACATCCTGCTGATCGACGACATCCAGTTCCTGGAGACCCGCGAGCGCACCCAGGAGGAGTTCTTCCACACCTTCAACACCCTGCACAACGCCAACAAGCAGATCGTGATCACCTCCGACCGGTCGCCGAAGCAGCTCGCCACCCTGGAGGACCGGCTGCGTACCCGGTTCGAGTGGGGGCTGCTCGCCGACATCCAGCCGCCGGACCTGGAGACCCGGATCGCGATCCTGCAGAAGAAGGCGGCGCAGGAGCGCCTCTACGCCCCGCCGGACGTGCTGGAGTTCATCGCCTCGCGGGTGTCGAACTCGATCCGGGAGCTGGAGGGCGCGCTGATCCGGGTGACGGCGTTCGCCAGCCTGACCCGGTCCACGGTCGAGCTGTCGCTGGCCGAGGAGGTGCTGCGGGACTTCATCCCCGACGGCGCCGGGCCGGAGATCACCGCCGACCAGATCATGGTCTCCACCTCCGAGTACTTCGGCGTCAGCCTGGAGGACCTGCGCGGGCACTCCCGCTCCCGGGTGCTGGTGAACGCCCGCCAGGTGGCCATGTACCTGTGCCGGGAACTGACCGACCTGTCGCTGCCCCGGATCGGGCAGGCGTTCGGCGGACGGGACCACACCACCGTCATGCACGCCGACCGCAAGATCCGCCAGCAGATGGCCGAGCGCCGCTCGCTCTACAACCAGATCGCCGAGCTGACGAACCGGATCAAGCAGAACACCTGACGCGTACGCCCAACCGTCACGCGCGGTGGGCGAGAAGTGACGGAAACGCCCGGCCGGACCACCGGCCGGGCGTTTCCGTCTCTCCACAGCCGGCCCGGGCTTGACCCTCGACATGGTGGAGACCACACCATCGAAGCCGTGTCCGTCCACCGCCCGGATCGTTGTCCACAGCTCGTTGTCCACCGCCTGTGGATAACTACCGTCCGCACAATCCTCGGTTACCCACAGGTTGTGGAGAAACCCTGGGGACGACGCTGTGGACGCCTGGGGACAACGTCGTCGTTGTCCACCGACGACGGTCCGCCTGTGGGCAAGCTGTTGAAGGTTCTGGGGATGACGCCCGTCGAGCCGGTTCCGTCTGTCCACAGGACTGGGGAGAAAGTCCGTGGATTACCGGTGGACAACCGGTGGACAACGGTGGAAAACCTGGGGGCAGTCGCCGCCTGTGGATCGCGACACGGGTTGTACCCCTGGTTCTCCACAGCCAACCCACCGGTGGATAACGTGTCTGACCTGCGCAGACGGCGGTTCTCCACAGTTTGCACAGGTGCGATGAAGATGACGGGTTATCTCTTCTAAGACAACAAAAACCAATCACCACCGTTGGACTTCCTGTGGATTGGCCGGACCCGCCGTGGGCGGGCCTCCGGCACCGGGAAGTCCACGGGGTCGGGCGCACAGCCGATGCCCGCGCGCCCTAAGGTGCGATGGGTACCCGCACGGACAGGCGGGTCGGTAGGCAGCGGTCGGCATGAGAGAGTTGTCGCTGACGTCGACGCGGAGGCATTGATGAAGTTCCGAGTGGAGCGCGACGCGCTCGCCGAGGCCGTGGCCTGGACCGCGAAGAGCCTGCCCAACCGGCCGTCCGTGCCGGTGCTCGCGGGCGTGATGCTGCGCGTCACCGACGGGAACCTGCAGGTCTCCGGCTTCGACTACGAGGTCTCCAGCCAGGTGACCGTCGAGGTCCAGGGGGACGCCGACGGGGCCGCCCTGGTTTCCGGCCGGCTGCTTGCCGAGATCACCAAGGCGCTGCCGGCCAAGCCGGTGGACATCGCCGCCGTCGGGGCACACCTCGAACTGGTCTGCGGCAGCGCCCGGTTCACCCTGCCCACCATGCCGGTCGAGGACTACCCGTCCCTGCCGGAGATGCCGGAGAGCGCCGGCACCGTCGACGCGGCCGCCTTCGCCGCCGCCGTCGCCCAGGTCGCCGTCGCCGCCGGCCGCGACGAGACGCTGCCGATGATGACCGGCGTACGCATCGAACTCTCCGGCGGCACGCTGGCCATGCTCGCCACCGACCGCTACCGGCTGGCCCTGCGCGAGATGGAGTGGAACCCGGACGACCCCGAGGTCAGCATCAACGCCCTCGTGCCGGCCCGGACGCTGCACGACACCGCCAAGGCCCTCGGCCCGCTCGGCGGCCAGGTCACCATGGCGCTCTCCCAGGGCGCGGCCGGCGAGGGGATGATCGGCTTCGCCGGCGGCACCCGGCGCACCACCAGCCGGTTGCTCGACGGCGCGAACTACCCGCCGGTGCGCTCGCTCTTCCCGGCCGCCCACAACGCCGAGGCCCGGGTGCCCGTCAGCACCCTGATCGAGGTCGTCAAGCGGGTCGCCCTGGTGGCCGAGCGGACGACCCCAGTGCTGCTCAGCTTCAGCGCCGACGGCCTGGTGGTCGAGGCCGGCGGCACCGAGGAGGCGCGGGCCAGCGAGGCCATGGAGGCCACCTTCACCGGCGACCCGCTCACCATCGGTTTCAACCCGCAGTACCTGATCGACGGCCTCGCCAACCTGGGGGCCCAGTTCGCCGTGCTCTCGTTCGTCGACGCCTTCAAGCCCGCGGTGATTTCGCCCGCCGGCGAGGATGGCGAGGTCGTCCCGGGGTACCGCTACCTCATCATGCCGATCCGCGTCTCCCGCTGATCGCGCCCGAGAAGACCCCGACGCACGGAGGTAGGAACACATGCAGCTCGGCCTGGTAGGGCTCGGCCGGATGGGCGGCAACATGCGCGAGCGGTTGCGCGCCGCCGGGCACGAGGTGGTCGGCTTCGACCACAACGCGGAGCTGAGCGACGTCGCGACCCTGGCGGAGCTGGCGGAGAAGCTGGAGTCGCCGCGCGCGGTCTGGGTCATGGTCCCCGCCGGTGTCACCGACGCGACCATCGACGAGCTCGCCGGCGTCCTCGGCGAGGGCGACATCATCATCGACGGCGGCAACTCGCGGTTCAGCGACGACGCGCCGCGCGCCGAGCGGCTCAACGAGCAGGGCATCGGTTACCTCGACGCCGGCGTCTCCGGCGGCGTCTGGGGCCGGCAGAACGGCTATGCGCTGATGGTCGGCGGCGCCCGGGAGCACGTCGACCGGCTCATGCCGATCTTCGAGTCGCTGAAGCCGGAGGGCGAGTTCGGCTTCGTGCACGCCGGGCCGGTCGGCGCCGGGCACTACGCCAAGATGGTGCACAACGGCATCGAGTACGGCCTGATGCACGCCTACGCCGAGGGCTACGAGCTGCTGGCGAAGTCCGAGCTGGTCACCAACGTGCCGGGGGTGTTCAAGTCCTGGCGCGAGGGCACCGTGGTGCGCTCCTGGCTGCTCGACCTGCTCGACCGGGCCCTCGACGAGGACCCGGAGCTGGCCGAGCTGAGCGGCTACACGGAGGACACCGGCGAGGGCCGGTGGACGGTCGACGAGGCGGTCCGGCTCGCCGTGCCGCTGAACGTGATCACCGCCTCGCTCTTCGCCCGGTTCGCCTCCCGGCAGGACGACTCGCCGGCCATGAAGGCCGTCGCCGCGCTGCGCCAGCAGTTCGGCGGGCACGCCGTCCGCAAGCGCTGACCGGTATCCACAGGCTGTGTACGTCCGCCGGCTCGAACTGGTCGACTTCCGCTCGTACGAGCGGGTCGGCGTGGACCTGGAGCCGGGGGCGAACGTCCTGATCGGCGCCAACGGCGTCGGCAAGACGAACCTCGTCGAGGCGCTGGGCTACGTGGCGACCCTGGATTCGCACCGGGTCGCCACGGACGCCCCCCTCGTCCGGATGGGCGCCGCCTCGGCGGTGATCCGCTGCGCCGTGGTGCACGAGGGACGCGAGCTGCTGGTCGAGCTGGAGATCGTGCCGGGCAAGGCCAACCGGGCGCGGCTGGGCCGCTCCCCGGCCCGCCGGGCGCGGGACGTGCTCGGCGCGCTGCGGCTCGTGCTGTTCGCCCCGGAGGACCTGGAGCTCGTCCGGGGCGACCCGGCGGAGCGCCGCCGCTACCTCGACGACCTGCTGGTCAGCCGCCAGCCCCGCTACGCCGGGGTGCGCGCCGACTACGAGCGGGTGGTCAAGCAGCGCAACGCCCTGCTGCGCACGGCGTACCTCGCCCGCAAGACGGGCGGGTCGCGGGGCGGGGACCTGTCGACCCTGGCGGTCTGGGACACCCATCTGGCCCGGCACGGCGCGGAGCTGCTCGCCGGCCGGCTGGAGCTGGTCGCCGCGCTCACCCCGCACGTGGCCAAGGCGTACGACGCGGTGGCGGCGGGCCGGGGGGCGGCCGGGATCGCGTACCGGCCCTCCGTGGAACTGGCGGAGCCGACCACCGACCGGGAGACGCTGGCGGCGGCGCTGACCGCCGCGCTCGCCGAGGCCCGCACCGCCGAGGTCGACCGAGGCACCACGCTGGTCGGCCCGCACCGCGACGAGCTGGCGCTGACCCTTGGCCCGTTGCCCGCCAAGGGGTACGCCAGCCATGGCGAGTCGTGGTCGTACGCGCTGGCGCTGCGGCTGGCCGGGTACGACCTGCTCCGCTCCGACGGCATCGAGCCGGTGCTGGTGCTCGACGACGTCTTCGCCGAGCTGGACGCCGGGCGGCGGGAGCGGCTGGCCGGGCTGGTCGGCGGGGCGAGCCAGCTGTTGGTGACCTGCGCGGTCGACGACGACGTGCCGGCGTCCCTGCGCGGCACCCGGTACGCCGTCGGCGACGGGACGGTGCGCCGTGTCGGATGAGCAGCTGCCCCCCGCCCGCCTGGGCCCGGGGCGTGGCGGGCCGGCCGGCGGCGACTCCGGCAGGACGACGGGTGATCCCGGCGGCGCGGCGGGCGGCGGGGACGCGTCGGCCGGCGCCAGCGGGCCGGAGCTGGCCCGGGCGGTGCTCGACGCGGCCAGGGCCCGGCGGGAGGCGGCGGCGCGCACGCGCCGGCGTGCCCCCGGCGGTGGCGCGGGTGGCGACGGCGACGGCGGCCCGCAGCGTCGCCTGCGCGGCTACTCGGGCCCGGGGCCGGACCCGCGGGACCCGCAGCCCCTCGGCGCGGTGCTCAACCGGCTGGTGAAGGCGCGCGGCTGGCAGCAGCCGGCGGCGGAGGCGACCGTGTTCGGCGCCTGGGAGCGGGTGGTGGGCCCGGAGGTGGCCCAGCACAGCCGGCCGGTCAAGCTGGAGGACGGCGAGCTGACCGTGGAGGCCCGGTCGACCGCCTGGGCCACCCAGCTTCGGCTGCTGGCCGGCTCACTGCTCCAGCAGATCGCCCGCGAGGTCGGTCACAACGTGGTGCGCAAGCTGCACATCCACGGCCCCGCCGCGCCCTCCTGGTCGAAGGGCCCCCGCCGGGTACGCGGACGCGGCCCCCGGGACACCTACGGCTGACGGTCGGGGGACCGCCACGGCTGACGGTCAGTGACCGCCGCGCCGGGCCTCCCGCTCGGCGCGCTTGCGCTCCCGCTGCTCGCGGCTCCACTGCTTGCGGCGCTCCAGGTCCTGCTTCCAGGCCTCGCGGGCCTCGTTGGAGCCACCCTGCACGGCGCCCTGCACCTCCGGCGGGCCGGCCCAGCGCCGGAAGGCCCACGCCATCAGCCAGCCACCCTCGCCAGAGCCCTTCGGAGCCGGCTTCTCGTCGCTCATCGACTGACCCTTCCGTTAGCGCGCAAATAATTAGTACCCCAACCATTGGTACGATACCAACGACGACGAGGAGGTCCAGCCCGTGCCCGACGATTTCGACGGGAATCCCCTGGCACTGGAGCAGCAGGTGTGCTTCGCGCTCTCCGTCGCCGCGCGCGGCGTGGTCGCGGTCTACCGGCCGCTGCTGGAGCCGATGGGGCTGACCCATCCGCAATACCTGGTGATGCTTGCCCTGTGGCAGTACGCGCCACTGTCCGTACGCGACCTCAGCCGCCTGTTGCAGCTCGACCCGGGCACGCTGTCGCCCCTGCTCAAGCGCCTGGAGGCGAATGGCTACGTCCGGCGGGAGCGCGACCCCGCCGACGAGCGCAGCCTCGCGGTGACGCTGACCCCGACCGGCGAGGCCCTGCGGGAGCGCGCGGAGCAGATCCCGCCCGCGATCGTCGAGCGGCTGGGCCTGCCGATCGCGGACCTGCGTCACCTGCACACCGTGCTGACCCGGGTCATCACCGCCGCCAACCGCGCCGGCGCCGCGGCCCCGCCCGACCCGCGTGGGTCGGGTGGGTCGGGTGGGGCGCCGGGTCAGGCGTCGGCGTAGACGGCGAAGCCGCGGTCGGCGCAGCGCCGGTAGAAGGCGGCCAGCACGCTCAGCTCGGCACAGGTGAAGTTCCACTGCGGCGGCGCGCCGCTCTCGTCGCGCAGCGCGTCCAGCCGGCTGTCGAGCCAGCGCAACTGCTGCTCGGCCAGCCGCCCGTCGGCGAGCAGCGACCGCAGCACCTGGCTCACCGAGTCGAAGGTCACCGCCTCGCCGTGCGGGCGGTGGCCCGCCACGAACCGCTCGATGCCGCCGGCGATCCAGGCGCAGCCGTCCGGGTCGATCACCGGGTCCTCGTCCTCGGCGGCGGCGTCGGTGGCGTAGAGCACACCTTCGAGCCCGAGCAACAGGTCCACCAGCTCGGTGTACGCGGTGGCCCGGACGGTGCCGGTCTTGGCGATCAGCTCGGCGAGCGCCGCCGTCGGCGCGGAGATGCGCGGCATGTCGACGATGTCGCCGAAGTCGACGAACTCCGCCGGCGCGACCGGGTCGTAGAAGCGGCCGGTCCGCGGCCACTGCACCGCGACGTTGTCCAGCCCCATCTGGTGTCACCTCTTAATGAGCGTGTGTCGGTTCGATCGGGTCGATCGTCCGGTTCCGGCAGGAAAAGATCAAGGCCGGGCCGTCGGCGCGGCGGGGCGGGTCTCTCCTGGCCACCGGCCGACACCGATCGTCGGCCGGTCGCGCCCCCGATCGGGCCCTGGCGTGTAGGGGGAGTCGCGGGCGGCGCGGTTCGGCCGGCTACGTCGGTCTGAGACGCCTCGCAGGGGTGCCGAGTGGTGGTTCTGTCGCTGCCGCACAGTAAGATTGACCCCGAGACGAAGACCCGGTGCGGAGCGACGAGACACGGGCCCGGTGCGGGGCCCGCGATCATTCTCCATGCCGGTTCGAGCCGATCGCGATCCGCGGGCAACCGCGGCGACCGGCGCGTTCGACCCGTACCCCGGAATTGTCCCCGGTGCCGGTCCGCGTGCCGACGTCGCGTCCTGTCCGCCGAACCCGCGCCCGACGCGCCACCAGGCGCGGACGGCGCGAGAAAGTGGCCGAGGGTGGCAGCGCAGGACAAGCAGGAGTACGGCGCAGAGTCGATCACCGTTCTCGAGGGTCTGGAGGCGGTCCGCAAGCGGCCCGGTATGTACATCGGGTCGACCGGCGAGCGTGGTCTGCACCACCTGGTGTGGGAGGTCGTCGACAACGCGGTGGACGAGGCGCTGGCCGGGCACTGCGACACCATCGACGTGGTGCTGCTCGCCGACGGCGGGGTCCGGGTCACCGACAACGGCCGGGGCTTCCCGGTGGACCTGCACCCGAAGCTGAAGAAGCCGGGTGTCGAGGTGGCGCTGACGGTGCTGCACGCGGGCGGCAAGTTCGACGGCAAGGCGTACGCGGTCTCCGGCGGTCTGCACGGCGTGGGCGTCTCCGTGGTGAACGCCCTCTCCACGAAGATGGCGGTGGAGATCCACAAGTCCGGCTTCGTCTGGCGGCAGCAGTACCACAACTCCAAGCCGACGCCGCTGGAGAAGGGCGAGACGACGGACCGGACGGGCTCCGCGGTCGCCTTCTGGCCCGACGCGGACGTGTTCGAGACGGTCGACTTCGACTTCCAGACCATCTACCGGCGGCTCCAGGAGATGGCCTTCCTCACCCGCGGCCTCACCATCCACCTGCTCGACGAGCGGGTTCCGGAGGGCGAGGAAGGCAAGATCCGCGAGGTCACCTTCCGCTACGAGGGCGGCATCGCGGACTTCGTCCGGCACCTCAACGCCTCGAAGAACCCGATCCACCGGACGGTGGTCGAGTTCGGCGCCGAGGAGGAGGGCATGTCGGTCGAGATCGCCATGCAGTGGAACGAGTCGTACGGCGAGTCGGTCTACACCTTCGCCAACAACATCAACACCCACGAGGGCGGCACCCACGAGGAGGGCTTCCGGGCCGCGCTGACCAGCGTCGTCAACCGGTACGGCGCGGAGAAGAAGCTGCTCAAGGGCGACGAGAAGCTTTCCGGCGAGGACATCCGCGAGGGCCTGGCCGCGATCATCTCGGTCAAGCTCACCAACCCGCAGTTCGAGGGTCAGACCAAGACCAAGCTCGGCAACACCCCGGTGAAGAGCTTCGTGCAGCGGGTCTGCAACGAGTGGCTGGTGGACTGGTTCGACCGGAATCCGGCCGAGGCGAAGATCATCATCCAGAAGGCGTCCCAGGCCGCCCGGGCCCGGATCGCCGCCCAGCAGGCGCGCAAGCTGGCCCGGCGCAAGTCGCTGCTGGAGTCCGGCTCGATGCCCGGCAAGCTGGCCGACTGCCAGTCGACCGATCCGCGCGAGTCCGAGGTCTTCATCGTTGAGGGTGACTCGGCCGGCGGTTCGGCCAAGCAGGGCCGCGACCCGCGCACCCAGGCGATCCTGCCGATCCGCGGCAAGATCCTCAACGTGGAGAAGGCCCGGATCGACCGGGTGCTGAAGAACAACGAGGTCCAGGCGCTGATCACCGCGCTGGGCACCGGCATCCACGACGACTTCGACATCGAGAAGCTGCGCTACCACAAGATCGTGCTGATGGCCGACGCGGACGTCGACGGCCAGCACATCCAGACGCTGCTGCTCACCCTGCTCTTCCGCTTCATGCGCCCGCTGGTCGAGCTGGGGCACGTCTACCTGGCCGCCCCGCCGCTCTACAAGATCAAGTGGAACAAGCGGGGCGACGACGCGCAGTACGCGTACTCGGACCGGGAGCGGGACGGGCTGATCGCGCTGCGCCAGCAGAAGAAGCCGAACGCGAAACCGGACGACATCCAGCGGTTCAAGGGTCTCGGCGAGATGAACTACCCGGAGCTGTGGGAGACCACGATGAACCCGGCGACGCGTACGCTGCGTCAGGTCACGCTCGACGACGCGGCAACCGCCGACGAGTTGTTCAGCGTGCTGATGGGTGAGGACGTCGAGGCGCGCCGCTCGTTCATCCAGCGCAACGCCAAGGACGTCCGGTTCCTGGACATCTGACGGGGCTCGCCGGGCCGACCGGTCATCCACCGGGCGGCCCGGCGATCCACAGAGTTATCCACAGCATGGCCGGTTTCCACAGCCGTTATCCACAGCACGAAAACGACTCTGAGTCTGATAAGGGTTAACAGTGACCGATATCCCCGAGTCCACACCGAACGAGCCCGAGGTTCCCGAGACGGTCGGCGCCGTCGTCGCGCACGACCGCATCGAACCGGTCGGGCTCGAGGTGGAGATGCAGCGCTCCTACCTCGACTACGCGATGAGCGTCATCGTCGGGCGGGCGTTGCCGGACGTCCGGGACGGGCTCAAGCCGGTCCACCGCAAGATCCTCTACGCCATGTTCGACTCCGGCTACCGCCCGGACCGCGGCTACGTGAAGTGCTCCCGCGTCGTCGGCGACGTGATGGGTCAGTTCCACCCGCACGGCGACTCGGCGATCTACGACGCCCTGGTCCGGATGGCGCAGCCCTGGTCGCTGCGCTACCCGCTGGTCGACGGCAACGGCAACTTCGGCTCGCCCGGCAACGACCCGGCCGCCGCGATGCGGTACACGGAGTGCAAGCTCGACCCGCTGGCGATGGAGATGCTGCGGGACATCGACGAGGACACCGTCGACCTGCAGGACAACTACGACGGCCGGGCCAAGGAGCCCACCATCCTGCCGTCGCGGATCCCCAACCTGCTGGTCAACGGCTCCGAGGGCATCGCGGTCGGCATGGCCACCAAGATCCCGCCGCACAACCTGCGTGAGATCGGCGCGGCGGTGCAGTGGTGCCTGGAGCACCCGGACGAGGACGAGGCCACCACCCTCGACGCGCTGCTGGACATCGTCAAGGGCCCCGACTTCCCCACCCACGGCCTGATCGTCGGCACCCAGGCGATCCAGGACGCCTACCGCACCGGGCGCGGGTCGATCCGGATGCGCGCTGTGGTGGAGGTCGAGGAGGACAAGCGGGGCCGCCCCTGCCTGGTGGTCAGCGAGCTGCCCTACCAGGTCAACCCGGACAACCTCGCCGAGCGGATCGCCGAGCTGATCAAGGAGGGCAAGCTCGCCGGCATCGCCGACATCCGCGACGAGTCCTCCGGGCGTACGGGCATGCGGATCGTGCTCGTGCTCAAGCGCGACGCCGTCGCCAAGGTGGTGCTGAACAACCTCTACAAGCACACCCAGCTCCAGGAGACCTTCGGCGCCAACATGCTGGCGCTGGTCGACGGTGTGCCGCGCACGCTCAACCTCGCCCAGTTCATCCGCTACTACGTCGACCACCAGATCGACGTGATCCGCCGGCGGACGGCGTTCCGGCTGCGTAAGGCCGAGGAGCGGGCGCACATCCTGCGCGGCCTGTCCAAGGCGCTGGACGCCCTCGACGAGGTGATCGCCCTGATCCGGCGCTCGCCCACGGTGGAGGACGCCCGACAGGGCCTGATCCGGCTGCTGGAGATCGACGAGATCCAGGCGACCGCGATCCTGGACATGCAGCTGCGCCGGCTCGCCGCGCTGGAACGCCAGCGGATCCTGGACGACCTGGCCAAGCTGGAGCTGGAGATCGCCGACCTCAAGGACATCCTCGCCAAGCCCGAGCGGCAGCGGAAGATCGTCTCCGAGGAGCTCGGCGAGATCGTCGCCAAGTGGGGCGACGACCGGCGGACGAAGATCGTGCCGTTCGAGGGCGAGGTCTCGATGGAGGACCTCATCGCCCGCGAGGACGTGGTCGTCACCATCACCCGCACCGGCTACGCCAAGCGGACCAAGGTCGACCTCTACCGCTCCCAGCGGCGCGGCGGCAAGGGCGTCAGCGGGGCGACGCTGCGGCAGGACGACATCGTCAGCCACTTCTTCGTCTGCTCGACCCACGACTGGATCCTGTTCTTCACCAACAAGGGTCGGGTCTACCGGGCCAAGGCGTACGAGCTGCCCGAGGCCAGTAGGGTGGCCAAGGGCCAGCACGTGGCGAACCTGCTCGCGTTCCAGGCCGACGAGCAGATCGCGCAGATCATCGAGATCCCGAACTACCAGGTGGCTCCCTACCTGGTGCTCGCCACGAAGAACGGCCTGGTGAAGAAGACGAGGCTCGAGGAGTTCGACTCCCCCCGGTCCGGCGGCATCATCGCGATCAACCTGCGCGACGAGGACGAGCTGGTCGGGGCGGCGCTGGTCGCCCCGGAGGAGGACCTGCTGCTGGTCTCCAAGAACGCGCAGGCGATCCGGTTCAACGCGAGCGACGAGGCGCTCCGCCCGATGGGTCGGGCCACCTCGGGCGTGATCGGCATGCGCTTCAGCGAGGACGACGTCCTGCTGGCCATGGAGGTGGTCCGCGAGGGGCTGGACGTCCTGGTGGCCACGAACGGGGGTTACGCGAAACGTACCCCGATCGAGGAATACCCGGTCCAGGGCCGGGGAGGTAAGGGCGTGCTGACTGCGAAGATCACGGAGCGCCGTGGTGGTCTGGTCGGCGCGGTGGTGATCGACCCGGACGACGAGCTGTTCGCGATCACCAGCAACGGTGGTGTCATTCGGACTCCGGTGAAGCCTGTACGCCGTACGCGTGATCGGAACACAATGGGGGTCAAGCTGATGGACCTTCCGGACGGCGTGACTATCGTGGCGATTGCTCGCAATGCCGACGAGCCTGACGAACAGGACTAGTTGAATGACGGAGACACAGGCGAAGTCGGGGAACACGGGGACCTCGGCCAACCCGGTCGACGAGGAGGCCGCCAAGAGCGGCACACCAGCGACCGGCCGCGCGGCCGTGGGCCGGGCGACTGTCCCCGCCGATGCGCCTGCCCCGAAATTCACCCGGGCCCCCGGCATGACACCGCCGCCGGACAAGCCCTCCGAGGACGCGGACGCGGCGGACAGGACCGAGACGGTGGGGGTCGACAAGCCGGCCCCCGCCGCCAAGCCGACCGCCGCCAACCCGACGACGACCCAGCCGCTCACAGTCGGCGCCGGCCAGCCGACCGGCGCCACCGGCACACAGCCGAGGGTCACGGGCACTGCCACCGGCACCCAGCCCCGTGTCACCGGCACGGCCAAGCCGCAGCCGGACGGTGGCCGGCCGACCGGCGCCGGCCGACCGGCCAACGGCGGCGGCCTGCCGCCGGGCATCAGCGGCGCGGCCGCCGTCGGGGCCGCGCGCGTGGGCGAGGCGGTACGCGCAGCGCGTACGTCGGTCAGCTCGGCCGCGTCGCGCGGACCGCGCCGGGCCCGGCTGAACCTCAAGCGGATCGACCCCTGGTCCGTGATGAAGTTCGCCTTCGCCGTCTCGGTGGTGCTCTTCATCGTCGTGGTGGTGGCCACCTCGGTGCTCTACCTGGCCCTCGACGCGATGGGCGTGTTCACCAGCGTCAACGACAGCCTGACCGACCTGGTCAGCGCGGGCGGCGGCCAGAGCACCAGCGGCTTCCAGATCACCGCCAAGGGCGTGATCCTCAGCTCGGCGCTGATCGGCCTGGTCAACGTCGTGCTGTTCACGGCGCTCGCCACGCTCGGGGCGTTCGTCTACAACGTCTGCGCCGACCTGGTCGGGGGCATCGAGCTGACCCTCGCCGAGCGCGACTGATCCACCTCGGTAGCCGGGGCACCGCCGATGCGCGGAGCCCCGGCTTCCGTGCGTCGGGGAGCAGGCGCCGGGCGCGTCGTGCCGCGTGGCCGGGCGAAATCGCCTGGGCCGGGCGCGGCGCCTCCGGTAGGTTCAGGGGCGACGGCGACACCCGATGTCCGGGCGGCCCCCGATTTGGGGCCGGGCGGGCGGATGGGTTAATGTTGCTCGTCGCTACGCGGGGCTATAGCTCAGTCGGTTAGAGCGCAGAGCTGATAACTCTGAGGTCGCTGGTTCGATTCCAGCTAGCCCCACCGCACATTCGTCCGACGGCAGTCGAGCGCGAGGGGTAGGCCCCAATGTTCAAGAAGCTTCTGATCCTGGCCGGCATCGTCGGGGTGGCGGCCGTGGTCGCCAAGAAGATCAAGGCTTCCAACGACGAGCGCGCCCTCTGGCACGAGGCGACCACCGCGCCCGACCTGCGCTGACCGCACCGACCACTGCCAGCACCGGCGGCACGTCCGCCCCGGGGCCCTAGCTCAACTGGCAGAGCACTGCCTTTGCAAGGCAGGGGTTAGGGGTTCGAGTCCCCTGGGCTCCACCAGCACTTTCCTTGGTTGATCTCGGTCCCGAATGCAGCCAACGCGGTCACGCCGTCCCCTCCTCGCTCAGGACTCGGTCGATGGCGAGGCCGCGCCGGCAGGACGTGCCCGTAGGTGTCGGCCGTCATCCGGGTTAGTGGGCATTCGGTCGGCCAGGCTTCGAGGGCCCGCGGCTGCGCCGTGAGGTCGACCGGGTGATGAAGCGGCCGAAATCGGCGCGCAAGACAATCCTTCGGCGATCATGGCCGGATGGGGCAGGCATCGGAGCCGGCGCAGTCCGGGAACATCCTGCGTGGCGAGGAGGACGCTCGGCAGGCCAACTTCCTGGAACTGTTCTTCGACCTGGTGCTGGTCTTCGCCCTGCTCGGGGTCGTCAGTCGGATGGTGCCGGACCTTCTCTCGAACAACGTGCGCCAGCAGTGGCTGTCGTTGCCGTACACGATAGTTCTTGCCCTGCCGCTGCTCTGGTTGTGGACGACCACCGCGTACATCACGAGCCGGTTCGACTGCCGCAACCGCTGGATCCAGCTGCTGGTCCTGGCCAGCGCGTTCGGCCTGCTGATCATGGCGACGTCCCTGCCGTACGAGTTCGAGGCACGCGGGGCCTCGTTCGCCGTCGTGTACGTGTTGCTGCATGTTGGACGCCCCTTGCTGCTCCGGCCGCTGTTGCGGGAGCACGAGGAGGTACGGGCGCTCTACACCCGCCTGGCCATCTGGGCGAGCGTCTCCGGCCCAATCTGGCTCTCCGGGGCGGTGATGCACGGGAACCACCGGGTGGCCCTGTGGTTGATCGCCATCACGGTGGACCTGGTCGTGGCGCAGTTCAGCTGGCCGATACCCGGCCTGCGCCGACCAGCCATCAGCGGCTGGGGGATGGCCAGCACCCGACACCTCCCCGAGCGCTACCAGCAACTGCTGCTGATCGCACTCGGCGAGACGGTGGTGTCAATAGGCGTCACCTACGCCAACCACCCCGCCACGCTCGCGACGACGGCGGCCCTGGTGATCACATTCGTCTCGTCCGTGCTGATCTGGCGGATCTACTTCTACCGCGCCGGCCAGGTGCTGGCCGAGGCCGTCGCGATGTCGACGAACCGGGAGGTTGCCGGCCGGACGGCTGGCGCTGCCCATGTGCTTATGGTGCTCGGCATCGTCGCCGCCGCGACTGGCTCGGAAATCGTGCTGGCGCATCCTGGTGGGCGGTCCCAGTTGGCCTGGCTGGCGATCATCCTCGGTGGGCCGGCGGTCTTCCTGTTGGGCCGCATTCGGCTGGAACGGATCGTCTTCAACCGGCTGGCCCTGCGCCGGGTCGTCGGCATCGCCGCTCTTGCTCTGCTGGCTCCGCCGCTGGTCTTCGGCCCGCCACTGCTCGCCGCCAGCGCCGCTGCCGTCGTGCTGCTCGGTGTCGCCGTCGCGGACGCTCTACACGCGGCCGGCCGCCCACCGGAAACCCCGTCCCCGTCCGCGTAGCGGGGACAGTTCGCAAGAGGTCCACGGACGGTGGGGTCTCTGGCGTGTGCCGACCGTGTGCTGTCAGGGAGCGGGCCAGGATTGCGGGTGCGGTGAGGCAGCAGGCCATGCTGATCTCGCGTTTCTAAGAGCATGAGATGCGGGAGCTTTCATGGATCTTGAGACGCGGCAGGACTTCACCGCCTTTGTCGCAGCACGGTCGCATGCGCTGTTCCGGACCGCGCTGGCGTTGACCGGTCATCGGCAGCAGGCCGAGGATCTGTTGCAGACGGTGCTGGCCAAGGCGTACCGGCACTGGGGGAAGGTCCGCCATGGTCAGCCCGAGGCGTATCTGCGTCGAGCGCTGTACCGGGAGCAGGTGAGCTGGTGGCGTCGGCCGATGCGGGGCCGAGAAGTCTCTACCGATCAGCTTCCGGACCTGGCCGACACGGACCTCACCGGCCGAGTCGACCTGAGCCTGGCGTTGCGGGCGTCCCTGGATCGCCTGGCGCCGAAGCAGCGGGCGGTACTCGTGCTGCGATATCTCGAGGACCTGCCCGACGAGGAGATCGCCGACATTCTGCGCTGCAAGCCGGCGACGGTACGCAGCCAGGCTTCCCGCGCCCTCGACCGGATCCGCTCACTCTGCCCTGAACTTGACCATCGTCTAGCGCAGGAGGTTCACCAGTGACCACCCAGCTTGAGAACGCCGTTCGGGAAGTGTTCGTCCAGCTCGCCGACGCGCCCCCGCCGGCGGACCTGGCTCAGGCCGCGATTCGTACGGCCGGCCGGCAGCGAACCGCGCGCCTGGTGGTGGCCAGCGTGGCCGCGTTTGCCGTGGCACTGGCCGCTGTGCCGCTGGCTATCGGCGTCCTGACCGTCCCCGGCGACGATCTGTCGCCCGCCGGGATGGGCCCGGGACCGGCCGTCAAGCCGTTCGTCGTGACGGCGTACAGCGGGGTCAACAACCCGGGAGATCCGGGGCCGGCGGACGACTATTCGCTGTTGCTCGACCCGGACACCGGTGAGTACGACAAGGTCCCGTTCAACGAGGTGGTGCCATCCCCGGACGGCAGCCAGGTGCTGGTGCACGAGGGCGACAACAGCCTGGCGCATCCGTCGAGGAGAGGGGTGCTGAACCGGGAGAGCGGGGAGGTTCGGTGGTTGCCGGGCAGCGCCGGCTACACCTCGGGTGCCAGCTGGTCGCCGGACGGTCGGCAGATCCTGATCACCAATCGGCCGAAAGACGGCCCCGGTGCTGGCTTCCTGCTCGTCGACGCCGCGACGCTGGCCGCCCGCCAGGTCGAGGTGCCCGACGTCAGCACGCAGAACACCAACGGACTGGCCTTCGTTTGGACACCCGACGGAACGGAGGTTGCCCTGACCCACTCGGTTTCTGACAGCGAGAGCGAGCCGGGCCGAGTGACTGGTATCGGCTTCTATGACCTCTCCGGCAAGCCGACCCGTACCCTCCGCGTCACCGGCGGCTCGCTCAACGAGGGCAGCGGGTTCTCACCCGATGGCAGCCGGATCGCGCTGGACAACCGGTTCGTGAGCGACCGGATCCAGATCGTGGACGCTGCCACCGGCACCGTCGGACAGGAGTTCTCCGTACCGACCGCCGGAACCGTGGTGGGCTGGTACGACAGCACGCACCTGATCGTGAAGGACTACGGCGATCGGGGCCTCACCGAACGGCCGAGCCTGAAGGTTGTCGACCTGGCCGGCAAGGTGACACAGACGGTACAGCTCGCGGAGGGATCGGACACCGCGCAGCGGGTGCATGTCGGACCATCGCTCGGTACAGCCGCCGAGAAGCTCGCGTTTTGACCGGCTGATCGTTGATCGCGAGAACGGCTTCCCCCGCCGAGGTGCCCGGTGGCGTACCCCAAGGCGGATGCGTCGGCGGCATGGCCCACGACATCGCGTCGTGGGCCATGCCCCTGGTTCCGGTCCGCGGGTCAGGTCTGTTCCAAGCTCAACTCATGTCTAGTAGCGGCGACGCACCCGCATGAGCAGCAGCAGTACGAGCCCGGCAGCGATGAGGCTGCCGCCCATCGCGGCGAGTCTGCCGAGCGCCGGGCCAGAGATCCCCGTGTCGGTCACGGGCAGGCTCGGACGGGCTGTCCCGCCGGTCGCCGGGCAGGTCTGCGCCAGGTCGAAGGTGCCGTCGGTGCCCGTGATCACCGCCGTCGCGTTGGTGAGCGCGAACGGATTCACCAACTCCCCGGTCGAGGACAGGCCGGCGGGCGTCCTGATCCACGCCTTGTCGCCGACGATCGCCCGGTCGCCGGCGGGCGTGGTCGTGATGGTCTCCGTGACGGGGCCACCCTCCGTGGCGAACTCGATGGTCAGTGAGGTGAAGGTGCCCTGCTGCTTGGGAGACGGCAGGGCGAAGACCCAGACGTCCTCGCCCTGGAAGGGGCCGCCGCCGAGGTTCGGATCGCATCTCTGAGTGCCGAACGCGGCCGCTGTCGTGCCGACGTCCGCTGGATCGATGTTGATGGTGGTGTCGGCCCAGGCTGGTGCGGCCGGTCCGAGGCCGATCGCGGCGGCCAGGATGGTCGCTGCTCCCAGGCGGGCCAATGTCCTTATTGTCAACAAAATCACCCCGATGTGGTATTTCCATGAACACTTCGTGAAAGTGGGGCGCGACCCGCCGTCAGGTAACCACGGTCGACCCCTGCGTACCGGCTGATTGGGGGTCTTCCCCCACGGGCCCCACGGCCGTGATAAGCAGACGTGCGGAGTTGCGACGCGCGGCCCACGAGCCGGAGCCCCTCACCGGCACGTGCCGCCGTGGGACAGCGCGGTGACATCGGTGGCCGCCTGCGCTCCGCCCGGCCCGGCACGTTAGCGTCGGAGCGTGACCGGATCCCCGCGCGTGCTCGCGGCCGACAGCGGCATCGCCGAGGCCGCCTCCGTCCTGCGTACCGGCGGGCTGGTGGCCTTTCCCACCGAGACCGTCTACGGGCTCGGCGCGAACGCGCTGGACCCCCGTGCGGCCGCCCGGATCTTCGAGGCCAAGGCGCGGCCCAGCTTCGACCCGCTGATCACGCACCTCGCCGATGCGGCCGAGCTGGAGAAGCTGGTCGGGGCGGTGCCGCCGGCAGTGGCGACGCTGGCCGAGCAGTTCTGGCCGGGGCCGCTCACGCTGATCGTGGACCGGCCGGCGGCGATCCCGCCGATCGTCACCTCCGGGCTGGCGACGATGGCGGTCCGGGTGCCGGACAACACGTACGCGCGGGCGCTGATCGCCGAGGCCGGGGTGCCGGTGGCGGCGCCGAGCGCGAACCGGTTCGGTCAGCTCAGCCCGACCCGGGCCGAGCACGTGGTGCGGGGTCTGGGCGCGGCCGTGGACGTGGTGCTCGACGGCGGGCCGACGCGGTGCGGGATCGAGTCGACCATCGTGGACGCCCGGGGCGAGCGGCCGGTGGTGCTGCGGCTCGGCGCGCTGCCGCTGGAGGCGCTGGAGGAGGCCATCGGCCCGGTGACCGTACGGCCAGGCAGTTCGGGGCAGCCGGTCGCGCCCGGCACGCTGGCGGCGCACTACGCCCCGCGTACGCCGTTGCGGTTGGCGTCGGGCGGGGAGCCGCCAGCGGCCGACGGGGTCCGGCGCGGCTTCCTGGCCTTCCGCGAGCCGGCGGCGGGCGACTGGGCGGCGGTCGAGGTGCTCTCCGCCGCCGGTGACCTGACCGAGGCCGCCGCGCGGCTGTTCGACGCGCTGCACGAACTGGACGCCACCGGGGTCGGCGAGATCGTGGTCGAGCCGGTTCCGGAGGTCGGCGTCGGCCGCGCGATCAACGACCGGCTGCGCCGCGCCGCCGCCACCTGGCAGCCGGCGGACTGACGCCCGACCGGGGGCGGGCGGGGCTCGACGCCTCGCGGGCGAGTGGCCCGCGTACCCGGCCCGGTGCATGGGCCGGGGCGGCAGGGGTAGGAGAAACGGCAACAACCCCCGGAAGTGAGGTGTCATGCCAATGCCGACCGCACGCGAGATCATGACGGACGACGTGACCTGCATCCGTGCGCAGGACGACCTCAGGACTGCCGCCAGGCAGATGGCCCAGTTGGGCGTGGGGTCGCTGCCGATCTGCGGGGACGACAACCGGCTCAAGGGGATGCTGACCGACCGCGACATCGTGGTGAAGGTGCTCGCCGAGGGCCGCGACCCGGGCAGCGTCACCGCCGGTGAGCTGGCCCAGGGCGAGGCGGTGACCATCGGTGCCGACGACGACGCGGCCGAGATCCTGCGGACCATGAGCCAGCACCAGGTGCGCCGGCTGCCGGTGATCGACGGGCACGAACTCGTCGGCATCGTGGCCGTCGCCGATGTGGCCCGCTCCCTGCCCGAGCGTCCCGTGGGTGACCTCATCGAGGCCATCTCCGAGCGCGGCTGACCGCACGGCCCGACCGGTCGCCGCCCTTCGGCCCCGGCCGGGAGGCGGCGATCGGCCGCTGGGGGATCGGCCCCTTGCAGGTTGTTGCCCGACGCGCCCGGACGGCTCCGACCGGCCCGGCCGGGGTCCTGTCGAGCTGCCCCATCCATGAGACCGATGGGCGTGGCGGCCAGGTGAAGGCCACGGGCCGGGCGGCCGGGCCCAGGTGAAGCTCACGGTGAGGCCTACGGCTGACGCCGACGGGCGTGAGGCGGACGGGCCTGCCCCGTCTGTGGGGGCAGCTCGACAGCGTCGACACGGAAGGGCCGACGGCTCAAGCGGCGGTCACCGCTGCGACGCCGCTTCGCCCGCGCCGCCGTCGGATTCGCCCGTATCGCCGTCGGATCGTTCCGCGCCGCCGTCGGATCGTTCCGCGCCGTGCGGGCCGGACTGCGGCAGGCGTTCCACCAGGCGGGTGAGCACGCCGTTGGCGAAGGTCGCGCCGAGCGCCGAGCCCGTGGCGATGGTCCAGCCGACCGGGCCGAGCGGCGTGCAGCCGAAGAACTGGCTGACCCCCGGCGTCTGCACGACCACCGCCAGCGCCCCGAGTGACGCGGCGGTGGAGGCGAGCACGGCCGGGCTGGTGCCGCCGGCCAGCACGGTCTGCCCGAGCTGGGTGCCGACCAGCGACACCAGCGCGACCGTGCCCGCCCGCCGGGGCCGCCCGGTGTAGCGGGCCAGCGTCCAGCCGGCGGTGGCGCCCAGCGTGGTGGCGGCCGCGCGCAGCCCGATCTCCCGGGTCATCGTCTCGCCGAGGGAGGTGTCCGGCCCCTCCCGCAGCAGGCCGTCGGTGCGGTCCGCGGCCGGGGGCCGGATCGCGATCGCCAGCGCCGGAGCGAGGTCGGTGAGCAGGTTGACCAGGAGGAGCTGCCGCCCGGTGAGCGCCGACCGGCCGGTGGCGGCGGCGGTGAGCACGCTGAACGCGATCTCGCCGAGGTTGCCGCCGACCAGGATGCTGAGTGCGTGGCGTACCGAGGACCACATCGCCCGGCCCTCGACCAGGGTGGCGATGATGGTCTCCAACCGGTCGTCGGTGACCACCAGGTCGGCGGCCGCCCGGGCCGCCGGGGTGCCCCGCTGGCCGAGCGCGATGCCCACGTCGGCCAGCCGGATCGCCGGCGCGTCGTTGGCACCGTCCCCGGTCATCGCGACCGTACGCCCGCACTTCTGCAACGCCTGGATGATGCGTACCTTGTGCGCGGGGGTGCACCGGGCCACCACGTCCGTGGCGGCCAGCCGGGCCGCGAGGGCCTCGTCGTCGAGCTGGTCGAGTTCCGTCGCGGTGACCACCCGCTGCTCGTCGTGGTCGCTGATGGTGGCCGCGATCGCCTCGGCGGTCGCCGGGTGGTCTCCGGTGATCATGATGGTGTGCACGCCGGCCTGGCGGATCCGGCGTACGGCCGGGGCGGCGCTCTCCCGCACCCCGTCGGCGAGGGCCAGGTAGCCGAGGAAGGTCAGGTCGCGCACCTGCTCGTCGGTGACGCCGGGCGACGAGACCCGGCACTCCGCCACGGCGAGGATCCGGTGCCCCGCCCCGGCCCGGTCGGCGAGCGTCGCGTGCAGCCCGGCGCGCCCCTCGTCGTCGAGCGGCTCGTCGCGTCCCCCCGGGGTACGCCAGGCGGAGCATCGGGGCAGCACCGACTCCGGCGCCCCCTTCACGCTGAGCAGCAGCAGGCGCCCGCTGCGCCCCACCGTGGCGTGGTAGCCGCGGGACGGCTCGAACGGCAGGCCGCCGACCGCCTCCCACCCGTCCGCGCCGGTCTGCTCGACGACCCCCGCCGCCTGGGCGCCGTAGCGGACGGCGCGGTCGGTCTGCTGAGCCAGCTCGTGCGGGTCGGCGGCGGCCGGGGTGGCCCGCAGGGCGGTGGCGAGGGTGGCGTGCTGATCGTCGTCGAGTCGGTCGACCGGGGCGTACCGGCTGTCGTCGCCGACCCCGGCGAGCATCAGCTGCCCCTCGGTGAGCGTGCCGGTCTTGTCGAAGCAGAGCACGTCCACCCGGCCGAGCGCCTCGATGGTGCGTGGGTTGCGGACCAGCGCGCCGTGCTCCGCCAGCCGCCGCGCGGCGGCCAACTGGGCGGCGCTGACCAGGAACGGCAGCCCCTCCGGCACCGAGGCGACGGCCAGGTTCGCGGCGGTCGCGGCGGTCTCCGCCAGCGGCACGCCCCGCAGCAGGCCCGCGCCGGCCACCGCCACCGCCGAGCTGGCGGCCAGCGGGATCGCCGCCCGGGTCAGCCTGCCCAGCCGGGCCTCGACGCCGCTCGCCGGAGGGGCCTGCCGGGCCATCGCCAGGCTCCGCCCGGCCTCGGTGTCCGCGCCCGTCGCCACCACCACCGCCGTGCCGTTGCCGGCGGCGACGGTGGTGCCCTCGTAGAGCATCGACCGCCGGTCGGCGACCGCCGCGGCGACGACCGGCTGGTCGGTCTTGCCGACCGGCAGCGACTCGCCGGTGAGCGAGGACTCGTCGGTCTCCAGGCCGGCCGACTCCAGCACCCGGCAGTCGGCCGGGACGGCGTCCCCCGATTCGAGGAGGACGACGTCCCCCGGCACCAGGTCTTCGGCGGGCAGTACCCGTTCCGCGCCGTCCCGGCGCACCCGGGCGGTCACCGCCGAGCGGGACAGCAGCTCGGCAAGCGACCGCTCGGTGTTGCGCTGGTGCACCGCGCCGAGCAGCGCGGACCCGCCGACCACCCCGCCGACCAGGGCGGCGTCGACCAGCGAGCCGAAGGTGGCGGAGAGCACCGCCCCGGCGGCGAGCACCGGCGTCAGCGGGTTGGCCAGCTCGTCGACGAAGGCGCGCAGCAGCCCGGTCGGCCCGGCGGGCTGCCCGGTCCCGCCGTTCCGGCGGCGCTCGGCCTCGGCCGTGGCCAGCCCGCCCGGCGCGGTGCCGAGCTGGTCGAGGACGGCCGAGGCCGGCATCAGGTGCCAGGCGGTGACCGCCGGCGCCGGGGTGTCCGCCCGGTCGGGCAGGCGGCGCGCCCGTACGACGCCGTGCGCGAAGGCCAGCGCGGCCGCGCCGTTCACGGTGGCGAGGGTGCGGCCGGGCAGCAGCTCGGGTGCGGCGGTGAACGCCCCCAGCGCGCCGAGGCCCGTCCCGGCCAGGGCCAGGCCGAGGTTCTGCCGGGTCATCCGGCGGGCCACCCCGGTCGCCTCGATCAGCAGCGCCACCACCCGCAGGTCGGTGCCGACCAGCAGGTGCGCACCCCAGGGCGGCAGGTCCTCCGGGGCGGAGATCCCCAGGCCGCAGTCGGCGACGCCGAGCGCGGCCCGGTCGCCGGAGGCAACCATCACCACCGCCCCGGCGAACTGCAGCGTCCGCACCGACTCGGCCAACCGGTCGCCGCCGGGCAGGTGGGCGTCGGCGAAGCCGTACCGCCGGTCGTCGTCGCCGGCCACGACCACCCGCAGGCCGGCCTGGCGGGCGGCGGTGGGCAGGGCGTCCACGCCCGGCGCGGGCTCCGGGTCGACCCGCAGCACGGCGGCGAGGGTGTCGCCGTCGGCCAGGCCGAGCAGGGATCCGCCGCCCTCGCGCAGCCGGCGGCTGTCGGCGGTGTCACCCGGGTCCTCGGCGTCCAGCGCGTCCAGCGGCCCGAGCCGCCAGCCGTCGGCGCGCCGCAGCTCCCACGGTGCGGCCGGGTCGAACAGCGTGAACGCTCGGGTCGCCACCTGTCCGACGTCCGCCCCGTCCAGCGGCGCCAGGTCCGCCAGTACGCCCCGGTCGGAGCCGAGCACCGCCGCGTCCAGCACCAGCGTGTCGATCCGGTCGAGCTCGCGCAGCACGCTGCGGTCCATCGCGATCACCCCGCGCCGGGCGAGGATCCGGCCGAGCTGCGCGGCGTAGCCCTCGCGGCCGCTGCCGGGAGCCTTCGGCAGCGCGGAGAGCCCCAGCGCGGCGGCCCGCTTCCGGCCCACCACGGGCGCGGCGGCGGCCGCGGCGGCGGCGCCGGCGGTGAGCATCCGGACGACGTACTTCTCGGCCGGGCCGTCCGGCTTCGGGCGGGGACGCTCGACCTTCGGCGTCCGGGCGACGGCCCGCTCCGGGTCCCCGGTCAGCCGTGGCTCCGCCTGCGCCCAGGCCCGGAGCTGGGCCCGCGCCTCACCCCACTGCACCACCCGCTGCGCGCCGTCGAGCACGATCCCGGCCCAGCCGCCGGTCAGGCCCTGCACGACCGCCTCGGCCAGCGGGAACAGCAGGTCGGCGCGCGGATCGGCGCGCAGGCCCCGGTCGGCCAGCGCGTGCAGCCTCGGGTGCAGGTCGACCGCGCCGAGCAGCCCGGCGACCTCCCCGGGCACCGGCGTGAACGGCAGGATCCTCGTGGCGGCGGAGATGGTCAGGCCGAGGGCGTCGGAGGCCAGCCCGCCGAGGGTGCGCGGCGTGCGCGGCCCCTCCTCGGGAGGGTGCGGCGGCGGGATCTCCGGGTCCGGTTCGTGCGGGCAGGTGCGTTCCGCGCGGGCGACGGTCGCGACGAGGTCGCGCAGGCTCGGCTCCGGCGTACCGACGGCCACGACCACCCGGCCCGACGGGGCGTTGACCCGGGCCCATTCCACCCCCGGCAGCCGCTCCAGCGCCGCCTCGACCTGCCGGGCGAGGGTGTCGCCGCCGTCCTGACAGACGCCGTGCACCTCGATGTGGTGCCGCCCGGGCCGGGACCAGACCCGACGCTTGGTCAGCCCGGCCACCCGGGCCAGCCGGGTGGCGGCGGCGCCGACGGTCCGGGACGCCTCGCCGACGACCTGTGGCACGGCGACGGACGGCAGGAGCCGGCCGGCGGCGCGGCCCAGCGAGGTCATCGAGGCGTACGACCGGACAGGCGCCGGCCAGGCCCCCCGCTGCTGCTGCTCCCGCCGTACGCCATCTCGCCTCCCACGCCTCCGCTCCGGCGCCCTGGCTTCCCGGCGGACCGTCCGTTATGCCCTCCGAGCAGGGGAAGTTTCTCCCCACCGGCGGTGCATGGACGGCCGCGCCGGTGGAATCCCGGATCCACTGTCACCGTCATCGGGGAGGCCGGGATGAGCACACTGACGCGACCGCTCAGCGGGGCGCACGAGACGATCCGGGCGTTCACCCGGCGGGTGGAGATCCCGGGCCTGGGGGAGGTCGCCGTCCCGCCGCCGGACAAGCTCGCCTACTACGCGGGCCTCGGGGTGCTCGCCGCGCTCCAGGTCATCGAGTGGCCGCTGGCGCTGGTGATCACCGCCGGCCACCTGCTGGCCGACCAGCACCTGTCCGGGCTGGCGAAGGGGCTCGGGGAGGCGCTGGAGGCGGCCTGAGAGAGGTGGGTCACCCTTGACCTCAATGCGGGTTGAGGTCGGAGGCTGACCCCATGCTGATCGAACTTCTCCGCTCCGGGTTGGTGGGCCCGGCCGACCCCCGGGTCCGCGCCCGCCACCGGCTGCTCCGGTTGCCCCGTCCGGCGGGCCGACGATGACCGCCACGGCGGCGCCGACCGTCCTGGTTCCGCCCGCGGCCGGCCTCTTCGCGCCCCGGCTGCGGGCGATGACGGTCGGCAGCGTCGCGCTGGTCTCGCTGCTCGCGTTCGAGGCGCTCGCGGTGGGCACCGCGATGCCGACCGTCGCCCGCAGCCTCGACGGGCTGGCCCTCTACGGGATCGCCTTCGGGGGCCCGTTCGCGGCCGGCGTGCTCGCGATGGTGGCCTCCGGCATCTGGTGCGACGCCCGGGGCCCCAGGGCGCCGATGTGGCACGGGCTCGTCTGGTTCGTGGTGGGGCTGGTCGTCGCCGGCAGTGCCACGGCCATGGGCGCCCTGGTGGCCGGCCGGATCGTGCAGGGCTTCGGTTCCGGCCTGCTCTCGGTGGCGCTCTACGTCATCGTCGGGCAGGCGTACCCGGAGACGCTGCACCGGCGGATCTTCGCGGCGTTCGCCGCCGCGTGGGTCGTACCGTCGCTGGTCGGGCCGGCGCTGGCCGGCCTGATCGTGGAGCACCTCGGCTGGCGGTGGGTCTTCCTGGCGGTGCCGGCGGTGGCGGTGCCGGCGGTGCTGCTGATCCACCCCGGGCTGCGCGCGATCGGCGCGGCCACGACGACGACGGGACCGCCGGCCGGCGCGGCGGCCCGGATCGGCTGGGCCTGCGGGGCGGGGGTGAGCGCCGCACTGCTGCACATCGGGGGCCAGCAGCGCGGTGCCACCGCCGTCGGCCTGGTGGCCCTGGCGCTGGTCGGTCTGCTGGTCTGCGCGCCGCGGCTGCTGCCGGCCGGGTTCCTGCGGGCCGGCCGGGGCCTGCCGACGGTGATCGGGCTGCGTGGGCTGGCCTCGGCGGCGTTCGTCGGCGCCGAGGTGGTGATCCCGCTGATGCTCTCCCGGGAGCGTGGCCTGTCGCCGACGGCGGCCGGCCTGGTCCTCACCACCGGCGCGCTCGCCTGGTCGGTGGGCTCCTGGGCGCAGGGGCGGATGCCCGCGCCGCGCTCCCGGGCCACCCTGCCGAGAGCGGGGCTGGCCTGCATCACGGCCGGCATCGCCGTGGTGGCGGTCGCCGTCGCGCCGGCGGTGCCGGTGTGGGTCGGAGTGGTCGGCTGGGCCGGCGCGGGGCTCGGCATGGGGCTGCTCTACCCCTCGCTGTCGGTGCTCACCCTGGAGCTGTCCGCCCCCGGCGAGCAGGGCCGCAACAGCTCGTCCCTGCAACTGGGCGACTCGCTCTTCGCGGCGACCGTGCTGGCGCTCACCGGCGCGGTGCTCGCCGCCGGCGCGGCCCCGGGACCGGGCAGCTACGCCGGCACGCTCGCGGTGGCGAGCGGGCTGGCCCTGGTGGGGGTCCTGCTCGCCGGCCGGGTGGCACCCGGGGCGTCCGGAGTTCGCGCGTCCGGCTGAACCGCGTCCTGCTGACCGCGCATCCGGCCGGCCGGGCCCCGTGCCCGCCGGATGCGCGGTGGGCCGGCTCCGGGCTTGCCGCCGTCCGCCCCCGGCCGGCACCGGGGATGTGCGAATCGACCCGGGGCGGACGGCGCGACCGGGAGGATGGGCGGGCGATGAACTTCCTGACCATCCTGCCGATGGCCGTGGTGATGGTCGCCGGGACCCAGCTGGTCGCGGCGGTCTTCCTCGCCTCGGCCGACCGGCCGCGTGCCGCCTCGCTGGGCTACCTGGCCGGCGCGGGGCTCGTGGTCTCGGGCGGGGTGACGGCGAGCTGGCTGGTCACCCGGGCCGTGAAGGTCAACGTCGGGGCCGGTGGGGGCGGACGCCGCGCGGTCGAGAGCCGGATCGACGTGGTGGTGCTGGCGCTGCTGGTCGTCCTGGCGGTGGTCGTCTTCCTGCGCCGGCACACCGCGGGCACGCCGAAGTGGATGGGCGGGCTCCAGCGGGCCGGCCCCGGCTACGCGCTGCGGCTCGGCGTGCTGCTCTTCCTGGCCATGCCGTCGGACGACCTCACGATGGTCACCGTGGGGGCGAGCGCCGCCCGGCACGACCTGCCCTGGTGGCACCTGCTGCCGTTCGTCCTGCTGACCCTCGCGTTGCTGGCCCTGCCCCTGCTGGCGCTGCTGCTGCTCGGGCACCGGGCCGCGACGGTGCTGCCCCGGATCCGGGACTGGGCCCGGCAGCACTCCTGGGTGGTCAGCGAGATCGTGATCGGGTTCTTCGTGCTGCTGACGGCGGCCGACCTGCTCCGGTGAGCCGGCGCACAGCCCGTCACGCCCGTCGGGGCGGCGCCGTCAGCCCTGTGGCCGCGCGGCGGGCGCGGGACGCCGGAGAAGGAGGAAACCATGCGGGTGCTGGTCACCGGGGCGGGCGGTCGGCTCGGGCGGGTGGTGCTGCCGCGGCTGCGCGACGAGGGCTGGAGCGTGCGGGCGACGAGCCGGCGGCCGCGTACCGATCCGTCGGCGGAGTGGGTGGTGGTCGACCTGGCCACCGGGGAAGGGCTGCCCGAGGCGGTGGCCGGCGTGGACGCCGTGCTGCACCTGGCCTCGTCGCCGAACCGGGGGCGGCAGACCCACCGGGTCGACGTGCTCGGCACCCGCCGGCTGGTCGTCGCCGCCGGTCGGGCGGGCGTACGGCACCTCGGCTACGTCTCGATCGTCGGGGTGGACCGGGTCCCGATCCCCTACTACCGGCACAAACTCGCCGCCGAGCAGGTCGTGGCGGCCGGGCCGGTGCCCTGGTCGGTGCTGCGGGCCACCCAGTTCCCCGAGTTCCTCGACGGCATGCTGCGCGGCGCGAGCCGGCTCGGCCCGGTGATCGGCGACCCGGCGGTGCTCGCCCAGCCGGTCGACCCCGGCGAGGTCGCGGGCCGGCTGGTCCAGCGGCTCACGGCCGGTCCGCTGCACGGCGTCGAGGAGTACGGCGGGCCGGAGGTGATCCGCTTCGACGAGGCGGTCCGGGCCTGGAACGCCGCCCGGCGGTCCCGCCGCCCGCTGCTGCCGGTGCGGATCCCGGGGAGGGTCGGCCGCGCCCTGCGCTCCGGCGGCCTGGTCACCGAGGCGACCCCGACGGGTGCCCGGACCTGGGCCGACCACCTGGCCGACACGTACGGGGGAACCGGCGCAAGATGAACGGCCCGCGCGTTCACGTCCGGCCTACCGTGACGCCATGTTCGCCATGGTCGCCACCGTCATCCTCTACGTCGCCGGGTTCGTCTTCCTGTACGGCGTCATCCGACTCGCCATCCGCCACGCCCTGGAGGAGATGGAGGTGCGCCGGATCCAGGCCGAGCGGGCGGAGGAGTTGGCCGCCGCGCGGGACCGGACGCTGCTCCGCGAGAACGGCTTCCTCACCGGCAGTTGACCGACGTCCGACCGCCCGGTGACCGCTTGCCGGGCGGGTAGTCCCCGGGACGGGTGACCGGTCCCCGGGACGGGCCGGGCTCCGGTGGGCGGTCCGGGCGGAGCGGTGCGAGGATCGCAGGCGTGATGGGGACGCTGAAGACCGAACCCGCCCGCACCCGGCTCGACCTGCTCGCCCCGCCGGTCGCCGCCGCCATCGGGCAGTGGCCCGCCGATGCTCCGGTGGACGTCGACGACGTGCTGGTGGCGCCGATCGACGCCGAGCTGGCCGACACCGCCGCCTTCTGCGCGGCGTACGAGGTGGGGTTGGACGTGTCGGCGAACTGCGTGGTGGTGGCCGGCAAGCGCGAGGGGGTCGTCCGCTACGCGGCCTGCGTCGTGCTCGCCACCACCCGCGCCGACGTGAACGGGGTGGCCCGCCGGGCGCTCGACGTCCGCAAGGCGAGTTTCGCGCCGATGGCCGACGCGGTGGAGCTGACCGGCATGGAGTACGGCGGCATCACCCCGATCGGCCTGCCGGAGCAGTGGCCGATCCTGGTCGACTCCCGGGTGATCGCCACGCCACACGTGATCATCGGGTCCGGCGTACGGCACAGCAAGATCGCGCTGCCGGGGCCGGCGCTCGGCGCGCTGCCCGGCGCCCGCGTGGTGGAGGACCTGGCCCGACCGGCCTAGCCGCTGACCGACGTCGATACCGTTGCACGTGAAACATCGGCGTCCGGTCGGGCGCGTCGGTTCAGCCGGCGGACTCGCGGCGCCCCACCTCGGCCAGCGCGGCGAGCAGCGTCTCCGGTTCCTGGGCGCCGGTGACCGCGTACTTGCCGGCCAGGACGAAGGTCGGCACGCTGGTCACCCCGATCTGGCGGGCGGCGGCCAGCTCGGCGGAGACGTCGGCCACCCGCTCGTCGGAGTCGAGGAAGCGGCGCGCCTCCGCCGCGTCCAGGCCGACCTCGCCCGCGAGCGCGGCCAGCGCGTCCCGGGAACCGACGTCGACCCCGTCGGTGAAGTGGGCGCGGTAGAGCGCGTCGACCGTCTCGGCGGCACGGCCGCGTTCGGTGGCCCAGGAGACCAGCCGGTGCGCGTCGAAGGTGTTCGCCGCGACCGCGCGGTCGAAGTCGAGCTTCAGCCCGGCGCCCGCAGCCACCTCGGTGACGTGCCCGAACATCTGCCGGGCGCGGTCCTGCCCGCCGAACTTGGCGGCCATCGCCTCGACCAGCGGGCGCGGCTCGGGCACCGGCGACGGGTCGAGCTGGTACGGCCGGTAGCGGACGGTCACCTCGCCGTCGTACGACTCCAGGGCCTGCTCCAGCCGACGCTTGCCGATGTAGCACCAGGGGCAGACCACGTCGGCGTAGATCTCGATCTCCATGCCGGTTGACAACCCGCAGGTCAGCCGATCTGTTCCCGGACCTGCCGCTTCAGCCGGGCCAGGATCGCCGTGCCGCCGCGCACCCGCAGCGGGCTGATCGCCTGCGCCAGCCCCATCCGCTGGTAGAGGTCGTCGGGGACGGCGAGCACCTCGTCCGGGCTCGCCCCGGCCAGCCCCTCGGCGAGGATGCCGGCGAACGCCCGCGTGGTGGGTGCCTCGGGCGGGCAGTCGAAGAGGGTCTCCACCGTCTTCTCCGGCGTCACCCGGGCGCGCAGGAAGAACGCCGTCTGGCACTCCGGCACCTGCTCCATGCCCTCCCGGTCGGTGGCGCCGGCGGGCAGCGGCGGGACGACGTCGGCGTACTCCAGCAGCATCTCCAGCACCACGTCGCGGGGCGCGGCGGCGAACTCGTCGACGATCTCGGCCAGCCTGGCCGGCATGGAAGACATGCTCCCGAGGTTACCGGTGTTAGGAAGGGCCCCTTCCTCTACCGGAGGCGTTAGGAAGGGGCCCTTCCTTGCACCTCAGGCGGTCGGGGCCTGCTCGCTGATCTCGCTCAGCGCCGATTGGGGGTCGAGCTGCATCGCGAGGTCGCCGAGGGAGACGATGCCGACCAGCTTGCGATCGGCGTCGCAGACCAGCACCCGCCGGATGCTCCGCTCCCGCATCAGGGCCGCCGCCTCGGCCGCCGTCGAGTGCTGCTCGATCATCACCACCTCCCGGGTGACGATCGAGCCGATCGTGGTGGCGGCCGGATCGCTGCGTTCCGCCACCGCCCGCACCACGATGTCCCGGTCGGTGAGCATGCCGGCGAGGGTGGCACCGTCGGTGACCACCACGTCGCCGATGTCCGCCTCCTTCATCACCCGGGCCGCCTCGTCCAGGGTGGTCTCGGCGGGCAGGTAGATGACCTGCTTCGTCATCACGTCGCTGACCCGGTAACCGGTCATGAGAGCCTCCAGAGAACATCCGGCCGATCCGACTGCGGTACCCCGTGGCGCGCCCGCTACACGTCGCCGCGCTCCCGGAGCACCTCCGCGACGAGTCGCCCCGCCAGCCCGTCCACCGGCAGTTCGACGCGCTCGCCGGAGGCCCGGTCGCGCAGCTCGACGTACCCCTCGGCGAGGCGGCGGCCGACCACGACGGCGCGGGGGATGCCGACCAGCTCGGCGTCGGTGAACTTCACCCCGGCCGAGACGTGCGTCCGGTCGTCGACCAGCACCCGCAGGCCGTCGGCGGCGAGCCGCCCGCCGAGCTCCAGCGCCGCCTCCAGCTGCGGTCCCTTCCCGGCGGCGATCAGGTGTACGTCACACGGCGCGACCGCCGCCGGCCAGACCAGCCCCCGCTCGTCGTGGTGCTGTTCGGCGATCGCGGCCACCGCCCGGGACACCCCGATGCCGTAGCAGCCCATGGTCGGCCGGACCGGCTTGCCGGCCGGGCCGAGCACGTCGACGGCGAAGACGTCGGTGTAGCGGCGGCCGAGCTGGAAGATGTGCCCGATCTCGATGCCCCGCCGCATGGTCAGCTCACCGGTGCCGCAGGCCGGGCAGGGGTCGCCGACCCGCACCTCGGCCGCCTCGATCGTGCCGTCCGGCACGAAGTCCCGGCCACAGACCACGCCGGTGGCGTGCCGGCCCGGCTCGTTCGCGCCGGTCAGCCAGGCGGTGCCGGGCACCACCCGCGGGTCGACCAGGTAGCGGATGCCGAGCTTCGCCATCACCTGCGGGCCGATGTAGCCGCGGACCAGCTCAGGGTGGGCGTCCCAGCCGTCGAAGACGTCCACGGTGGCCGGCGCGACCGCCGCGCCGAGCCGCTTCAGGTCCACCTCGCGGTCGCCGGGCAGCCCCACCACCAGCAGTTCGGCCTCCTCCGCGCCGGGTCGGCGCAGGCGGAGCACCACGTTCTTCAGGGTGTCCGCGGCGGTCCAGTCGTCCCGGCCGCCCAGCCGGCGGGCGTTGGCCAACTCGACCAGGCTGGCGATGGTCGGGGTCTCGGGAGTGTCGTGCACCTGGGCCGCGGGCTGCGCGTCCGGGTCGCCGGCCGGCGGGGCGGGCGTGGTCACCGCCTCGGTGTTCGCGGCGTAGTCGCAGGCGGTGCAGCCGACGAAGGTGTCCTCGCCGACCGGCGTCGCCGCCAGGAACTCCTCCGACGCCGAACCGCCCATCGCCCCCGACATCGCCCGCACGATCGTGTGCTCCAGCCCGAGCCGGTCGAAGATCCGCCGGTACGCGCCCCGGTGCCGGTCGTACGCCGCCGCCAGCCCCGCGTCGTCGAGGTCGAACGAGTAGGCGTCCTTCATCAGGAACTCCCGCCCGCGCAGCAGGCCGGCCCGGGGCCGGGCCTCGTCCCGGAACTTCGTCTGGATCTGGAAGAGCGTCACCGGGAAGTCCCGGTACGAGGTGAACAGGTCCTTGACCAGCAGCGCGGCCAGCTCCTCGTGGGTGGGCGCGAGCAGGTGCTCGGCGCCGCGCCGGTCGGCGAAGGTGAAGATGTCGTCGCCGTACTCCGTCCACCGGCCGCTCGTCCGGTACGGCTCGGCCGGCAGCAGCGCCGGGAAGTGCACCTCCTGGTCGCCGATCGCCGTCATCTCCTGCCGGACCACCTCGGTGACCCGGTCCAGCACCAGCTTGCCCAGCGGCAGCCACGTGTAGCCGCCCGGTGCGGCGCGACGGATGTAGCCGGCCCGCAGCAGGAGCCGGTGGCTCGGCACCTCCGCGTCGGCCGGGTCCTCGCGCA
This sequence comes from Micromonospora sp. NPDC049139, assembly GCF_055586845.1. NCBI lineage: Bacteria > Bacillati > Actinomycetota > Actinomycetes > Micromonosporales > Micromonosporaceae > Micromonospora > Micromonospora sp. NPDC049139. Next base: position 70,066 of record NZ_JBVJHK010000007.1, on the reverse strand, counting down.
GGGTCCGGAGCAGCAGGGTCGACATGCGTAGCAGCATTGGCGCAGCGTACGGCGGGCGCCAACGGGTCGGCGATCCGATTTGTCGCGCGCGGGGAAGATTTTCGCGGCCGGCGGCAACCCCGTCGGATCGGGGTGGCGTCTGGGATGGCGTCACGACCCTGCACCACCTACCCCCAAGGATCGGCTCGTGTGGACCCTCTCCTGAGTGAGTTCGACTCGTTCGTCCGGACCCGCACCCCGGCGCTGCTGCGGTCGGCCTACCTGCTCACCGGCGACCAGCACCTCGCCGAGGACCTCGTCCAGTCGGCGCTGGCCCGGACCCACCGCTCGTGGAACCGGCTGCACCACAGCGGAAACGCCGAGGCGTACACCCGCAAGACCATGTACCACCTGCAGGTCTCCTGGTGGCGGCGCCGCCGGGTCGCCGAGTCGATGCCGGGCGAGATGCCCGAGCCGCGCGGAGGCGACTCGGCCCCCGACCACGCCCAGCAGACCACGCTCCGGCTCACCCTGCGGGCCGCGTTGCAGAAGCTCTCCGCCAAGCAGCGCGCCGTGCTGGTCCTGCGGTTCTTCGAGGACCGCACCGAGGCCGAGGCCGCCGACCTGCTCGGCGTCACCGTCGGCACCGTCAAGAGCCAGACCTCCAAGGCCCTGGCCAAGCTGCGCACCGTCGCCCCGGAACTCGCCGAGCTGTACGTCCTGGAAGGAAGCGCCCGATGAACGACGACCGCCTCCGGCTCGACCTGGCCGCGCTCGCCGACGAGGTCAGCCCGGTCGACCTGCGCGACCGGGCCCTGCGTACCTCCCGTCGGCTCGGCGTCCAGCGCGCCGTCGCCACCTCCGCCGCCGCAGTGGTGATGCTGGGCGCGGCCACCGGCACCGCGTTCGCGCTGATGCCCCGCGACGACGGCCCCGCGCCCGTGCCGGCCACCACCCCTTCGACCACCCTCACCCCGACCCCGACCCCGAGCGAGGCGACGCCGACGACCACCGCCTCCCCGGAGGCCGCAGTGAGCTCCGGGGCGGCGGGGCCGACCGCGACCATCGGGCGGGTCTTCTACGGCCCGCAGCGCAGTGCGGAGGGCACGGGCCCGGTGCGCCTCTGGTCGTTCCGACCGGGCTCCGAGCCCGTCCGGCTTCTTTCCGTTCCGACCGACGCGGCGATCAGCAACGCGGTCGTCTCGCCGGACGGCGAGCGGGTGGCCTGGGTCGACGACTCCTCGTACCTCCACGTCGCCGACGTCGACGGCACAGGCGCGCGGACCTACCGCGGCAACCTCGTCGACCCGGACTGCTGGACGCCGGCGTGGGCGCCCGACTCGCAGCGAGTCACCGTGTTGCGGGTCGTCTCGGCCGAGCCGAGCCTGGTCACCGAGGTCGGGGTGGTCGAGCTGTCGACCGGGAAGTTCACCCGGATCGGCGACCTGCGGGGCTGCCACCCGCTCTGGTCCGCCGACGGGAAGGTGCTCGCCTTCCCCGACGCCTCGTCGGGTCGGGTGACGCTGACGGACCAGTACGGGCGGAAGAGCCGGTCCGTCCCGAACCTGGGCGGGAACGCCGACAGGAGTTGCTTCGACGTCGCGAGCCTCTCCCCGGACGGCTCCCGGATCGCGCTGCGCCTGCGGGGGCCGGGCGAGGAGTCGGGCGACGTGGCGCGGGAACTCGACGTCAACGCGGTGCTCGACACGCGTACCGGCAGGAAGCTCGACCTGGAACTCGGCGGCCGGAGGCTGCTCCAGGCGTACTTCCAGGCGGACGGGACGCTGGTCGCCAGGGTCGGCGCGGGTGACCGCAACGTGCTCGTGCTGCTCGACGGCGACGGCCGGAAGATCAGCGAGACGCCGGAGCCGACGTCCCTGAAGGCGCAGCAGATCCTGGGCGTCGCCGACTGAGCCGGATCTGCCCTGTCGAAGGCGGGCCACCCCTCCCCGGGGTGGCCCGCCTTTCGCGTCGAAAGAGTTCGCGGAATTTCTTCCGGCGACCGGCAACCCCGTCCGATCGAGGTGACGTCTGGGATGGCGTCACCACCGCGCACCACCATCCACAGAGGACAGAATCATGACCGTTGCCGTCGCCCGCGCCGCCCGCAGCACCCAGACCCTCCGGCGGGCCGTGGCCCTCTCGGTGGCCGCCCTGGCCCTCCTCGGCGGCGCGGCCTGCTCCGCTCCGGTCTCGGGGCCGGTCGCCGCCCCCGCCGCCCCCGCCGCCCCGGCCGACCCGCCGGCCGTCGCCCCGGCGGCCCAGCCGGCCGGCTCCTCCACCGTGTCGACCACCGGCAACGGCGGCGCGGCGGGCGGCCCGGCCACCCTCTACTACCTGACCCGTGACGGCGGCAGCCAGTACGTCACCTCGCTGCGCGACGGCAGGGTGACCCGGCACGCGGAGGTGCCGAACGAGCGGTACTGCGTGGGCAACTCGGTCTCGGTGTCGCCCGACGGCCGGCGGGTCGCCTGGGTGACCGGCAACGACCGGGGCGAGGGGCGGCTGACCGTGGCGAACCTGGACGGCTCCGACCGGAAGACCCTGCCGCAGCGGGTCTACTGCCTCGGCAACCACCCCGCCTGGGCCGGCGACTCCGGCTCCATGAAGGTGATCCTGGTCGGCTCGGGCACGAAGGGCCTGCTCGACCTGGCGACCGGCGCTTTCACGGCGCAGACGCCGGAGCAGTTCGCCCGGGACACGGTCCGCTCGGCGAACGGCGACTTCCAGGCGTACCGGGCGGACGACCGGATCGTGGTCCGGGACGCCCGGGGCCGGCTGGTCCGTGCGGTCCGGCACGGCGCGGAGACCGAGGAAGGCGGCTTCACCGTCACCGGCGTCTCCGACGACGGCCGCTACGTCGCCGTCGGCCCGCAGGCCACCGATCCCTCGCGGATCGTCTCGGGCTGGACGCTGGTCGACACCGCCACCGGCCGGAACGCGTCGCTGCCGGTCGAGGCCACCCGCGGCCACCTCTCCCTCTTCCTCGGCGCGGGGGGCGCGATGGTGATCCGGGTGCACGAGAACGGCCAGCCCGCCCGGATCCACGAGGTGAGCGCCTCCGGCGAGGTGACCAGCCGCCCGGAGCCGGCGGCGCTGGGCCGCCCGATCGGTCACCGCGCCTGAGGCGCGGACACGTGCGCCGGTCGGACCCGGCGCCCACCATCGCCGGGGCCGTCGCGACACGGGGCGCGACGGCCCCGGCGTGTCCGGTGGGACCTCCGCCACGTCGGGCGGTCGGCGCGGTGACGGGCCGGGCGGCCCGGTGACAGACTGGCCGGCGTCGACCGGGGCGACAGAGGGAGGCGCGGGTGCGCTGGCGCAGTTTCGTGGCGGTGGGAGACAGCTTCACCGAGGGCATGGACGACGCGTACCCGGACGGCACGTACCGGGGCTGGGCGGATCTCGTGGCCACCCGGCTCGCCGCCGAGGCCGGCCCCGACTTCCGGTACGCGAACCTGGCCATCCGGGGCCGGCTCTTCCCGAACGTGGTGGCCGAGCAGGTGCCGGCGGCGCTCGCGATGAAGCCCGACCTGATCAGCTTCGCCGCTGGCGGCAACGACGTGCTGCGCCGCACCTTCGACCCGGACGCGCTGGTGGCCCGCTTCGACGACGTGGTCCGGGACCTGCGCTCCGGCGGCGCCGACGTGGTCCTCTTCCGGTTTGCCGACGTGATGGCCCGGTTGCCCGGTCAGCGGCTCGTCGCGCCCCGGGTGCAGCTGCTCAACCGGGCCGTCGGCGAGACGGCCGAGCGGCACGGCGCGATCCTGGTCGACCTGTACGCCGACGACGCCTACCTGAACCCGATGCTGTGGAGCACCGACCGGCTGCACCTCTCGGCGGCCGGGCACCGGCGGGTGGCCGGGCAGGTGCTGACCGCGCTCGGCGTGGGCTGCGACGAGGAGTGGCTGATGGTGCCGCCGCACCCGGCGCCGACGCCCTGGCTGGCCGCGCGGGCCGCCGACCTGCGCTGGGCCGGGCAGCACCTGGCGCCGTGGATCAAGCGCCGGCTCACCGGCCGCTCGTCCGGCGACACGGTGACCGCGAAGCGGCCGTCGCTCGGCCCGGTCACGGACTGAGCCGTGCTCACCCTGCACACCGCGCCGCTGCTGCGGACCGCTCCCGACGCCCCGCCGACCGCCGGGGCCGCCGTCGTGGTCCGGGCCGACCGGATCGTCGCGGTCGGGCCGCTGGCCGAGCTGACCGGGACGTACGCCGGGGCCCGGGTCCGCTGCTGGCCGGGCACGCTCGGGCCGGGGCTGTTGCACGACGCCCCGCTGCCGGCCGCCGACACCCCGCGCGAGCGGGTGCACGCGCTGCTGCGTCGGGGAGTGACGCGGTGCTGGCGCGACAGGTGGCCGATCCCGCGCTGCGGGCCGCCGTGGACCGGGGCGACCTGCGGGTGCTGGCCGCCGCCGTGCCGCCGGAGCTGGTGCCGGGCGGTCGCGCGGACCTGGCCGTGTTCGACGCCGACGGCGCCTGCCTGGTGACCGTGGTCGCCGGTCGGATCGCCCACCGCCGCGCCTGACCGCCGCCCCCGGCATCGCTGCCCGCACCCGTCTCCGGCGACCCGGTTGCCGATGGCGGGCCGCCGGCCCGCGATCCGGCGTACCTTGGGGATCATGCCTGTGCCGAGCGATCCCGATCCCCGACTCCAGTCGTACGCGGACCCGCAGCGGCTCGTCACCACCCAGTGGCTGGCCGATCACCTGGGCGACGAGGGCCTCGTCGTCATCGAGTGCGACGAGGACGTGCTGCTCTACGACACCGGCCACCTCCCGGGCGCCGTCAAGGTGGACTGGCACACCGAGCTGAACGACCAGGTGACCCGGGACTACCTCGACGCGAGGAGCTTCGCCGAGCTGTGTGCCGCCAAGGGCATCGGCCGGGACGACACGGTCGTCTTCTACGGCGACAACTTCAACTGGTGGGCCGCGTACGCCCTCTGGGTGTTCTCGCTCTTCGGCCACCCCGACGTGCGGCTGCTCGACGGCGGGCGGCAGAAGTGGGCCGCCGAGGGCCGGGAGCTGACCCGCGACAAGCCGTCCCGGCCGCGCGCCGACTACCCGGTGCCGCAGCGCAACGACGCGCCGCTGCGGGCGTACCGGGAGCAGGTGATGGCGCACGTCGCGGCGGGTCGCCCGCTGGTCGACGTCCGGTCGCCGGGCGAGTACACCGGCGAGATGCTGCACATGCCCGACTATCCGCAGGAGGGCGCGCTGCGCGGCGGGCACATCCCGGGCGCGGTGAACAAGCCGTGGAAGTCCGCCGCGAACGACGACGGCACGTTCAAGTCGCCCGACGAGCTGCGGGCGATCTACGCCGACCAGCTCGGGCTCGCCCCGGACGACGACATCGTGGCCTACTGCCGAATCGGCGAGCGGTCGAGCCACACCTGGTTCGTGCTGCGGCACCTGCTGGGCTACCCGCAGGTGCGCAACTACGACGGCTCGTGGACCGAGTGGGGCAACCTGGTCCGGGCCCCCGTCGTGAAGGGCGACCAGCCCGGCGGCCTGCCGAGCTGACGCGCCGGCCGGTCCCGCGGGGCTCAGCCGGCGGCGAGGGAGACCGCGCCGTACAGGTTCCGCGTCACGCCGGTGATCTCGACGGTGTCCGGCCGCCAGCGCAGTAGCCCGCCGGGGCTGTGGCGGAGCAGCACCGAGCCGTCGCGGTCCCAGCCGAGCACCTCGCAGCAGCCCTTCCAGACGTCCCGGCCCAGGTTGAGCAGGTGGGTCACCACCCCGGTCCGGGCGTCCAGCACCGCGACCCCCTCCAGCGAACCCGTGTTGCCGGTGGTGATCCAGCCGGCCCGGGCCACCAGGTCGCCGCGCTGCCAGCCGCGCCCGTAGAAATCCTCGACCAGGTTGCCGGGGGGCAGCGCGCGGACGTCGACCGCGCGGCTGCCCCGGTGCGTGCCGCCGCCGCCCCACTCGATCCGCGTCAGGCTCAGCGGCGTACCGCCCAGCTCGAACAGGACGTTCGGCCGGTCGCCCCGACCGGGGTCGGCCGGGTCGCGCAGGTCGGGGGCGGCCGGGTCGGGCGTGACGACGTTCCATGGCGACACCGGCAGCTTCCGGGCGGTGCCCGTGCGCGGGTCCACCTCGTACGTCGTCGCGTCGTCGCCGACGAGCAGCCGGTCGCCGGACCAGAGGACGTGCTCCAGGTAGCCCTTGAGCGGGAACCGGCGGACCGCCGCGGTGGTCAGGTCGACCACGATCACCTCGTCGGTCTGGGCGAAGGCGGCCGTCCGCCCGTCCCGGGAGAGGCTGCCGGCCTTCAGCGGCACCGCCTCGTTGCCCTCGGCGTCGCGGGTCCGGGCCGGGGTGACCACGTCGAGGTCGCGGACGATGCCGTCGTCGCCGAGCACCCGGATCCGCCCCTCGGTGCCGGTCTGCGGGTCGACCGGCTGGTGCAGCGCCAGCGCCCGGCGGACCGGCTTGGCCGAGAGCGTCGCGCCGACCGGGTCACCGAGCCGGCCCAGCGGATCACCGGGGTAGCTCAGCTCGGCCGGCGGCGTCTGCACGGGCGCGGGGTGCCGGGTCGGGCTCGGTGTCGCGCTGGTGGCCGGTGGCGATGGGTCGGTGGGGCGCAGTGCGATTGTCGTACCGCCGGCGAGCAGCGCGACCGCGAGCGCGGCGGCACCGGCGGCGCGGCGGGTGCGCCGGACCCGGCGGGCACGTTCCCAGCCCGCCGTCGCCGGCTGTGCCGGCCGGACGTCCTCGGCGGCCAGGGTCAGCAGTCGGGTCAGTTCCTCTTCCTTCACGACGTCACCTCCATCCCGCTCGCCAGGCCGTCGTCGCGGCCCAGTTCCGGTGCGACCTCGCGGAGCCGGCGCAGCGCCGCGTGGCACTGGCTCTTCACGGTGCCGACGGTGACGCCGAGGGCCTCGGCGGTGGCCGCCTCGGTGAGGTCCTCGAAGTAGCGCAGCACCAGCACCGCCCGCTGCCGGGGCGGCAGGTGGTCGAGCGCGTCGCGCAGCGCGAGCCGCAGCGCCCCGTCGCCCTCCTGCGTCGCCCGTTCCGGCGGGTACGCGCTCAGCCACTCCCGTCGGCGTCGCCGCCACCAGGAGACGGCGTCGCGGTAGAGGATGGCCCGCACGTACGCGGCCGGGTCGCCGTGCCGCACGGTGGGCCAGCGCAGGGCGAGCTTGAGCAGCGCGTCCTGGAGCAGGTCCTCGGCCTGGTGCCGGTTGCCGCAGACCAGGTAGGCCGCGCGCAGCAGCCGGTGCTGGTGGCACTCGACGAAGGTGACGTAGCCGTCCCGCCCGTCGTCGGTCGTCGCCGGTCCCATCCGCCCTCCCCTCCGGCCAGCCGTCGCGTGCGGCGTCACCTGGCAGACGCACGGGCCCCCGGAAAAGGTTGGGCGGTCCCAGCGCCGGATCGCGACGCACCACCGCCAGGCGGTGCCCGGCTAGGCTGCGCCGGTGGCGCAGGTGTGGCGGGACTGGGGCGACGTCCTGCTCGCCGTGCTCGCCGGGCTGCCCCTGCTGGTCCTGGCCACCGCCGTGCTCGCCCGCGGCCGGCGGGACGCCGCGACCGCGCGGGAGGCGTGGCGGCGCAGCGTCGCCGAGGTGGGCGCGATGGCCGGCACCCTGCCCTGGGTGTGGATGATCCTCACCCCGCGCGCCGCGCCCCGCCAGGTCGACGTGGTGCCGCTGCGGGACCTGGTCGACCTGCTGGCCGGGCCGCCGGTGACCGCCGTGGTCCAGGTGGTCGGCAACCTGCTGGTCTTCGCCGCCCTGGGCTTCTTCGCCCCGGTACGGCTGGCCGCGCTGGCCGGCGTCGGGCGGCTGTTCCTGCTCGGCTCGGCCGGCTCCGTGCTGGTCGAGTCGTTGCAGTACGCGCTCGACCTCGGCCGGGTCTCCTCGGTCGACGACGTGCTGCTCAACGCGACGGGGGCCGCCCTGGCCGGCCTGCTGTCCCGGCGGTGGTGGGCGGGGCGGCGGGCGGCACCGGGGCGGACGGTCGCAGCACCCGCCACGCCGCGAGGGTGACCAGCACGAAGACGCCGGCCACCGCCGCCGCCACGGGCCCGACCCCGTACGCCGCACCGCCCAGCCCGGCGAGCGCCGCCCCCACCGGTGCGGTGAGCAGGCCGACCATCCGCTGGGCGGAACCCACCCGGCCGAGCAGGTGGGCCGGCACGTGGCCCTGCCCGTACGCGGCCCAGAGGCTGTTCCACACCGTGGTGCCGGCCGCGAAGACGGCCAGCGCCAGCCCGCCGGGCAGCGGGTGCCGGGCCAGCGCGAGCCCGGTCAGCGCGACGGCCTGGGCGGCGAGCACGGCGCGGAGCGCGGGCACTGTGCCGAGTCGGGCGGCCAGCCTGCCCGCCCCCAGCCCTCCGGCAAGCCCGCCGAGGACGGCCGCCGCGGCGAACAGCCCGTACCCGGCGGGCGGCACCCGCAGCACGTCGAGCGCGTAGAGCACCAGCACCGCCAGCAACCCGCTGATCGCCAGGTTGCTCCCGGCGGTCAGCACGGTGATCCGCCACAGCATCACATCCCCGCGCACCCACCGCACACCCTCGAAGACCTCCCGCCACACCGCCCCCTTCCTCCCGCCAGGCCCCGGCCCCCGCCCGCTCTCCGCGATCTTGCAGTTGTGGTCCTCGTTTTGCGGCGTATTGGCGGGTTTGTCGGGGCGCAACGTGCAAGATCGCGGGTGGCTCAGGGCGAGGGTGAGGAGGGCGGCGGCGGCGAAGGTGAGGGCGTCGAGGGCGAACGGCAGGGGCGCGGCGAGGGCGAAGAGCACGCCGGCGGCGGGGGCGCCGAGGAAGCCCCCGGCCACCGCCGTGCCGGCCTGGAGACGGCCGTTGGCGTGGGACAGGGCGGCCGGCGGCACCACCGACGGCAGCATCGCGAACGCTGCCGCGTCGAACAGGGTGCCGAGCGCGGCGAGCAGGAACGCCGCCGCCACCAGCGCCGCGACGCCGGCCCGGTCGAGGGCGACCGCGACCGCCAGCCCGCCCACCACGGCGGCGCGCAGCCCGTCCACCGCCGCCATCGTGCGGCGGCGGTCCCAGCGGTCCGCGTACACGCCGCCGAGCAGGCCGAACAGCAGCGGCGGAAGCTGCCCGGCCACGGTCACCGCCGCGATCACCCGGGGGTCGCGGGTCAGCGTCGCGGCCAGCAGCGCCAGTGCCGGCGTACGCAGGGCGTCGCCGAGGCGCGAGGACACGGCGGCGGACCAGAGCAGCCGGTAGTCGCGGCCGAGCGGGGATGCGGTCATGACGGCGAGCCTCGGGGGTCGACCGGGTCGAGGGTCAAGTCGCCGGGAAAGGGGGACGCGCGTGTCGGTGATCATCGGTACGGTGGGCGCCGGCATCGGATCCGGGGAGCACTCCAGCGTGGACCACACCTTCCAGGTCGACCTCCGTGGCGTGGTCGACCTGCTCAGTCACCACCTCTACGGCAGCCCGCGGGTGTACGTCCGCGAGCTCCTGCAGAACGCCGTCGACGCGATCACCGCGCGCCGCGCGACCGACCCCGACGCGCCCGCGCTGGTGCGCGTCGAGCCTCCGGAGCTGACCGGCGACGGCACGCTGCGGGTGCACGACACCGGCATCGGCCTCACCGAGGCGCAGGTGCACGAGCTGCTCGCCACCATCGGCCGCAGCTCCAAGCGCGACGAGCTGGGCTTCTCCCGGCACGAGTTCCTCGGTCAGTTCGGCATCGGCCTGCTCTCCTGCTTCCTGGTGGCCGACGAGATCCGGGTGGTCACCCGGCACGGCGACCACCCGACGGTGCACTGGACGGGTCACTCCGACGGCCGGTACGCCGTCGAGCTGGCCGCGCCCGGCGCCGGGCGGGCCGAGCCGGGCACCACGGTGACGCTGGTGCCGCGCCGCGACGCCGACCAGTGGTTCGGCACCCCGACGGTGGTCGACCTGGCCCGGCTCTTCGGCTCGCTGCTGCCGGTCACCGTCCGGGTCGGCGACGTGGTGACCACCGCCGGCCCGCCGCCCTGGCCGGCCACCCCGGGCGCGCCGGTCGACCGGGCTGTGCTGGTCCGCCACGCCCGGGAGACGCTCGGCTTCGACCCCTTCGACGTGCTGCCGCTGTCGGTGCCGGAGGCCGGCCTGACCGGGGCGGCCTTCATCCTGCCGAACCCGGTGAACCCGGCGTCCCGGGCCGGCCACAAGGTCTACCTCAAGCGGATGCTCCTCACCGAGCACGCCGACGGGCTGCTGCCGGACTGGGCCTTCTTCGCGCACTGCGTGGTGGACGCCAGCGAGCTGCGGCCGACGGCCAGCCGGGAGGCGCTCTACGAGGACGGCCTGCTCGCGGCGACCCGGGAGGCCCTCGGCGACCAGGTGCGCGGGTGGCTGGTCCGGCTCGCCAAGCACGACCCGCGGCGGCTCGCCGAGTTCCTCCAGGTGCACCACCTCGGGGTGAAGGCGCTCGCTCTGCACGACGACGAGATGCTCCGCCTGGTCGACCAGTGGTGGCCGATGGACACCAACGTCGGCACGCTCACCCTGGCCGAGTTCCGGCAGCGGCACGGGGTGGTCCGCTACGCGGCCAGCCTGGACGAGTTCCGCCAGCTCGCCGCCGTCGCCGCCGCGCAGGACCTGGCGGTGGTGAACGCCGGATACACCTACGACACGGAGCTGGTCGAGCGGCTGCCCACGGTGGACCGTTCCGTGCTGATCGAGCGGCTGGAGCCCAGCGACCTGACCACCCGCTTCGACAGCCTCGACCCGCAGGTCGAGCTGGCCCTGCGGCCGTTCCTCACCGGCGCCCAGCGGGCCCTGGAACGGCTCGGCTGCGAGGTGGTGGTCCGGGCGTACGACCCGGTCTCGCTGCCGGCGCTCTACCTGGTGAGCCGGTCGGCGGCGTTCAACGACCAGCTCGCGGCGACCCGGGACCGGGCCGACGAGCTGTGGGGTGGGGTGCTCGACGCGCTCGCCGCCTCCGCGCCGCCGGACCGGCCACAGCTGGTGCTCAACCACCGCAACCCGCTGGTCCGCCGGGTCACCACGTTGACCGACCCGGAGCTGGCCGGGCTGGCCGTGGAGGCGCTCTACGGGCAGGCGCTGCTGCTCGGGCACCATCCGATCCGCGCGGCCGACGCCGCGCTGCTGAACAGTTCCTTCCTCGGCCTGCTCGGCCGGGCCGTGCCGGGACAGGAGTGATTGTGAGCACCGAGGACGAGGACCTGTGGCGGGTGCTCCGCGAGGTCGGCAACATGCCGTACGGCGCGGGGCAGATCGCCGCCATCGAGCAGCTGCTGCGCCGGGTGGACGCCGGCGACGACCGGGAGCTGGCCTTCGTGACCCGGATGCAGGCCACCACCGCGTACGTCTACGGCGGTGAGCCGGCCAAGTCCTTCGTCACCTTCTCGTGGTGCCTGGCCGAGTTCGACCGCGACCCGCAGCCCTACCACCCGCGCTACGCGCACCAGCTCCTCTGGCACGTCAAGTACATGGTCACCGGCCTGCTCCGGTTCCCCGAGGTGCCACTGGACCGCACCTACGCGGTGCTCGACGACATGGAGCGCCGCTACCGGGAAGGCGGCCACAGCCTCCAGGCCGTCCACAAGCACCGGTTCCTGGTGGCGGACCACCTGGGCGACGCCGACGCGGCCGCGCACTGGTACCGGCTCTGGCAGACCACCCCCCGCGACGAGCTGTCCGACTGCGCCGGCTGCGACCCGACGACCCAGGTGCAGTACCTCGCCGACACCGGCCGGCACGCCGAGGCGGTCGCGCTGGCGGAGCCGGTCCTCGCCGGCCGGCTGAGCTGCACCGAGCAGCCGCAGGCCATCCTCACCGCGCTGCTGGTGCCGTACCTGCGCACGGAGCGCGGGGAGGAGGCGCGCGACGCCCACCGGGAGGCGTACCGCCGGCTGCGGGGCAACCTCTCGGACCTGTGGGACATCGGCAACCACGTCGAGTTCTGCACGCTGACCGGGAACGACGCCCGCGCGGTGGAGATCGTCGAGCGGCACCTGGACTGGCTGGACCGGGCTCCCTCGCCGGCCGCCGCCATGCACTTCGCCGCGGCCGGTGCCGCCGCGCTGCGCCGGGCCGGCGAGCTGACCGTCTACCGGCGGGCGGCCGGCGACCGGCCGGCCGGGGAGATCACGGCGTCCGCGCTCGCCGCCGAGCTGACCGCCACCGCGACCGCGCTGGCCGCCCGGTTCGACGCCCGCAACGGCACCTCGTACCAGTCCGAGTGGGTGGCCCGTCGGCTCGCCGCCGAGCCGACGGGTGCGCACCTGCCGCTCTCGGCCAGCCTGCGCCGTCGGCCCGTCCGGACGGCGCCGGCCGGTCCGGCCGGCGCGGCCGACCGCGCCCCGGCACCGGGGGCCGCAGGCGCCGCCAGCGTCCCGGTGCCGGCCGACGCCGGCGCCGACGAGCTGCTCGACTTCGCCGAGGAGCGGCTGCGCCGCCACGACCGCGAGGCGTTCCGGGCCGCGCTGGCCGCCTGGGACGACCGGTTCGACGCCGGGGAACTCCCGGCAGGGACGGCGGCCCACCGGTTGGAGTTGCGCGCCGCCGAGCTGGGCGACGAGGACGCGCCGGCCACGGTCGAGGCCCACCGGGCGGCGATCGCGGCCTACCGGGAGCTGGGTGACGAGGTTCGGGCGCAGGTCGTCGCCGGCCGGCTCGGCGTGCTGCTGGCCATGGCCGACGAGAGCGCGGACGAGGGGCTGGAGCTGGTCCGGGCGTCCGCCGACGTGCTGGACCGGCGGGGCGACGACCGGCAGCGGGCCGCCGGGCTGGACCGGGTCGCGCTGGCGCTCATGCACCGGGAGCGCTGGGCGGAGGCGCTCGACGCCCTCGACCGGGTGCCGGCCGAGGCGGGCGGCGACCCGTGGCTGGCCGCCCGGATCGCACTGCACCGGGCCCACGTGCTCGAACAGCTCGACCGGGAGGCGGACGCCCGGGCCGCCGCCCACCGGGCCCGTGACCTCGGCCGGGACCTCGGTCTCGGCGACGTCGTCACCGCCGCCTGCCTGGCGTACGCCCGGACGGCCGACGAGCCGGCCGAGGCGGTCGCCGCCTGCGACGAGGCGCTGCGGGTGGCGCCGGCCGAGGCGTGGTTGCCGGTGCGGGTCACCCGGGCCCGGGCGCTGATGGCCGCCGGCCGTGCCGCCGACGCGGTGGACGACTTCGCCGAGGCGGTGACCCTCTGCGTCGAGCGGGGCGCGGAGGGGGACGCCTTCCTGCGCTGGGAGCTGGCGAACGCGTACCGGGTCGCGGGCCGGTTGGGCGAGGCGGCCGAGGTCGCGGAGGAGGCGGTGCTCGGGCTCGACCGGCTCGGCGCGCAGGCCGAGGCGGACCGGTGCCGGCACCTGCTGGCCGGCGTCTACGAGGGGCTGGGCGAGATCGACCCGGCGCTCGCCCTGCTGGGGCAGCTCGCCGAGAACCTGGACGGACCGGACAACCTCCCGCACCGGGCGCAGGTGCTGGAGGAGGCCGGCGGGATCCTCTACGACGCCGACCGGGACGCGCTGGCGGCGGGGCGGTTCGCGGCGGCGGCGACCGCGTACCGGCAGGCCGACCTGCCGCTCGACGAACTCCGGGCCCGCCGCCGGCAGGCGTACGCGGAGTTCTGGTCGGGTGACGAGGCGGCGGCCCTGCGCACCGTCGGGGTGCTGGACGGGTTGGCGGCGGCGCTGGCCGGGCAGCCGGACGAGCCGCCGCCGGTGACGTACGAACTGGCGCTGGCGGCCGAGGTCGGGGCGCGGGTGCTGACCGGCGACGGCCGGGAGGCCGAGGCGTACGACCGGCTGGCCGGGGTGCCCGCCCGGCTCCGGTCGATCGAGGCGTTCGGCGAGGCCGCGCAGGTGGAGGTCTTCACCGGCGAGCTGCTGCTGCGCCTGGAGCGGCCGGCCGAGGCGGAGCTGCTGCTGCGCGAGGTGCTCGGCGGGCTGCCCGCCGGGTCCCGTCCGGTGCAGCAGGCCGCCTGGCTGCTGGCGCGGGCGCTGGACATGCTGGATCGACCGGCCGAGGCCACCGCCCTGCGGGCCGAGTACGACCTCGACCACGAGCACTGACGGTCGCGCCGTCCGGGCCGGGTTTCCCCAGGTGCCCGGCCCGGACGGAAGCAACCGGTGGGTAACCGAGCCTCCACGCCGCCCGCGACTCGGTCTACGCTTGCCCGGTGACGGTCGAGCAGCAGGCACGGGGCAGGGCGAGCGGCACCGCGGGGTCGGGCCGGCGTCGGTCCCGCAAGGACGAGATCCTGGAGATCGCGGTCGGCCTCTTCGCCTCGCGGGGCTACCACGGCGTCTCGATGGACGACATCGGCGCGGCCGCCGGGGTCACCGGTCCGGCGCTCTACCACCACTTCGCCGGCAAGGAGGCGATGCTGGCCGCCGCGCTGATCCCGGTCAGCGAGGAGTTGCTCGCCGGTGGTCAGCAGCGCTCCGGCGACCATCCGGACGACCCGCGCGGCGCGCTGGAGTCGCTGATCGACTTCCACGTCGAGTTCGCGCTGGCCAACCCGGCGGTGATCGCCCTGCACCTGCATGAGCTGGACCGTCTTCCGGACGAGCCGCGCCGCCGGATCCGCCGACTCCAGCGGCTCTACGTCGAGCAGTGGGTGACCGTGCTGACCGCGCTGCACCCGGGCATGCCCGACGGCGAGGCGCGGGTGCTGGCCCACGCCGCGTTCGGCCTGATGAACTCGACGCCGTTCCTCGGCGGCGAGGTGGACCGGCGGCGCCGGGCCGAGCTGCTGCGCGCGGCCACCCTGGCCGCCCTGCTGGCCCACCTCGAACGGTGATCCCGGGCGTCCCGGGGGCGACTCGTCAGTAACCGGGCGGCCGTGGTTACCTGGCACCCGTCCCGACCCCGGACGCTGGGAGGAAACATGATCGAGTCGCTGCTGGTCGCCAACCGTGGCGAGATCGCCCGCCGGATCATCCGTACCGCCAGGCGGCTCGGCATCCGCGCGATCGCGGTGCACTCGGAGGCCGACGCCGGCCTGCCGTTCGTCACCGAGGCCGACGAGGCGGTGTGCGTGGGTCCGGCGAACCCGGCCCAGAGCTACCGCAACGTCGAGGCCATCCTCGCCGCCGCCAAGTCGACCGGCGCGCAGGCGATCCACCCCGGCTACGGCTTCCTCTCGGAGAACGCCGACTTCGCCCGTACCGTCGAGGCGAGCGGGCTGATCTGGGTCGGGCCCGGCGCGGACGCGATCACCGCGATGGGCGACAAGATCAACGCCCGGAACCTGATGGCGGCGGCCGGGGTGCCGGTGGCGCCCGGCACCACGGACCCGGCGGCCGACCTGGACGCGGCCGTCGCGGCGGCGGCGGAGATCGGCTACCCGGTGATGGTCAAGGCCGCGGCCGGCGGCGGCGGCATGGGCATGGGCGTGGCGAACGACGAGGCGGCGCTGCGCACCGAGTACGACAAGGTGCGCGCGTTCGCCGAGCGGATGTTCGGCGACGGCTCGGTGCTGATCGAGCGGTACTTCCCCCGGGTGCGCCACGTCGAGGTGCAGATCCTCGGCCTGGCCGACGGCCGGGTGGTGGCGCTCGGCGAGCGGGAGTGTTCGGTGCAGCGGCGCAACCAGAAGCTGGTCGAGGAGTCGCCGTCCCCGGCGGTCTCGCCCGAGCTGCGTGAGCGCTTCCTGGCCGCGGCCGTGCGGGCCGGCGAGGTGGTCGGCTACCGCAACGCGGGCACGGTGGAGTGCCTGCTGGTCCCGCGTGAGCGGGACACGAAGGGTGACGGCTCCGGCTCCGAAGCATTTTTCTTCCTGGAGATGAACACGCGGCTCCAGGTCGAGCACCCGGTCACCGAGCTGGTCTACGGCGTCGACCTGGTCGAGGAGCAGTTGCGGGTGGCCGCCGGCCTGGCCCCGACCTTCGACCCGGACGCGCTCGCCCCGCGCGGGCACGCCATCGAACTGCGGATCAACGCCGAGGACCCGAAGCGCTTCCTGCCCGGCCCGGGCACGATCACCGCGTGGACGGAGCCGACCGGCGACGGGGTCCGCATCGACTCGGGCTACGTGGCCGGCAACACGGTCACCCCGTTCTACGACAGCCTGATGGCCAAGCTGATCGTCAGCGGGACGGACCGCGCGGAGGCGATCGCCCGCGCCCGCGCCGCGGTGGCCGGCTTCGAGCTGACCGGCCCGAAGTGCAACCTTCCGTTCTTCGCCGAGCTGTTGGAGAACGAGGAGTTCCTCTCGGGCGACTACGACACCGGCATCGTCGGCCGGATGCGCTGACCGGAGCCGGCGCCCGTGGGCGGAGTCAGCCGGCGGGGCGGACGAGGCGCTGCTCGTAGGACCAGATGACCAGGTGTATCCGGTCGCGCAGGCCGAGTTTGGCCAGGACCCGGCTCACGTGGATCTTCACCGTTCCCTCGGAGAGAAACAGCCGGGCGGCGATCTCGGCGTTCGAGGATCCTCGGGCCACCTCGAGCAGCACCTCGCGTTCCCGTGGGGTGAGCACGGCCGTCGGATCCGGTCCACCCGCAGGAGCGGGCAGGTGCGCGGTGACGTGGTCGAGCAGCCGGCGGGTGGTCGACGGCGCGATGACCGCCTCGCCGCGATGCACCGCACGGATGGCGGTCAGCATCTCGTCCGCCGGGGCGTCCTTGATCAGGAATCCGCTCGCACCGGCCCGTAGCGTCGCGAAGGCGTACTCATCGAGATCGAACGTGGTCAGGACGATGACCTTGGGCTGCGGTCCAGGGGCGGCGAGCAGTCGGCGGGTCGCTGTCACGCCGTCGACGCGGGGCATCCGGACGTCCATCAGCACGACGTCTGCCGTGGTGACCGCGAGCAGTTGGAGGGCCTGCGCCCCGTCGGCCGCCTGCCCGACCACGGTCATGTCGTCCTGCGCGTCAATGACCATCGCGCCGCCCGCGCGGACGAGATCCTGGTCGTCGACGAGGAACACCCGGATCGTCATGCGGCTTTCTCCACGTCGTAGGGAAGTCGGGCGGTGACCAGGAAGCCGTCACCGTCGAGTCCGGCCGACAACGACCCCCCGACCGCGGTGATCCGTTCCCGCATTCCGACGAGACCAAGGCCGGTTCCCTGGGAGTCGACGCTTCGGCCGCCCCGGCCGCCCCGGTCGCGGACCGTCACGACCAGGCTGTCCCGGGTCCAGTTGAACCGGACCTCTGCCCGGGCGACCGGCCCGGCGTGCTTGGCGGTATTGGTCAGCGACTCCTGCACCGTGCGGAAGACCGCCAGTTCGGCGCCGGGGCTGACGCGTCGGGCAGAGCCCTCTTCGTGGTGGCTGATCGTCAGCCCGGCGGCCCGCACCCGGTCGAGCAGCTGGGGCAGGTCCCGCAGGCCCGGCTGGGGTTCGCGGGTTTCGCGGGCCCCGTTCTCTCCGCTGTCACCCTGGGCGGGAACGCGGCCAGGCTCCGGGGACCGGAGGATGCCGAGCAGGCCACGCGTGTCCGTCAGGGCGAGGCGACCGACGTTCTCGATGGTTGCCAGAACCTCCGCTGCCCGCTCCGGCTCGGTGCGAACGAGAAACTGTCCACCCTTGGCCTGACTGAGGATGACGGAGAGAGAGTGCGCGATGACGTCGTGCATGTCCCGAGCGATCCGGGTCCGTTCGTCGAGGACCGCTCGGCGGGCGCGCTCTTCCTGTTCGGTCGCGGCCTGCCGGGTGCGTTCCTCGAGTAGCGCGAGGTAGGCGAGCTGGGTGCGGCGGTACAGCCCGAAGCTCCACGCCGCGACGACGGTGGCGAGCAACAGCCCGCAGACCGGGATCGGATTCGGCCGGAGCCCGGCCGCCGTCACGCTGGGGTCCGCGACGAACCGGAGGCCGGCCAGGACGGCCGCGACGGCCGCCACGGCGAGCCCCGGCGCGGCGGCACGCCGGGCCGCGTGGACACCCAGTGAGTAGACGGCGACCGGAAAGACCAGTGCGGAGGGCAGGATCAGGAAGAGCCCGCTCGCGGCGGCCTGCAACGCGAACGCGACGCACACCACACCGTACGAGGCCAGGGGCGCCGTCCGCCGGGCCGCCAGCGCGGCATGCGCGATCAACACCCCCAACCCCAGCGGTGCGGCCCGACCGACCGGCATCGACACGAAGGCCATGTACAGCGACAGCGCGGCGACCGGGGCGCCTGCGGTGATCGCCAGCAGGAGATCGGTTCGGGTGGCTTGCCTCCAGCGCGGCATGTGTCCAGCCTAGGCAGCCGACAGGCGAACGCACCGCTCGCAGCTTGGCTGGGTGCGTCGCTGGTATCCGAGCGTTGCGGCACCGAACGCGAGGCCGAGCAGCAGCCAGGACCCGTACACGAGGGCCACGATCCGCGCGGCGCCGTCGAAGCGTACGGGACCGTCGACCAGGCCGAGTGCCTGCGTGATGGTGCCGAGCCCGGCCAGTGCCCCCATGCTGAGCAGTACGCCCGTCGCCGTCCAGCCCCCTGCGAGCAGCATCCACCGCGGAAACACCCGGCCCCACGACTGCACCAGCGCGAGGCCGAGCACCGCGGCCGCTCCGAAGAGGACCAGTTCGGCGATCGGGAATCCCTCGACCGATTCCGTACCGATCGCCGCACGGGCCACCCGGCCGCCGAGTGCCCAGTACACCTTCAGCGCGGGATACGGCAGGACCAGAAGGCAGGCGGCGTAGCCCGACCAGGAGCCCGGTGGGCGCGTCGTGCCGCGGCCACAGCCGGCGCAAGCGGCAGCGGTGGCCCGTGCGTGGGAAAGGGTGGCGGCGGCCAGGAGGGCCGTGGCCGCGAGCGCGGCAGCCCGGGCCGCGAAGCCGGCCCAGTCAACGACCGGTGGCAGGCCCGGCACACCGAGCACGGCGAGTGTGCGCAGCATGTCGAAGACGATTCCGCCGGCGGACCAGATCAGCAGGATCGTGGCGGACCAGGCGACGACCAGCACCGCTCTCCGGGGCAGCCGGACCGCGCCGGGCCGCTGCATGGCCGACGCGACCGACGCACCCAGCACGGCGCTGATCGCCGAGACCCACCAGGGCGCGAACCCCTTGGTGTAGTCGTCGCCTGCCGGCAGGGCCGACTGCGTGACCGCGGTCGCCAGGGCCGCGATGCAGGCGACAACGGTGGCCGGGACCAGCCAACCGCGCTCCGCCGCGCGGGCCCTCACGGACACCGAACCTGTCGTACCAGTGGACATGAATCCCCCTCGATCATCGACAACAGTCGCCTTCGACGATCGCCCGCGGGCCGGGGGTGCGGCATCTGCCGGCAGGCCAGAACGGATATGCCGCGGGGCATATTGACAGGCCCTCGTGTGCGTTTCCTGCCGGCCCGGCCCGGTCAGGGACCGGCCAGGGCCGTGGTGGGTGGGAGCCGGCTGGCGCGGATCGCCGGGTAGCGGCCCGCGAGGGTACCGACCAGCACCGTCGCGCCCAGGCCGCCGGCCATCGCCCAGGCCGGCACCACCGTGGGCCACTGCCGGCTGTACGCGTACAGCGCGGTGATTCCCGCCCCGAGCAGGGTGCCTCCGATCCCACCGAGGACGGAGAGCAGCAGCGCCTCGGCGAGGAACTGGACGCGGATCTGGCCCCGGGTGGCGCCCAGTGCCCGCCGTAGCCCCACCTCCGCCCGGCGTTGCCGGACGGAGATCATCGTCCTCGTCGCGCATCCCGCTCCCGTCACCCGATAGGTGCTCAGCGGGAGGCCGACCGGTTGCACGGGTGGCCGAAGTATTTCCGACGGCCGTCGGCGACGACGGTAGACCGACGATCGGGGCGGTTCCCGGGCGCGTGCGGTGAGCCACCTCGCGGGGGGCGGTATGCGGGTGGGACGCTGGAAGGACCCACGCACCACGTCACAGTGAGGTGACCCCTTATGACGGAACTGCCAGGCTTCGTGTCGATCCGGGAGGTCGGGCCGCGCGACGGGCTCCAGAACGAGGACCCGATCCCGACCGACGCCAAGGTGCGGCTGCTCGACGCCCTCTCGGGCACGGGCGTGCGGCGGATCGAGGCGGTCTCGTTCGTGCACCCGAAGGCGATCCCGCAGATGGCCGACGCCGACGAGGTGTGGCAGCGGGCCGCGAAGGCCGACGGGGTGCGCTACTCCGCGCTGGTGCCGAACACCCGGGGCGCGCAGCGCGCCCTCGCCGCCGGGTTCACCGAGATCGAGGTGGTGGTCTCGGCCAGCGACACGCACAACCGGCGCAACGTCAACCGCTCCACGGAGGAGTCGCTGGACGACATCGCCGAGCTGATCGACCTGCTGCACGGCGCCGGCGCCCAGGCGGAGGTGATCATCGCGACCAGCTTCGGCTGCCCGTACGAGGGGGACACCGACCCGGCCCGGGTGGCCGCCATCGTGGACCGGGTGGTCCGCGACGGCGCCGACCGCGTGGCGTTCGGCGACACCACCGGCATGGGTACGCCCCGCCGCGTCCGGGAGTTGCTGACCGCCGTACGCGACCGCAACGCCCACATCCCCGTGCTGCTGCACTTCCACAACACCCGGGGCACCGCGCTGGCGAACGTGCTCACCGCGCTGGAGCTGGGCGTGACCGAGTTCGACGCGAGCGTCGGCGGCCTCGGCGGCTGCCCGTACGCGCCGGGCGCCAGCGGCAACCTGGCCACCGAGGAGGCGGTGCACATGCTGCACGACATGGGCATCGACACCGGCATCGACCTGGCCGCCCTGATCGAGGTGGCGGAGTTGGCCGAGCGCCTGGTCGGCCGTCAGCTCCCCTCCGGCGTCCTCCGCGCCGGCCCCCGCACCCGCCTGACCCCCCACCCCGCCTGACCCCCACCCCTCCTCCCCCCACCCCCACCGCCACGCGATCTTGCACTTTGTGCCCGGGCGTAAGCCGTAAATGCCGCAAGCGCGGGGCCGAAAGTGCAAGATCGCGGCGCGAGGGGCCGGGGTGGGGGTTGAGGGGTGTCGGGGGTGGGGCGGTGCGGTAGCCTAACGATCGTTCAGGTCGGTTCGGTTGCCCACGAGGCGGCGGGCCACGGTGGCGGCGGTAGGGGGTCGGCGTGACGCTCGACGGTGAGGCTCTGGAGCAGCTGCGCAAGCGGGCCCGGGCCGGCGGTGCGGACAAGTACCACGCGGCGAACGCCGCCAAGGGCAAGCTCTTCGCCCGGGAGCGGGTCGCCCTCCTGGTGGACGAGGGCTCGTTCGTCGAGGACGGCCTCTACGCCAACGCGATGGCCGAGGGCCTGCCGGCCGACGGCGTGGTCACCGGCACCGCCACCATCGACGGCCGCCAGGTCTGCCTCATGGCGAACGACTCCACGGTCAAGGCCGGCAGCTGGGGCGCCCGGACCGTCGAGAAGATCATCCGGATCATCGAGCGGGCCTACTCCACCGGCGTGCCGATGGTCTACCTGGTCGACTCGGCCGGTGCCCGGATCACCGACCAGGTCGAGCTGTTCCCCGGCCGGCGCGGCGCCGGGAAGATCTTCTGGAACCAGGTCCGCGCCTCCGGCTCGATCCCGCAGGTCTGCGCGCTGTTCGGGCCGAGCGCGGCCGGCGGTGCGTACATTCCGGCGTTCTGCGACGTGGTCGCGATGGTCGACGGCAACGCCAGCATGTACCTCGGCTCCGACCGGATGGTCGAGATGGTCACCGGGGAGAAGACCACCCTGGAGGCGATGGGCGGGGCCAAGGTGCACTGCGCCGAGTCGGGCGTCGGGCACTTCCTCTGCAAGACCGAGGCCGACGCGCTCGACGTGGTGAAGCGCTACCTGTCCTACCTCCCGGCCAACTGGACGCAGGCGCCGCCGGTCGCCGAGGCCGTGCCCGCGCCGGAGAAGGCCGACCTCGCCGCGCTGGTGCCGGCGAGCGAGCGGCAGGCGTTCGACATGCGGCGGTACGTCAAGGGCCTGCTCGACGACGGTTCCTTCTTCGAGATCCAGGCGCTCTGGGCCAAGGAGCTGACCATCGGCTTCGGCCGGCTGAACGGCGAGGTCGTCGGCGTGGTGGGCAACAACTCCATGTTCAAGGGCGGGGTGCTCTTCGTCGACTCGGCCGACAAGGCGACCCGGTTCGTGCAGCTCTGCGACGCGTTCAACGTGCCGCTGCTCTTCCTCTCCGACGTGCCCGGGTTCATGGTCGGCAGTGCGGTGGAGAAGCAGGGCATCATCCGGCACGGCGCCAAGATGATCACCGCGATCTCGGAGGCGACCGTGCCGAAGATCTGCGTGGTGGTCCGCAAGGCGTACGGCGCCGGCCTCTACGCGATGGCCGGGCCCGGCTTCGAGCCGGACGCCACGATCGCGCTGCCCACCGCCAAGATCGCCGTGATGGGCGCCGAGGCGGCGGTCAACGCGGTCTACGCCAACAAGATCGCCGCGATCGCCGACGAGGCCGAGCGGGCCGCCTTCGTCGCCGCGAAGCGCGAGGAGTACGAGCGCGACATCGACGTCGTCCGGCTCGCCAGCGAGCTGGTGGTGGACGCGATCGTCGAGCCGCACGAGCTGCGCGCCGAGCTGACCCGCCGGTTCGCCGCCGCCCGCACGAAGGAGCGGCACTTCTCCCGGCGCCGGCACGGCGTCACCCCGGTCTGATCCCGCCGCCGGCCCCACCCGGCCGGCGCGGGCCCGACCCGCACCAGCGACCCGTCCCGGCGTCACGAGCGCCCGGCGGCCCGTCACACAGGAGGAATCCATGGACTTCCGGCTCACCGAGGAGCAAGAGGCGCTGCGGGAGAGCGTGCGGGAATTCGCGCGCGAGGTGGTGGCCCCGGTCATCGCGGAGCACTACGAGAAGCACACCTTCCCGTACGAGGTGATCCGGCAGATGGGCAAGATGGGCCTGTTCGGGCTGCCCTTCGCCGAGGAGCACGGCGGCATGGGCGGCGACTACTTCGCGCTCTGCCTCGCCCTGGAGGAGCTGGCCCGGGTCGACTCCAGCGTGGCGATCACCCTGGAGGCGGCGGTGTCGCTGGGCGCGATGCCGATCTACCGCTTCGGCACGGAGGAGCAGAAGGCGCAGTGGCTGCCGAAGCTGCTCAGCGGCGAGGCACTGGCCGGCTTCGGCCTCACGGAGCCCGGCTTCGGCTCGGACGCGGGCGGCACGCAGACCCGCGCGGTGCTCGACGAGTCCACGGGCGAGTGGGTGATCAACGGCTCGAAGGCGTTCATCACCAACTCGGGCACCGACATCACCGCCCTGGTCACCGTCACCGCGGTCACCGGCATCCGCCCGGACGGCGCCAAGGAACTGTCCACCATCATCGTGCCGGCCAGCACCCCGGGCTTCAGCGTCGCGCCGGGCTACTCCAAGGTCGGCTGGACCGCCTCGGACACCCACGAGCTGACCTTCGACGACTGCCGGGTGCCGGCGGCCAACCTGCTCGGCGAGCGTGGCCGGGGCTTCGCCCAGTTCCTGCGCATCCTCGACGAGGGCCGGATCGCCATCGCCGCCCTGGCCGTGGGCCTCGCCCAGGGCTGCGTCGACGAGTCGATCAGGTACGCGAAGGAGCGCGAGGCGTTCGGCCAGCCGATCGGCAACTACCAGGCGATCCAGTTCAAGATCGCCGACATGGAGATGAAGGCGCACACGGCCCGGCTGGCCTACTACGACGCCGCCGCCCGGATGCTCGCCGGCGAGCCGTTCAAGCGGCAGGCCGCCATCGCCAAGTTGCACGCCAGCACCGTCGCCGTCGACAACGCCCGGGAGGCGACCCAGATCCACGGCGGCTACGGCTTCATGAACGAGTACCCGGTGGCGCGCTTCTGGCGTGACTCCAAGATCCTGGAGATCGGCGAGGGTACGTCCGAGGTGCAGCGCATGATCATTGCGCGCGACCTGGGCATGTGACGTCGCCGGGTCCGGCGGCGTCGGGCAGTCGACCCCCGCCGCCGGACCCGGCCCCCGCGCTTCCGGCGACCGGCCCACGGCGGGCCCCGGCCCCGCGCCCCCGTCGACCGGCCCACGGCCGGGCCCGCTGTCGGATATCCGCACCGCGGCGTCGGCAGGGCGACGCTCGGCTGCCGCCGGTCGCACCCCGTCCGTACTCTTCCTGCCCATGACTCCGGTTCATGATCGTTCGCGGCATCCGGGCGGTCGTACCGGCTTCCCGGAGCTGTTGCGCGGGCACCGGCTCGCCGCCGGCCTCACCCAGGCCGAGCTGGCGGCCCGGGCCGGCGTCGGTGTCCGCACCGTCCGTGACCTGGAGCGGGGCCGGTCGTCCCGGCCGCAGCGCACCACCGTCGAGCTGCTCGCCGGCGCGCTGGAGCTGACCGGTGCCGCCCGGTCGGCGTTCCTCGCCGCCGCCCGGGGGCAGGCGCCGGCCGCGCCGCCGGTCGCCCTGGTCGGCGCGCCGCCGGCTCGCCTCGACGCCGACCACCACGTCGGTACGCCGGTCGCGCTCCCGCTCCCGGTCGCGCTGATCGGCCGGGACACCGACCTCGCCGAGCTGGTCGGGCTGCTCACCGACGGGCGCGGTCCCCGGCTGGTGAGCCTGGTCGGGCTGGCCGGCGTCGGCAAGACCGCGCTCGCCCTGTCGGTGGCCCACGCGGTCGTCGACCAATACCCCGGCGGGGCGGCCGGCGTGCTCATCGGCGAGGGCTCCGACGCCGCCGACGTGCTCGCCGCCTCCGTGGCCGTCTTCGGGGTCGGCCGGATGCCCGAGCTGGCCGCCCGACTCGACGGCCGGCCGGCGCTGCTGCTCGTGGACGCGGCCGAGCGGGCGCCCGATGCCGTCGCCGAGACGGTGCACCGGCTCGCCGGCGCGGTGCCGTCGCTGCGGGTGCTGGTCACCGGCCGACACCCGGTGGGCCTGCCCGGGGAGCGGGTGTGGCCGGTCTCCCCGCTCGACGTACCCCCGCCGGGGAGCGAGCGGGCCGGCCCGTCGGCGCTGGCCGACTACCCGGCGGTGGCGCTGTTCACCGCCCGGCTCGCCCAGGTGCGCCGGGAGCCGCCCGGCCCGACCGAGCTGCCCGCCCTGGCAGCGCTGGTACGCCGCCTCGGTGGCCTGCCGCTGGCCATCGAGCTGATGGCGGCCCGGGGCCGGATCCTCGACCTCAACGAACTGCTCGACCGGTACGGGGACCGCGTCCTCGACCTGGCCACCTCGTCGGGGGCGGCCGAGCGTCCGGGCTGGGACACGGCGGAGCCGAGCCACCCGGAGGGGCCCCGGGCGGCGGTGGCCGAGACGCTGCGGGACGCGGTGGCCACCAGCTACCGCCTCCTCGCCCCCGCCGAGCGGGCCGCGTTGCGCCGGCTCGCCGCCTTCGGCAACCGCTGGTCGGTCGAGCTGGCCGAGGAGATGCTCGCCGACGACGTCGACCGGGACGGCACGGTCGCGGTGGACCCGGTCCCGCTGCTGGACCGGTTCCTGGAACTCGGCCTGCTGAGCGTCCGGGGCACCGGGCCGTTCCGGTTCCGCCTGCTCGACGCCGTACGGGACTTCGCCGCCGAGCAGGCCACCGGCGCCGGCGAGCTGACCGCGATCCGGCGCCGGCACGCCCGGGTCGTCGCCCGCCTGGTGGCCCGGACCGCGCCGGAGCTGGCGGGTGCCGACCTGCCGGCCGCGGTGCACCCGCTGGACGAGGTGAGCGGCGACATCAGCTCCGCCCTGGCCCACGCCGCCGTCGACGACCCGTTGACGGCACTGCGGTTGGCGGCGGCGCTGTCCCGGTGGTGGCGCTTCCGGGGGCGGGACGTCCCCGGCCGGCAGTGGCTGCGCCGGCTGCTGGCGGACCCGCGCACCGCCGACGCCGACCCGGTGCTGCGGGCCTGGGCGTCGCTGGGGGTGGCCCGGCTCGCCGCCGAGCACGGCGCCGGGGCCGAGGAGGTGCCGGCGGCGCTGGCGGCGCTGGCCGCGTTCCGGGACGCCGGCGACGTCACCGGGGAGGTGGAGGCGGGGGCCGTGCTCTGCGCGCTGCTGGTCGCCCTCGGCCGGCACGACGAGGCGCGGGAGCAGGCCGAGGCGGTGCTCGCGCTGGCCGGCCGGGGCGGCCGGGTCCGGGACATGGCGGTGGCGCAGAACAACCTCGCCTGGCACGACATCCGGGTCGGCGACCTCGCGGCAGCCCGCCGCCGGCTGGCTGCGGTCGACCGGCTGGCCGCGGAGTGCGGGGAGCAGCGGCTGCGGGTGCTCGCGCGGGCCAACCTCGCCGAGGTGTCCCGCCTGGAGGGCCGGTACGCCGACGCCGTCGACCAGGGCCGGCGGGTGCTGGAGGCGCTGGCCGACCTCGGCGACCCCGGCGACCCCGGCCACCGTCGCCGGGTGCTCGGCACCGTGGGCCTGGCGCTGGCCCGGGACGGGCGCCCCACCGAGGCGGCCGAGGTGCTGGCCGAGCTACGCCCGACCGCGACCCCGGTGCCGCCGTCGCCGCGTCTCGGGGAGGACGGGTGGCCCGGGGGTGCCCGCTGGGCACCGGTGCGCGGGACCCGCCCCGAGGACGGGATCTGCGCGTTGATCGAGGGGAACCTGGCCCTGCGCCGGGGCGACCGCGATCTGGCGGCGGAGTGGTTCGCCGCCGCCGCGGAGGCCGGCGCCGAGGGCCAGAACCGGCGCGACGTGGTGGAGGCGTTGGTGGGACTGGCCGCGAGCACGGCGGACCCCACCGTGCTGGACCGCCTGGACCGGGCCTGCCGACGCAGCGGCATCCGACTGCTGCCGCAGGAGGAGGAACTGCTCTACGCGCTGACGGCGGGCCGGCGCGGCGGCGGCCCCGCGACCACGTAGACCGGCCGCGGCTGGCCGCGCCGTGGCCGGGAGCGGGTGCGCCCCGCGGAGCGGGCCGGGGTGGCGCGGGCGACGAAGCCCCTCTTGCTACCCCTCGCTCGTCGCCCGCGCCGTCACCCCCCGGTGCGTCCCCACTGCCCGAAGACTAGCCACCGCGCGCTCGCGACTCCGTCCGGTTTGATCGACTATCTCCCGCGGGCGCGGCACTTCTGCCGCTCTTTCTGCCGGTGCCCGGTCGCGCCCTGATCGACCGGTCAGGCCGGGGCGGTCGCGCCGTCCGCGGTCGGGGCCGACTCGCTGCTCCCGGCGGTGGCGCCCGGGTGGACGGCGTCCCGCACCCGGCGCAGGCCGTCGAGCAGGGCGTCCAGCGCCGCCGGCTCGAGCTGGCCGGTGAACCACTGCTCGATGATCCGCAGGTGCCCGGGCATGGTCTCGTCGAGCCGCTGCATGCCGGCGGCCGTGACCACCGCGTACGAGCTGCGCCGGTCGGAGGGGCAGGCGCGCCGGGTGAGCAGGCCGTCACGCTCCATCCGGTCGACCACCCGGGTGACCCCGCTCGTGGAGAGGGAGGTCTGCGCGGCCAGGTCGGTCATCCGCAGTTGGTTGCCCGGCGAGCGGGCGAGCCGGGTCAGCACCTCGAACTCGACGGGCGAGAGGTCGTGCTCCTCGAACTGGGCGGCGAACCGGGCCGACAGGCCGGCGTGCGCCTCGTAGAGCAGGCCGACGGCGGTGATCCGGGGATCGTCGAACGCGTTCTGGTTCACCTGTTCATCCTAGCAGTACTTGACACAGGGAATGTTGTTGGCTCTATAGTTGCTGCAACAGTCGTTGAGCAACTCAATCAAGCTTCCACGGAGGGCAGCTTCATGACCAGCAGCACCGCACCGGTTACCCGCGACTGGGACGGCCTCACCATCCCCAGCGCCGGCACCTACGCGCTCGACGCGGCGCACAAGCGCGTCGGCTTCGTCGCCCGGCACATGATGGTCAGCAAGGTACGCGGTGAATTCGCGGACGCCTCCGCCACCATCACCGTCGCCGACGACCCGCTGCAGTCCTCGGTGTCCGCGACCATCCAGGCCGCCAGCATCAACACCAACCAGGCCGACCGGGACGCGCACCTGCGCAGCCCGGAGTTCCTGGACGCCGAGGCATTCCCGACCCTGGAGTACCGCAGCACCGGCGTCAAGTCCCGCGACGGCAACGAGTTCGTCCTCTCGGGCGAGCTGACGGTCAAGGGCGTCACCCGCCCGGTCGACCTGGAGGTCGAGTTCGAGGGCGTCGGCCGCAGCCCGTTCGGTCAGGACATCTTCGGCTTCTCCGCCTCGGCCGAGATCGACCGCGAGGAGTTCGGCCTGACCTGGAACGTCGCCCTGGAGACCGGCGGCGTGCTGGTCGGCAAGAAGATCAAGATCGAGATCGAGGGCGAGGCCGTCCGCCAGGCCTGATCCGCCGTACCGCATCCGGGCCCGCGCCGCACCACGGCGCGGGCCCGATGCGTGTCCACGGGCAAGAGCACGGCCGGTGCGATTTGTCACGACTCATTCGCGGCCCGGTCCGCGTAGCGGGCCGTACGGGCTGGGTAGAGATGCCGCCGGGAGCGTGCTGGCCGGCCGGCTGCGGCCGTCCCGGCCGCTGGACAGCCGGGTTCCGCCTCTGGTCCCGGCGAGGTCGGCGCTCTTACCGTGGATGGTTCACCACGCGCATTCCGGGCCGGGCGCGGTCCCGACTGCGCCTCGCGCCGGGAGGAAACATGGGCAGGGACGTCGAGCAGGGCGCCTTCTCCCGGGAGGACCGGGTCCGTTACCGGCAGAAGGTCCGGCGGTGCCTGGACGTCTTCGCCCTGATGCTGGACGACTTCGGCTTCGACGCCGACCGCCCCATGACCGGGCTGGAGATCGAGCTGAACCTGGTCGACTCGTCCGCCGAGCCGGCGATGCGCAACGACCAGATCCTCGCCGACATCGCCGACCCGCTCTTCCAGACCGAGCTGGGGCAGTTCAACCTGGAGCTGAACGCGCCACCCCGGCTGATCGAGGGGTCGGGCTTCGCCGACTACGAGCGGGACCTGCGCGGCAGCCTCACCCGGGCCGACGAGCGGGCGACCCGGTCGGACGCGAAGATCGTCCTGGTCGGCATCCTGCCCACCCTCACCGAGCGGCACCTGGTGGTGGACAACCTCTCCACCAACGAGCGCTACCGGGTGCTCAACGACCAGATCGTCGGCGCGCGCGGCGAGGACATCGAACTCGACATCCGGGGTGTCGAGCGGTTGCAGACCCACACCGACTCGATCGCCCCCGAGGCCGCCTGCACCAGCCTCCAGTTCCACCTCCAGGTCGCTCCGGACAGCTTCGCCGACTACTGGAACGCCTCGCAGGCCATCGCCGGGGTGCAGGTGGCCGTCGGGGCGAACTCGCCGTTCCTCTACGGCCGGCAGCTCTGGGCGGAGACCCGGATCGCCCTGTTCCAGCAGGCCACCGACACCCGGCCGGACGAGCTGAAGGCCCAGGGCGTACGCCCTCGGGTCTGGTTCGGGGAACGCTGGATCACCTCGATCTTCGACCTGTTCGAGGAGAACGTCCGCTATTTCCCGCCGCTGCTGCCGATCTGCGAGGACGAGGACCCGGTCGAGGTGCTGCACGGCGGCGGCGTACCGGAGCTGGGCGAGCTGCGCCTGCACAACGGCACCGTCTACCGGTGGAACCGGCCGGTCTACGACATCATGAACGGCCGCCCGCACCTGCGGGTGGAGAACCGGGTGCTGCCGGCCGGCCCGACCGTGGTCGACATGCTGGCCAACGCCGCCTTCTACTTCGGCTTGGCCAGGGGGCTGGCCGAGGCGGACCGGCCGATCTGGAGCCAGCTCACCTTCAGCTCGGCGGAGGAGAACTTCCACGCCGCCGCCCGGCGCGGCATGGACGCCGTCCTGCACTGGCCCCGCCTCGGCGAGGTGCCGGTGACCAAGCTGGTCCTGGACGTCCTGCTGCCCAAGGCCGCCGCCGGGCTGGACCGGTTCGGGGTGGCGTCGGCCGAACGCGACCGGCTGCTCGGCATCATCGAGCAGCGCTGCCGGACGGGCCGCAACGGCGCCGTCTGGCAGACCGAGGCGGTCTGGGCGGCCGAGCGGCACCGGGGCATGGACCGGGACGCCGCCCTGCACCACATGGTGCAGCGCTACGCCGAGCTGCAACGCGGCAACGAGCCCGTGCACACCTGGCCGGTCGACTGACCGACCCGCCGGGGCGGGGCCCGGTGGTGGCGCCGCTGCCCGGCACCCGTGAGGTCCGCCTGCGTCCCCTCAGCGGGTGCGGCGGCCGGACCGGGGACGGCGGCCGTCGGGCCCGCGATCCTCCGGGTCGGGGTCCAGGGACGCGGCGGGCTGCCCGTCGGACGTCGGCGCCGCCGGGTCCGCCCCGGAAGCCGGCGCGGCTGCTTCCCCAGTCGGCGTGGCCGGTTCCCCGGCCCGCTCCGGGACGTCGGACGTCGGGCGAAGGGCGCCGGTGTCGGCACGGGCCGGGGCGCCGTGCTCCTCCGACACCGGGTGACCGGGCACGACGGACGGCTCGCCGGTGCGCTGCCGGGGCACCGTCACCGGACCGCGCCCAGCGGCCCGCCGGGCGGCCCGCTGGGCGAGGGCGGCGACCAGGACGGAACCGCCGACCCCGATGATCACCGCGTACGGGGCGGTCAGGTGTGCCGACACCTGCTCCGGGCTGATCGCGGTCACCCTCGGCACCGCCAGGAAGTACGCGATCGCGACCAACAGGGGACCGGCCGCGCCCGAGGCGGCCGCCCCGACCCGCCGGTCGGCGTGCCGGGCGCTGCCCCGAGCGGCCAGGGCCCCGATCACCAGTGCTGAGCCGAGCGACAGCAGCGCCCCGGGCCAGTAGAAGTAGTCCCGGATCCAGAACCGTCCGTCGTCGGAGCTGAGCTGCCAGATGCCGAGTTGGGCGCTGGTCAGCCCGCGCCCGGCCAGCACCCCGTCGAGCACGGCGACCACGGCGAGCAGCCAGAGCCAGCCCACGGTGGCGATCACGTTGTTGGCGGCGGCCCGCGAGCGCAGCGCCCAGACGGCCGTCGACACCCCGACCAGGACGCCGACCGCCGCGTACGCGGCGGCGACGTTCCGGGGGGAGGCGGTGTCCGCCGCCACGGCCGCCCGCGCCGGCACGGCCACCAGCAGCACGGTGACCAGCGCCCCCACCCCGCCGGCCACGGCGAGCGCGACGTGCCGGAGGAGGCCGTCGCCCGGCCCGGCTTCGGGCTCGACCGCCGTCGCGTCGTCGGGGGCGCCGCCGGGCACCGGGGCGCGGTCGCGCAGCCGCTGGGCGCACACCGCGCCGAAGACCGTCGAGGTGGCCGCGATCCAGGTGGCCCAGACCAGGCCGGCCACCCAGGCGGTCGCGCCGGCGTTGGCGTCCGCCGGTGCCCAGTTGACGATGCCCAGCCCGTAGCCGAAGCCCAGTTGGGCCGCGCTCGCGCCGGCAGCGACGCCGACCGCGATCGCGATCGATCCTCCCCAGCCCCGTCTGGCCATGCCGGGGAGCGTAACGTCCCGTGCTCGGCGCGGCGAGTCGTCACGGTTCCGCCGGGGTGACCGCGACCGCGTCGGGCTTGGCGGGGGCGGGTACGGTCGCCGGTGATCGAGGCGGTGGAAGGCATGACGGACGGGTACACGGGCGGGGGCGCCGGCGCGCGGGACGACGCCGGAGCGGGCCGGACGACCACGCGGCTCGGCGGCGGGCTGGCCGTCGTGCTGCTCGCCGCCGTCGGCGCGACGGGTGGCTGGCTCCTGGCCGGCGAGAACGACCGACCCACCCCACCGGACGCGGCGGCGACGGCTCCGCCCACCGGCACCCGGAGCGCCGCCCACCCGACGCCGGGGCGGTTGACGTCGTCGCCGGCGCGGACGAGCGCGCCGGCCCGCCCCGCCGGCCTGACGGTCCCCGAGGTGGTCGGGGAGGACTTCGCCGAGGCCCGCGACGAGTTGCGTGAGCGGCGGTTGGGCTGGCGACTGGTCTTCCTGGGCGGCGCGGGGCGGACGGTGGAGCGCGCCTCCCCGGCGGTCGGGACGCAGGTGCAGCCGGGGCGCACCGTGACGCTCTACGTGAGCGGTCCGGCCCCGGCCGCGACGGTGCCGGACGTGGTGGGCGACGACTGCGACGAGGCGGGGGACGACCTCGTCGACGAGGGCTTCTACCCGCAGTACGGTTCGGGTCGGACCGGTACCGTCACCCGTCAGGACCCGCCCGGCGACAGCACGGGCAGGTGGAACGACCAGGTGTCGGTCTGGTGCGATGCGGCACCGGCGGGCTCGGGCTCCGCCACCCCGACGCCGTGACGGAGCGTCCGGCACGCTGATCCCGGCCGATGGCCGTCCGGACCGCTAGGTTGGCGGTCAGGGGCCACGAAGCCTGCCCGGGTCGGGAAAGGGACGTGCGATGAGCGAGCGTCAGCGAGCGAGTCATCGGCGCGGTGCGGTGGTGCCTCGTGTCGGCACGGAGCGAAGCGGAGTGCCGGCATGAGCGAGCGTCAGCGAGCGAGTCATCGGCGCGGTGCGGTGGTGCCTCGTGTCGGCACGCAGCGAAGCGGAGTGCCGGCATGAGCGACGACCGCCAGGAACCGCCCGCCGGGGAACACGACGACCAAACCCGCCCGCTGCCCCCGTCCGCCGGGCCGGAGCCGGCCGACCGCACCCAGCGGCTGCCCGGCCCGAAGGGCCCTCCGCCCGCCGGGGGCGACGCCACCCGGTCGATGCCCGCCGACCGCGCCGCCCCGCTGGACCGTACGGCCGCCATGCCGCCCGAGCGGTCCGGCCCGGCGGCCTGGTCCGGGCGCGCGGAGGTGCCGCCGCCCCGGCCGGCGGATCCCCGGGAGGCCGCCGAGTGGTACGCCGAGGAGCCCGGCGGGCGGCGCTGGTGGCTGCCGATCCTGTGGGGGGTGGTCGTGCTGCTGCTGCTCGGCCTGCTCGGGGTCGGGCTGTGGCTGGCCCTCCAGTCCGCGGACGACGACGATCCGGCCGTTCCGGGCCTGTCGCCCTCCCCGTCGGTCACCCGCGCGTCGCCGACGACCCCCGCGCCGACCTCGGCTGTCCCGACCACCTCGCCCTCCGCGCCGCCGACCACCTCGGCGCCGGCGCAGGTGCCGATGCCGCCCGTGGTGAACCTGCCGCTGGCGACGGCGCAGGCGATCCTGGACGACCTCGGGCTGGGTCATCGGGTGGAGTACCAGGAGTCCGACCGCCCTGAGGGCACCGTGATCCGCACCGAACCGGAGGCCGGCGAACTCGTCCCCGACGGGGAGGAGGTCACCCTGGTGGTGTCCCGTGGCGCGGCGTCGCCGACCGGCGGCGAACCCACGCCGACGACGGCCGGGCCGACCGCCACCAGGTGAGCCGCCGCTGACCGGGCGGCCCGGGACCGTCACCGCTCCGGGTGGTGCACGAACGAGCGGCGGCCGACCGGGTCACCACATTCGGCGTCTGGTTCCGACCAGGCCGAGCCCGGCCAGCGAGATGGCCAGACCGAAGACCCCGGACCAGAAGAGGGAACGGCGGACGTCGTCCGGCGACTGTCGGGCGGCCTCGGCGGTGCCGTCCGACGAACCGGCCGGCACGTCGGTTCCGGTCTCGTCGGCGGCGCCGAGTGCGCCCGCTCCGTCCGGGGAGTACGGGGCGTCGAAGGCGTCCTGCCCGTCGTCGCCGGCCGGCGGGTCGTCGTCGGCCACGGTGATCTCCGGTGCGGGGACCGGGGCGGTCAGCCGGGTGGTGGACGACAGGGCGGGGTCGCGGACCACGACCACGAGTGTCGTGGCGGCGCCGATCAGCGCCAGGATTCCGAAGGCGTAGGCGATGCGGGAGCGGTGGTGCCGCCGCGCGGCGGACTGATTGACCATGGCCATCCCAGGTTCGGGGTCCTGGACGCGCGGGGTGGAACCTGCCGGGGTGGGCGTACCTCATTCTATGGCGGGGCACGCCCCCCGGCTGCCGATCGCGGAGGTCAGCCCACCCGGAGCGGGGTGCGGGCGACGGGCCGGCGCGGTGCCCGCACGGCGTGCGTACGGGGCTCAGGAGCCGCCTGCAGTTGGCGCAGACCCTCCCGCTGGACGAAGATCGACCGCCGGTTGACCGCGTCCCCCGAGGCGTTCAACTCGTAGCCGTCGAGCCAGATCCAGCCGTCGTAGGTCGGCCAGTCGAGCACCCGGATGACCCGGAACGTGATGGGCCTGAGGAACTGGACACTCGCCGCGCGAGTCACGTGCAGTACGTCACCGGAGCGGGGAAGCACATGGGCTCCTGGGAAGGGTCGGCCGGCGGACGGGCCGGCGGGAGCGGGTCGGGGGACGTCTCGGTGGCCGGCCACGGGGGTCGTGCCCTCGTGGACCGGTGGTGCGGGCGGTGGTGGTCGGGCCGTACCCGCTGGTGGCGAACCGCCACCCGACCATCACCCGGCTGCACCGGGTACCGCTCCCGCCGCCACAGCCAACTGGCGTGCAGCGGCGGGGTCATCAACCCGGGGCAGGTCTGGTTGTCGAAGGCCGGGCGGCCCCACCGGCGCGCGTCCCGGAGCCCGTGGGTTCACCACGGCGGGGGAGCGGACGGAGACGGTGAGTAACCCGTGCCATACGCACAGAGTGCATCAGCGACGTGCTTCATGCAAGTTGCACGTCGACTTTTGCCGATACGCGAGCGGCGCGCGCAAGCGGCGCTTGTAGCCGTTCACGTATCGGCGGCACACTGGGGTCCGGTTTCGCCCGTCGCGGCCGGCCGATGACCGGCACCACCCCCTCGCCGCGAACGACGCCCGCCGTTCGACGGTCGCGCCCCCGGCGGGCGACGGCAGCGGCGCGCGCGACGCGGAGGTGGGCCGGTGAGGGCCGACAGCCGGTGGTCCCGACCAGCGGACGGGGTGGTGAGGGCGTGAGCGAGCGGCGCAGCCCGACCATCCGGCGCCGCCGCCTCGGCGCGGAACTGCGGCGGCAGCGGGAGGCGGCCGGGATCACCATCGAGGTCGTCGCCGAGCAGCTGGAGTGCTCGGCGTCGAAGATCTCGCGGATCGAGACCGGTCACACCACGGCGACGCCGCGCGACGTGCGGGACATGCTCCGGATCTACGGGGTGGTGGGCGCCGAGAGCGACGAGTTGGTGCAGATCGCCCGGGAGGCGCGGCAGAAGGGCTGGTGGCACCCGTACAGCACGGTGCTGGTCGGCGCGTACGTCGGCCTGGAGGCCGCGGCCAGCTCGATCCGCGCGTACGAGCAGCAGGTGGTGCCCGGCCTGCTGGAGACCGAGGCGTACGCGAGCGCGATGATCCGCGCCGCGCGGCCGGACTTCACCCCTGACCAGGTCGCACAACGTGTCCGTGTCCGGCTCGGCCGTCAGTCGTTGCTGACACAGGATGATCCGGTCGATCTGTGGGTGGTGCTCGATGAGGCGGTGGTGAGCCGTCCGGTGGGTGGGGACGCGGTCATGCGTGACCAGCTCAACCGGCTGGTCGAGGTGGCGGAACTGCCGAACGTGACGCTGCAGATCCTGCCGTTCGAGGTGGGGGCGCACGCCGGCATGGACGGGACCTTCACGATCCTCAGCTTCCCCGAGCCCGGTGATCCGGATGTCGTGTACGCGGAGAACGCCACGGGTGGGCTCTTCCTGGAGAAGAGCGACGAACTGCAGAAGTACAGCTTCATCTTCGATCACGTCCGAGCGGCGGCCATTCGTCCGGAGGAGTCCATCGCACACATCGCGAAACTGGCAGAGGAGCCGTTGTGGAAATGGCGACCAAGGGGTTCCCCGTGGACCTGACGCAGGCAGCGTGGTTCAAGAGCTCGAAGAGCGGGCCGAACTGTGACAACTGCGTGGAGGTGGCTTACGTGACGGGGGCGGTCGGCGTGCGGGACTCGAAGGACAAGACGGGTCCGGCCCTGGTCTTCGCCCCGGGCGACTGGCACGCCTTCGTCGCCGGCGCCAAGGGCGGCGGCTTCGGCCGGGACTGACGCGACCGGGAGGTGAGGCGGTGTCCCCGTCCGGCGGGCAGCCGGGCGGGGGCATCGCCGTGCCCGCGTCCGGTCCGGCCGCGAAGAAGCCCGGCCGTCCCGTCGCCACATCGGGCCCGTGTCGTTGTACCCCTCGATACGGCGCTGGTCGACAACCCGCCGCACGAATCGCAACCGAACGAGGCAGGCGAGACGGATGACGACGATCGGGTCAGACAACCTCACCAACGGGCCGGGCAAGCCGGAGCGCTTCGGGGGCAAGTACCGCGGGGCGCGCCGGGACACCGTCCTGACCGAGGTGGTGTCGACCGACACGGAGGTCGGTGGCCGGGAGGCCACGACGGCCGCATCGGAGCAGGCGGGGCCGCTTTCCCTGCCGTCGCTGGATCCGAACCCGTTGACCGAGCCGTCGTTCCCGCCGGGCGGCTGGTCGATGGAGCCGGCCGAGTCGCTGGCCGACCACCCGCTGCTCCGCGGGTTGCTGATGGAGTTGCCGCCGAAGGGCAGCGTCCCGCCGCCCGGGTGGCTCGACCGCTGGTTCGAGGCGACCCGGGCGATCCTGGAGCTGCTATACGTGCAGGGCCCCGGCCGCTCGCGGTGACGCCGGCCGGGGCGGCGCGGCCCGCTCGGCGAGGCGGCTGTGCCGCAGCGCGTGGCGTACGCCGATGGCGGCGACCGCCAGCACCCCGACGGTGATCGCCGGCCCGGTCGCCCCGGGCCCGAACAGCGGTTCCGGGGCGCTCGCCGCCGCCACCGCGGGCAGGATCGCCAGGCCCGTGACCTGCAACGGAAGCCCGACCAGCGGGTGCGCCGCAGCGGCCCGGAGGCCGTGCGGGGCCGGGGTCCCGGGTGCCGCGGCGAACGCCCCCGCGCCCGCCCGCAGCCGGCGTACCCGGCGCACGGTGCAGGCCGCGACGACGAGCGCGGGCGCGGCGGCGAGGGTGAGGCCGGCGGCGGCCCGGTCCGCCGGGGTCGCGCCGGCGCCGGAGAGCCCGGCAACCAGCACGGCGGCCGTCAGGCCCAGGCCGGTCAGGGTCAGGGCGAGCACCCATCCGGTACGCCGGCGCAGGGCGCGGGCGCTGTCCAGCCGGGGCATCCCGTCCGCCAGCCAGCCGGCGGCGAGCCAGACGGCGGCCAGCGGCGCCAGTACGGTGAGGTGACTCTCCATGACGGAGAGCATTGCCCGTTCCCGACGCGCGCGAATCCGGGGCCGGCCCCCGTTCCTCCCGTAACGGCGTCCCGTAGGGGGCATCCTCCCGGTGTTATAGGGAAGTCGACATGTTTGTATCCCGATGACACCGCTCTACCCTCAGCTCGATCGGCACTCATCGATTATCGCCACGGACGTCGATGATCGGGTGCCGGTCGGAGGGAGGTAGAAGATGGGTCTTCCACGCAGGTCCCTACTCGTCGGGGTGGCCACCATGGCCATGGTGGCCACCGCCACGCCCGCCATGGCCGCCGAGCCCGTCGGCACGATCCGGGCCGCGGGCGGCGCCACCGCCGTGGCCGACAGCTACATCGTCGTCTTCAAGGACACCGCGGTCGCCCCCGCCACCGTCGGTGACACCGCGCAACGGCTGGTCGGCCGGCACGGCGGCACGGTGGCCCGCACCTACGGCGCCGCGCTGCGCGGCTTCGAGGTCCGGGTCGGCGCCGGGGCCGCCGCCCGGATCGCCGCAGACCCCGCCGTGGCGTACGTCGAGCAGAACCACACCGTGTCGATCGCCGGCACCCAGACCAACCCGCCGTCCTGGGGCCTGGACCGGATCGACCAGCGGGCACTGCCGCTGGACAGCTCCTACACGTACCCGAACACGGCGAGCAACGTGCACGCCTACATCATCGACACCGGCATCCGGTTCAGCCACAGCGACTTCGGCGGCCGGGCCACCTCCGGCTACGACGCCGTCGACGGGGGCTCGGCCGACGACTGCAACGGCCACGGCACGCACGTCGCCGGCACCGTCGGCGGCTCGGCGTACGGTGTGGCGAAGGGCGTCCAACTGGTCGGCGTCCGGGTGCTCAACTGCCAGGGCAGCGGCACGAACGCCGGCGTCATCGCCGGTGTCGACTGGGTGACCCAGAACGCGGTCAAGCCGGCCGTGGCCAACATGAGCCTCGGCGGCGGCGCGAACAGCACGCTCGACACCGCCGTGCGGAACTCCATCAACTCGGGCGTGAGCTACGGCCTGGCGGCCGGCAACGACTCGGGCGGGAACGCCTGCAACACCTCGCCCGCCCGGACCGCCGAGGGCATCACCGTCGGCTCGACGACCAACACGGACGCCCGGTCCTCGTTCTCCAACATCGGCACCTGCCTGGACATCTTCGCGCCCGGCTCGTCGATCACCTCGGCGTGGTACACCAGCGACTCCGCCACCAACACGATCAGCGGCACCTCGATGGCGACGCCGCACGTGGTCGGCGCGGCGGCCCTGGTGGCCAGCGCCAACCCGTCCTGGACGCCGCAGCAGGTCCGCGACTACCTGGTGAACAACGCCACCAACAACGTGGTGGGCAACCCGGGCACCGGCTCGCCGAACAAGCTGCTCTACGTCGTCAACGACGACACCCCGCCGACCAACGACTTCTCCGTCTCGGTCTCGCCGACCTCC
Organism: Micromonospora sp. NPDC049139; assembly: GCF_055586845.1. NCBI lineage: Bacteria > Bacillati > Actinomycetota > Actinomycetes > Micromonosporales > Micromonosporaceae > Micromonospora > Micromonospora sp. NPDC049139. Next base: position 31,897 of record NZ_JBVJHK010000007.1, on the reverse strand, counting down.
GGCTCGACCGCGCCGGGCGGCTCGGTGACCGCCACGGTGGCCACCGCCACCACCAACGGCTCGGCCCAGTCGGTGAGCCTCTCCGCGAGCGGGCTGCCGTCCGGGGCGACCGCCTCGTTCAGCCCGGCCACCGTCACCTCGGGCGGTTCCTCGACGCTCACCATCAGCACCTCGGCGAGCACGGCGCCCGGCACCTACACCGTCACGGTGACGGGCACGGCGGCCTCCGGCAGCAGGAGCGCCACCTACTCGCTGACCGTGACCGGCACCGGCGGCGGCTGCTCCGGCACCAACGGCACCGACGTCGCGATCCCGGACACCGGTGTCACGGTGAGCAGCTCGATCCCGATCTCCGGGTGCGCCCGCAACGCCTCGTCGACCTCGACCGTCGCGGTGAACATCGTGCACACCTACCGCGGTGACCTCGTCGTCGACCTGGTTGCCCCGGACGGCTCGTCCTACCGGCTGAAGAACAGCAACATCTGGGACGGCGCGGACAACATCAACACCACCTACACGGTGAACCTGTCGAGCGAGGCGGCGAACGGCACCTGGCAGCTGCGGGTGCGGGACGTCTACGCCGGCGACAGCGGCTACATCAACACCTGGACCCTGACCCTCTAGGCGCAGTGCAAGGAAGGGCCCCTTCCTATCGCCTGGTGCATAGGAAGGGGCCCTTCCTAACGTCTGCCGGTTCTCCGGTCAGACGGCGAAGGTGGACGGCCGGTCGGCGGCCGGGGGCGGCGGGACCGCCTTCCACAGGCCGGTCTTCTGCCCGGCGAGCCGGGCCAGGTAGGCCGGGTTGAGGATCACGTACCGGCGCCACAGCCGCTTCGGCTCCAGGCCGAGGCGCCAGAACCACTCCAGGCCGGCCCGCTGCATCCACGGCGGTGGCTGGCGCAGCAGCCCGGCGTGGTAGTCGAAGGCCGCCCCGACCGCCATCAGCGGCATGTCCAGCAGCGGCCGCATGGCGTACGCGAAGACCTCCTGGCGCGGGCAGCCCAGCCCGACCAGGACGAGCCGGGCCCCGCTGGCCTTGATCCGGTCGGCGATCTCGACGTCCTCACCCGGCTGCACCGCCCGGAACTTGGACGGCTCCACGCCGGCGATCTTGAGTGCCGGGAACATCCGCTCGAGCGCCGGGATCAGCTTCGCCAGGGTCTCCTCCGTCGAGCCGTAGAGGTAGACCGGCAGGCCCTCGTCGGCGAACCGGGACAGCACGTGCAGGGTCAGCGTGGGCCCGTAGACCCGGTCGGTGAGCCCGGCGCCGTGCAGGAGGTTGAGCGCCCAGCGCACCGGCTGGCCGTCGGGGGTGACCACGTCGAAGGAGTTCAGCCGGGCGTTGTGCGCCGGATCCAGCACCCCGGTCATCACCCCGTGCACGGCCAGCGCCGTCAGTGCCAGCGGGCGGCGCTCCTGCGCGGCCGCCACCACCTGCTCGGTCGCCGCGGCGTAGTCGGTGGCGTCGACCAGGACGCCGAGGACGTTCCGTTTGCCCCTGGCGGTCATGCTGCCGGCACCCACTTGTCCACGTTGGCCTCGTAGATCTCGCGCATGATCATGGGAACGTCGTAGACCTGCTTCCATTCCGGGTAGTCGGCCTGGAATGCCTCGTTCGAGCCGATCCACCACTTGTGGTCGCCGATCCGGTTGGCCTCGACGTACTCGGTGACCATCTCCTGGCCGGTGATCTGCTCGGCCAGCGCGAACGCCTCACGGTTGGAGGTGTTGGAGTGCCGGCCGCCGCCGAGGTTGTAGACCGCTGCGGAACGCGGGTTGCGGAAGAACGCCTCGAACGCGGAGACCACGTCCGAGCTGTGGATCGCGTCCCGCACCTGCTTGCCCTGGTAGCCGAAGATCTTGTACGTCCGGCGCTCCATGTTGGCGCGCATCACGTACCCGAGGAAGCCGTGCAGCTCGGTGGCCGAGTGCGCCGGCCCGGTCAGCGTGCCGCCCCGGAAGCAGGCCGTCCGCATGTCGAAGTAGCGGCCGTACTCCTGCACCATGACGTCGGCCGCGACCTTCGAGGCGCCGAAGATCGAGTGCAGGCAGCCGTCGATGGACATGTCCTCGCGGATGCCCTGCTCGTACGGGTGGCCCGGCTCGATCTCCCACCGGGTCTCCAGCTCGACCAGGGGCAGGCTGTTCGGCCGGTCGCCGTAGACCTTGTTGGTGGAGCAGTGGATCACCGGCGCCTCGATGCAGTGCTCGCGCACGTTCTGCAGGACGTTGAGCGTGCCGGCGGCGTTGACGTCGAAGTCGGTGAACGGGTCGCGCACGGCCCAGTCGTGCGACGGCTGGGCGGCGGTGTGGATCACCACGGCGACGGCGCCCGCGTACCGCTTGAAGAGCTTGCCCAGCGCGGCCCGGTCCCGGATGTCGATGCTGTGGTGCGAGTACGCGCTCCCCAGTTCGTCGGTCAGGCGCCGCACGTTCCAGGCGGTCGAAGCCTCCTCGCCGAAGAACTCCTGCCGCATGTCGTTGTCGATGCCGACGACGTCGAGACCGAGGCCGGCGAAGTGCCGGACCGCCTCGGAGCCGATCAGCCCGCCCGACCCGGTCACGAATGCGACACTCACACGCCACTCCTGGTCCTCGGAGGCAGAATCCATCGGAGCATAGCGTGACGTACGGCACGCCCCGATACGCCGCGAGGGCCCCGCATCGCTGCGGAGCCCTCGCGTATTGGTGGGGAAGGGGGGAGTTGAACCCCCACGCCCTTTCGGGCACACGGACCTGAACCGTGCGCGTCTGCCATTCCGCCACTTCCCCGTGGCCTGACCTCGAACACTGTAGTCTGTGCCGGTCCTGCTGTCTCCAGCGGGCCCTGGACATCCTACGTTGTCCGTGATCATTGCGTCGATCGGTTACCGTCCGTCGAGGCGGTACCGTTCTCGGCGGACGAAAGACTAGCACGACGACAACGGCCCCATCGAACGGGCCGCCGCCAGCCGGCCGAGCGGCGTGTGAGCTGCGGGCGCTCCGGCCGGATACCATCATGTCCTCGGGACCCGAGGAGGAGCCGGTGAGCGTGCTGCAACGCTTCGAGAAGCGTCTGGAAGGCCTGGTCGAGGGAGCCTTCGCCAAGGTCTTCAAAGGGGTGGTCCACCCCGTGGAGATCCTCAACGCCATGCAGCGGGAGGCCGAGGCGCACAAGGCGATCCTGGCCGGTGGGCGCACGTTGGTGCCCAACCGCTACGTGATCGATCTCTCGCCCTACGACCACAGTCGGCTGGCGCCGTACGCTGCCGCGCTGGCCCAGGAGCTGGCCCAGTCGCAGGCGGAGTTCATCGGCGAGCAGGCCTGGACGGTCTACGGCGACGTGATCGTCGAGATCGAACGCGGCGAGGGGCTGGACACGGGCATGTTCCGGGTCACCGCCGAGGTCTACACCGGCGGTGAGGTCGCCCCGGTCTCCGCGCCCGGCTACGACGCCGGCCCGCCCGCCTACCCGGCGTACGACCAGGGCGGCGGCTACGGCCCCCCGCCCGGCCACGGCGGCAGCCGCAACGTGCGGCTGGTCTCCGGCGACGGGCGCACCTATCCCCTCCAGATGGGCTCGACCGTGATCGGCCGCGGCGACCAGGCCAACCTGCGCCTGCCCGACGTCGGCATCTCGCGGCGACACGCCCGGCTGGACTTCGACGGCGGCCAGGTCGTGCTGACCGACCTGGGGTCGACCAACGGCACGATGGTCAACGGCCAGCGGGTCTCCGCCGTCGCGCTCAACCCCGGCGACATGATCCAGCTCGGCACCACGACGCTGACCTTCCGCGTGGACGGCTGATCCGCCTTGCCGGAACTCGTCATCACCGTCGCCCGGTTCGGGTTCCTCATCCTGCTGTGGATCTTCGTGTTCACCGTGGTCGGCGTGATCCGCCGGGACCTGTTCGCGGGGGCCCGGTCGGGCCGGCTGGTGGCCGCCCCGCGGGCGGTCGGGGCCTCGCTCGGGCAGGCGGCGAAACCGGCGAAGGCGAAGCGGGGCAGGGCGGCGCACCAGCTCGTGGTCACCGCCGGTCAACTGGCGGGGACGCGGATCACCCTCGGCGAAGCGCAGATCACCATCGGTCGGGCCGAGGACTCCACCCTCGTCATCACCGACGACTACGCCTCGGCACGGCACGCCCGGCTGGTGCCGCGCGACGGGCAGTGGTTCGTCGAGGACCTCGGCTCGACTAACGGCACCTACCTGGATCGCGCTAAGGTCACCGGACCAACCCCCGTCCCCCTCGGCGTGCCGATCCGGATCGGCCGCACTTCTCTCGAATTACGGCCATGACTCTGACCCTGCGCTATGCGGCCCACAGCGACCGCGGTCTGATCCGAGACGGTAACCAGGATTCCGTCTACGCCGGACCGCGGCTACTCGCCGTCGCCGACGGCATGGGCGGCATGGCCGCCGGTGACGTCGCCAGCAACATCGTCATCGGTGCCATGGCGCCGCTCGACGAGGACGTCCCGGGTGACGCCCTCGTCGACGCGCTGCGTTCGGCCGTGGGCACCGCCAACCAGCAGCTCCGCGACACCGTGGACGCCAACCCCCAGCTGGAGGGGATGGGCACCACGCTCACCGCCACCCTCTTCTCCGGCAGCAAGCTGGGCATGGTCCACATCGGCGACTCGCGGGCCTACCTCCTGCGCAACGGCGAGTTCGCGCAGATCACCAAGGACGACACGTACGTCCAGATGCTCGTCGACGAGGGCCGGATCAGCGCCGAGGAGGCGAGCAGCCACCCGCAGCGGTCGCTGCTCACCAGGGCGCTGGACGGCCGCGACATCGACCCGGAATACAGCGTCCGCCAGGTGCTGCCGGGTGACCGCTACCTGATCTGCAGCGACGGCCTCTCGGGCGTGGTCAGCGCCGACACGATCGCCGACACGATGCGCGAGTACGCCGACCCCCAGCAGTGTGTGGAGCGGTTGGTGCAGCTCGCCCTGCGCGGCGGCGGGCCGGACAACATCACGGTGATCATCGCGGACGCCACCGACCAGGACATCGTCGAGGCGAGCCCGATCGTCGGCGGCGCCGCCGCCCGCGACCGGGGCATGGCGACCTCCGCCGACGTCTCCACCCCCGCCGCCCGCGCGTCGGCGCTCAACGCCCCGCGGCCCCCCGCTCCCGAGGAGCCCGCCGGCGACGACGACGAGCCGGACCGCCCGAAGCGCCGCCCGGTGCGCGCCGCCGCGGCGACGCTGGCGCTGCTGGTGCTCCTCGGCGGGGCCGTCTTCGGCGGCTGGAGCTACACCCAGCGGCAGTACTACGTCGGGGCGACGGAGGAGGGCCAGGTCGCGGTGTTCCGGGGCATCCAGGGCGAGATCGCCGGGATGGACCTCTCCACCGTGCACTCCACCAGCCCCGCCGACCTGGACGACCTGACCCTGGCCGCCCAGGAGCAGGTGAAGCAGGGCATTCCGGCCAAGAGCGAGCCGGACGCCGAGCGTCGGCTGGCCGAGCTGACCAGCGACAGCCCGACCAACCCGAACCTGAAGCCGATCTGCCCGCCCAGCCCGAGCGCGGTGGCCATCACCACTCCGACGCCGACCGCCGGTGCGGCGACGCCGACGCCGACGGCCAGCACGAGCCCGGCGGCCGGCAGCCGTTCGGCGACGCCGGCCGCGCCGACCACCACGCCCGAAGCCACGCCCTCCGACGCCGTCTCGCCGACGCTCGACCCGGCCGCCTGCCGGTCGCCGGAGTGAGCGTCGGCTCGAATCGGAGGACGATCCGTGACCGCAGCGGCCATCCCGGCACCCTCGCCCGCCACCACGGGCGAGCAGCCCGGCGTGCGCCTGGCCCGGTCCCGGCGTAACGCGGAGCTCTCGCTCCTGCTGCTGGCCATGGTGCTGGTGGCCGCGTACGGGGCGATGGTCGAGGCGAACGTGCTCGACACGGTCACCGCCGACTTCTGGCTGCCGGCCGCCGCGCTCACCGCGGTCTTCCTCGGCCTGCACCTGGTGATCCGGTTCCTGGCGCCCTTCGCCGACCCGGCCCTGCTGCCGGCCGTCGCCCTGCTCAACGGCATCGGGGTGGGCTTCCTGCGCCGGCTCGACCTGGGCAGCGCCGCCCCCGCCGAGCGGGCGGACCTGGCCGTCTTCGCTGGCAACGGTGGCCGGCAACTGGCCTGGACGCTCCTCTCGGTGATCCTCGCGGCGGGGCTGCTCGTCGTGATGCGCGACCACCGCTCGATCTCCCGCTACGCGTACACCCTGGGGCTGGCCGGCATCGTGCTGGTGATGATCCCGGCGGTGCTGCCGAGCCGGTTCTCCGAGATCAACGGCGCGAAGCTGTGGATCAAGTTCGGCGACAGCTTCTCGATCCAGCCCGGTGAGTTCGCCAAGCTGGCGCTGCTGGTCTTCTTCGCCTACTACCTCGTGCGCAAGCGCGAGGTGCTGTCGCTGGCGAGCCGCCGCTTCCTCGGCATCGACTTCCCGCGCGGGCGCGACCTCGGCCCGGTGGTCGCGGTCTGGCTGGTCAGCGTCCTGGTCCTCGTCTTCGAGAAGGACCTGGGCACCTCGCTGCTCTACTTCGGCATGTTCGTGGTGACGCTCTACATCGCCACCGAGCGGGTCAGCTGGCTGCTCATCGGCCTGGTGCTCTTCTTCGGCGGCGCCTATCTGGCGTACGTCCTCGGCGACCTCGTCGGCGGGCCGTTCGCGAACTTCTACCTGCGGGCGCAGATCTGGCTGGACCCGTTCGCCGATCCCTACGAGGACGGCTACCAACTGGTGCAGGGCCTGCTCGCGCTCGGCACCGGCGGCATGTTCGGCGCCGGGCCGGGCGGCGGTCAGCCGGGCAAACTGCCCGAGGTGCAGAACGACTTCATCTTCGCCGGCATCGGCGAGGAGATCGGGCTGTTCGGCCTCTCCGCGCTGCTCGTCGTCTATCTGCTGATCGTCGAGCGGGGGCTGCGGGCGGCGCTGGCGGTCCGCGACTCGTTCGGCAAGCTGCTGGCCGGCGGCCTGGCGTTCACCCTCGGGCTCCAGGTCTTCGTGATCGTCGGCGGGATCAGCAAGCTCATCCCGCTGACCGGCCAGACCACCCCGTTCCTCTCCGCCGGCGGCTCGTCGCTGATGGCCAACTGGCTGCTCATCGCGGTGTTGCTCCGGATCTCCGACGGGGCCCGCCGGCCGGTCGGCGGCGGGGGCGGCAAGGCGGCCCGACCGTCCGGCGGCCCGCCGGAGCAGCTGCACGGTGCCCCCACGGAGGTGATCAGGCCGTGAACGCACCCCTGCGCCGCGTGGGCGTCGTCGTGATGGTCCTCTTCGGATTGCTCTTCGCCAACCTGAACTGGATCCAGGCCTACAAGGCCGACGAATACCGCACCAGCGACTACAACGGCCGGGTCCAGGTCGCCGAGTACGAGCGCAAGCGCGGCAACATCGAGGCGGGCGGCACGGCCCTCGCCACCAGCAAGGAGACCAGCGGCGAGCTGAAGTACCAGCGCACCTACCCGGGCGGCGCCAAGTACGCGCACGTGCTCGGCTACAAGCCGGTCAACCTCGCCGACACCGGCATCGAGAAGTTCGAGAACGACTTCCTGGCCGGCACCAGCGACCAGCTCTTCATCGACCGGTTCAAGGACATGTTCACCGGCGACAAGACCGGCGGCGGCAACGTGCTGCTCACCCTCTCCAAGCGCGCCCAGGACGTCGCGTACGAGCAGTTGCGCAACAACCGCAACGACGTCCCGAGGGGCGCGGCGATCGCCATCGACCCGCGTACCGGGGCGGTGCAGGCGCTGGTCTCCATGCCCAGCTTCGACCCGAACCCGCTGACCGGTCACAACACCAACGAGGCGACGGCCGCGTACAACGCGCTGGAGCAGAACCCGAACGGCCCGTTGAAGAACCGGGCCATCGGCGAGGTGCTGCCACCGGGCTCCACCTTCAAGATCGTGGTGGCCGCCGCGGCGCTGGAGAACGGCATCGGGCAGGACACCAGGATCCCGGCCGGGTCCAGCTACACCCCGCCGACCTCGGGCACGCCGATCCGCAACGCGGCGGCGTCGATCTGCCCGGAGGACGAGGTCACCCTGATGAACGCGGTCACCGAGTCGTGCAACACGGGCTTCGCGCAGCTCGGCGTCCGGCTCGGCGCGGACAAGATCAAAGAGAAGGCCCGGCAGTTCGGCTTCGAGCAGGAGGACCTCACCGTCGGCCAGCTCGGGGAGGGCGGCCACCCGGTGGCGGCCAGCCGCACCGGCAGCATGGAGAACGCCGACGGCGGCGACGACCCCGCCGCGCTCGCCCAGTCCTCCATCGGCCAGCGCGACGTCCGGATGACCCCGCTGCAGGGCGCCCTGATCGCCGCCTCGGTCGCGAACGGCGGCAGCCAGATGCGCCCGTACCTTGTCCGCCAGCTCCTCGGCCCGGACCGCACCACCAGCTACTACACCGCCAATCCCCGGGAGCTGCGCCAGCCGGTCAGCGGCCAGGTCGCTGGCGACCTGCGGGAGATGATGGTCAGCGTCGTCGAGAACGGCACCGGCGAGAGCGCGCGGATCAGCGGCTACACCGTCGGCGGCAAGACCGGCACCGCGCAGTCCGCGCCCGACCGGCCGGACCACGGCTGGTTCATCGGCTTCGCGCTCGACAAGAACGGGAACCCGGTCTCGGCGGTCTGCGTCATGCTGGAGCAGGCCGGCCCGGGCGGCAGCGCCGAGGCGGCCCGGATCGCCGGGCAGATCATGCGCGCCGCCATCGCCGATCCCGGAGGCCGCTGACATGCTCAGCCCCGGGGTGCAGCTCGGCAACCGCTACCGCCTCGACGAGCGGATCGCCAGCGGTGGCATGGGCGACGTCTGGCGCGGCACCGACCAGGTGCTCGGCCGGACGGTCGCGGTCAAGAGCCTGCTCCCCGCGCTGCTCGACGACCCCGACTTCGCCGAGCGGTTCCGCGGCGAGGCCCGCACCATGGCGACGATCAACCACCCCGGCGTGGTCGACGTCTACGACTTCGGCAACGACCAGCAGATCGCCTTCCTGGTCATGGAGTACGTCGAGGGCGACGCGCTGTCGGCCACCCTGGCCCGGGTGGGCCGGCTCACCCCGGCCCGCACGATGGCGCTGGTCGCCCAGGCGGCCGACGCACTGCACGCGGCGCACGTGAAGGGCATCGTGCACCGGGACGTGAAGCCGGGCAATCTGCTGGTCCGGCCCAACGGCACCCTGGTGCTCACCGACTTCGGCATCGCCCGGTCGGACCTGGTCGCCCAGCTCACCGCGGCCGGCTCGGTGCTCGGCACCGCCTCGTACATCTCCCCCGAGCAGGCCACCGGCGGCGTCGCCACGTCCGCGTCCGACGTCTACGCGCTCGGCGTGGTCGCGTACCAGTGCCTGGCCGGCCGGCGGCCGTTCGAGGGCGACAATCCCCTCGAGATCGCCATGCGGCACGTCCGGGAGGCCCCCCGCCCGCTGCCCGCCGACATCCCGCCGCAGGTCCGGGCCGTGGTGGAGCGGGCCCTGGCGAAGGACCCGGCGGCCCGCTGGCCCAGCGCCGCCGCGCTGGCCGGGGTGGCCCGGCAGTTGAAGGCCCAGCTCTCCCAGCAGGCCCGCGCTGGTGGCCGGCCGATCTCCGCGGCCCCGGCGTCGCCCGCCGCCCCGCCCGGCCGCGCCCAGGTGCCGGCACCGGCGGCGCACCCGCGGGTCGCCCCGCACCGGCCGCCGACCGCCGCCCCGCAGCCGCAGCGCCCGCCCGTGGCGGCACCCCGCCCGGCCGTCGTGCCGCACCGCCCCACGACCGTCGCGCCCGCCGCGTCGGTGCCCCGCCCACCCGTGGCCCCGCCCGGCTACCCGCGCGGCGCGGCGACCGTGCCGCCGGCCCGCCCGATGGCGTACGCGGGGCAGGCCGCCCCGCTGGCACCCCAGCCCGGCGGGCGACGGTCCCGGCCCGGGATGGTGTTACTCGCCATCCTCCTGGCCGTACTGGTCCTCGTCTGCTCCGGCGTGATTTCCTACACGTTGCGGGAGAAGTCGCAGCAGTCCGGCGCGGTCACCCCGCAGACGGTGACGTTCGGCGTGCTGCGGCCCGACGGACGCGACGATCCGGCCCGGACGTCGTACCGTCGACAGGAACTGCCCCGGCCGGGCGGCGACGAGACGACGAGCGAAGGACGACAGACGCGATGACAGCGCAGGCCCGCCTGCTCGGTGGCAGGTACCAGGTCGGCGAGCTGCTCGGCTACGGCGGCATGGCCGAGGTGCACCGCGGTCGCGATCTCCGGCTCGGTCGGGACGTCGCGATCAAGATGCTCCGGACCGACCTCGCCCGGGACGCCACCTTCCAGATGCGGTTCCGCCGCGAGGCGCAGAACGCGGCGTCCCTCAACCACCCGGCGATCGTGGCCGTCTACGACACCGGCGAGGAGACCGCGCCGACCGGCGAGACGCTGCCGTTCATCGTGATGGAGTTCGTCAACGGGCGGACCCTCAAGGAGGTCCTCGGCGTCGAGGGGCGGCTCCAGCCGCGCCGGGCGCTGGAGATCTGCGCCGACATGTGCGCGGCGCTGGAGTTCAGCCACCGGCACGGCATCATCCACCGGGACATCAAGCCCGGCAACGTGATGCTCACCCAGACCGGCCAGGTCAAGGTGATGGACTTTGGCATCGCGCGGGCGCTGGCCAGCGGCGCCACCACGATGACCCAGACCAGCGCGGTGATCGGCACCGCACAGTACCTGTCGCCCGAGCAGGCGCGGGGCGAGGCGGTCGACGCCCGGTCCGACGTCTACGCCGCCGGCTGCGTGCTCTTCGAACTGGTCTGCGGGCACCCGCCGTTCGTCGGCGACAGCCCGGTCAGCGTGGCCTACCAGCACGTGCGGGAGGCCCCGCCGACGCCGAGCGACATCAACCCGGACGTCAACCCGGCCGTCGACGCGATCGTGCTCAAGGCGCTGTCGAAGAACCCGCTCAACCGCTACCAGAGCGCCGGCGAGATGCGGGCCGACCTGCTCCGCGCCGCCGCCGGCCGCCCGGTGCTGGCCACCCCCGTGCTGCCGCAGGACGAGACGACGCGGGTCGTCCCGGCCGGTGCCGGCTACCCGGCCGCGCCCGGCGCACCGCAGACCCGGCAGATCCCGGCCCGGGTCGGCGACCCCCGCCGGCGTAGGGCGTCGTCCTGGCTCATCGCGACCTTCGCCGCGGTCGGCGTGCTCGCGGTGATCGCCCTCGTCGCCGCCCTGCTGAACCAGGGCGACGACAAGGTCACCGTTCCCACCGTGACCGGCCTGACGCAGCAGGAGGCGTTCACCCGGATCCAGCAGGCCAACCTGGTGCCCAGGGAGGGCGAGCAGCACTTCGACGCCAACTGCAAGAAGGGCCAGGTGGTCAACCAGACGCCGGCCGCCAACTCGGCCCTGGAACCCAACCAGGAAGTCGTCGTACAGGTCTGCGGCGGCCCCGCCACGAAGGCCATCCCGCCCGCCCTCGTCGGCTCCACCTTCGAGAACGTGGAGGAGCGGCTGAAGAACGAGGGCTTCAAGGTCAAGAAGGAAGAGAAGGACAGCGCGCAGCCGGAGGGCATCGTCCTGGAGGTGTCGCCGACCTCGGGCACGCGGGTGGCGGAGGGAACCACGGTCACCGTCACCGTCTCCAAGGGCAACGTCGGCCGAGTGCCGAACGTGGTCGGCTCCACCGAGAAGGATGCCAAGGACGAGCTGAAGGCCGCCGGCTACGACGTCGACGTCGAGCAGGGCCGGGAGGTGCCGGCGGCCGAGGCCGGGCGCGTCCTCTCGCAGGACCCACAACCCGGGCGCAACCTCGCGAAGGGCAAGACGGTGACGATCGTGGTCAGCGTGCCGCAGGCCGAGCCGACGCCGTCCGACACGCCGAGCCCCACGCCCAGCGGCACACCCTCCGGCGGTGGCGGCGGCTTCCCGCTGTTCCCGACCACCCCACCGGCCCGGCTCTCCGAGCAGTGACCTCCGGCGGGCGACGCCCCGCCGGGATCCGTAGGCCGGGCGTTTGCCGGCCAGGTCCGTCGGCCGGGCGGATGCTCGCCCGGTTCGGGCGGTGCTGTGCACAGAGAGGACGAACGGGGTGGATGCGAGGGTTGCCGCCGGGCGTCACTCGTGAGAGGGGCGACGGGCCCGGCGGGTCGGGCGAACCGGTGGCGGCGACGCCTGACCCGCGCGGCGGTTCTCGCTCTGGCCGCGCTGCTGCTCGCCAGTCTTCCCTGGCTGTGGACCACCGTCGCCGCCCGCGGCCACGTGTACGACGAGGCCGGGGCGCCGGCCGCCGACGTCGTGATCGTCCTGGGCACCGCGGTGGCGGCGGATCGACGCCAACCGGGCGACCGGCTCACCGGCCGCCTCGAAACCGCCGCCGAGCTGGTGCACAGCGGGCGGGCGCGGGTGATCCTCGTGTCGGGCGACGGGGGTGGCACCTCCGGTGACGAGCCGGCGGTGATGACCTCCTACCTGACCGAGCGGCTGGGTGTCGATCCGCGTCGCGTCGTGGCCGACCCGTTCGGCCTGGACACGTACGACAGCTGTGCCCGGGCGCGCGACGTGTACGGGATCGAGCGGGCCCTGGTCGTGACCCAGTCCTACCACCTGTCCCGGGCGGTCACGCTGTGCCGACACCTCGGCCTCGACGCCGACGGAGTGACCGCTCGCTGTCCCGGCTGCGGGCCCGCCCTGCTCGTGGGGAAAGCGGTCCGGGACTACTTCGCCAGCGGCAAGGCGGCATGGGACGCGGTGCGACGCAGGCCGCCCGCGGTCCGCTCACCGACCGACCCGGCGGTGCAGGACGCGCTGAAGGGCTGACCACGCCTTTCGCGGGTTCCGTCGAGGGTCGGGGGCTCGGCGTGGGCAGTCCTGCCGCTCAGCCGGCGGCGAAGGCGGCGCGGCGGCGCGCGTCCACCTCGGCGGCCAGCTCCGGGGCCCGCTCCAGCGCCTCGGGGTGACCGCAGGCGGCGAGCCAGTTCGCCAACATGAGGTGCCCGCCCTCGGTGAGTACGGACTCGGGGTGGAACTGGACGCCCTCGATCGGCAGCGTCCGGTGGCGCATCGCCATCACCACCCCGGAGCCGGTCCAGCCGGTGACCTCCAGCTCCTCGGGCAGCGTCTCGGGCAGCACCGCGAGCGAGTGGTAGCGGGTGGCGGTGAACGGGTCCGGCAGACCGGCGAGCACTCCGACGCCCTGGTGGCGGACCTCGGAGGTCTTGCCGTGCAGCAGCTCGGGGGCGCGGGTCACCGTGGCGCCGAATGCCTCGCCGATCGCCTGGTGCCCCAGGCAGACGCCGAAGATCGGCAGCTCGCCCGCGTACCGGCGGATGACGTCGAGGCAGATGCCGGCCCGGTCGGGGCTGCCCGGACCGGGCGACAACAGGACGCCGGCCGCGCCGGCCCTGCCCACCTCGGCGACCTCGATCTCGTCGTTGCGCCGGACCTCGCAGTCCACGCCGAGTTGGCCAAGATACTGCACGATGTTGAACACGAACGAGTCGTAGTTGTCGATCACCAGGACACGCATCAGGGGGCTCACTCGTCCGGGGAGGGGGGCGGGGTGTTGTTCCGTTCGGTGTCGTACGGCAGGTCGTGCCCGTCGCCGGGCGTCGCCTCCCCGTCGCCGGGCACCACGCCGACGTCGCCGGGTTCGCCGGACTCCTGGGTGACCTGCACGTCGTCGAAGGGCAGGAGGGGCTCGGCCCAGGGGAAGACCACGTACCAGAGCAGGGCCACCATCGCGCTGGCGATCAGCAGGCTGCCGACGAGCTTGCCGGGCAGCCCGAAGGGAAGCTTGCGCCAGATCCAGCCGTACACCGCCTAGCCTCCCAGTTCCGCCGGGCGACCCGCCGACTTCGGCTGGGTACGCGCCAACTCGGCGTGGATGATCAGGCGCTGGTAGTTGTCGAACTTCGGGTTGCACGTGGTCAGGGTGAGCATCGACTTGGTCGGCTTCACCCCGGGCTTGCCCGGCACGGGCGCCACCACCTCGACCTGGGTGGGCCGGACGATCCGGCTCTGGCTCACCTTGTAGACGTACCAGTCGGTCTTGCTCTCCACCACGATGGCGTCGCCGTCGTTCAGCTCGTCAAGTCGCCAGAAGGTGGCGCGGTTGCGGTGCCCGGCGACGGAGAAGTTGCCCACCTGGCCCGGCAGGGCGCTGGACGGGTAGTGCCCGGGCGCGTACCGGATGTCCTTCTGGGTCACGCCCTCGACCACGACCCAGTTCTTGTCCAGCTTGGGGATGTAGAGCCCCGCCATCGGCTTGCCCTGCACCGGCGGCTTCGGCTTGGTGGGCGCGCTGGCCGACGGCGCCACGGTCGGGTCGCCGTCCGGCCCCCACGCCTGCGCCAACTGCTGGCTGAGGTCGTTCTGGTGGGCGTCGACGATCGCCGACTTGCCCCACACCTCGTAGCCGGCGAAGAGCAGCACCACCATGCCGAAGGTGATCAGCACCTCGCCGGTGATCCGGATGCCGGCGCGCAGCCGGGAGGCCAGTGACGGCCGGGTCAGCTCCGAGTAGACGCTCTTGTAGCCCTCGCCGGTCTGCTCCGGCCGGAGCTGGACGACCCGTTCACCCCGGCGTGGCCGGGGCTGCTCGGTGCCGGCGTCGGGGATGTCGGGTTCGTCCGTCTTCGGGGGGCGCGGCACGGCTCCCATCAGGGCGGTCGACTCGAACAAGGCCGCCGAGCCGGCCGGCGTACGCCCGGAGACGGCCGGGATCACGGCGGTGGCCCCGGGGTCGGCCGAGCGGTCGGGGACGGTCGGCGAAGCCGGGGTGGACGGCCCCCCGACGGCCGCGCCGCTCTTCGGGATGAAGGCGGTCGGCCCGTCGGTGGCCGGCCGGTCGCCCTGGGCGGCGGCGCGGTCCACGGGCGGACGGAGCGACCGTTCGCCGCCCTGCCCGGCCGCCCGGGTGGCGTCCGGCTGCCCGACGGGGCCGGCCGGCGGCGCCGGGTGCGGCGGGGCGGCCGGCCGGAGTTGGCCGGCGCCCGACCACGGTGGTGGGACGGGGGCACCCCGGCCGGCGGTGCCGGTGGGCGGGCCGAAGTCCACGGGACGGGCCGGCGAGCCGACGTCTGGGCGGCCGGCGGGTGGGCCGAAGTCGCCGAGACCGGGGCGGCCGTGGTCGGCAGGGCCGGGGCGGCCGTGGTCGGGGTCGGCAGGGCCGGGGCGGCCGAAGTCGGTGGGGCCGGGGCGGTCGAAGCCGGCAGGGCCGGGGCGGCCGTGGTCGGTGGGGCCGGGGCGGCCGAAGCCGGCAGGGCCGGGGCGATCGGGCCCGAGGCGGTCCGGATCGGCGGGCCGGGCCGGGTTGACGGTGGTGCGGGCCTGGTCGGCGCCGGGGGCGAACCGGCCGGGGTTCGCGGGACGACCGGGCTCCCACGCGGGGCCGCCCGGGCGCGCCTGGTCGCCGGGCTGGGCGGAATCGGCGGGGCGGGCGGGGTCGGACACGGCGCGCGCCCATTCGCCGGGTTGGCCGCCGGTCGGGCGGCCGTCGCCGACCGACGGGCCGGGACCGTGCGGGCGCGACGCCGGGGAGCGGGGCGGCAGCGCCGGCTCCGGCCAGGCTCCGGCCGGGGCGGGGCGATTGACCTTGGGCAGGAACTCCGTCGGGCCGTCACCGTGGTCGCGGTGCCGGCCGTCGGGCTCCTCCGGCCAGTCGTCGCGGGTCACCGTGGCACCGTCGCCGACCGGAGCGTTGTCGAATCCTCGAACGCCGGCACGGCGACGGTGGAGACGGACTCCTTGTAGCCGAGCTTGTAGACGTCGACCAGGTCCCTGAACAACCGGACTCCCTCGGACTCGGCGAGGGCCCGCTGAAGGGTAGCGGGATCGCCGATTGCTACGATCTTGAATGGAGGGGAGTACACCCGGCCGTGCAGCAGCAGGGTGTTACCGACGCAGCGTACCGCGCTGGTCGACAGCACGCGGACGTTCATGATGGACATGGCCTCGGCACCACCCGCCCAGAGGGCGTTCACCACGGCCTGCACGTCCCCCTGGTGGACGACCAGGTCGTCGTTGGTGGCCCCGGCGGGCAGGGTCCCGTCGTTGCGGCGGGGCGCGTCGTTGAGTTCCACCGTCACCCCGGGGCCGCTGAGCGCGGTGAATCCGGCGGCCTCCCGGCTGGCGGCCGCCCGGTCCTGCTGCTCCTTGATGGGGCCGTCCGAGCTGGCCAACGCCGTGGTGCGGTCCTCGACCTCCCCGCGCAGCGTGGCGGCGCGTTGCTCGCTGGCCGCCACCTCCGCGCGGCGGTCCTCGATGAGCTGGTTGAGCTGGGGGCGCCGGTCCTCGCGTAGGGCGGTGCCGCCGGCGGTGGTCGCCGTGGTGGTGAAGAGCAGCCCGGCCGCGGCGGCGATCAGCGGCACCCCGATCGACCAGCCCGGTCGGCGCTGCCGCGGTCGCCGTGGCAGGAGGCCGGCGACCACCCGCCGGAGCACCTTCTGCCAGGATGCCGCGCCGGATGTGTACTCCACCGAGCGTTCCTTCCCCGTCGTCTGGTTCAGCCCGCGAGGCGGCGGGCCGGGGCGGCGACCCGAACAGTCCCGCCTTTTTCGGTCACTCCGAGCACCGGCCTGACCCCATTCGTGGCTTGGACGGGTCTTCGGGACTACGCTAGCTGTCGAACATTATTGGCCATGGACCGTCGCCCCCGCGCCCGGTTGTCAGGCCGGACGAGGTCGTCACCCCCTCTGGAGAGCGTCGTGCCCAAGTCTCAGGTCCGCAAGAAGAAGGTGTACACCCCGCCGACGGACGTCCGTCCGACGGCGACGGCGGCGACGCGCAAGCCTAGCCCGGTGTGGCTGCCGATCTCGGCGGTCAGCCTCATCGTCTTCGGCATCGGCTGGCTGGTGGTCTACTACCTCTCCGAGCAGGAGTACCCGGTCATGTCGTGGGGTTACTGGAACCTCGCGGTGGGCTTCGGCGCGATGGTCGCCTCCCTGATTCTGCTCTCCCGCTGGCGCTGAGCGGCCCCGCCCGGCGACCGCTTGGCGCCGGGCCACCCGCGCCGCCCGGGGCGGCGCCGCACGTGTGTCACTCGGCGGAGACCCTGACCGGCGGTTTCGGGTCGGGCCACCTATGGTGTGCGCAGGGCGGCGCGGCCGGAGTGCGAGATGACTCACGTTACCGCTGGGTAACCTTGCGCGTAGGCTGCACTGCATGACCGAGCGGAGCGAGGTCATCGACCGGTCCGGTCGAGGGTGCGGTGGCGGCGGCTCGCCGACCGCCCCCTGATCCGGCCCCGGTCGCCGAGCCGCTCGACAGGCAGCAGACCGGGAGGCCAACTCGATGGGCAGCGTCCAGATCGTCACCACGATCCTCGCGTTCGCCATCACCGCCGTGGCGGTGTGGCTTGCGGTACGCGCGGTCATGAAGATGACGGCCGTCATCCGGCTCGGGCAACCCGCTCCGGAGCGGTTCAGCGACAAGGGCGCCCGCACCCGGAAGATGCTGGTGGAGACCCTCGGTCACACCCGCATGCTGAAGTGGAGCGTGGTGGGTGCCGCGCACTGGTTCGTGATGGTCGGCTTCATCGTGCTGTCGCTGCTGGTGCTCGAGGCGTACTTCGAGGTGGTCACCCCGACCGGTGGTCTGCCGATCATCGGGCACTGGACGATCTTCGGCCTGGGCACCGAGATCATCGGCGTGCTGGGCGTGGTCGGCATCATGGTGCTGATGGCGATCCGCCTGCGCAACCGTCCGACCCGTCCGGGTGGTCGCTCGCGGTTCACCGGTTCGACGATGTGGCAGGGCTACTTCGTCGAGTGGATCGTGCTGCTGGTCCTGATCTTCGGGTTCGTGATCCGCGGCTTCAAGGTCGCCACCGACCACTTCGAGTACTCGCTCTGGGCCACCCCGGTCAGCCACGCTGTCGGCGCCGTGCTGCCCGACTGGCAGGACGGGGCCAGCGTCGCGGCGCTCATCAAGATCGTCATCTCGATGACGTGGCTGATCGTCATCTCGCTGAACGTCACCATGGGCGTCGCCTGGCACCGCTTCCTGGCGTTCCCCAACATCTTCTTCAAGCGCGAGCCGGCCAAGCCGGCCGGTTCCGGCCTCGGCGCGCTGCGCCCGATGACGAGCCAGGGGAAGCCGCTCGACTTCGAGGAGGCCGACCCGGAGTCCGACCAGTTCGGCGTCGCCCAGGTCGAGCAGTTCAGCTGGAAGGGCCTGCTGGACTTCAGCACCTGCACCGAGTGCGGCCGCTGCCAGTCGCAGTGCCCCGCCTGGAACACGGGCAAGCCGCTGTCGCCGAAGCTGCTGGTGCTGAGCCTGCGCGACCACGCGTACGCCAAGGCGCCGTACCTGCTGGCCGGCGGCGGCAAGGACCTGACCGGCGAGGAGAAGGCCACCGCCGCGCAGCTCGCCCACGTCGACGTGCTCGCCCTGGCCGAGGGCGACAAACCGCTGATCGGCACGGCCGAGGAAGGCGGCGTCATCGACCCGGACGTGCTCTGGTCCTGCACCACCTGCGGCGCCTGCGTCGAGCAGTGCCCGGTCGACATCGAGCACGTCGACCACATCGTTGACATGCGCCGCTACCAGGTGCTCATCGAGTCGAGCTTCCCGTCGGAGGCCGGCGTGATGCTGCGCAACCTGGAGAACAAGGGCAACCCGTGGGGCGCCCCGCAGAACACCCGCGAGGACTGGACCAAGGGCCTGGACTTCGAGGTGCCGCGGGTCGGCGAGGTCGACGACTTCGAGTACCTCTTCTGGGTCGGCTGCGCCGGCGCGTTCGAGGACCGGGCCAAGAAGACCACCCGGGCGGTCGCCACGCTGCTCAACGAGGCGGGCGTCACGTTCGCGATCCTCGGCGAGGGCGAGACGTGCTCCGGCGACCCGGCCCGCCGGATCGGCAACGAGTTCGTCTTCCAGATGCTCGCCCAGCAGAACGTCGAGACCCTCAACGAGGCGTTCGAGGGCCGGGAGAAGAGCAAGCGCAAGATCGTCGCCACCTGCCCGCACTGCTTCAACACGCTGGGCAACGAGTACGGCCAGCTCGGCGGCGAGTTCGAGGTGGTCCACCACACCCAGCTCCTGGCGCACCTGGTCGCCACCGGCAAGCTCACCCCGGTGCAGCCGGTCGACGGCGGCGTGACCTACCACGACCCCTGCTACCTGGGCCGGCACAACCGGGTGTTCGCCCCGCCGCGTGAGGTGCTGGGCACCGCCATCGCCGGGGAGCTCACCGAGATGCCGCGCAACAGCGAGCGCTCCTTCTGCTGCGGCGCCGGCGGCGCCCGGATGTGGATGGAGGAGAAGATCGGCAAGCGGATCAACGTGGACCGGGTCGAGGAGGCCATGTCCACCGGGGCGCGGACGGTCGCGGTCGGCTGCCCGTTCTGCTCGACGATGCTCAACGACGGGGTGAACGGCAAGGGCGCCGGCGAGCAGGTCGAGGTCGTCGACGTGGCCAGCGTGCTGCTCCGCTCGGTGAAGCCCGAGCAGGCGCCGGGCGACAGGGAGACCGCGCCGGTCGCCGGCTGACGCGTACGTCCTGGAACGCCCGTCGGCGGTGGCACCTCGCGGTGCCGCCGCCGACGTCGTTCAGGAGACGGCGGCGATCTCGGCCAGCCGGCGCTCGACGTGCGAGAATCGCGCCGAGGTGAGACGAGCATCGATGCCATGCTGCTGACCACGCTGCTGCCCCTGGTCGGGTTCGTGCTGCTGACCGGCGGCAACGCGTTCTTCGTCGCGGCCGAATTCGCCCTGGTCACCGTGGACCGGCCCGAGATCGAGCGCCGCGCGACCTCGGGCGAGGGTCGGGCCGCGACCGTACGCCGGGCGCTGCGGGAGCTCTCCTTCCAGCTCTCCGGGGCACAGCTCGGCATCACCCTCACCGCCCTGCTCACCGGCTACCTGGCCGAGCCGGCGCTGGCCCGGCTGTTCACCCCGCTGCTGCGGCCGGTCGCCGGGGACGCCGCCGACCGGTTCACCCCGCTCCTCGCCCTGGCCCTGGCCACCCTGCTCTCCATGCTCTTCGGCGAGCTGGTCCCGAAGAACCTCGCGCTGGCCCGGCCGATGCCCACCGCGCTGGCCACCGCCGGCCCGATGCGCACGTTCTCCCGCACCTTCGGCTGGCTGATCAGGGCGCTCAACGACTCGGCGAACCGCATGGTCCGCGTGCTGGGGGTGGAGCCGCAGGAGGAGCTGGCCAGCGCCCGCTCGCCGGAGGAACTGGGCCTGCTGGCAGCCATCTCGGCACGGGCCGGCGCGCTGCCGCCGGACACCGCGATGCTGCTGCGCCGGACCATCCGCTTCGGCGACAAGCGGGCCGCCGAGGCGATGACCCCGCGGGTGGACGTCGTCGCGCTACGCGCCACCGCCACGGTGGCCGAGCTGCTGGCGCTGTCCCGGCAGACCGGGCGCACCCGCTTCCCGGTGTACGAGGAGACCCTCGACCTCGTGACCGGCGTCGCCGGGGTGCCCGACGCGCTGGGTGTGCCGCCGGCCAGGCGGGGCTCGACCACGGTCGGGTCGGTGGCCCGCGAGCCGGTGTACGTCCCGGAGAGCCTGGACCTCGACGGGGTGCTCGCCGCGCTCCGGGTGGCCGGCGCCGACCTCGCCATCGTCGTCGACGAGTACGGCGGCACCGACGGGGTGGTCACCACCGAGGACCTGGTGGAGGAACTGGTCGGCGAGATCGCCGACGAGTTCGACCCGGACGCGGTGGACGACGCCGGCCCGGTCGAGCTGACCGTGCCGGGCGGGGAGCGGACCGTCCTCGTCGACGGGGTGCTGCGCTCCGACGAGCTGGCCGAGCAGACCGGTTTCCGGCTCTCCGAGGGGCCGTACGAGACGCTCGCCGGGTTCCTGATGGCCCGGCTGGGGCACATCCCGGTGGCCGGCGAGACGGTCGAGGACTCCGGCTACGAGTTCACCGTCGTCGAGGTCGAACGGCACCGGATCGAGCAGGTCCGGGTTGTTCGCCCCGAGGAGCCGGGCGACGATGCCTGAGCTGCTGGTCACGGTGACGCTGCTGCTCGGCAACGCGTTCTTCGTGGGCAGTGAGTTCGCGCTGATAGCGTCCCGGCGCACGGTGGTCGAGCCGTTGGCGGCCACCTCGAAGCGGGCCCGCTGGGCGCTGTCGGCGATGAACCAGATCCCGCTGATGATCGCCGGGGCGCAGCTCGGCATCACCGTCTGCTCGCTGGGGCTGGGCGCGATCGCCGAGCCGGCCCTGGCGCACCTGCTGGAACCGGCGTTCCACGCCGCCGGGCTGCCCGACCGGGCGGTCCACCCGGTGGCCTTCGTGCTCGCCCTCGGCGTGGTGGTCTTCCTGCACACGGTGGTCGGCGAGATGGTGCCGAAGAACATCACGCTGGCCGGGCCGGAGCCGTCGGCGCTCTGGCTGGGGCCGGCGATGCTGGCGTTCTGCCTGGCCACCAAGCCGCTGTTGCTGGCGATGAAGTGGGCGGCCCGCCGGGTGCTGGGGCTGTGGCGGATCGAGGCCACCGAGGCGGTGAAGACGGTCTTCACGGCGGAGGAGCTGGCCGGGCTGGTGGCGCAGGCGCGTACGGAGGGTCTGCTCGACGCCCAGGAGCACGCCCGGATCACCGGCGCGCTGGCCCTGCACAGCCGGACCGCCGCCGACGCCCTGCAACCCTGGTCGACGGTGACCACCGTCGCCGAGGACGTCTCGCCCGCCTCGCTGGAGGTGCTGGCCACCCGGACAGGCCGGTCCCGCTTCCCGGTGGTGCAGCGGTCCACCCGCCGGGTGCTCGGCTTCGTGCACGTCAAGGACGTCCTCGGGTACGCCGGGGTGAGTCGGCGCGCCCCGGTGCCGGCGGAGGTCTACCGGCCGTTGGCGGTGGTACCGCCGGACCGTACGCTCGCCGACCTGCTGCTGTCGATGCGCCGCGAGCGGCGGCACATGGTGCTGGTCAGCGACGGCCGCCGCCCGCTCGGCGTGGTGACGTTGGACGACGTATTGACCGCCATCGTCGGTCGCCGGGCCGACACCCTTGGTACGCAAACGGTTGCGCAGGCGTGATGTGAACGATGGTCGCCTTGATTCCGCTCGGCGCCTTCCCTAGTGTTGGGCACCGGCCGCTGTGGGTCGTCTGTCTCGCCCCTCTTTCCTCGTGCGAGGCGCCCGGCGGTCGGGTTGCAAAAGGAGTCGGTGCCGGTGGCAACCATGCCCCCTCATCGTCACGCACCGGGACGGTCTGCTCGTCCGGGTGGCCTGCGCAGGGCCGCCCACCGTCTGCTCACCCTCCTCGCCGCCGCGGTCGTCGGCGTCGGTGTGCTCGCCGCGCCCGCGTACGCCGAGCCCTCGGTCGACGAGATCGAGGCCGCGATCGACAAGAAGTGGGAGCAGCTCGAGCCCACCATCGAGCAGTACAACAAGGTGCGGGCGCAGCTGAAGGTCAACCGCAAGAAGTCGGCGGACCTGGAGAAGAAGATCCAGCCGTTGGCGCTGGAGACCGAGCTGGCGATGGACCGGGTCGGTGACCTCGCCGCCCGTTACTACATCACCGGCCCGTCGCAGGAGATCGGCGCGCTGCTGGTCAGCGCCAGGCCGGACACGCTCACCGAGCAGCTGACCCTCCTGGACCGGCTGGCCGCCCAGGAGCGCAAGCAGCTCGAGGGCGTCACCAAGGTCCGCGACAGGTTCGACGCGGAGAAGCAGAAGCTCGACGCGCTGATCGTGGCGCAGACCAAGCAGCAGAACGACCTGGCGGCGAAGAAGAAGCAGATCGACGCCGACATCAAGAAGCTCGAGGCGTCGCTGCCGGTGACCACCGTCAAGACGGAGAAGTGCCCGACCATCAACGGCGTGGTCAGCGAGGCGGCCCGGACCGCCATCAAGACCGCCTGCGCCCAGGTCGGCGACCCGTACGTCTGGGGCGCCACCGGCCCCAACTCGTTCGACTGCTCGGGTCTGACCCAGTACGCCTACAAGGCGGCGGGCATCCACCTGACGCACTTCACCGGCGCGCAGTGGAACGAGGGCAAGGCCATCCCGCGCTCCGAGGCACGCCCGGGTGACCTGGTGTTCTTCTTCAGCGATCTGCACCACGTCGGCCTCTACCTCGGCAACGACAAGATGGTGCACGCGCCCCGGGCCGGCAAGCCGGTCAACGTCTCCAGCATCAACACGATGCCGGTGGCCGGTTTCCGCAGACCCGGCTGATCCCGCGCCACCTGAACGGAGAGGGCCCCCGGTCGAGTAGACCGAGGGCCCTCGCCGTGCTCGGGGACGGCCTGCGCCAGCCCGGGCGAGCGGTGGGTCAGCGGGGCGCGTCCAGCGCGGAGGGCAGCAGGTTCACGTCGTCCAGGTTGACGTACATGACCCGGTGGCCGAACTGGATCTGCACGTACCTGTTCTCGCCGCGGATCACCGTCCAGTCACCCGGCGACGACCCGTCGAACGTGACGGCCCGGTAGTACTCGCCGGGGAGCACCGTGCCGACGGCGTACCGCTGGCCGGCCGAGAGGGTGTACTGGAGCGGGGAGATCGGCTGGTAGGGCACGCCGGCCGGGTAGGCGGCCTGCTCCGGGTAGGCCCGGCCGTAGACCGGGATGGTGGCCCTGCCGTCCTTCGGGGTCACCACGAAGCCCACGGACCACTTCGCGGTCGGCTTCGAGGCGGGGTTGTGGAACCACGCCTTCTGGCCGAGGTACCAGATCGCGGTCCAGTCCCCCCGCACCTCGGCCAGGGCGTACGTCTGCCCGGCGGAGGCCCGGGCGCCGTGGTCGGAGATGTACATGGTGTTCGGGGTGCCGTCGGGCCGCAGCGCGATGTCGTTGACCAGCGGCGCGTCGTGGCTCGGCGCGCTGTGCAGGATCACCGCGGACGAGCCGCGCAGCGGGCAGGGAGCCACCGGCGGGGGCGGGTTCGGCACGCCCGGCGGCTGCCGGTTGCAGCCGGTGAACTGCGGCTGGTTGGTGGCGAAGTCGGGGTCGATGGTGACCAGCCCCGTCTGCGGCGTGGCGGTCGACGTGAACGGCGCCTTGAGCAGGTCGAAGTAGTGCGACCAGTCCCAGTACGGGCCCGGGTCCCAGTGCATGCCGCGCACGGTCGAGGCGACGGTGCCGGGGACGTTGTCGTGACCGACGATGTGCTGCCGGTCCAGCGGGATGTTGTACCGCAGCGCCAGGTGGCGGACCAGCTTGGCGGAGGTGCGGTACATCGCCTCGGTGTACCAGGTGCCGTGCCCCGCGAAGCCCTCGTGCTCCAGGCCGATGGACTTGGCGTTCACGTACCAGTTGCCGGCGTGCCAGCCGACGTTCTTGGTCTTGATGTGCTGGGCGATGTGGCCGTCCACCGAGCGCAGGGTGTAGTGCCAGCCCACCCGCCTCGGGTCCTTGACGAGGTTGACGCTGGGCCCGAAGTAGCCCTCGGTGTCGTGGATGACGATGTACTCGATCTTCTGCTGGGCCGGCCGGTCGGCGAGGTCGTGGTTGCCGTAGTCACCCACGGCCGGGCCGTACTGCACGTAGGGCGCCGGGATCCACTCGCAGGAGATCGTGTCGGGGCACTCCAGCCCGTCGGGCCGGGCGACCTTGCGCAGGCCCAGCTGGTCGAGCCAGGAGCGTTCCGGCTGCACCGCGCGGGCGGCGAGGGTGACCCGCTGTCCGTCGTCGGTCAGCCGGCTGTCGCCGGCGCCGATGGTGGCGTACACCTCGTTGGCGAAGGCCGCCGCGGCGTCGGCGCTGTCCGCGCCGGAGTAGCGGGCCACCGCGCCGTACCAGGCCGCCGGGTCGGTGTCGGCGCCGACCGGGGCGCCGATCTGCTTCTGGTACGCGGCCAGCAGCGCCGCGCCGCCCCGGATGTTCGCCGTGACGTCCGTCCGCAGCGCCTCCTCGCTGGCGCCGGTCAGCTCGGCGGCGGCGTCGAGCGTCCGCAGCGAGGCCTCGGCGGGCGGCGGGGTGTCCGGTGGCTCGTGCGCCTCGGCCAGGGACGGGCGGGAGTCGTCGCCCCGCGGGTCCTCGGTGCCGTCGTCGTGGTGGGTACCCCCGGGCAGGGCGGCGACGTACTCCGCGTCGGTGAGGTGCATCGGTCCGAAGCCGCCGCTGGTGCTCGGCGTTCCGGCGTTGGTGTCCCAGCGGGACTGCAGGTAGGAGACTCCGAGCAGGACGCTCTCCGGCACGCCGTACTCCGCCGCCGCGGCGGCGTACTGCTGCTGCCGGTCGGTCGTCGGCGCGGCGGCGGCGGTTCCGGCGGCGGTGAGCGGCGTCGCCGCCAGGGCGGCCGCCACGGCGGCGGCCAGCAGGACGCGTCTGCTCCTCGATGTCGCTGACAGGTGCATCAGACCCCCAGGTCGGACGGGCGAATGTGGGGCCACCTTCGCCCCGGGCGCCACCTCCGGTCAATACCTTTCCATGCGTCACTTACCGAAGAAGGAAAATTTCGTCGCCCCGAGTGACACGCTCCACCGGCCCGCATGAGTACGGTGTGTCACGGCGCGATGGGTTGCGGATCGATAACGACCATCTCTACTCTGGTCATTCGTCGGCCGGCGACAGTCCGTCCATCCGGGGCGGTAACGGTCCGACACCGCCGAGTCGCTCCCGAGCGAGCCGGGGACCCAGGTACCCCGGGGTGAATCCGCAGCACCTGCGGTAGGGCGTCCCCTTCCCGCCCGAACCCGTCAGCTAACCCGGTAGGCGGTACGGGAAGAAGGAGTACGGAGCCCGGTGGCACACCATGCCCCGCGGCCACCGTCGGCACGGTCGGCACCCGCCGGCCCGACGACGGCTGCGCCGCGCCCACGCTGGTACCGCTGCACCACCGCCCTCGCCGCCTTGGCCGCGTTCGCCGTCGTCCTGACCGGCGGCGCCACGGCGGCCCACGCCGAACCGACGGTCGCCGAGATCGAGCGCCAGATCGACGAGGACTGGAACAAGCTCGAACCGATCATCGAACGGCACAACGCCACCCGCCAGGACCTGGCCGCCAAGCGCAGGCAGGCCGACGCCCTCGCCAAGCAGATCGAGCCCTTGGAACGGCAGGTCGAGCAGGCGATGGAGGAGGTCAGCGCGCTGGCCGTCCGCGCCTACAAGGGCGAGAACGTCTCCGCCGTCAACGCCCTGCTGGGCAGCCGCTCGCCCGACCAGATGGTCGGCCAGCTCGAACTGCTCGACCGGTTCGCCCAGCACCAGCAGCAGGACGTGCGGCAGGTCGCCGAGCTGCGCGACCGGCTGGCCGAGAAGAAGGCCCCGCTCGACGAGATGGTCGTCCAACTCGGCCGGACGGAGGCCCAGCTCGCCGCGAAGAAGAAACAGATCAACGCCGAGATCGACCGGCTGCAGAAGCTGCGGCTGCGGATCTACGGCAGCGGCGGCGGCGGTTCGCTGCGCCCCGCCCCCTGCCCGGCCAGCTACCCGGGTGGCGGTGCCGGCACCGCGGTCAAGTTCGCCTGCGCCCAGATCGGCAAGCCCTACGTCTGGGGCGCCGAGGGCCCGAACGCGTACGACTGCTCGGGCCTGATGCTCGCCGCCTGGGCGAAGGCCGGGGTATCGCTCCCGCACAACGCCGCGCAGCAGCGCCGGGTCACCGCGACCGTCACCCGGGGCGAGCTGCGCCCGGGAGACCTGGTCTTCTACTACAGCGACCTGCACCACGTCGGCATGTACGTCGGCGGGGGCTGGGTGGTGCACGCCTCCCGAGCCGGGGTGCCGGTCAAGATGAAGAAGGTCGACGACGGCCCGATCCACAGTTACGGCCGCCCCGGCTGAGGTGTAAGGAAGGGGCCCTTCCTAACGCATTCGGTAGAGGAAGGGCCCCTTCCTAACAGGCGGCCGTCGGGTCAGCGGGTCGGCCAGGTGCGCCAGTGCTGCCAGGAGCGGCTCGGGGTCGGGCCGCGCTGCCCCTGGTAGCGCGAGCCGTAGACGGCCGAGCCGTACGGGTGCTCGGCCGGCGACGAGAGCCGGAAGATGCAGAGCTGACCGATCTTCATGCCCGGCCAGAGGGTGATGGGCAGGTTGGCCACGTTGGACAGCTCCAGTGTCACGTGGCCGGAGAAGCCCGGGTCGATGAAGCCCGCGGTGGAGTGGGTGAGCAGGCCGAGCCGTCCCAGGCTCGACTTGCCCTCCAGCCGCCCGGCGAGCTGGTCGCCGAGGGAGATCACCTCCAGCGTCGAGGCGAGCACGAACTCGCCCGGGTGCAGCACGAACGGCTCGCCCTCGGGCACCTCGACCATCGACGTCAGGTCGTCCTGCTGCATCGCCGGGTCGATGTGGGTGTAGAGGTGGTTGTTGAAGACCCGGAAGAGCTTGTCCAGGCGTACGTCGATGCTGGACGGTTGCACCAGCGTGGGCTCGAACGGCTCCAGCGCGAGCGTGCCCGCCTTGATCTCGGAGACCAGGTCGCGGTCGGAGAGCAGCATCGCACCACCTTAGCGAGCGATGTGCGTGGCCTGCGTGTCGGACTACCTGTTCGTACACGTGTTCGATAGAATGTCGGCATGGCTTCCTGGTCCGAATTCGCCGCCGACGAGCCCCGCCTCGCCGACGGGATCCGCTCCCTCATGCAGCAGTACGGGCCGGGCTTCGGCTACCTGGCCACCGTCCGCGCCGACGGCGGGCCCCGGGTCCACCCCGTCTCTCCGGTGATCACCGATGAGGGGCTCTTCTGCTTCGTGGTCGACTCGCCGAAGCGGCGCGACCTGGAACGCGACGGCCGCTACGCCCTGCACTCCTTCCCGCCGGAGGAGAGTGACGACGAGGCCTACGTCGCCGGCCACGCCCGGCCGGTCACCGACCCGGCCCGGGTCGCCCGGCTGGCCCGCAGCCACCGGGCCGCGCCGCAGGTCGACTGGCGGCTGTTCGAGTTCACCGTCGACGTGGCGATGCTCGCCCGTCGGGAGCCGGGCGTCGCGGGCGGCGCCGGCGAGGGGCACGGCCGGCCCGCCGTCCAGGTCTGGCTCGACCCCGGTGCGGCCGCCGCCGGCACCGCCGTGGTGCCCGAGACGCGGTCCGGGAGTGGTGGCAGCCTCGCCGCCCGCCCGGCCGCCTGAGACGCGGTGCGGCGCCCCGGGCCGTCCCCGTCCGGGGCGCCGCACCGCCCCCACCCCGCCCCGAAGACGACGGCGCCGGCCCCGTCGAGCGGAGCCGGCACCGGTCGTGCGGGGGAACTACGCCGCGCGGTACGCGTTCCAGGCGGTCAGCATGCGGCTGGCCTGCCCGGCGGTGAACTGGTGCATGCAGGAGTCGTAGGTGTAGTCCATGAAGTTGGTGATCGGGTCGACGCCCGGGGCGGTGCAGGTGTCCCGGCCGGTCGGGCACTGGAACGCCGGGGATGCCTCGGGCGCGGTGTCGCTGACGCTGTCACCCGAGCCGGAGCAGCCGCCCTGGAAGGTGTGGTAGAGGTTCAGCCAGTGGCCGACCTCGTGGGTGCCGGTGTCGCCCTGGTTGTAGTTGGTGGCCGTGCCGCCCGGCAGCGACTCGCTCAGCACGACGACGCCGTCCATGCTGCTCAGCTTCCGGGTCGGGAAGGTCGCCCAGCCGAGCAGGTCGTTGCTCAGCTCGCCCAGGTAGACGTTGAGGGTGTTCTTGCCGCCCTCGCGCAGCGAGGTCTTCATCTGCCGCTCGGCCGAGGAGCCCTGCACGATCGGGTACCACGAGGGGTTCGTCACCCGGTTGATCTTCTGCAGCTGGAAGCTGAACGCGGTGGCCGCGCCACCGGTCGCCCCACTGTAGGACTGGTTCAGCACGTCGATCTGCGAGGTGATCATCGAGTCCGGGATGTTGCCGCCGGCCCGGGTGCCGTCCCGCTGGATCACGTGCACCACGACCGGGACCGTGACGGTGGCCGTGATGGAGGCGCCGGCGCCGGTGCGGAACCGGGCGCGCTCGCGCAGGGCGGCGGCCAGGTCGGCCTCGCGCTCGCGGGTCTCCGCCAGGGTCAGCTCGTTCGGCTCGTGCTTGGCCGCGCCACCCGCCTTGATGCGGGAGTCCGAGTGGACGTCGGCCGGCTCGACGCAGACCTCGCTCGGGGCGGCGGAGAAGGCCGACGCGGCCGGTACGACGCCCACGGCGGCGGTGCTGAGCAGCAGCGCGAGGGTCGTCGACGCGACGCCGGCCGTACGCCGGGTCAGCAGGTTGGGACGGAGTCCCATGGGCCCACCTCTTTCTGGCCGGCGCGACAGGGGGTATGTCACGCCGTGGCTGAGAACGTTGGGCAGACGTTACAACTGATCGACGGATTTGAGAACGGCCATATGTTGCAGGGGTGAAACTTTTTCCTGACCGACGCTGACCGGTGATCGACAATTGGCGATGAAACGGTGATTCTCGGTAGCGACTCGCGCTGCCCGATGCTCGGTGGCGCCGATCTTCGGGTGTACCGGTCCGCCGGCCGGTGCGGGCCACGGCACAGAAACACATGGCCGCCGTGGCGGGGTCAGCTCCCGGGCGGTGGCCGCGAGTCGCCTGGGGCCCGCCGGGCGACACGGTGCGGCGTCGGAGGGGTACCTGGGTGCATCGGCGGGACGTCTCAGGTACAGTGGTGCCGCCTGCGGGTGTAGTTCAATGGCAGAACATCAGCTTCCCAAGCTGACAGTGCGGGTTCGATTCCCGTCACCCGCTCCACGATCGAAGGCCCCGGCCAGGACGCGAGTCCCAGCCAGGGCCTTCGATGTTCCAAGGTAAACGATCATGTCGCGTGCCATTGACGTGCCATTAGCCCCGGTCATCCCCGGCCCCGTCCGGGTTCGCCGACCGCTTCTTGCCCCTCTTGCCGCCCGACTTCTTGCCGGTCGTGTCCTTGGCCTTGCCCGAGCCGTCGGCCGACTTCTTGGCCTTCTTCCGGTCGACTCGCATCGCCTCGTGCAGCGCCTGGGCGATGGCCCGATCCGCCTCAGTCGTGGCGTGCTGGTAGATCAACGCGGCCTGGGATGAGTCGTGCCCCATCCGCGCCATCAGGTCGCGGGTGCTCGCCCCGGTTCGTGCGGCGAGAGTGTTTCCGGTGTGCCGCAGATCGTGTTCCGCAGCGATCATGCCCGCTCAGTTACTCCTTCAGGTATCCGGTGGCGGGGTCGATCCCAGCGAGGAAGTTGCGGATGGTTTCCTCCATCTCAGGCAGGGTCATTGCGGGGCCGGAAGCTGTGAAGCCGTAGTTGTGCGGCCCACTGAGCCAGTCGAAGTCGTATGCAACAGGCTTCTCAGCACGCTCACGAATGCGAAACTCCTGCCCGTCGACCGTCATCATGATCGGATCATCGTTGGTATAGCGGGGTCCCGCGTGCTCGGGCGCGGGGCCCGGCTCCGGTTCGGTCGACATGCCTGCTCCCTCTCCTCGGCCACCCCATTGAGAGCGCCACGGTCGGTATTCACGAGACCGGTTCTAGGCCGACCACCTCGACTGCGCGCATCGGTCGAGGGAAGCAGCCCACCATGCCATTAGCGTGCCATTGACCGGGGCCAGGCGGGGCCAGTCGGGGCCACGAGAGACCCCCCGGGACCAGGCCGCCAACCCGGTAGCCAGCACCACATCGGCAATTCCCAAGCTGACAGTGCGGGTTCGATTCCCGTCACCCACTCCAGCATGAGGCCCCAGTCAGGACAGATTTCCTGACTGGGGCCTCAATCATTGCTACCACTTCTTACGCTGGCCGTGCCCGCTACGTGCCCGATCCCTGCTCTGCTTGATCTGCGAGCTGAGCGCGTCAGCGATGTGCTCGTCACGCTCGCGGGTGGTGTGCTGATAGATCATCGCGGCGCGGGTCGAGGCGTGGCCCATCCGGGCCATCAGGTCGGCCAGGCTCGCTCCGGTACGTGACGCCAGGGTGTTACCCGTGTGCCGCAGGTCGTGGAAGTGGAAGCCGGGCAGGCCGGGGAGGGTGACCGCCGGTGGCCAACTCCGACCCCGGGAGCCGGGTCGGTGCCGGGGCGAGGTTGGGTCAACTGCGCCACTGTGGCGGTGTCCGTCGGGGGCGCGGTCCGTGACACGAGAGCCGACTCAGGCTGTTCCGGCGGCGTCCGTGCGTCACGGTCCGCTTGACGTGGCGGACCGGTAGGCGGCCGGCTCCCCAGGCACCCGCATTTCCGCAGGTCAGGCAGCCGCCGCAACTCGTCGTGCGATGGCTCGTGCAAAGACCTTTGACGCCCCAGGGAATGATGGCCGCATGAGAGACGCGAACTCCGTTTTTGTCGCCTTCCGCCTGGTGCTCGTGATCTTCTTCCTTCTCCTGTTCGTATTCGGCGTCCGTCTCGCCGTGTCGCGACGGTTCCCCGTTACCTGGGCTCGGCCCGCGCATCCGACGGAGAGCCAGCAATCCCGACAGGTCCGCGTTGGTGTCGGCGTCATGTTGGTTGCCGCGATTCTGCTGATCCTGGAAGGCGCGTCGCTCATACCCATGCCCTTTCTGATCTCGGGCATCTTGTCGGCGGTAGCAATGCTGGTTGCCGTAGCTGCGCTGGCTTGGTCCGTCGTATCGCGGGAGTGACCCAGCAACTAGCCGCGCATGGTGATGTGCCAGGGGGGCGGGTCGGCGGCAGGCGGGATGGCGAGATTGGCATGCAGGTTTCACCCGGTCAGGCCTATTGCAACTCCCGTTAGGCTCCGTTCATGAGAATCATGCACATCCTTGTCGGCGTAGGCAATTGCGTCGTTGCGGTGCTCAATGCCGGAGTATTCCTAGTTTTGCTGGTTCTCGCGCGAAGGTCATCAGTGGTCGAGTGGCGTGGTCGGCAGGTCGGTGACGCAAAGCTGCGTGCTTCCACGCACCTCTGTGTAGCCGTGGTCTTCGGCGCAATAGGCGTAGACCGCCTGCTGCCCGGCCCTTCCAGCATCACCGCTGACGTATTCACAGGGATCTTGATGCTTGCGGCGCTTGCTGTAGCGCTGGCCGTCGAGGTCATCAGGCACCGCCGGCTGCGCGGCGGGCCGAACGTTGCTCCGGCTAACTTGATCTTTAACCTGCGAGGGTTGGTCGGTGACCCCGACTGATCATGGGGACAGCCCTTGGTTGATCATTCTTCTTGTCGAGGGAAGATGATCA
>NZ_JBVJHK010000006.1:8253-368018 GCF_055586845.1 Micromonospora sp. NPDC049139 | reverse complement strand
TCCGCCGACCCCGCCCAGGCCTCCTACTGGATCACCACCGAGGCCCTCGCCGACTGGATCGCCACCCGCGGCTACGCCGCCTGATCCCACCACCAACGACAAGGGCTGGCCCCGAACGGGGCCGGCCCTCTCGTCATGCCCGCAGCGGGCAGTCCCGGGGGCTGTCAGTCGTCAGCAGGCGCGGGACGCGTCCTCGGAGCCGCGTGGGCAGGCGAGCTGGAGGTGATGGATCATGGTGGTACCTCCTCGTCCCGAACGATGGCACGAGGTTGCGCAGTTAGCAAGACGGACGTACGGTTTTGTTGACGACGAGAATCGGCGGTAAGTGTCCCCTAACCACGGCGACACCCCGGCCGGTGCGACAGACTGCTCAGGACTACTCACGGTCGCTGGTGTGAAGGAGTACGACGTGGCGAGCCTCGACACCTTCGGTGCGAAGACCCAGCTACGCGTCGGAGACGCGAGCTACGAGATTTTCAAGATCAGCAAGGTGGAGGGCCACGATCGGCTCCCCTACAGCCTGAAGATCCTGTTGGAGAACCTGCTCCGGACCGAGGACGGCGCGAACATCACCGCCGACCACATCCGGCAGCTCGGCGGCTGGGACCCCACCGCCGACCCGAGCGTGGAGATCCAGTTCACCCCGGCCCGGGTGCTCATGCAGGACTTCACCGGCGTGCCCTGCGTGGTCGACCTGGCCACCATGCGCGAGGCCGTCCGCGACCTCGGCGGCGACGCCACCAAGGTCAACCCGCTCGCCCCGGCCGAGCTGGTCATCGACCACTCGGTCATCGCCGACCTGTTCGGCCGCGAGGACGCCTTCCAGCGCAACGTCGAGCTCGAGTACGAGCGCAACAAGGAGCGCTACCAGTTCCTGCGCTGGGGCCAGACCGCGTTCAACGAGTTCAAGGTCGTCCCGCCGGGCACCGGCATCGTGCACCAGGTCAACATCGAGTACCTGGCCCGTACGATCATGGAGCGCAACGGCCAGGCGTACCCGGACACCGTGGTCGGCACCGACTCGCACACCACGATGGTCAACGGCCTGGGCGTGCTCGGCTGGGGCGTCGGCGGCATCGAGGCCGAGGCCGCCATGCTCGGCCAGCCGGTCAGCATGCTGATCCCGCGCGTGGTGGGCTTCAAGCTCTCCGGCGAGATGCCGGCCGGCACCACCGCCACCGACCTGGTGCTCACCATCACCGAGATGCTGCGCAAGCACGGCGTGGTCGGCAAGTTCGTCGAGTTCTACGGCCCGGGCGTGAGCGCCGTGCCGCTGGCCAACCGGGCCACCATCGGCAACATGTCCCCGGAGTACGGCTCCACCGTGGCGATCTTCCCGATCGACGGCGAGACCGTCCGCTACCTGGAGCTGACCGGCCGCGACCCGCAGCAGGTCGCGCTGGTCGAGGCGTACGCCAAGGAGCAGGGCCTCTGGCACGACCCGGACGCCGAGCCGGAGTACTCGGAGCGCCTGGAGCTGGACCTGAGCACCATCGAGCCGTCCCTGGCCGGTCCGAAGCGCCCGCAGGACCGGGTGCCGCTGGGCAGCGCCAAGACGCTGTTCCGCTCGGCGCTGACCGACTACGTGGCCGCCGACGAGACCGGTGGCGACCGGGGCCGCGCCGCTGGCGTGCCGCAGCAGGAGAAGCCGTTCGGGGTCGTGGGCCACGCCGACGAGGCCAGCGCCGAATCCTTCCCGGCCAGCGACTCCCCCGCCAACGGCGTCAGCGACCCGGCCGACGCCCCGCGCGACCTGGAGACCGCGGCGGTCGGCGCCGGCGGGCGGGCCAGCAACCCGATCCGGGTCACCGGCGACGACGGCACCGAGTTCGAGCTGGACCACGGCGCCGTGGTGATCGCCGCGATCACCTCCTGCACCAACACCTCCAACCCGCAGGTCATGATCGGGGCGGCGCTGCTGGCCCGCAACGCGGTGGAGAAGGGCCTGACCCGCAAGCCGTGGGTGAAGACCACCCTGGCGCCCGGCTCCAAGGTCGTCATGGACTACTACGAGCGGGCCGGCCTCACGCCCTACCTGGAGAAGCTCGGCTTCCACCTGGTCGGCTACGGCTGCACCACCTGCATCGGCAACTCCGGCCCGCTGCCGGAGGAGATCTCCGCCGCCGTCAACGACGCCGACCTGGCCGTCGTCTCGGTGCTGTCGGGCAACCGGAACTTCGAGGGCCGGATCAACCCGGACGTCAAGATGAACTACCTGGCGTCCCCGCCGCTGGTGGTCGCGTACGCGCTGGCCGGCACGATGGACATCGACCTGGCCAACGAGCCGATCGGCGAGGACAGCCAGGGCAACCCGGTGTTCCTGCGCGACATCTGGCCGAACACCGCCGAGATCCAGGACGTCATCGCCTCGGCGATCGGCGCCACCGGCTTCAGCGCGGCGTACGCGGACGTCTTCGCCGGCGACGAGCGCTGGCAGTCGCTGCCCACCCCGACCGGCGACACCTTCGCCTGGGCCGGCGACTCGACCTACGTCCGCAAGCCCCCGTACTTCGAGGGCATGGGGCGCCTGCCGGCGCCTGTCTCCGACATCGGTCCGGCTCGCGTGCTGGCCAAGCTGGGCGACTCGGTGACGACCGACCACATCTCCCCGGCCGGTTCCATCAAGGCCGACTCCCCCGCCGGGAAGTACCTCGCCGAGCACGGCGTGCCGCGGCACGAGTTCAACTCGTACGGCTCCCGCCGGGGCAACCACGAGGTCATGATCCGGGGCACCTTCGCCAACATCCGGCTGCGCAACCAGCTGGTCCCGGGTGTCGAGGGCGGCTTCACGGTCAACCACCTGACCGGCGAGCAGACCTCGATCTACGACGCCTCGGTGGCCTACCAGGAGGCGGGCGTCCCGCTGGTCGTCCTGGCCGGCAAGGAGTACGGCTCCGGCTCGTCGCGGGACTGGGCGGCCAAGGGCACCATGCTGCTCGGCGTCAAGGCGGTCATCGCCGAGTCGTACGAGCGGATCCACCGCTCCAACCTGATCGGCATGGGCGTGCTCCCGCTGCAGTTCCCGGCCGGCGAGACCGCCGAGTCGCTGGGCCTCACCGGCACGGAGACGTTCACCATCACCGGGGTGACCGCGCTGAACGACGGGGAGACCCCGCGCACGGTCAAGGTCAGCACCGACACCGGCGTCGAGTTCGACGCGGTCGTCCGGATCGACACGCCGGGTGAGGCGGACTACTACCGGCACGGCGGCATCCTGCAGTACGTGCTGCGCCGCATGATCGCCAGCTGACGCACCATCGAACAGGGCCCCTCCCGCGCTCGCGGGAGGGGCCCTGTCGCGTACCGGCTCGGCGCTCTCCGGGCGAGGCGGCGTCGCGGCTCACCTGCCCGCGCGCCGGCCCCGCGGTGGGGTCACCCGGCCCGGCGGCGAGCGTCCCGGGTCTTCATGGCGTGCTCCAGCAGCGTGATGAGCACCTCCTTGCTCGACTCCCGCTGCCGGGCGTCGCAGAGCAGCACCGGCACCCCGGGGTCGAGGTTCAGCGCCGACTGCACCTCGTCGAGCTGGTACTGCCGGGCGCCCTCGAAGCAGTTCACCGCCACCACGAACGGCGTGCCGCGCCCCTCGAAGTAGTCGATGGAGGGGAAGCAGTCCGCCAGCCGTCGGGTGTCCGCCAGCACCACCGCGCCGATCGCGCCGAGCGCCAGCTCGTCCCAGACGAACCAGAAGCGGTCCTGCCCGGGGGTGCCGAAGAGGTACAGCACCAGGTCGTCGCTGATGGTGATGCGACCGAAGTCCATCGCCACCGTGGTGGTCTTCTTGCCCTCCACCCCGGAGAGGTCGTCGATGCCGACCCCGCTCTCGGTCAGCACCTCCTCGGTGCGCAGGGGGCGTGTCTCGCTGACCGCGCCGACCATGGTGGTCTTGCCCACGCCGAAGCCACCCGCGACGAGGATCTTGATCGCGGTGGGCAGTGGCGGCGCTCCCGCCGGCCGCTCAGAGTGCCCGTAGTCCATTGATTACCGCCTCGAAAACGCTGTTGTCGGGAAGGCCGGCCGTGGTGCGCGGCTCGCGTACCTGCACCAGGCTGCGGGCCACCAGGTCGCCGAGCAGGACCCGGATGGTGCCCACCGGCAGGTCCATGTGGGCGGCGATCTCGGCGACGGACTGGATCCGCTGGCAGAGCCCGACGATCGCCAGGTGCTCCGGACCCAGTCCGACCTCCGGAGTCACGTCCGCGCGGGTCGCCGTCACCAGCGAGATCAGGTCGAACGTGCCGGTGACCGGCCGGGCCCGGCCACGGGTCACCGCGTAGGGGCGCACCACCGGGCCGGCGTGGTCGTCGACCCACTGGTGCTCGGCGGACTCCCCCTGCACCGTCATCGCGGTTACTTCTCGTCGGCCGGCTGCTCGGTCCGCGACGGCGACGCGACGTACTTGCCGACGCGGGTGACCAGCATCGCCATCTCGTAGGCGATCAGGCCGACGTCGGCGTCCTCGCTGGCGAGGACAGCCAGGCAGGCGTTGCGCCCGGCCGCCGTGACGAACAGGAACGACGACTGCATCTCGATGATGGTCTGCTGCACCTGCCCGCCACCGAAGCGCTTGCCCGCGCCCCGGGCCAGGCTCTGGATGCCGGCCGCCATCGCGGCCAGGTGCTCTCCGTCGTCCCGGCTGAGCCCTCGCGAGGCGGCCATCAACAGGCCGTCCGTCGAGAGCGCGACCGCGTGGTCGGCCTGCTTCACCCGGCCGACCA
Source organism: Micromonospora sp. NPDC049139 (assembly GCF_055586845.1). Taxonomy (NCBI): domain Bacteria; kingdom Bacillati; phylum Actinomycetota; class Actinomycetes; order Micromonosporales; family Micromonosporaceae; genus Micromonospora; species Micromonospora sp. NPDC049139. The sequence goes on along the minus strand of NZ_JBVJHK010000006.1, from coordinate 363,303 downwards.
GATCATCCAGCAACCACGTCAGGTCGGCACTCGAAGCCGTCTTCTGCGCCACTCGTCGTCCTCTTCTCCCCCGGCTGTTGTCGCCGTACTCGTCTGGGCTGACCGCCACGCCGCGGGGTCACCCCGCAGTGCGGGCGGTGCCGGTCAGGTCGCCTGCTGATCGCCGACGTCGGGTCCCTCGCCGGCCCCGGCTCCCTCGCCTGTCTCGGGCCGGCCGCCGCCGGCCCCGCCGAGCAGCCGGGCGGCGTCCGTACGGCCACGCCGGGTGCCGCTCTGGTAGGAGCTCATCATCCGGCGCACCTGCTCCGGCGGGCGTACCGTGTCCTCGTCGTCGTTCCCGGCGGCGGGCTCGTCGCGCAGTTCCGGCGCGAGGCTGGCCTGCCGGACCCGGACCGGGAGCCCGGACCCGGTGCGCACCTGCTCGGGGCAGGGCACCCGTGCGGGGCCGGCGGCCGCCGTGCTCCCGACGCCCGACTCCGCCGCTCCGGCCGCCGGGACGGTCTCGTCAGGGGTGGCGGCCTGCGCCGGCGCGGACGGCTGCGGGGCGGCCACGGCCGGCCGGGCGGCGGTCACCGGCAGGCCGGTCGGGAAGGTCGGGCCGTCCAGGGCCGGCTGCATCGACGCGCCGCGCGCCCGGGTGGGGAGCCGCTCCTCCGTCGGGGTGGTCGACAGGCTCCGACCGCGCGACCGGGTGGGCAGGGCCCCCCCGTCGGAGTCCCCGGCAGGGGCCTCGGACTCCGGGGCCGACCGCGGCCTCGGCGCGGCCGGCGGCTCGGCCAGCGCCACCGTGGTGGGCTGCTCGGTGGCGGGAGTGGACGCGCCCGGCACCGGCGTGGTGGCCGGCACCCCGGCCGGGAAGCCGCCGGAGGTGCTCGGGTCCGCGTCGTCGGCGGTGACCAGCTCGGCCGGGATCAGCACGACCGCGGTGGTGCCGCCGTACGCCGACTCCTTGAGCTGCACCCGCACGCCGTGCCGCTCGGTCAGCCGGCTCACCACGTAGAGCCCCAGGCGGGAGGCGTTGGCCAGGTTCAGCTCGGACTGGTCGACGATCCGGTGGTTCGCGGCGGCCAGGTCCTCCTCGCTCATGCCCAGGCCGCGGTCCTCGATCTCGATGGCGAAGCCGTTGGCCACCATCTGCCCACGCACCTCGACGGTGGTGTGCGGCGGGGAGAACGACAGCCCGTTCTCGATCAGCTCGGCGAGCAGGTGGATGACGTCACCGACCGCCCGCCCGGTCAGCGAGACCGGGCCCAGGGGCAGCACGTTGACCCGGGTGTAGTCCTCGACCTCGGCGACCGCGCCCCGGACCACGTCGACCATCGGCACGTTGCGCCGCCACGCCCGGCCCGGGGTGGAGCCGGAGAGCACGATCAGGTTCTCGGCGTTGCGCCGCATCCGGGTGGCCAGGTGGTCGACCCGGAACAGGTCCTCCAGCTCCTCGGCGTCGTGCTCGCGGCGTTCCATCGCGTCGAGCAGGGTGAGCTGGCGGTGCACCAGCGCCTGGGTGCGCCGGGCCAGGCTGAGGAAGACGTCCCGGACGTTGCGGCGCAGCTCGGCCTGCTCGACGGCGGTGCGGATGGCGGTCTCCTGCACGGCGTTGAACGCCTTGCCCACCTGGCCGATCTCGTCGTCGCCGAACTCCAGCGGGGGCGCCTCCTTGGCGACGTCGACCTCCTCGCCGTGGCCGAGCCGCTCGACCACGCCGGGCAGCCGCTCGTTGGCGAGCCCGAACGCCGCGTCGCGCAGCCGCTCCAACTGCCGCACCAGGGCCCGGGCGGTGGTGACCGACATGGCAATGGAGGCGATGACGGCGAGCAGGCCCAGACCGGCGGCCAGCACCAGCCGGATGATGACGCCGGCGGCGATCGGCGTGGACCGGTCCACGAGCGCGTCGCCGGCCTCGATGATGAACCGCTGCTGCTCCTCGGCCACGACGTCCGCCGCCGCGCGCCACTGGGCGGCCGTGACGGTCGGCGGGCCGGACGTCCGTCCCGCGAGGACCATCCGGTCCTCCAGGGCGCGGAACGACGTGTACGTCTCGCCGCCGAGCAGCGCCTCGTACCGTGCCCGGTCGGCGTCGGCCAGGTCGTCGCGGGTCTGGCTGTCGAGGAAGCGCTGTGCACCGACGGTGCGGGCGAAGGCGGCGGACTCCTCCGGAGTCATCCGGCCCGCGGCGAGCGCCCCGGTGACCAGCGCGTCCTCCTGGGACATGAGTTCCCGGACCCGGACGAGCTGGATCAGTGCCACGGTTTCCCGCGCGAACTGCTCGTCGTCCAGGTTGCCCAGCGACCCGTACACCTGCAGCGTCGAGTCGATGAGCCCGGTGTACGCCTCGACGGCGGCGGCCCGGTCCACCTGGCGGGTGCGAATCGACTCGCGCACGCTGCCCAGCCGGTCCAGCCCGGCGACGACCGTGTCGATCTGTTGCTTGGTGTCGTCGCTCGCCGCCAGGTCGACCCGCCAGCCGCGGACGGACTCCCGGAAGTCGTCGGCGACGGCCTGGGTCCGCTGCCACTGCGCCTCGAGCTGGGCCCGCTCGGGCTCGCCCGCCCCGCCCAGGTACGCCGCGGAGGCCCGGCGCTCCGCCTGCAGCTCCAGCACGAGCGGCTCACTCGGCTGGGCGACCCGGCTGTCGAGCGCCTGCACCCAGATGAGGTTGACGCCCTCCCGCAGCGTCACCCACGCGGCGAAAGCCCACAGCGCAACGAGCGAGGCCAACATAGCCACGACTTTCCGGCGCAGATTCGAGCTGCGGGAACCCATGCGAAACCATCCCTGGCGGGGAGCCTGATTCATCCGATCGGCGGAAGCGCGTGTCGCTTCGACCGACCCGGCGCACGGTAGCAGTGTCACGACGATCGCTCAAGCGGTGCTGATCATGACGCTGCGCAGCGGGCCGCGGCCCGCTGCGGCGGTCAGTGTCCCATGTGGCCGTTCAGCCGCGCCAGGTACCGCGCCGCCAGCACGGCGGCCCGCACGATCAGCATCGGATGGTAGAGATCCTTGTCGTGCCACAGTGGAGCGGCGTGCCCGGTGACGTCGTCGTGGTCGTCGAGGAAGGCCAGCGCACGCCGCACGGCGGCGCCGACACCCGGCCGCGGCGGCCGTCCGTTGCCGAGCAGCACCTGCACGGCGTAGGCGGTCTCTTCCGGGGTGCCGTCCCACAGCCCCCACGAGCCGTCGGCCCGCTGGGTGTCCCGCACCCAGTCGACCGCCCGGTCGAGCGCCGCAGCGGCGGCCTCGGGCGCGTACTCGGACAGGGCGGCGGCGACCGCCGAGGTGGCGTAGTACGGCGAGGCGTGCCAGCGGTCCGTCCACCGGCCGTCGGGGAGCTGGCCGTCGATCAGCCAGCCGGCCACCCGGCGCGCCACGTCGGCGTGCGGTCGCCCCGGTTCGTGGCGGGCGTGCCAGCCCAGCGCCTCCAGCACGTGCGCGTTCGTGGTGACCGACGCGCCGTCCTCGCCCCGCCAGGTGCAGAAGTGCGCTCCGGTGTCGTACGCCAGCAGGCTGTCGGGGGCGACCGGACGGCCGAGGCGGGCCAGCGCGAAGAGGGTGGCGGCGGTGGTGTCGGCGTCCGTCGGGAGCCCCGGCGAGGTCGCCGCGCCGTCCGGGCCGACCACGGCGGCCAGGTCGGCGATCATCCGGCGGGGGACGTCCGGGGCCGCGCCGACCCGGGCGAGGCTGCTGAGCACCCACGCCCGCTCGAACACGGCGATGGGTGTCGTGCACGGGACGGGGCCGCCCCCCGGCCCGACGGCGTTCGTCAGGTAGCCCAGCGCCGCCCGGTCCACCCCTGGGCGGGAGGGGTCGCCCAGCCAGGCGGCGGTGGCGGCGGGCGAGGCGCCCACGGCGCCCAGGAGCGGCCGGACGGGCAGGTTCACCCGCGTCCGCTCGTCCAGCACCTCGAAGGCGTGCAAGAGCTTCTCCGGCACGGGCCGGCCGGCGGCGAGCAGCCGGCCGACCGCCTCGGACCGGTGCCGCGTCATGCCGTGCGGCATCGGCAGCGGTCTTGCGTGCGCCCACCGCGACGGCTCGGTGCCGCCGGCCGGGCGCAGCAGCGCGTCGATCCGGTCGAGCAGGGCGGGCACGATCAGGTCCACGCCCGGCATGTCCGGCACCGGCTCGTCGGCGGCCAGCAGCCGCCGCAGCGCCCCGACGCCGCGGTCCACCACGGACACAGGCAGGTGCGTCGGCTCGCCCCGCCCGGCGCCGGACACCCACCTCAGCAGTGCCTCCACCGCGCTGAGGGTCGGCACCAGCCCGTACGCGCCGGGCGCCCCCCACGCACCGTCGGGCCGCTGCGCGGTCACCAGGTAGCGCAGGCGCCCGGCGTGCCCGGGCAACCAGGGCGCGTCGCTGACCAGCCGCGCCGTCTCGTACACCGAGGGCGAAACCGTGCCGGCGGGGCTGGCGGCCATCGCCGCCACGAGCGCCCGCCCGGCGGTGGCGAGCCCCGGCCCGCCGACCTCCGCCACGGCGACCGGGGCCGCCGTCACGACATCCCCCAGAAGTCGGCCAGCTGGTAGAAGCCACTGCTGAAGCCGATCTGCCGGGCCAGGTAGTCCGCCTCCCGCGGGCAGTCCGACCGGAGCGGGACGAGCATCCGCCGGCAGTCGTCCACCAGGGCGGCGAGCCGCTGCTCCACCTCGGCGCGGTCGTCGACCAGCAGGAGGGCGTTCAGGTCGCCCCAGCGCAGGTCCCGCTCGTACGTGCCGAGGTCGTTGGCGAGGCGCAGGGCGCGCTGCACCTCGTCGCTGACCGCGACCAGGTCGTCGAGCCGGGCGAGCGTGGCCTCGTCCCCGGTGTGGATCCAGTGCGCGACGTTGACGATCGTGCAGGCGAGGTTGTCGGCGTTGGCGAGGTACGCGTCGAGGCTCGGCAGGGCCGCCCGGTCGCCGGAGCGCCAGGCCGCCCTCCATGCCCACTCCCGGGCCATCGCCCCCACCGTCGCGCCCAGGCTGTTCCGCCACAGTGAACGGTGTGCGGCGAAGGCCGGGGCCGTCGCGAGTTCGTCCTGGAGCGCGGCCAGGTAGGCACCGAGGTGGTCGTCGGCGGCGGGCGGCTCGCCGGCGGCCACCGAGACGCAGCGGTCGACGAGCCGGTCGACCTCCTCCTGGGACTGTGCCCGGTGGTCGATCAGCCAGTCGAGGGCGAAGCCCCACAGCACGGTCCGGTTGGCGACCCGCAGCTGCTGCGGCGTGCACCACGGGGCACCGAACGCGATGGCCAGCGAGATGTTGGCGAACAGCATGGCGTCGAACGGCTCGGCGGGGAACAGCTCGGGGTGCGCGGCGGCCGACGCCCGGAGGTCGCGTTGCCCGCGGACGGCCACGCCGCAGATCCGCCCCTGTTCCCGCGCGTCGCGCAGCTCGTCCCGCCCGCCGCCTGCCGGCTCCGGTCCGGTCCCGGTGCCGTCCTGCGCGGTCGTCAGCGCCGGGATCATGCCGGCCTCTGCTCGCGAACCGGGGTCAGCGCCATGACCACCGGCCTGCCCGGGCGCAGGGCCGCCGCCAGCTGCTTGGGCGGCATCCCGGGCTCGCGCAGCCGGAAGCGGTAGCGGCTGAGGATCGTGGCCACCACGAGCGGAGCCTCCAGGTTGAACAGGTGATTGCCGAGGCACTGGTGCGGGCCACCGCCGAACGGGAAGTACGCGTACCGGTGGCTGCGGCGCGGCTGGTCGGCGCGGAACCGGTCGGGGTCGAAGGTGTCCGGGCGGTCCCAGTACCGGGCCAGCCGCTGGGTGATGTAGGAGCTGACGACGACGATGCTGCCGGCGGGGATGCGGGTGCCGCCGATGACGTCGTCCGCCAACGCCGCGCGCGGCAGCAGCCAGCCCGCGGGATACATCCGCAGCAGCTCGTCCACGACCGACCGGGTGTACGTGAGGGCGACCAACTGCTCCCGGCTGATCACCCGGTCGGTGCCCACCACCTCGTCCAGCTCCGCGTAGAGCCGTTCGGCGATCGCGGGGTGGGCGTCCAGGATCGGCCACAGCCAGGTCAGCACGGCGTAGGTGGTCTCGGTCGCGGTGGCGAACGAGGCCACCACGTCGTCGCGGACCCGCCGTTCGTCGAGCGGGCGGCCGTCGGCGTCCCGTGCGCGGGTCAGGGCGGCGAGCAGGTCGTCGCTGTCCCGCGGGTGGGCGAGCTCGGCCCGCACCAGCGGCAGCATGATGTCGTCGACGACACCGGTAGCGCGGCGCAGGGCGCGGTCTCCCGGCACCGGCACGGCGTCGGGCACGAAGGGCAGGAGCAGCCGCAGCCGCAGCGCGGTCACGATGGTGTCCTGGGCGGCGACGATCCGCAGCTGGTCGGCGAGGCTGACCCGGTCGGCGAAGAAGACACTGCTGATCGCCCGGCAGATGACCCGCCCCAGCTCCGCGCCGATGTCCAGCCACCGGCCGGTGCGGGCCGGCTCCTCAAACCCGTCCACCGCCTCGCTGACCGCGCGGCTCATGGTGTCCACGAGGGAGTCGATGCGCTTGGCCGTGAAGTGCGGCTGCATCCGCGCGCGACTGGCCTGCCACTCGGGGCCTTCGGACATGATGCCCTCCCCGGTGAACCGCCGCACCGGCCGCCAGAGCATGCTCCGCCCGCCGCGGGTGTAGTTGGCCGCGTTGTCCCGCAGGATGTGCTGCACGTGGGCCGGCTCGGTCACCAGGTACGGGCGGATGGTCCCGACGTTGAGCCGGATGACCTCGCCCTCCGCGGCGTCCGCCAGCGCGACGAGTTCGCGCAACGGGTCACGCAGGAGGCCCGGCAGCATCCTCCACAGTGGCACGCTCCGCGCCGCCCGCCCGTGCGGCCCGTCGGAACTCCGGTCAGCCATGGCACCCCTCACAGTCACGCTTCGCGGTGACAGACCGTCCTCCGGACGGCTGCCTTACGTCACGATTCGGAGAGCATGCCATCACCCGTTCGGACCCGCCAGAGCCGTACGAGAATTTTGCTCATGGGAATGCTGATCCATGAAGGAATTCGTGTCGGGTGTCACTCCTGGAGCGAGCGCAGGTAACGCCACTCGGCGGCCACCGGGCGGTAGCCGAACCACTCGTTCACCGCGCGCATGGCGTCGTTGCCGGCGTCGTTGACGGTGTACGCCCGTCGGTAGCCGGCCGACCGGGCCGACCGCAGCGACACGTGCTTGACCAGCCGGGCCAGGCCCCGGCCCCGCCACTCGGCGCGGGTGCCCGTCATCCCCGACAGATAGCGGGCGCCGCCGTCGGTCAGCGCGACGCTGAACGCCACCACCACCCCGTCCGCCACGGCCACCGTGGTCAGACCCCGGTCGAGGTCCGGCCGGTCCCAGTACGCGGCCCGCCAGTCGGCATAGCTGATCGCGTCCATCCCCACGTCGCCCGGCTCGTCGGCGGCGGCGGCCAGGTCCGCCTCGTAGAGCGGGCGCGGATCGGGCAGCTCGGCGGCCGTGGTCAGCCGCACCCCGGGCGGCGGCGCGGGCGGCGCCGGCAACGTCGCCGCCAGGTCCAGGCGCAGGATCAGGTTGCGTCGGCCGGGCCGGTAGCCGCGTCCCTCGGCGAAGGAGAGAGCCGCGGGCCCGTCGGCCACCCGCGCGTACGCCCGACGCACGCCGAGCCCGGCGAGCCGCTCCTCGGCGGCGGCGAGCAGCGCCGACCCGACGCCCCGCCCCCGCCGCTCGGGGCGCACGACCAGGTTGACGAAGCCGAGCCCGGGCTCGGCGCTCTCGTGCAGCAGTCCCGTCCGGGCGACGCCGGCGATCCCGTCGCCCGTCTCGGCGACCAGCATCCCGAAGCGCTCCGCCGGCTTGCCGGTCGCCTGCCAGGCGAGCAACGCAGGCGTGACGACCAGGTGGGGCTCGGCGGCGCGGAGCAGGCCGGCCACCGGCGTCGCGTCGCGCGGCCCGGCGGCCCGGACGGTAGGGAGCATGGCTGGGGAACCTACCGCAGCGGGCGGCGCGGCGGGGGGCGGCCGGCGGTGGAATCCGGGCGCGCCCGCACGGCCTGTGCCAGGCTCAGGGCATGGACGACAAGACCATCCTGAACCGGATCTCCGAGCTGGTCGACGAGGAGCACCGGCTGCGCGCCGACGCGCAGGCCAACGAGTCGGGCACCGACGACGACGCCCGCAACCGGCTGCGCGAGCTGGAGGAGTCCCTCGACCAGTGCTGGGACCTGCTGCGCCGGCGGCGGGCCGCCCGGCAGACCCACGGCGACCCGGACGCCCAGGGGATGCGCCCCAAGCCCGAGGTCGAGCGCTACCTGCAGTGACCCGGGCCCCGGGGCGGCCGGGCGTCGGCCGCCCCGGGGCACCCGGTCAGCGGATCCCCGCCTCCCGCAGCAGCAGCGCGGTCAGCGCCGCCGGGTCGGCCTCCCCCGCCGGCAGCCCCCGGGCCGCGAACCAGGTCGCCACCACCCGGACGTCGCGGGCCAGGAACTCCGGCCCCTGCGGGTTGGCCACCACGTCGACCACCTGCGGCAGGTCGATCAGCACCAGGCGCCCCGCGTGCACCAGCAGGTTGTACGGCGACAGGTCGCCGTGCGCGAGGCCGGCGCGGGCGAGCACCACCAGGGCGTCCACCATCTGGTCCCACAGGTCGCGCAGCTCACCGGCCTCCGGCCGCAGCTGGGCCAGCCGGGGCGCGGCCAGCCCCTCGGCCGGGTCCCCGAGGAACTCCAGCATCAGCTCCGTGCCGCGCAGCTGCACTGGGTAGGGGACGGAGATCGTGCCGTACCGGGCGCCGATCTCCCAGAGCCGGGCCAGCGCGGCGAACTCGGCCGCCGCCCACTGCCCGGCGATCATCTCCCGGCCGAACGCGGTCCGCCCGGCCATCGCCCGATTCTCCCGGGACCGGCGGACCCGGCGCCCCTCCAGATAGCCGGCGTCGCGGTGGAAGAGCCGGTGTTGGGCGTCCCGGTAGCGCTTGACGGCCAGCAGGCAGGAACGGTCGGTGCCGGGCACGGCCCGGCGCACCAGGTGGACGTCCGCCTCCTTGCCGGTCTTCAGGACACCGAGCTCGGTGTCCTTCGCGGCCAGCTCGGTGACCAGCCAGTCCGGGTGGGGCTGCGGGCCGTGCACGGCGTCGTCCCAGGAGGACCAGCGCTCCCCCGTGTCGGGGTCCGGCTCGGCGTCGGGGTCGGCGGGGACGGGCTCGGCCGCCCGGCCGCGCTTCAGGAAGAGCGGTTCGTCGTCGTCGAAGCGGCGCTTGCCGCGGGTACGGCGCTCGCGCGCCGGAAGGTCGTGATCGCGCACTGCGGTGGTGATCCCTTGCTCGAGGCTGATGGAGGCAGGTGGATGTGACCTGCGAAGACGGCCATGACCGACCCCCTCTCCTCGACCGGGCGCACGCCCGGGTGCACGATGCGCCGACCATGCTCTCGGCCCGGTGGCGCCCGGTCAACCGAATTACCCGAGCCGCCCGACCCGCGCCCGGGACCGCCCAGACGGCACGGCCGGCCGGCCCGGCGGCACGGCCGGCCGGTCCGCCGCCGCGGTGCCGCAGCCCCGCCGCTCAGCCGCCGGGATGTCTCCGCCGGCCGCTCAGCCGCCGAGCACCACCGCGACGGCGGCGATCAGGCCGTCCACGGTGCGGGTCGGCGCGAAGCGGCGGTCGGCCCAGGTGCGCCCCCGGTGCAGCCAGACGCTGGGCAGGCCGACGGCGGCGGCGCCGCCGATGTCCGCCTCCGGCCCGTCGCCGACCACCCAGGCGCCGCGCAGCGGGCAGGAGCAGCGACAGCCGGGCACCCTACGGGACTCCGGTACTCGCCGACAGGCCCGAGCGGCGGCCTCCGTCAGGCCGGCAGCGACGAACGGGCGCGTCCCTGGTCGGGAAGGCGGTCCAGCAGCATGGAGTGGGCCGCCCGGGTGGCCGCGAGGGCCTCTGGCGCCAGCGCGACGACCAGCACGGCCTCGCCGGTGTCCGCGCCCCGCGCCAGCGGCCGGCCCTCCGGGTCGTAGACCGCGGCGCCACCGTTGAACCGCCACGGGTCCGCGCCGTCGACGGAGTTGGCGAACACCACGTACATCGTGTTGTCCAGCGCGCGGGCGGCGTAGTAGAGGTCGCGGCGGTGCTCGGAGCCGGCCAGGTAGCCGCTCGGGCACAGGTAGCCGTGCGCCCCGTCGGCCGCGGCGGCGCGGCCGTGCTCCGGGAAGCAGCCGTCGTAGCAGATGCCGAGCCCGAGCCGCCAGTCGTCGACGAGCAGGGTGGCGCCCCGGTCGCCGGGGCTGAACAGCTCGCGTTCGCCGCTCCAGAGCTGCTGCTTGTCGTACCCGACGCGGACCACGCCGGCCCGGTCGACCACCAGGGACGAGATGGTCCGCCGCCCGTCCGGGTGCCGGACCGCCGCGCCGACCACCACGGCGGCGCCGCCGTCGCGGGCGGCCTCGCGCAGCGGGTCCAGCCGAGGGTCGGCGACGGTCGCCGTGGCGTCGGCCGCGACGTCGGTGCCGGCCGGGTCGGCCGCGAGCGTCGGCGGGTGGTACGCGGGCAGGAAGAGCTCGGGCAGCACGGTCACCCGCGCACCCCGCTCCGTCGCCCGGCGGACCAGCCGGGCGGCGCTCGCCGCGTTGCCAGCCACGTCTCCGGGGACAGGCTCGGCCTGCACGGCGGCGACGGTCAGCGGGGCGGCGGGGACCGCGACGGCGGCGGGGAGTGGCGTCACGGGCCCGATCCTAGCGGGCGGGCGGAGGCATGATGATCATTCGTGCGCCGCAACCAAGCCGTACGTACGGTTTGCGTGACGGGGGGTGACCTGACACGATCGACCCGTGCCCAGAGTAAGTCAGGACCAGCTCGACGCCCGTCGGCAGGAGATCCTCGCCGCCGCGCGGGCGTGTTTCGCGCGGCACGGCTACGAGGGCGCCACCGTGCGTCGGCTCGAAGAGGCCACCCGGCTGTCCCGGGGCGCGATCTTCCACCACTTCCGCGACAAGGACTCGCTCTTCCTCGCGGTCGCCGAGGACGACGCCGCCGCCATGGTGGAGACGGTCGCCCGCAACGGCCTGGTCCAGGTGATGCGCGACCTGCTGGCCGGCGCGGTCTCCCCCGACACCACCGGCTGGCTCGGCAGCCAGCTGGAGGTCTCCCGGCGGCTGCGGACCGACCCGGCGTTCGCCAAGCGGTGGGCGGAACGATCGGCGGCGGTCGCCGAGGCGACCCGCGAACGGCTGGCCCGCCAGCGGGAGGCGGGCGTGCTCCGCGAGGACGTGCCGATCGACGTGCTGGCCCAGTTCCTCGAACTGGCCTACGACGGCCTGGTGCTGCACCTCGCGATGGGACGCCCCGCCGGCGACCTCGGCCCGGTGCTCGACCTGGTCGAGGAAGCGGTCCGCCGCCGCTGACCGGCCACCCCGGTCGCGGCGCCGCCCCGGGTGTCCGGAGCCGCCACCCGTTCCGTATCGGTCCGGTAACTCGCCCCTCGCGGTCGGTCCGCCCTGGCGGGACTGCTCCACAATGAGGCCGCGATCCCCTCGCACGACAGGAGCAGCAGATGTCTGTCCTCGCCGCACCGGGTGACACCTGGGGCATTCCCGGGCCCGTCTTCCTCCGGGTCTACCTCCTCGCCGCCGCCGTGGTCGTCGTCGGCGCCATCGTCCACCGCATCCGCGTCCTCGCCGGCCCGCCGGCCGGCGACGTCGGCCAGCTCGGCCCGCAACAGGTCGCCTACCTCAACGGTGGGGAGCAGCTGGCGATCTGGGCCTCGCTCGGCGGGCTGCGGAGCAGCGGGGCGATCGGCGTACGGCCGGACCGGCGGCTGACCACCGGCGGCCCGCTGCCGGCCGGGACCACGCCGCTGGACCAGGCGATCCACCTCGCGGCCGGCCGGAACGCGACCACCCGCGCGCTGCACCGCGACGAGTGGGTACGCCGGGCGCTCGACCAGCTCCGGACCAGCCTGGAGCAGCGCGGGCTCGCGCTCACGCAGGCGCGCCGGGCGGCGCTGCGCCAGTGGGCGTTCCTGCTCACCCTCCTGCTGGCGGTCGGCGTGTTCCGGATCTTCGCGGGCCTGTCGAACGACCGCCCGGTGGGTTGGCTCGTGCTGAGCCAGATCCCGCTGATCGTGGTGGCCGTCCTGCTGCACCGGGTGCCCCGGCGGACCCGCGCCGCCACCCGCGAGCTGCGCGGCCTGCGACAGCAGCACACCTACCTCGCGCCCGCGTCCACCCCCGCCTACGCCACCTACGGCGCGGCGGGCGCCGCGATGGGGGTGGCGTTGTTCGGCACCGCGTCACTGTGGGCGATGGACCCCGGCTTCGCCGAGCAGGCCGAGATCCAGCGGCAGGCGGCGAGCGGTGGTGGCGGCTCCTCCGGCTGTGGTGGCGGCAGCTCGTGCGGCGGCGGCGGGGGCGGCGGGGGCGGCTGCGGGGGCGGTTGCGGAGGCGGGTGCGGCGGATGACCGGCCCGCGCGGGGTGGGCATCGGCTGGCGACCGGAGATCGCCGGTTTCGTCGCCGACCTGCCCGGGCTGCGCTTCGTGGAGGTGGTCGCGGAGGGCGTCACCGCGACCGGGCCGCTGCCCGCCGGGCTCGCCGAGCTGCGCGAACGCGGCGTGACCGTCGTGCCGCACGGCGTGCGGCTCTCCCTCGGCGGCGCGGAGCCGGTCGACCCGGCCCGGGTCGCCCACCTGGCCGCGGTGGCGGAACTGGTCGAGGCGCCACTGGTCAGCGAGCACATCGCGTTCGTCCGGGCCGGCGGCGTCGAGGCCGGCCACCTGCTGCCGCTGCCGCGCAGCCGGGAGGCGGTCGACGCGGTCTGCGCCAACGTCGCCCGCGCGCAGGCCGAGCTGCCGGCGCCGATCGCGCTGGAGCCGATCGCCGCCCTGTTCGACTGGCCCGACGACGAGCTCGACGAGGCCGACTTCCTGACCGAGATCCTGGACCGCACCGGCGCGTTCCTGCTGCTCGACGTCGCCAACGTGTACGCCAACGCCCGCAACCGGGGCGGCGACCCGGTCGCGCTGCTCGACCGGCTGCCGTTGGACCGGATCGCCTACCTGCACGTGGCGGGCGGCGCCGACCACGGCGGCTTCTACCACGACACCCACACCGACCCGGTTCCAGCCGCGGTGCTCGACCTGCTGCGCGAGCTGTGCGCCCGGCACCGGCCGCCGGCGCTGCTGCTGGAACGCGACGGGCACTACCCGCCCGCGGCCACGCTGCGCGCCGAGCTGGACGCCCTCGCCGCCGCCTCCGGCTTCCCGGCGGTGACGTGAACGGCGACCTGGCCGCCCGGCAGGCGGAACTGGTGGCGGCGCTGGTGGCCGGCGGCCCGCCCCCATCCGGCTTCGACCCGGCCGCGCTCGCCGCCGCCCGGGCCGCGCTGCTGCGCAAGCGGGCCGGGGACGTGGCCCGGCACTGGCCGCTGCTCGCCGCCGGCCTCGGCACGGACTGGCCGGCGACCTTCGCCCGGTGGGCGGCGGGGCGGCCGACCGCCGGCTCCCTGCGCGACGGCTGGGACCTTGCCCGCGACCTGCGCGACCGGGGCTCGCTGCCGCCGCTGGGCGCGGAGGAGCTGGCCGCCCGGGAGGCCACCGACCGCTACGACGGGCACGGGCCGCCGCGGCCCCGCCGCCTGCCGGGGTGGGGGCGCGCCGGCGGCGCCGTCGCGGTCCAGCTCGCCGGTCGGGTACGCCTGCTGCGCCGCGCGCGCCGCTGACTCGACCCACCGCCCCCGGCTGGCGCATCCGCCCGGGTACGGCAGGATCGACGGTATGGATCTCGGACTGACCGATCGGGTGTACGTACTGACCGGTGCCTCCCGCGGCCTGGGCTACGCGACCGCGGAGTGCCTCGTCGCCGACGGCGCCCGCGTGGTGCTCTCCGCCCGGGACGCCGACGCGGTGGCCGCCGCCGCGCAGCGCCTCGGCGGGCCGGACCGGGCCGTCGGGCTGACCGCCGACCTGACCGACCCGGAGACACCGGAGCGGCTGGTGGGGGCGGCCCGCGAGCACTTCGGGCGCCTCGACGGGGCGCTGGTCTCGGTGGGCGGGCCGCCGCCGGGCAGCGCCGCGTCGGTCACCGACGAGCAGTGGCGCCGGTCCTTCGAGACGGTCTTCCTGGGCACCGTCCGCACGGTGCGTACGGTCGCCGCTGCCCTGGGCGAGGGCGACGGCGGCGCGATCGGGCTGGTCCTGTCGACCTCGGCACGTTCGCCGGTGCCCGGCCTGGGCATCTCCAACGGCCTGCGGCCCGGCCTGGTCGGGATGGCCAAGGACGTCGCCGACGAGTACGGGCCCCGGGGCGTACGGATGGTCGGCCTGCTGCCCGGGCGGATCATGACCGACCGCAACGTCGAGCTGTTCGCCGCCACGGGCGACCCCGAGCGGGCCCGCGCGGAGGCCGAGGCGGGCATCCCGCTGCGCCGCATCGGCGCGCCGGCGGAGTTCGGCCGGGTGGCCGCGTTCGTGCTCTCCCCCGCCGCGAGCTACCTCACCGGGGTCACCGTGCCGGTCGACGGTGGCGCGCTGCGGAGCCTGTAGTGGTCCCGTCGCCCGGCGGACCGGTCGGGGCCGGGGGCACCGGACGGGGTGGCCGCCCCGAACCGACACCCGGCCCCGGGGACGCCGCGCACCGGTATCCGCGACCCACGCGGGAGGAGCTCGCCGCGGCGGTGGACCGCACGATCCCCGATCTCGTCGCACCCGGGCTGGACGTGCTCTTCGTCGGGATCAACCCGGGCCTGTGGTCGGCCGCGACCGGGTGGCACTTCGCGCGGCCCGGCAACCGGTTCTGGCCGGCGCTGCACCGGGGCGGCTTCACGCCCCGGCTGCTGCACCCCGCCGAGCAGGACGAGTTGCCCGGCCTCGGGCTGGGCATCACCAACATGGTCGCGCGGGCCAGCGCCCGGGCCGACGAGCTGACCGCCGCCGAGCTGGTCGAGGGGGCGGAGATCCTCACCGGCAAGGTCGAGCGGTACCGCCCCCGGTGGGTCGCCGTGGTCGGGGTGACCGCTTACCGGATCGGGTTCGCCCGGCCGAAGGCCGCGTTCGGCCCGCAGCCGGAGCCGCTCGCCGGCGCCCGGCTCTGGGTGCTGCCCAACCCCAGCGGCCTGAACGCGCACTTCACTCCCGAGACCCTCGGCGCGGCGTTCGGCGAGCTGCGGGCGGCGGTCGTCGCCACCGGCTGAGGCGTCAGTTGGCCGCGGCCGGCGGCATCGCCTCGTCGGCGACGTAGGACCGCAGCGGCAGACTCACCGGCTCGGGGCCGGTCGCGTCCACGTACGGGGTGGGCGAGTCGGCGACCGCGAACTGGGTGCGGTAGAGCTCGGCATAGAGGCCGCCCACGGCGACCAACTCCTCGTGCCGGCCCCGCTCGACGATCCGACCGTCGTCGAGGACCAGGATCTGGTCGGCGTCGCGGACGGTGGAGAGCCGGTGCGCGATCACGAGCGCCGTACGCCCGGTCAGCGCCACCGACAGCGCCCGCTGCACCGCCGCCTCACTCTCCGAGTCGAGGTGCGCGGTCGCCTCGTCGAGGATCACGATCGACGGGGCCTTGAGCAGCAGCCGGGCGATGGCGATGCGCTGCTTCTCGCCGCCCGAGAAGCGGTAGCCGCGCTCGCCGACGGTGGTGTCCAGCCCGTCCGGCAGGGACCGCACCAGGTCGGCGACCTGCGCGCCGGCCAGCGCCGCCCAGATCTCGTCGTCGGTGGCGTCCGGCTTGGCGTAGCGCAGGTTGTCGGCGATGGTCTCGTGGAACAGGTGCGAATCCTGGGTGACCACGCCGATCTCGTCGCGCAGCGAGTCGAAGGTGGCGTCGCGGACGTCGACCCCGCCGACCAGCACCTGCCCGTCGGTGACGTCGTAGACCCGGGAGATCAGCATGGACAGCGTCGACTTGCCGGCGCCGGAGGGCCCGACCAGCGCCACCATCTGCCCCGGCTCGACGGCGAACGAGACGCCCTTGAGCACCGGCTCGTTGACCGTACGGTCCAGCGCGGCGACCTCCTCCAGCGAGGCCAGCGAGATCTCCGCGGCGCTGGGGTAGCGGAACCGCACGTCGCGGAACTCGACCCGGCCGCTGCCCCGGGGCACCGCGACGGCGTCGGGCTTCTCCTCGATGGCCGGCTTCAGGTCGAGCACCTCGAAGACCCGGTCGAAGGAGACCAGCGCGCTCATCACGTCCACCCGGACGTTGGACAGCGCGGTCAGCGGGCCGTAGAGGCGGGTGAGCAGCAACGCGAGGGTGACCACGGTGCCGGCGCTGACGTTGCCGGTGACCGCGAGCCAGCCGCCGAGGCCGTAGGTGAGCGCCTGGGCCAGCGAGGCGACCAGCAGCATCGCGACGAAGAACGTCCGCGAGTACATCGCGGACTGGATGCCGATGTCGCGGACCCGCTCGGCCCGCCCGGCGAACCGGCGCGCCTCCACCTCGGGCCGCCCGAAGAGCTTCACCAGCAGCGCCCCCGAGACGCCGAAGCGCTCGGTCATCGTCGCGTTCATCTTCGCGTCGAGGTTGTAGGACTCCCGGGTGATCTCGGCGAGCCGCTTGCCGACCCGGCGGGCCGGGATGATGAAGACCGGCAGCAGCACCAGCGACAGCGCCGTGATCTGCCAGGAGAGGGTGAACATCACGGCGGCGGTGAGCACCAGCTGGATGACGTTGCTGACCACGCCGGACAGCGTCGACGTGAACGCCCGCTGGGCGCCGAGCACGTCGTTGTTGAGCCGGCTGACCAGAGCGCCGGTCTGGGTGCGGGTGAAGAACTGCAGCGGCATCCGCTGGACGTGGTCGTAGACCCGGGTGCGCAGGTCGAGGATGATGCCCTCGCCGATGCGGGCCGAATACCACCGCTGGGCCAGAGAGAGCAGCGCGTCGGCCACGGCGAGCGCGGCGATGACCAGGGCCAGCCGCACCACCAGGTTGCCGGCCCCCGAGCCGCCCCGGCTGATCGCGTCGATCACGTCGCCGGCGAGCACCGGGGTGGCGACCCCGATGATCGCGGCCAGCACCACGGTCACCAGGAAGACGACGATGTCGCGGCGGTAGGGCCGCGCGAAGGCCACGATCCGGCGGGCCACGCCGCGCTTGAGCCGGTGCGTGGAGATCTCGTCGCGGCTGCGCATCGACCGGAGCATGCTCCAACCGGCCATGCCGCCACCGGACATCGGGTTGGACACGTTCACCTCCGGGTCGTCGGGTCGACCGCACCGTCAGGTCGATTCTCCCGACGCCTCTGACAACCTCGGTCGTAACCCGGATCTTCCCGAACGGTCCTTACTATTCTCCCCGCCCGGCGAGATCGCGCAGCCGACGCGTCTGCGCCTCGCGCTCGGCCCGCTGCTGCTCGCCGGCGGACCGGCCGGCAGCCCCGGCCAGCAGCGCCTTGATCTCCACCACCGCGTCCCGGTTGTTGGCCAGCAGACCCGCCGTCAGATCGCGCACCGCGGCGTCGAGGGCGGCGTTCGGCACGACCAGGGTGGCCAGACCGATCCGGTCCGCCTCGGCGGCGTCCATCCGCCGGCCGGTGGCGCAGATCTCCAGCGCGCGGGAGTAGCCGACGAGGTCAACCAGGCGCTTGGTGCCGGCGAGATCCGGCACCAGGCCGAGCGTCACCTCGGCCATGGAGAACTTCGCGTCCTCGGCGAGCACCCGCAGGTCACAGGCGAGCGCCAGCTGGAAGCCGGCGCCGATCGCGTGGCCCTGCACGGCGGCGACGGAGACGATGTCGGGCCGGTGCAACCAGGTGAAGCCGCCCTGCAACTCCGCGATGCGGTCCGCACACTCCTGCTCGGGCATGGTGGCGAGCTCGGCGAACGAGCCCGGCCCGGAGGCGCCGGCCACCGTCAGGTCGAGGCCGGCGGAGAACGCCCGCCCCTCGCCACGCACGACCACGACGCGGACGTCGCCGGGCAGGTCGCGCGCGAAGTCGCTCATCGCGCGCCACATCGCCGGGGTCTGGGCGTTGAGCACGTCGGGCCGACACAACGTGACCGTCGCGACCGGCCCTTCGCATTCCAGCCGAACCCCGGTCGCCTCGGCGGTCACCGGACGATCCGGGGCGCGGTGCTGGTGGACGACGTTGGGGGGGCGGGTCACGCCTTCTTGCGGCGCCGGGCGCCGCCGCGCTGCCGCAGCTGCACCCCGGACTCGGTGAGCACCCGGTGGATGAACCCGTAGGAACGGCCGGTCGAGGCCGCGAGCGCGCGGATGCTCTCACCCGAGGTGTACCGCTTTACCAGGTCCTTGGCGAGCGTCTGACGCTCGGCTCCGACGATCCGGCGACCCTTCTCAGTGCTGGTGGCTGTGCCAGTGGCTGCCATGCTGTGTCCTCACGTCCCAGACTGTGCGGTTCGGATACGGTCCCACCTATTAGACCGCCTCGAACGATCATGCGCCAGATATCAACTCTTCGCCAACCGACACGCTATGCGTTGTCATCTTCCCGATAGAGTGATACTCCCGACGGGGCCGGGGTCGACGCCCCGCGCCCGCGCGGCGGCGACGGGCGCTCCGTACCCTGCCTGACGTGACGGACCTCCTCGACACGGCCGCTGGCGCGGCGGTGGTCTTCGCCGCCACCGACATCGACGACATCGTCGTCCTGACGCTGTTCTTCGTCGCCGCCCGCAGCACCGGCCGCCCCCGCACCTGGCAGATCGTGGCCGGGCAGTACCTGGGCATCGGCGCGCTGGCGCTGGCCAGCGCGGTGGTCGCGGCCGGGCTGCTGGTGGTGCCCGATCCGTGGACCGGGCTGCTCGGGCTGCTGCCGATCGCCCTCGGCGTGCGCGCGCTGCTCGACCGGGAAGCCGACGAGGCCCCGGCGGTGGTGGGCTCCACGCTCGGGGTGGCCGGGGTGACGATCGCCAACGGCGCGGACAACATCGCCGTCTACGTGCCGGTGTTCCGCGCCCTCGGGCCGGCCGACAGCGCGGTATTCCTGCTGGTCTTCGTAGTGCTCGTCGCGCTGTGGTGCGCGGCGGGCGCCTGGCTGGGCGGCCACCCGCGGGTGACCGGTGTGGTCGAACGAGCCGGCCACTGGCTCGTCCCGGCCGTGTTCATCGCCATCGGCGTGGTCATCCTGGCCACCTCGAACGTCCTCCCCCACCTCCTAACCCTCCTGCGCTGACCCCCTCGCCGCGAGCCGCGAGCCGCGAGCCGCGTTGATCATGAAGTTGTTGCGCTAGGCCCGGCGTGTCGCGACAACAACTTCATGATCGACGCCGTGGGCCGGCGTCGGGCGGTGGGTCAGGCCAGCTCGACGAGTTCGAGCAGGTCGTCGCTCCAGGCGTCCTCGTCGCCGTCGGGGAGCAGGATGGCGCGGTCCGGCTTGAGCGCCATGACCGCGCCAGGGTCGTGGGTGACCAGCACGATCGCGCCCGGGTAGCGGGCGATGGCGTCGAGCACCTGCTCCCGGCTGACCGGGTCGAGGTTGTTCGTCGGCTCGTCGAGCAGCAGCACGTTCGCCCCGGAGCAGACCAGGGTGGCCAGCGCCAGCCGGGTCTTCTCGCCGCCGGAGAGCACCCCGGCCGGCTTGTCCACGTCGTCGCCGGAGAACAGGAACGCGCCGAGGATCTTCCGCAGGTCGGTGTCGGTCTGCTCGATGGCGGCGCTGCGCATGTGCTCCAGGACCGTGCGGTCCACGTCGAGCGTCTCGTGCTCCTGCGCGTAGTAGCCGAGCCGCAGGCCGTGGCCGGCGTGCACCTCGCCGGTGTCCGGCTCCAGCAGGCCGCCGAGCATCCGCAGCAGGGTGGTCTTGCCGGCGCCGTTGAGGCCGAGGATGGCCACCCGGGAGCCCCGGTCCACCGCCACGTTCACGTCGGTGAAGATCTCCAGCGAGCCGTACGACTTCGACAGGCCGGTCGCGGTGAGCGGGGTCTTGCCGCACGGGGCCGGGCTCGGGAAGCGGACCTTCGCCACCTTGTCGGCGACGCGTACCTCCTCCAGGCCGGCGATCAGCTTCTCGGCCCGCCGGGCCATGTTCTGCGCGGCGACGGTCTTGGTGGCCTTGGCCCGCATCTTGTCGGCCTGCGCCATCAGCGCGCCGGCCTTCTTCTCGGCGTTGGCCCGCTCCCGGCGGCGGCGCCGCTCGTCGGTCTCGCGGGCCTCCAGGTACGCCTTCCAGCCGAGGTTGTAGACGTCGACCACCGAGCGGGTGGCGTCGAGGAACCAGACCTTGTTGACCACCGACTCCAGCAGCGAGCCGTCGTGGGAGATCACGATCAGGCCGCCCTTGTGGTTGGCGAGGAAGTTGCGCAGCCAGGTGATCGAGTCGGCGTCGAGGTGGTTGGTCGGCTCGTCGAGCAGCAGGATGCCGCCGCCGTTCTCGCCGGCGTCCCGGAACAGGATCCGGGCCAACTCGATGCGGCGGCGCTGGCCGCCGGAGAGGGTGCCGATGGTCTGGGCGAGCGCCCGGTCCGGCAGGCCGAGGTTGGCGCAGATCCGGGCGGCCTCGGCCTCGGCGGCGTACCCGCCGAGGGAGGCGAACTGGTCCTCCAGCGCGCCGTAGCGGCGGACCAGCCGGTCGTCGGCGCCGTCGGCGAGCTTGGCCTCGATCTCCTTCATCTGGGCCATCAGCACGTCCAGGCCTCGGGCGGAGAGCACCCGGTCGCGGCCGGTGACCTCCAGGTCGCCGGTCCGCGGGTCCTGCGGGAGGTAGCCGATGGCGCTGCGCCGCTCGATCTGGCCGGCGTAGGGCTGCCCCTCGCCGGCGAGCACCTTGAGCGTGGTGGTCTTGCCGGCGCCGTTGCGGCCGACCAGGCCGATCCGGTCACCCGGCTGCACCCGCAGCGTGGTGTCGGACAGCAGGATCCGGGCGCCGGCACGAAGCTCCAGGCCGGTGGCAGTGATCATGTCGGAGGACTCGCTCTCGGGGTCTGGAAGGGCTGACTCAGGGCACGCGAAAGCGCCGGCGGGCACGAGGCCCGTCGGCGCGGGGCGGTTCAGCCTTCGCAGAGCAGCACGTGGCAAGTGTACCGGGCGTCGCCCGACCGCCCCGCCGGATTACCGACCAAGATCATCGGGTACCGAAACGCCGTCCGGACCCGGTCCGGTACCGCAACCACCAAAACGGATCAAAACGGTGATCGGGGTAGACATGGAGCTGAACGAGAACGCGCGGATCGACACCAGCCAGGTGGACGACCGGCGAGGATCCGGCGGGGGCGGCGGGCTGGGCGGCATCCCGATCCCGATCGGCGGCGGCCGGGGCGGCATCGTCGGCCTCGTCATCGCCGTGCTCGTCGCCCTCGTCGGTGGCGGCTTCGGCCTGAACGCCGCCACCAACGGCGGCGGGGACCCGCAGGGCGACAACACGTCGCTGGAGCAGAAGTGCTCGGCCGACGACGCGCTCCAGCAGCTCGACTGCCGCAACGCGCTCTACGTCAACTCCATCCAGGCGTACTGGCAGAAGGCCCTGCCCGAGGCGTTCGGCGAGCAGTACCGCCCGTCCCGGACGGTCTTCTTCAGCCAGGGCGTCAACACCGCCTGCGGGCAGGCCGACTCCGGCGTCGGCCCGTTCTACTGCCCCGCCGACGACCTGGTCTACATCGACCTCACCTTCTACCGGGTGCTCGCCCAGCAGCTCGGGGCCTCCGGCGAATTCGCCCAGCCGTACGTGCTCGCCCACGAGTACGGCCACCACGTGCAGGACCTGCTCGGCACCGAGGCCCAGATGCGTCGCCAGCAGCAGCGCGACCCGGACAGCGCCAACGCGCTCTCGGTCAAGCTGGAACTCCAGGCCGACTGCTACGCCGGCGCCTGGGCGAAGAACGCCACCGGCACCGCCGACTCCAGCGGCCAGAAGATCTTCACCAGCATCAGCGAGCAGGACATCCAGCAGGCCGTCGACACCGCCGAGAAGATCGGCGACGACGCCATCTCCGAGCGGGCGAACCGGCCGGTGAACCCCGACGAGTTCACCCACGGCTCCTCCGAGCAGCGCAGGCAGTGGTTCACCCGCGGTTACTCCACCGGTGACCCGAAGTCGTGCGACACCTTCAGCGGGGCGCTGTGAGCCCGTCACCCGCCCCGCAACGGGGTCCCGCGTCGCCACGGCGGCAAGCGGGGCCCGGTTCAGTTGACGGGATCGCGGACCAGGATCCGGACCGCGCGGGCCGCCACGATCGCGCCGACCAGCACGGCGTGCCGGGGCTCGGGCACGTCCAGCAGCCGCTCCGCGCGCAGCGCGGCCAGCGGGGCGAGCCGCCGGTCCGCCAGCACGGTGTCCACCGCCCGCCGGTCGCCGCCGCAGACCAGCGCGCTCAGGGACGACGCCTCCGGCAACAGCAGCCGTACGGCCAACTCGGTCGCGTCGCCCAGCGCCGCCTTCGCCTGGTTGTCGCGCCGCCGGGCGAAGCGCTGCTGGGACCACCCCCCGGCGGCGGTGCGGCCCTGCACGTACCGGGTGTCCACCTTCGACACCGTCAGCTCCTCGCCCGCCGCGACGCCCACCGCCACCGCGCCCTTGCGGGCCAGCAGCAGGCCGATCCGGCGGGGCGTGGCCGCGGCGGCCACGAAACCGGGCACGTCCGGGGCGGCCGGCGCGCCGGGCGGGGTGTGCAGCTCGGCGGTCGCGCCGTCCGGGGCGGCGAGCAGCAGCCCGTACGCCTGAATGGTGGTGGTGGGCACGCCGTGCCGGTCGGCGAAGCCCTCGACCCAGCGGGCGACCCGGCCGGGGCCGACCTCGACCCAACGGCCACCCCCGGCTGCGGGTCGGCTGCTCATGCGCCCGAACCTACGGCACCGGGCCGCCGGCGGCTCAGTCGGGCAGCAGCATCGCGACGGCCAGCGCGGCGATGATCGCGCTGGAGAGCAGCGCGGTCACCAGCCGCCCGCGCGTCCCGGCGAGTGCCCGGCCGACCAGGGTGCCACCGCCGGCGATGAGCAGTTGCCAGCTCGCCGAGGCGACGAACGCGCCGAGCACGAAGAGCGCGGCGGCCCGTGGATCCGGGTCGGCGGCGTCGGCCCGGCCCAGCACGAGCGCCGCGAAGTACACCACCGTCGCGGGGTTCAGCAGGGTCAGCGCGAGCACGCCGGCGAACGCCCGGGGCGGGGTGTCCAGGCCTCGACGGGCACCGGTCGTCCCGGTCGCGGTGCGGGGGCGTAGGGCACGCCAGGCGCCGTGGCCGGCGAGGGCGAGCAGCACGACGGCGGCGGCCAGCCGCAGCGGCCCGGCGACCGGGGCGACCAGGCCGGCGACCGCGGCCCCGCCGAGGGCCGCCACGGCGGCGTAGAGCCCGTCCGCGGCGGCCACTCCGAGCGCGGCGGCGGCGCCGACCCGGAACGACGTGCGGGCGCTGAGCCCGAGGATGAGGATCGCGATCGCACCGACCGGAACGGCGACGCCGTAGCCGGCGACCAGACCGGCCAGGAACGCGCCGGTCACGACGGCCGGCGGCGGGTCGAGGCGCGGCCGGGCACCGTCCGCTGTCGCCGCACGGCGGTGGCCGCGGCAACGGGAGGGCTCAGCACCGGGTACGTCTCGATCACGCCCCGATCCTGCTTCCCTACCCCACCCGCCGCCACCCATTTCCCGGCACCTCGCCGGCTGCGACGAACGCCGGCCGTGGGCGACACGCCAGCCGCTAACTGGCGGTCAAGCTCCTGATCAGGCCAAACGTCTCCCGCCGGGCCGGCGCCGGCAGCAGCAGACGGACAAGTCGCCTCAAAGGCACACAAGCCAGTCAGGGCATGGGTCACGTCCACTGCTGCCAGCCATCAACCCATCACGTACGGGCCGACCCGTCCAGCCTCACAGTCAGGCCAGCCGGTGCGCCGCGACGGTGTTCGAGCAGTCGGCGATGGTGGTTGGCTCCGAGACACTGAGGGCGTCCAACCGGGACCACCCGTTGACTCCGGTGGTGGTGTTACGGAGGTAGATCCAGAGCGCGTTGGTGTAGGTGGCGCAGTGGACGTCGATCCCCTGACTCGGGTAGCCGAGCCCGCGACTGCCGCAGTCGATGTGCGGATAGGCCCGGATGTTGGTCCCGTTCCCGAACGAGATGGCACCCCCGCTGTACAGATCCGGGTGGGTGCCGTGCCCGCTGCAGTGGGCACTGGCCGGGCTGGCGGGCAGCAACGCCAGCGCCGAGCCACTCGTGACGAGCGCCAGCGCGGACGCGATGGAGAGCAACCGAGATCGCATGTGCCGTCTCCTCCAGATAGATGGTGACAACTATCGATAGAGGATGTCACGCGGATCGCACCCTGGCGTCGCTCCGCCGGAACGCGGCAGGGTGGAAGAGAAGGCCGTCCCCGCACGCGCCGGGCCATCCGCGGCTGTGGGACACCCGCGCCGTCGTCGGCGAGCTGGCCGCCGTCGTCCGTCGACAGGAACGCGTCGAGCGCGCCTCCCGGGAGGGGCGGCGCGCTCGACGGGGACCGACGCTGGGCCGGGTCAGACGTTGAAGCCGAGGGAGCGGAGCTGGTCGCGCCCCTCGTCGGTGATCTTGTCCGGGCCCCACGGCGGGAGCCACACCCAGTTGATCCGAATGTCGTCGACCAAGCCGCCGCCGGGGCCGGTGGTCAGCGCCTGGCGGGCCTGGTCCTCGATCACGTCGGTCAGCGGGCAGGCCGCCGACGTCAGCGTCATGTCCAGCGTGGCGACGTTGTCGTCGCCGACGTGCACGCCGTACACCAGGCCGAGGTCGACCACGTTGATGCCCAGCTCGGGGTCGACGACGTCCTTCATCGCCTCCTCGATGTCGGCGACGGCGGCCCGGGCACCCGCGGCCTTGCCGCCGTCACCCGCAGCCGGCGCGGCGGCGTCCGTGGCCGGCGTCGCCGTGCCCTCGGTCGCCGGCGTCGCCGCGGTGGCGGTGTCCTCGCTACTCATGCCTTAACCTCCGAAGGGCTCACGCCCACGCCGGCGCGTGCCGCGGCGTCCTTGAACGCCATCCACGGCAACAGCGCGCACTTCACCCGGGCGGGGTAGCGGGCGACGCCCGCGAACGCGACCCCGTCACCGAGCACGTCCTCGTCCGGCGTGACCTGACCACGGCCGGACATCAACTCCACGAACGCCTCGTGCACCCGGAACGCCTCACCCGCGCCCCGCCCGACCAGCAGCTCGTGCAACACGCTCGCCGACGCCTGGCTGATCGAGCAGCCCATGCCGTCGTACGAGACGTCGTGCAGCACGTCGCCGTCGGTCGCCACCCGGACCGTGACCTCGTCGCCGCAGGTCGGGTTCACGTGGTGCGCCTCGGCGACCCGGTCGCCCGGGTCGTCCGCGTCACGCAGGCCACGGCCGTGCGGGTGCTTGTAGTGGTCCAGGATGATCTCCTGGTAGAGCTGGTCGAGCTGCATCAGTCGAACACCTTCCGCGCCTGCTCCAGGCCCGCCACCAGGGCGTCGATCTCCTCTGTGGTGGTGTAGAGGTAGAACGAGGCCCGCGTCATGGCCGGCACGCCGAACCGGGTGCACACCGGCCGGGCACAGTGGTGGCCCACCCGCACCTGCACGCCGAGCGAGTCGAGGACCTGCCCCACGTCGTGCGGGTGGATGTCGCCGAGGGCGAACGAGATGGTGCCGCCCCGGCCCACCGGCACGGTCGGCCCGAAGATCCGCAGGCCGCGCACCGTGGCGAGGGCATCCAGCGCGTACGCCGTCAGCTCCTTCTCGTGCCACTGGATGGCCCGCATCCCGATGCCGGTGAGGTAGTCGACGGCGGCGCCGAGCGCGACCGCCTCGGCGATCGGCGGGGTGCCCGCCTCGAACCGGGCCGGCGGCGCGGCGAACGTTGAGCGCGCCATCGACACCGTCTCGATCATCGACCCGCCGCCGAGCACCGGCGGCATCGCCGCCAGCAGCTCGGCCCGGCCCCAGAGCACCCCGATGCCGGTCGGGCCGCACATCTTGTGCCCGGTGAACACGACGAAGTCGGCGTCGTAGTCGACCACGTCCATCGGCATGTGCGGCACCGACTGGGAGCAGTCGAGCAGCAGCAGCGCCCCCACCTCGCGGACCCGCTCGGTGATCCGCGCGGTGGCGTTGACGGTGCCGAGGATGTTGGACATGTGCACCAGCGAGACGATCTTCGTCCGCTCGGTGACCAGGTCCGCCAGCCCCGACTCGTCCAGGCGCCCGTGGTCGGTGACCGGGAACCAGCGCAGCGTCGCGCCGGTCCGCTCGCAGAGCAGCTGCCACGGGACGATGTTCGAGTGGTGCTCCATCTCGGAGATCACCACCTCGTCACCGGGGCCGAGCCGGAACCGCGGGTCGGCGTCGGGCCGCAGCGAGGCGTTGGAGAAGGCGTACGCGACGATGTTGATCGCCTCGGTGGAGTTCTTGGTGAACACCACCTCGTCCGGGCTCGGCGCGTTGACGAACGCGGCGACCTTCGCCCGGGCGCCCTCGTACGCCTCGGTGGCCTCCGTGCCCAGCGTGTGCACCGAGCGGGAGACGTTGGCGTTGTGCCTCGCGTAGTGCTCGGCGAGCACGTCGAGCACCTGCCGCGGCTTGTGCGAGGTGTTGGCGCTGTCGAGATAGACCAGCCGGTGCCCGTTGACCTCCCGGTCCAGGATCGGGAAGTCGGCGCGCACCTTCGCCACGTCGAAACGCGGCACGTCGTCGTACTGCGGCATCCCCGGCGGGATCGCGATGGTAGTCATGTCGACCGGCCCACCCATTCTCCGAGAGGAATCAGGCCCGCGCCGAACCGGCCCCGGCGACGTACCGCTCGTAGCCCTCTTCCTCGAGCTTGTCGGCCAGCTCCGGGCCGCCCTGCTCGACGATCCGGCCGGCCACGAACACGTGCACGAAGTCCGGCTTGATGTAGCGCAGGATCCGGGTGTAGTGGGTGATCAGCAGCAGGCCGGTGTCGCCGGTGTCGCGCACCCGGTTCACTCCCTCGCTGACCACGCGCAGCGCGTCGACGTCGAGGCCGGAGTCGGTCTCGTCGAGGATGGCCATCTTCGGCTTGAGCAGCTCCAGCTGCACGATCTCGTGCCGCTTCTTCTCACCGCCGGAGAAGCCCTCGTTGACGTTGCGCTGGGCGAACGCCGGGTCCATCTGGAGGCGCTCCATGGCCCCGCGCAGCTCGCCGCCCCAGGTGCGCAGCTTCGGCGCCTCGCCGTCGATGGCGGTCTTGGCGGTACGCAGGAAGTTCGCCACCGAGACGCCGGGCACCTCGACCGGGTACTGCATGGCCAGGAAGAGGCCGGCGCGGGCCCGCTCGTCGACGGACATGGCCAGCACGTCCTCGCCGTCGAGGGTCACCGAGCCGCCGGTGATCTCGTACTTGGGGTGGCCGGCGATCGAGTAGGCCAGGGTGGACTTGCCCGAGCCGTTCGGCCCCATGATCGCGTGGGTCTCGCCCGAGCGGACGGTCAGGTCGACACCGGCCAGGATCGGCTTGAGCTCACCCTCGGGCAGCTTGACCGACACCTTCAGGTCGCGGATCTCCAGGGTGCTCATTATCGGGTCACTCCATTGCTCGGCGTGAGGCTGACGTAGATGTCGCCGTCGCGGACTTCGACGGGATAGACGGGAACGGGTTCGGTGGCGGGCAGCCCGGTCGGCTCGCCGGTCCTCAGGTCGAAACGGGAACCGTGCAGCCAACATTCCAGCGTGCAGCCGGAGACCTCCCCCTCGGAGAGGGCGACCGCGGCGTGCGAGCACTCGTCGTAGACGGCGTAGAAGGCGTCGTCCTCGCCGTGCACGATCGCGATCTGCGTGCCGTCGACGTCCGCGGCGATCGCGGTGCCCTTCGGCACGTCCTCGGTCGAGCAGATCTTGATCATCAGGCGCCGGCCTTACTCAGCCGGGCCTCGATCGCGTCGCCGAGCCGCTCGCGCAGCTCCTCGACCGGGATCTTGTTGATCAGCTCGGCGAAGAAGCCGCGGACCACCAGGCGCCGCGCCTCGGCCTCCGGGATGCCCCGCGCCATCAGGTAGAACAGCTGCTCGTCGTCGAAGCGGCCGGTCGCGCTCGCGTGGCCGGCGCCGGCGATCTCGCCGGTCTCGATCTCCAGGTTGGGTACGGAGTCCGCCCGCGCGCCGTCGGTCAGCAGCAGGTTCCGGTTGATCTCGTACGTTTCGGTGCCGGTCGCCTCGGCGCGGATCAGCACGTCGCCCACCCAGACGGTACGCGCGCTCTCGCCCTGCAGGGCGCCCCGGTAGCCGACGTAGCTGCGGCAGTCCGGCACGCTGTGGTCGACCAGCTGGCGGTGCTCCAGGTGCTGCCCCGAGTCGGCGAAGTAGAGGCCGTACAGCTCGGCCTCGCCGCCCCGGTCGGTGTACTCCACCGAGGTGTACTGCCGGACCAGGTCGCCACCGAGGGAGACCTGGACGTGGACCACCCTGGCGTCCCGACCCAGCTTCACCTTCAGGTGCTGGGCCTGCACGGCGTCGTCGGCCCAGTCGGCGACGGTGACCAGGGTCAGCTTCGCCCCGTCGGCCACCGCCACCTCGACGTTGTCGGCCAGCGTCGCCGAACCGACGTGCTCCAGCACCAGGGTCACCTCGGCGAACCGGCCGACCTCGACGAAGGTGTGCCCGAAGGCGACCCCCTCGGCGCCGTCGCCGACCACCCGCAGGGCCACCGGGTCGGCGACCACGGCGTCGCGGGCGACCTGGACCAGCAGCGCCTGCCCGGCCCCGCCGTAGGCCAGCGCGCTGACCCGGTCGACGGGGGTGAGCACGCTGCCCACCCGGGGGTCGTCGGAGCCGATCCGCTCGACGGTCACGCCCTCGGGCAGGTCGCCGTACTCGTGGCGGACCGTGCCGGTGGCGGCCTGCGCCTCCGACGGCTCCAGCTCGGCGCGTCTGGAGCCGTCGCCCCCGACCAGCCCGCGGAGCCGCTTGAGCGGGGTGAAGCGCCACTCCTCCTCCAGGCCCGTAAGGGCCGGGAAGTCGGCGACGTCGTACGAGCGGAGCGCCTGCGACTTGGTGCTGGGCGGCGCGGAAGCCTGGGTAGTCATCTCTTCCTTGGTCTGTTTCGCGACGACGGTCTCTGGTGCGGGGGCGGCGGGCCGGCGGACCGGCCCGCCCGGGTCGGCGTCAGCCGACCGCGCCCTCCATCTGCAGCTCGATCAGGCGGTTGAGCTCCAGGGCGTACTCCATCGGGAGCTCCTTGGCGATCGGCTCGATGAAGCCGCGCACGATCATCGCCATCGCCTCGTCCTCGCTCAGGCCCCGGCTCATCAGGTAGAAGAGCTGGTCCTCGCTGACCTTGGAGACGGTGGCCTCGTGCCCCATCGACACGTCGTCCTCACGGATGTCGACGTACGGGTAGGTGTCGGAGCGGGAGATGGTGTCGACGAGCAGCGCGTCGCACTTGACCGTGCTGCGGCTGTTGGTCGAGCCCTCCAGCACCTGCACCAGGCCGCGGTACGAGGTGCGGCCGCCGCCCCGGGCGATCGACTTGGAGACGATGGTGGAGGAGGTGTGCGGCGCGGCGTGCACCATCTTGGCGCCGGCGTCCTGGTGCTGGCCCTCGCCGGCCATGGCCACCGAGAGCACCTCGCCCTTGGCGTGCTCGCCGGTCATGTAGACCGCCGGGTACTTCATGGTGACCTTGGAGCCGATGTTGCCGTCGATCCACTCCATGGTCGCGCCCTCGTGGCACACGGCGCGCTTGGTGACCAGGTTGTAGACGTTGTTCGACCAGTTCTGGATGGTCGTGTAGCGGCACCGGGCGTTCTTCTTGACGATGATCTCCACCACGGCGCTGTGCAGCGAGTCCGAGGAGTAGATCGGCGCGGTGCAGCCCTCGACGTAGTGCACGTACGCACCCTCGTCGACGATGATCAGCGTCCGCTCGAACTGGCCCATGTTCTCCGTGTTGATCCGGAAGTAGGCCTGCAACGGGATCTCCACGTGCACGCCCTTCGGCACGTAGATGAACGAGCCGCCGGACCAGACGGAGGTGTTCAGCGCGGCGAACTTGTTGTCGCCGACCGGGATGACGGTGCCGAAGTACTCCTTGAACAGGTCCTCGTGCTCCTTGAGGGCGGTGTCGGTGTCGAGGAAGACGACGCCCTGCTCCTCCAGGTCCTCACGGATCTTGTGGTAGACGACCTCGGACTCGTACTGCGCCGCGACGCCCGCGATCAGCCGCTGCTTCTCCGCCTCGGGGATGCCCAGCTTGTCGTAGGTGTTCTTGATGTCCTCGGGCAGGTCCTCCCAGCTGGTGGCCTGCTTCTCGGTGGACCGGACGAAGTACTTGATGTTGTCGAAGTCGATCCCGGTGAGGTCGGCGCCCCAGGCCGGCATGGGCTTGCGGCCGAACAGCCGCAGGCCCTTCAGCCGCAGGTCGAGCATCCAGGCCGGCTCGTTCTTCTTGGCCGAGATGTCCCGCACCACCGCCTCGTTGAGGCCGCGCTGGGCCACCGCCCCGGCGACGTCGGGGTCGGCCCAGCCGTACTCGTAGCGACCCAGGGCGGCGAGCTGCTCTTCCTGGGTCAGGGGCTGGACGATCTGCTCGGTCATCTATCTGTCCTCACAGTGGTGACGGTCTTACCGGACTGGGCGCGCCCCGGCTGGGCGGGAATGTGCGTCGTGCACACCCCGTCGCCGTGCGCGATGGTGGCCAGGCGCTGCACGTGGGTGCCGACCAGGCGGGAGATCACCGCGGTCTCGGCCTCGCACAGCTGGGGGAACTCGGCGGCCACGTGCGCCACCGGGCAGTGGTGCTGACAGAGCTGGCCGCCGGAGGCGATCGTGGACGCGTTGGCAGCGTAGCCCTCGGCGGTCAGCGCCCCGGCGAGCGCCTCGGCCCGCGCGAGGGGGTCGTCGCCGGCGTCCTCCATGGCGGCCCGGCAGCGGGCCTCCAGGGCGGCGACCTGGTCGGCGGCGAACGCCTCGACCGCCTCGGCGCCGCCGTTGCGCGAGATCCAGCGCAGCGCGGCGGTGGCCATGTTGTCGTAGTGGTGGGTGCCGCAGCGGACCCGGGCCGCGTCGGTCAGCAGGAACACCTTCGCCGGGCGGCCCCGGCCCCGGTGACCGCGGACCGTCTGGTCGCGGGCGACCACGTCACCGTCGGCGAGCATCGCGTCGAGGTGCCGCCGGATCGCGGCCGGGCTGAGCCCGAGCGCCGAGCCGAGCTGCGCGGCGGTGGTCGCCCCCCGCTCCAGCAGCAGGTGGGTGACCCGGTCCCGGGTGGAAAGGTCGCCGGCGGACACGGACTGACCGGCGGCCGGGGCGGCCGCCGGCTGGTGCCCGGAGAGCGCCGCCGCGTTTTTCACAACGCCCACGTTACGTAATTCGTCGAGGGGCCGCAAACCCGGGTCCCGGTGATCCGAACCACCGTGCCGGCGGAGTCGCACGAACCTCGATCACTACGGTGCGTAGGATTTGCGCCGTGACTCCATCCGTCCGGTTCCCGGTCTCCACCGCCCTGCTGCGCCGTCTCGCGCTCGCCTCGATCATCGCGAACGTGGGCATCGTCGTCACCGGCGGGGCGGTCCGGCTCACCCAGTCCGGCCTCGGCTGCCCCACCTGGCCCCGGTGCACGGACGAGTCGTACGTGGCAACCGCCGAGATGGGCATCAACGGGGCGATCGAGTTCGGCAACCGCCTACTCACCTTCGCGGTCGGCGTCATCGCGCTGGCGGTGCTGGTGGCCGTGCTGCTGCAACGCCCCCGACGTCGGGAGCTGCTCCCCCTCGCCGTCGCCGTGCTCTTCGGCATCCCGGCCCAGGCGGTCGTCGGCGGCATCACCGTGCTCACCGACCTCAACCCGTGGGTGGTGGGCCTGCACTTCCTCGCCTCGATGCTCGTGATCGCGGCCGCGTACGCGCTGTGGCGGCGGATCGGGGACCCGGTCGGCCCGGCGGTGGCCGTGGTGCCGGCGCCGCTGCGGACCCTGGCGGTGATCACCACCGTGGTCAGCGCGGCGGTGCTGGTGATCGGCACCTGGGTGACCGGCAGCGGCCCGCACGCGGGCGACCACGGCGCGGCCCGCAACGGCCTCGACCCGGAGTCGATCGCCCAGGTGCACGCCGACAGCGTCTTCCTGCTGATCGGCCTCTCGGTGGCGCTGGTCTTCGCGTTCCGCGCGGTCGGCGCGGCACGCGCCGCACGGGCCGCCCTGGTGTTGGTCGCGGTGGAGCTGGGTCAGGGCCTGATCGGCTTCGTGCAGTACTTCACCAACCTGCCCGCGCTGCTGGTGGGCGCGCACATGCTCGGCTCCTGCCTGGTGCTGCTGGCCACCCTCTCGGTCCAGTGGGCCACCCGCGAGCGCCGTTCCGTCGCGCCGGCGCCGGACCCCTCCCCCGCCGAGGACGCCGTCCCCGTCGCCGCCTGACGGGCGCCAGGCGGCGGCGACGTCCGCCGGCCCGGGCGCCGGGCGGTCCGCACGTGGCGACCGCCCGGCGTCGGGTCAGCGTGGTGGGCGGCCCAGGTGGGTCAGGATCGCGCCGGCCAGGCGGTCGGCGGCGCCCTCGGCGTACCCGAGGAACAGCGACGGCTCGGTGAGCTCCAGCTCGACCAGGATCGAGGCGCCGTCCGGGCCGGGGATCAGGTCGACCCGGGCGTAGAGCAGCCGCTCCGGCCCGCCGGGCACCGCCGCGAGGGCCCGCTCCGCCACCGCCAACTGCTCCGGCGTGGCCGTCCGCGGCGTGATCTCCTCGGGCTTGTAGAGGCCCTCCACACCCAGGTCCGGCCCGGTGAGCATGGGGCCCTTGCGGATCGCGTGACTGAACGCCAGGCCATCCGGGCCGGCCAGGAAGAGCAGCGCCGTCTCACCGGCGGTGTCGACGGCGGCCAGGTACGGCTGGACCATGGTCACGCGGCCGGCCGCCGCGAGCCGCCGCACGTGCGCGGCGGCCAGTTCCCGGTGCTCCGGATCGGCCAGGTCGTACCGGCCGGTGTCCTGGCTGCCCGCGCTGATCGACGGTTTGAGCACGTACTCGCCGGAGTCGGCGGGCGGCTGCCAGCTCTCCCCCGGCTCCACCCAGGTCGTGGGGACGGTCGGCACGCCCGCGGCGGAGAGCTCGGCGAGGTACCGCTTGTCGGTGTTCCAGCGGACCACGTCGGCCGGGTTGGCCAGGGCCGGGACGGCGGCCGCCCAGGCGACGAACTCGTCGCGGCGGGGCATGTAGTCCCACGGTGAGCGGAGCACGGCCAGGTCGTAGCCGGCCCAGTCGGCGGTGGGGTCGTCCCAGACCACCGGTTCGGCGGTCACGCCGCGGCGCGCGAGCGGGTCGAGCACCAGCCGGTCGTCGGCTTCGAGGGCGGGCAGTTCGGCACAGGTGACGAGAGCGACCCGAGGTTCCCCCCGGGTCGACTGGTGGTGGTTGGTCAATTTATGTCAACGGGCCATCGAGCGCCGGGCCATCGACCGCCAGAGGTCGTTGCTGGGACGCATCTGGTCCATGAGTTCACGCTCCCAGGCGTTCTCGACGGTGACGCCCGCCTTCGCGCAGGCCTCCCGCGCGACGACGGTGTCGTCCGCGAACTGGTCGCCCCACACCCCGTCCTCGCCCACGAGGACGATGCGTGCGCCGCGCTTGCCGACGTACTCGATGACCGCCTTCGCCCCGCCGTGTCCGGCGGCGAACGACTTGATGCCCGCGACCAGGCCCTGGGGGGCCTGTTCGGCGGTCTGCTCGGCCGTCAGCGTCGTATCGGAACCATCTGCCATGACGCGAAGCGTAAGCAGACTTCCATCCGGGCGGGCGAGAACCATGAAGCTTTTGTGATGCCAATTACCTGAAGGTTTAAGGAAGACCACAGGTGAATCGCCCGATTTTATCCGGACTTACCACCGCAAAGCTCCGCCGCGAACCGGGGCGGTCTGGGGCATGACGAACCGTTCGGACCGATGCCCGCGCTGTCACGGATGTAACAAGAAACCCGGACAAGGCATACACGATGCTCATTTTCCCGCACGATACGCCCCGCACCCCGGCCGCCGCCAGCGAGGGCACCCGCCGGCCCGGGTGCGCGGTGACCGCCCGGGGTCAGATCAGCGCGTCGAGCGCGACGGCGGCGAAGAGGATCGTCAGGTAGGTCGTCGACCAGTGGAACAGCCGCATCGGCTTGACGGCCTGGCCCCGCGAGACCCGCCGGGCCAGCCGGTGCGCCTCCACCAGGAAGATGCCGCCGACCACCAGGGTGGGCACGCCGTAGATCGCGCTCATCCCCAGCGGCCACACCGCCAGCGAGGAGGCCACGGTGAGCCACGCGAAAATGATGATCTCGGCGTTGACCCGGCGGGCGGAGGCCACCACCGGCAGCATCGGGATGCCGGCCCGGGCGTAGTCGTCCTTGTACTTCATCGCCAGCGGGTAGAAGTGCGGCATCTGCCAGAAGAAGACCACCGCGAACAGCGCCCACGCGGCGGGCGCCAGCGACCCGGTCACCGCCGCCCAGCCGATCAGCACCGGCGCCGCCCCGCAGGCGCCGCCCCAGAACGTGTTGGCCGTCGTGGTGCGCTTGAGCCAGAGGGTGTAGACGAGGTCGTAGTAGGCGATCGCGGCCAGGGTGAGACCGGCGGCCAGCAGGTTGGTGAACGCCGCCATCAGCGCGACCGACACCACCGCCAGCACCAGCCCGAAGATCAGCGCGTTGCGCGGCGACACGGTGTGTGCCGGCAGCGGGCGGCGCTTGGTGCGCCGCATCAGCTCGTCGATGTCCCGGTCGATGTAGCAGTTGATGACGCTGGCCGCACCCGCGGCGAGCGAGCCGCCGACCAGCACCACGGCCATCAGCCAGAGCGACGGCATGCCGCCGTCCGCGAGCATCATCGCCGGCACGGTGGTGACCAGGAGCAGCTCCACGATCCGCGGCTTGGTCAGCGTCACGTACGCCGAGACCACCGCGCGGACGTCCCGGCGACCCACCCCCGGGGCCTCCGCCCCCGCGCGCACCGGCGGCTGCCCGGCAGAGTTGCTGACGGGGCGCTCGGTGATCATGCTCACGGATTGCCACCTTCCGGCGTCGGCAGGGGAGGTCGGATCGGTCGGACCCGACTCGGGCCACACACCGCACCACAGACTACGCGCTGTCGTTTTGGCTGCCCGGGCGACCCGACAACGGTGCGGGCCGTCACACCTCCGATCGAACCACCGATCCTCCCGGACGCGCCCAGACCTGCATGCAGAGATCCCCGGGCGGACGTTTAGGACCGCTCGATAGGGTCATCGGTGAGGGTTCCGCCCATCTGCCGAGGAGCACAACCATCGTGGCTGCCAACCGACCCGAGCACCCCGCACTGAACTGGTCCGACCTCGACCGCCGGGCCGTCGACACCGTCCGCGTGCTGGCCATGGACGCCGTGGAGAAATCCGGCAACGGCCACCCGGGCACCGCGATGAGCCTCGCGCCCGCTGCCTACCTGCTCTTCAACCGGGTCATGCGGCACAACCCGGCCGACCCGAACTGGCCCGGCCGGGACCGGTTCGTGCTCTCGGCGGGCCACTCCAGCCTCACCCTCTACATCCAGCTCTTCCTCGCCGGCTACCCGCTCAGCCTCGACGACCTCAAGTCGCTGCGGCAGTGGGGCTCGCTCACCCCGGGCCACCCCGAGCACGGCCACACCCCGGGCGTCGAGACCACCACCGGCCCGCTCGGCCAGGGCCTCGGCAACGCGGTCGGCATGGCGATGGCCGCCCGCCGCGAGCGTGGCCTGTTCGACCCGGAGGGCGAGCCGGGCGCGTCGGTCTTCGACCACGACATCTGGTGCATCGCCTCCGACGGCGACATCGAGGAGGGCATCAGCCACGAGGCCAGCGCGCTCGCCGGGCACCAGCAGCTCGGCAACCTCACGGTGATCTACGACGACAACGAGATCTCGATCGAGGACGACACCCGGATCGCCATGAGCGAGGACGTCGCGGCCCGCTACGAGGCGTACGGCTGGCACGTGCAGACGGTCGACTGGCGCACCGGCGACGCCGACCAGGGCGACTACCACGAGGACGTGGAGGCCCTGCACCGGGCGCTGCTGGCGGCGAAGGCCGAGACCGGCCGCCCCTCCTTCATCGCGCTGCGCACCATCATCGGCTGGCCCGCGCCCAACAAGAAGAACACCGGCAAGATCCACGGCTCCGCGCTCGGCGGCGACGAGGTGGCCGCCACCAAGCAGATCCTCGGCTTCGACCCGGCGCAGTCCTTCGAGGTCGACGAGGAGGTGCTCGCGCACGCCCGCCTGGTGATGGAGCGGGGCGCCCGCGCCCAGCAGGAGTGGACCGCGGCGTTCGACGGCTGGTCGAAGGCCAACCCGGAGCGCCGGGCGCTCTACGACCGGATGGCCGGCCGGGCGCTGCCGGACGGCTGGGCCGAGGCCCTGCCCGAGTTCCCGGCCGACGCCAAGGGCATCGCCACCCGGGCCGCCTCCGGCAAGGTCCTGGAGGCGCTCGCCCCGGTGCTGCCCGAGCTGTGGGGCGGCTCGGCCGACCTGGCCGAGAGCAACAACACCACCATGAAGGGCGAGCCGTCCTTCATCCCGGCCGCCTGGGCCACCAAGGAGTTCCCGGGCCACGAGTACGGCCGCACGCTGCACTTCGGCATCCGCGAGCACGCCATGGGCGCGATCCTCAACGGCATCGCCCTGCACGGCGGCACCCGCCCGTACGGCGGCACCTTCCTGGTGTTCAGCGACTACATGCGCCCCTCTGTCCGGCTCGCCGCGCTGATGAAGCTGCCGGTGGTCTACGTCTGGACGCACGACTCGATCGGCCTCGGCGAGGACGGCCCCACGCACCAGCCGGTGGAGCACCTGACCGCGCTGCGCGCCATTCCCGGCCTGGACGTGGTCCGCCCGGCCGACGCCAACGAGACCGCCTGGGCCTGGCGGTGCGCGCTGGAGCACACCGACCGGCCGACCGCGCTGGCGCTCAGCCGCCAGGCGCTGCCGACCTTCGACCGGTCGACGCTGGCCGGCGCCGAGGGCGTGGCGAAGGGCGGCTACGTGCTCGCCGAGGCGTCCACCGGCAAGCCGCAGGTGATCCTCGTCGGCACCGGTTCCGAGGTGCAGCTCTGCCTGACCGCGCGGGAGCGGCTGGAGGCCGACGGCACCCCCACCCGGGTCGTCTCGATGCCCTGCCAGGAGTGGTTCGCCGAGCAGGACGAGGCGTACCGGGAGTCGGTGCTGCCACGCGGGGTAAAGGCACGGGTGAGCGTGGAGGCGGG
The DNA here is from genome assembly GCF_055586845.1 of Micromonospora sp. NPDC049139. Taxonomy (NCBI): domain Bacteria; kingdom Bacillati; phylum Actinomycetota; class Actinomycetes; order Micromonosporales; family Micromonosporaceae; genus Micromonospora; species Micromonospora sp. NPDC049139. Next base: position 326,316 of record NZ_JBVJHK010000006.1, on the reverse strand, counting down.
GATCGCCATGTCCTGGCGGCACCTCGTCGGCGACTGCGGCGAGAGCGTCAGCCTGGAGCACTACGGCGCCAGCGCCCCGCACTCCATGCTCTTCGAGCAGTTCGGGTTCACCCCCGACCGGATCGTGGCCGCCGCGCACGCGGCGCTCACCCGGGTGGGCGAGATCACCGGTTTCACGACCGGCAACTGAGGGGAGCGTGGACGACATGACGAAGGACAGGCTGGGCGAGCTCAGCACCGCGGGTGTGGCGATCTGGCTCGACGATCTTTCCCGGACGCGGCTCAGCTCCGGCGGGCTGGACCAGTTGCGCCGCGAGAAGCACCTGGTCGGGGTGACCTCCAACCCGACCATCTTCGCGAAGGCGCTGAGCGACGCGGACGAGTACGACTGGCAACTGAAGGACCTCGCCATCCGTGGGGTGGACGTCGAGGAGGCCGTCCGCCTGCTCACCACGTACGACGTGCGGTGGGCCTGTGACGTGATGCGGCCGGCGCACGACGCGACCGCAGGGGTGGACGGCCGGGTCTCCATCGAGGTGGACCCGCGGCTGGCCCACGAGACCGAGAAGACCGTCGCCGAGGCCGGGGCGCTGTGGTGGCTGATCGACCGCCCCAACCTCTTCATCAAGATCCCGGCCACCGAGGCGGGCCTGCCGGCGATCACCGCCACCCTGGCCCAGGGGATCAGCGTCAACGTCACGCTGATCTTCGGGCTGGACCGCTACTCCCAGGTGATGGACGCGTTCCTGGCCGGCCTGGAGCAGGCGAAGGCGAACGGCCACGACCTGTCCAAGATCGGGTCCGTGGCGTCGTTCTTCGTCTCCCGCGTCGACACCGAGGTCGACAAGCGGCTGGAGAAGATCGGCTCCGCCGAGGCCAAGGCGCTGCGCGGCAAGGCCGCCATCGCCAACGCCAAGCTGGCCTACGAGCGCTACGGCGCGGTCTTCTCCTCCGACCGCTGGCAGGCCCTCGCCGACGCGGGCGCACACCCGCAGCGGCCGCTGTGGGCGTCCACCTCCACCAAGAACCCGGACTACCGGGACGTCATCTACGTGGAGGAGCTGGTCGCGCCCGGCACCGTCAACACCATGCCGGAGCCGGTCATCCACGCGTACGCCGACCACGGCGAGACCCGCGGTGACACCATCACCGGCTCGTACGACGAGGCCCGCAAGGTCTTCGCGGACCTGGAGTCGGTCGGGGTCGACATGGCCGACGTGATCGCCACCCTGGAGCGCGAGGGCGTGGAGAAGTTCGAGGCCAGCTGGCTGGAGCTGCTCGACGGCGTGCGCAAGTCGCTGGCCGCCGCGGGCAAGGGCACCGGCCACCCGGGCGACGCCGCGAAGGGCAACGCGCGGGCCGCGCAGCAGGCGGGAGGCAACGCGTGAGCGAGCGAACCATCAGGTACAGCGGCGTGGCGCCTCGCGCCGCCGCCGCCGAGCGGAGCGAGGTGGCGGCGTGAGCGACCTGCTCGCCGGGCCTGTCGAGGCGGCCGCCGGGCTCGCCGTGCACGGGGCCGACACCGTCGACAAGTCGGCCCCCGCCTCCACCCGCGACGCGCTGGTCCGCGCCGGCGTGCCGGGCAGGCTGGCGGAGAAGGACCCGGCCCTGTGGGGCCCGGACGCCGAGGCCGAGGCGAAGATCCGCCTCGGCTGGGTGGACACCCACCGGCGCAGCCGCGAGCTGCTCCCCCAGCTCGCCGAGCTGAAGGCGGAGCTGGCCGACCTGGACCACGTGGTGCTCGCCGGCATGGGCGGCTCGTCGCTGGCCCCGGAGGTCATCGCGCGCACCCTCGGCAAGCAGCTGACCGTGCTCGACACCACCGACCCGGGGCAGGTCCGGGCGGCGCTGGCCGACCGGCTGGAGCACACCGTGGTCGTGGTGGCCAGCAAGTCGGGCTCGACGGTGGAGACCGACAGCCACCGCCGGGCCTACTGGCAGGCGTTCCTGGACGCCGGGATGACCGAGGCGGAGGCCGGCCGGCACTTCGTCATCGTCACCGACCCCGGTTCGCCGCTGGAGGCCACCGCCGCCGAGATGGGCGCCTTCACCGTGCTGGCCGACCCGAACGTGGGCGGCCGCTACTCGGCGCTGACCGCGTTCGGGCTGGTCCCGTCGGCGCTGGCCGGCGTCGAGGTGGCCGAACTTCTCGACGAGGCGGACGCGCTGTCCCGGTCGCTGGGCGGCGACCGGGACAACCCGGGCCTGGCCCTGGGCGCCGCCCTCGGGGCGGCGGCCACCATGGGCCGGGACAAGATCGCCCTGATCTCCGACGGCACCGGCATCGACGGCCTCGGCGACTGGGCGGAGCAGCTGATCGCCGAGTCCACCGGCAAGTCCGGCGTCGGCATCCTCCCGGTCGTCGTGGAGTCCCCGGAGAGCCCCGGTGCCGGCGGCGCCGACGTGCTCACCGTGACCTACGGCGGCGCGCTGGCCACCGGCGCCGTCCCGGGCGGCGGCACCGGCCCGGACGTGGCGGTCAACGGCCCGCTCGGCGCGCAGTTCCTGGCCTGGGAGTACGCCACCGCGATCGCCGGCGTGGTGCTCGGCATCGACCCGTTCAACCAGCCCAACGTCACCGAGTCCAAGGAGAACACCAACAAGATCCTCGCCTCGGGTCCGCCGGCGGAGACGCCGTCGTTCACCTCGGGCGCGATCGAGGTGTACGCGCCGCAGGGCGCCCCGGGCGACCTGGCCGGCGTGCTCCGCTGGCTGGTCGACGGGCTGGGCGGCGACGGTTACCTCGCGGTGATGGCGTACCTCGACCGGTTCGCCGACGCCGACGCGGCCCGGCTGCGGCCGCTGCTGGCCGGGGCCTCCGGGCGGCCGGTCACCTTCGGCTGGGGGCCGCGGTTCCTGCACTCCACCGGCCAGTACCACAAGGGCGGCCCGCAGGTCGGCAGCTACCTCCAGCTCACCGGCGCGGTCGCCGACGACCTGCCGGTGCCCGGCAAGCCGTACACCTTCGGGGAGTTGCAGGCGGCACAGGCCGCCGGCGACCGGCAGGCCCTGGCCGGGCGGGAGCGCCCCCTGGTGCGGCTGCACCTGACCGACCGGTCCGCGGGCGTGACCCAGCTGCTCGATGCGGTCGGGGCGCTGCGGGCGTGACGATGAGGACCATGGACGATGCGGAGCGAGGAGGCGGCGTGAACCCGCTACGCGACCCGCAGGACCGCCGGCTGCCGAGGATCCCGGAGCCGTGCGCCCTGGTGATCTTCGGCGTCACCGGCGACCTCGCCCGCAAGAAGCTCCTTCCGGCGGTGTACGACCTGGCGAACCGGGGGCTGCTGCCCCCGGGCTTCGTCGTCCTGGGTTTCGCCCGTCGGGACTGGGGCGACGGCGACTTCGAGTCGCTGGCCCACGAGGCCGCCAAGAAGCACGCCCGCACCCCCTGGCGGGAGGAGGTGTGGGCGCGGCTGGTCGGCAACATCAAGTTCGTGGGCGGCGCGTTCGACGACGACGCGGCGTTCGACCACCTCGCCGCCACCCTCGACGAGCTGCGCCAGACGCACGGCATCCCGGGCAACGCCGCCTTCTACTTCTCCATCCCCCCGGCGGCGTTCCCGGTGGTGCTCAAGCAGCTGGCCCGCACGGGAATGGCCGACAACGCCAAGTCCGGCGGCTGGCGCCGGGTGGTGGTGGAGAAGCCGTTCGGGCACGACCTGCCCTCGGCGAAGGCGCTCAACGACCTGGTCGACGACGTCTTCACCCGCAAGGACGTCTTCCGCATCGACCACTACCTGGGCAAGGAGACCGTCCAGAACATCCTCGCCCTGCGGTTCGCCAACAACCTGTTCGAGCCGCTGTGGAACTCCAAGTACGTCGACTCGGTGCAGATCACCATGGCCGAGGACGTCGGCATCGGCACCCGCGCCGGCTTCTACGATTCGGCCGGCGCGGCCCGGGACGTGCTCCAGAACCACCTGCTCCAGCTGCTGGCGCTGGTGGCGATGGAGGAGCCGACGAGCTTCGACGCGGACGAGATCCGCACCGAGAAGCTCAAGGTGCTGCGGGCGATCACCCTGCCGAAGGACATCGCGGAGGGCACCGTCCGCGGCCAGTACCTGCCCGGCTGGGTGGGCGGCCAGCGCGCGGTCGGCTACCTGGACGAGGAGGGCGTCCCGGAGGACTCGACCACCGAGACGTACGTGGCGGTCCGGCTCGGCATCCAGAACCGCCGTTGGGCGGAGGTGCCGTTCTACATCCGGGCCGGCAAGCGGCTCCCGCGCCGCGTCACCGAGGTCGCCATCATGTTCAAGAAGGCGCCGCACCTGCCGTTCAACGCCGCCGACATGGAGTCGCTGGGCAACAACCAGCTCGTCATCCGGGTGCAGCCCGACGAGGGCGTGGTGCTCAAGTTCGGCTCCAAGGTGCCCGGCACCACGATGGAGGTCCGCGACATCGCGATGGACTTCCAGTACGGCGAGGCGTTCACCGAGTCCAGCCCCGAGGCGTACGAGCGGCTGGTGCTGGACGTGCTCATCGGTGACCGCACCCTCTTCCCGGATGCTGCCGAGGTCGAGCAGAGCTGGCAGGTGGTGGACCCGCTGGAGCACGCGTGGGCGGGCACGAAGCCGGAGCCGTACCGGGCCGGTGAGTGGGGGCCCCGCGCCGCCGACGAGATGCTGGCCCGCGAGGGTCGGGCCTGGCGCAGAGCGTGAGCAAGCCCAGCGAGTCAACCAGGAGGCTCCAGTGATCGGCCTGTGGGACACCACCGGCAACGAGGTGGTCAAGGCGCTCGCCGCCGAACGGCGCAGCGCCGGCGGGGTGGCCAGCGGCATGGCGCTCACCCTGATCGTGGTGGTGGACGAGAAGCGGGTGCGCGAGGCGGAGGCGGCGGCCACGATAGCGGCCGCCGCCCACCCCTGCCGGCTGGTGGTGGTGGTCCGCTCCGACGTCGAGCGGGAGCGCAACCGCCTCGACGCGGAGATCGTCGTCGGCGGCCGGCTCGGCCCCTGCGAGGCGGTGGTCACCCGGATGTACGGGCGGCTCGCCCTGCACGCCGAGTCGGTGGTGATGCCGCTGCTGGTGCCGGACGTTCCGGTGGTGACGTGGTGGCACGGCGAGCCGCCGGCCGAGATCGCCACCGACTTCCTCGGCGTCGTGGCCGACCGGCGGATCACCGACGCCGCGCAGGCCGCCGACCCGGTCGAGGCGCTGCGCCAGCGGGCCCGGGACTACGCGCCGGGCGACACGGACCTGGCGTGGACCCGGATCACCCCGTGGCGCACGCTGGTGGCCGGGGCGTTCGACACCACCCAGGCGCGGGTGACCGAGGCGACCGTGGTCGCCCCGGCCTCCGACCCCACCGCCGCGCTGATGCGGGGCTGGCTGGCCGCCCGGCTCGGCATCGACCCGGTGTGGCAGCGCACCGACGAATTCCCGCGCATGCGGGAGGTGCAGCTGCGCTGCGCCAACGGCGACGAGCTGACGCTGACCCGGGAGGACAGCGTGGCGACGTTCCGGCGTACCGGCCAGGAGGACCGGCACCTGCCGCTCGTCCGCCGGCCGCTCGGCGACGAGCTGGCCGAGGAGCTGCGCCGGCTCGACGCCGACCAGGTGTACGCGGAGGCGCTGGGCACCACGGCCGGCCTGACCGGCCTGGACCAGCGCCCGGCGCAGCGGGTGCACGTCTGGAAGGACCCGGCCACCGCGCAGCGGGCCGAGGCGGGGGTGACCGCGCACGCGGGAACGAGCGCCCAGCACTGAGCGCCCGACTGCCGGGCGCACGAGGAACACCGACCGCGCGGCGGCCGGAGAAACGAAGGCACATCAGATGAGTGAGGCGAGTGTCGCCGTCCACGCCGACGCCGACCTGCTGGCCCAGGCGGTGGCCGCCCGGTTGGTGGTCAAGCTGCTCGACGCGCAGGCCGAGCGGGGCCAGGCGTCGGTGGTGCTGACCGGCGGGCGGATAGCCGCGGCGGTGCACCGGGCGGTGGCGGCGCTGCCGGCCCGCGACGCCGTGGACTGGTCCCGGGTGGACGTCTGGTGGGGCGACGAGCGGTTCCTGCCCGCCGGCGACCCGGAGCGCAACGAGACGCAGGCCCGGGCGACCCTGCTGGACGTGGTGCCGCTGGACCCGGCCCGGGTCCACCCGATGCCCGCCTCCGACGGGCCGGCCGGGCCGGATCCGGAGGAGGCGGCCGCCCGCTACGCCGAGGAGCTGGCCCGGGCGGCGCGTCCCGGCCACGCCGCGCTCCCCCACTTCGACGTGCTGATGCTGGGCGTCGGCGAGGACGGGCACGTGGCGTCGGTGTTCCCGGAGCACCCGGTGCACCACGACACCCGGCCGGTCAGCGCCGTCCGGGGCAGCCCGAAGCCCCCGCCGGTGCGGACCACCCTGACCCTCCCGGCGATCAACACCGCCGAGGAGGTCTGGTTGGTGGCCAGCGGCGCCGACAAGTCCCGGGCGGTCGGCATGGCGCTGGCCGGGGCGGGGCCGGTGCAACTGCCGGCGGCCGGCGTGCAGGGTACGGGTCGTACGCTCTGGCTGCTGGACCGGGCGGCGGCGGCCGACGTGCCGACCCGCCTGCGCAGCCTGCGCTGAGCGTGTAAGGAAGGGCCCCTTGTTAACGCATAGCGTTAACAAGGGGCCCTTCCTTACAGCGCGGCGGGGCGGCCTCGGCGGCGACGCAGGTCGGCGAGGGCCTCGGCCAGGATGGCCTCCCCCTCCTCGGCGCTGCGCCGCTCCTTCACGTACGCCAGGTGGGTCTTGTAGGGCTCCGGCCGGGCCCGGCCCGGCGGGTTCTGCGCGTCCTGCCCGGCGGGGAGGCCGCACCGCGGGCAGTCCCACACCTCCGGGGCCTCGGCGTCGGCGGCGATGCGGATCTCGGTGTGGTGGTCGTTGCGGCACCAGTAGGTGACCGCCCGGCACGGGACCGGCTGGTAGCGCTCGGCGCGGCGTTCGGGGGCGGACCCGATGCGGGTGCCCCGGATGACGTTGCCACTCGGCACGGCTGCTCGCTCCTGTCGTCGGGAGGGGTACCGCCGCGGAGGGGGCGGCGGGCGACACGGTGCAGCGGGTGAAACGGACTGCGCGCGGCCCGTCAGTGACGGACCGCGCGCAGATTGTACGACCAGACGGCGCTCAGACGACGCCGCTGGTCGTCTGGAGGCGCAGCCAGAGCCCGAGCCCGACGATGCAGGCGAACCAGACGATGCCCACCAGGACGGTGTAGCGGTCGAGGTTCTTCTCCGCCACCGACGACCCGGCGAGGCTGGAGCTGACGCCGCCACCGAACATGCTCGACAACCCGCCGCCCTTACCGCGGTGCAGCAGGATCAGCATGGTCAGCAGGATGCTCGTGATGACCAGCAACACGATCAACGTGTATGCGAACCAGATCGGCATGGCTGGGGTCAGTCCTCTCGTTACGATCCTCGCCCGGGCAGATCGGGCACGGTGGCACCGACCGACGGACGGGCGGAGTCAAGGATAGCGAGCGATCAGCGGGCGATGTGCTCCGGGAACCGGCAGATCTTCGCGAACTCCTCGGCGTCCAGGCTCGCGCCGCCCACCAGCGCCCCGTCGACGTCTGGCTTGGCCATGATCGCCGCGACGTTGGAGGACTTGACGGAGCCGCCGTAGAGGACCCGGACCTGGTCGGCGGTGTCCTGGCCGAAGGACTCGGCCAGCCGCTGGCGGACCGCCTCGCACACCTCCTGCGCGTCCTCCGGGGTGGCCGTCTTGCCCGTGCCGATCGCCCAGACCGGCTCGTACGCCACCACGACCTTCGCCACCTGCTCGGCGGTCAGCCCCTTCAGGGCCCCGTCGAGCTGGTCGCTGCAGTGCGCCACGTGGGTGCCCCGGTCCCGGACGTCGAGCCCCTCCCCCACGCAGAGGATCGGGGTGAGCCCGTGGGTCAGCGCCGCCTGCACCTTGGCGTTGACGATCGCGTCGTCCTCGTGGTGGTAGGCGCGCCGCTCCGAGTGCCCGACCACCACGTACGTGCAGCCCAGCTTGGCCAGCATCGGGCCGGAGATGTCGCCGGTGTAGGCCCCCGACGCGTGCGGCGACAGGTCCTGCGCGCCGTAGCCGAGCAGCAGCTTGTCGCCGTCGACGGCGGTCTGCACCGTACGCAGGTCGGTGAACGGCGGCAGCACCACCGTCTCCACGTCGGTGAGCTGCTTCTCGGTCAGGCTGGCCGCCAGCTTCTGCACCAGCAGGTTGGCCTCGAGGTGGTTGAGGTTCATCTTCCAGTTGCCGGCCATCAGGGGCCGGCGGGTGGCGCTCGCCATCAGTTCTCCAGAGCCGCGATGCCGGGGAGGGTCTTGCCCTCCAGGTATTCCAAAGAGGCGCCACCGCCGGTGGAGATGTGCCCGAAAGCGGACTCGTCCAGCCCCAGCGCGCGGACCGCCGCCGCCGAGTCACCGCCACCGACCACGGTGAACGCGTCGGCCTTCGCGATCGCCTCGGCGACCCCGCGCGTGCCGTGGGCGAACGCCGGCATCTCGAACACGCCCATCGGGCCGTTCCAGAAGATCGTCCGCGCGCCCTTGAGGGCGGCGGCGAACCCGGCGACCGTCTCCGGCCCGATGTCGAGACCCACCCGCTTGCTGGGAATGCCGTCGGCCGGCACGGTGTCGTGCGCGGCGTCCGGGGCGAACGCGTCCGCGGCCACCACGTCGACCGGGAGCAGGATCTTGTTCCCGGAGCGCTCCAGCAGGTTGCGGCAGGTCTCCACCATCTCCTCCTCCAGCAGCGAGGAGCCCACCTCGTGGCCCTGCGCCTTCAGGAAGGTGAAGCACATCCCGCCGCCGATGAGCAGCCGGTCGACCGTCGGCAGCAGCGCCTCGATCACGGCGAGCTTGTCGGAGACCTTGGAGCCGCCGAGCACCACCACGTACGGCCGCTCCGGCTCGCCGGTGAGCTTCGAGAGGACCTCCACCTCGCGCAGCACCAGCCGGCCGGCGACGTGTGGCAGCCGCGCCGGCACGTCGTGGACGCTGGCGTGCTTGCGGTGCACGGCGCCGAACGCGTCGTCGACGTACGCGTCGCCGAGGGCGGCGAGCTGGTCGGCGAACGCGCCCCGCTCGGCGTCGTCCTTGCTGGTCTCGCCCTTGTTGAAGCGCAGGTTCTCCAGCAGCGCCACCTCGCCGCCGGCCAGCGCCTCCACGGCGGCGCGGGCGGACTCGCCGACGGTGTCGGTGGCGAAGTGCACCCGCGACCCGAGCAGCTCGCCGAGCCGCCCGGCGACCGGACGGAGGCTGAACTGCGGGTCAGGAGCGCCCTTCGGGCGGCCCAGGTGCGAGCAGACGACCACCTTCGCGCCGGCCTCGACAAGCGCGCCCAGCGTCGGCAGGACGGCCCGGATGCGGCCGTCGTCCGTGATGTCACCGGTCTGCTTGTCGAGCGGGACGTTCAGGTCGGCGCGCACCAGCACGCGCCGACCCGACACCCCCTCGGCGAGCAGGTCGTCGAGGGTACGGATGCTCACAGCGACTGACCGACCAGCTTGACCAGGTCGACCAGGCGGTTGGAGTAGCCCCACTCGTTGTCGTACCAGCCGACGACCTTGACCTGGTTGCCGACGACCTTGGTCAGCGGCGCATCGAAGATGCACGACGCCGGGTCGGTGACGATGTCGGCGGAGACGATCGGGTCGTCGTTGTAGACCAGGATGCCCTTGAGCGGGCCCTCGGCGGCGGCCTTCAGCGCGGCGTTGACCTCGTCCACCGTGGTCTCCCGGTTGACGTTGACCGTCAGGTCGGTGGTCGAGCCGGTCGGGATCGGCACCCGCAGCGCGTAGCCGTCCAGCTTGCCCTTCAGCTCCGGCAGCACCAGGCCGATCGCCTTCGCCGCGCCGGTCGAGGTCGGCACGATGTTCAGCGCGGCGGCGCGGGCCCGGCGCAGATCCTTGTGCGGCGCGTCCTGGAGGTTCTGGTCCTGCGTGTACGCGTGGATCGTCGTCATCAGGCCGTGCTGGATGCCGAACGTGTCGTGCAGGACCTTCGCCATGGGGGCGAGGCAGTTGGTGGTGCACGAGGCGTTGGAGATGATGGTGTGCTTGGCCGGGTCGTACTGGTCGTGGTTCACGCCCATGACGACCGTGACGTCCTCGTTCTTCGCCGGGGCGGAGATGATGACCTTCTTGGCGCCGCCGTCGACGTGCGCCTTGGCCTTGGTGGCGTCGGTGAAGAAGCCGGTGGACTCGATGACCACGTCCGCGCCGACCTCGCCCCACGGCAGCTTCGCCGGGTCCTTCTCGGCGTACGCCTTGATGGTCTTGCCGCCCACGGTGATCTCGTCGGCGGTGGCCTTCACCTCGTGCGGGAGACGACCCAGGATGCTGTCGTACTTGAGCAGGTGGGCGAGCGTCGCGTTGTCGGTCAGGTCGTTGACCGCCACGACCTCGACGTCAGCGCCGGACGCCAGCACTGCCCGGAAGAAGTTGCGGCCGATCCGGCCGAAGCCGTTGATGCCAACCCGGATGGTCACAGGTCCCATCTCCTTGCGTTCTGGTCCGCCGGCGTCAGACCCGGGCCGGCGGAGGTGTGTGCGCCGACCGTTGGAGCCGGCCGTTGACGGTTCATCTCGGCCACCCCGCCGCGGTCTCGAAGGACCTGACCGCCCGAGGCGGTGTGCACGGCGAGGAGTGCCTGTGCCGGCCCCCTTGCCGTACGCAGCGACCCTATCCGAGCGTGCGTCGCCGTGCAGCGCCGGGTGGTGATCCCACTGGCGCCGCCGACCCTCACCGTCCTATCAGACCACGAGCATGTCGGGCGTGACGGCCGCTTCCGTATCCGGGATGCCCAGGTCCCGGGCCCGCTTGTCCGCCAGCGCCAGCAGCCGGCGGATCCGGCCGGCGATGGCGTCCTTGGTCAGCGGGGGGTCGGCCAGCGCGCCCAACTCCTCCAGCGACGCCTGCCGGTGCTCCAGGCGCAGCTGACCGGCCGAGGTCAGGTGGTTCGGGGCGTCGTCGGCGAGGATCTCCAGCGCCCGGGTGACCCGGGCGGCGGCGGCCACCGCGGCGCGCGCCGAGCGGCGCAGGTTGGCGTCGTCGAAGTTGGCCAGCCGGTTCGCCGTGGCCCGGACCTCGCGGCGGACCCGGCGCTCCTCCCAGGCCAGCACGCTGGAGTGCGCGCCGATGCGGGTGAGCAGCGCGGCGATCGCGTCGCCGTCCTTGACCACCACCCGGTCCACCCCGCGCACCTCGCGGTTCTTGGCGGTGATGCCGATCCGGCGGGCCGCGCCGACCAGGGCCAGCGCCGACTCGGGGCCGGGGCAGGTGATCTCCAGCGCGCTGGAGCGGCCGGGCTCGGTCAGCGAGCCGTGCGCCATGAACGCGCCCCGCCAGGCCGACACCGCGCAGCAGACGTTCGCGGCGACGACGTGCGGTGGCAGGCCCCGCACCGGGCGGCCCCGGACGTCGAGCAGCCCCGTCTGCCGCGCGAGGGCCTCGCCGTCCTTGACCACCCGCACGATGAAGTGGCTGCCCTTGCGCAGGCCGCCGGAGGCCAGCACGTGGATCTCGCTGGGGTAGCCGTAGACCTCGGCGATCTCCCGCCGCAGCCGGCGGGCCACCGCCCCGGTGTCGAGTTCGGCCTCCACCACCACCCGACCGGAGACGATGTGCAGCCCGCCGGCGAAGCGCAGCAGCGCCGCCATCTCCGCCCGCCGACAGCAGGGCTTGGGCACGTCGACCCGACTCAGCTCGTCCTTGACCGCAGCCGTCATCGCCATTGTGCGTCCCCTCACGGACCTGTTCCGGCGTGTCGCCGGAGATTACGTACGTGTCTAACGATCGGCGCCCAGGACAGGCACCAGTGCGGCGCCCAGGGCGGCCGGATCATGACGGGGAGTGCCGTCGGTGACCGCGACGGGAGCGAGGACCAGGCGGGCACCCAGCGATTCTGCCGCACGTTCGACCGGTTCGGGGTCACCCGCCGCCTTGGAATCGGCGACCACATGGTCGACCTTCAGCTCCGGCAGGTACCAGCGCAACGCGGCCAGGTGGTCGGCCAGGGAGAGCCCGAGCGTCTCCTTCTCCGACGCGAGGTTCAGCGTCACCAACCGCCGCGCGGGGCTGGCGACGACGGCGGCGGCCAACTCCGGCACCAGCAGGTGCGGCAGCACGCTCGTGTACCAGCTGCCGGGCCCGAAGATCAGCCAGTCCGCCGCGCCGATCGCGGCGACCGCCTGCGGGCAGGCCCGCGGGGCGCCCGGGGTCAGCCGCAGCGACTCCACCCGGCCGGTGGTCACCGCGACCTGGTGCTGGCCGGTGACCGTACGCACCTCGTCCGGCCGGGTCGGGTCGGCGCCGCGCACCCGCGCCTCGATGTCCACCGGCTCGCAGGACATCGGCAGCACCCGGCCCACCGCACCGAGCATCGCGCCGGCGTGTTCCAGGGCGGCCACCGGGTCGCCGAGCAGCTCCATCAGCCCGCAGAGCACGAGGTTGCCCACCGCGTGCCCGGCCAGCCCGTCGCCCCGCCCAGGGGCCGGGTCCTCGGAGCCCGGCGGCGGCACCTCGGCGAAGCGGTGCTGGAACAGGCCGGCGCTGCGCCGGGTGGCGGGGTGGTCCCCGGCGAGCGCCACCAGCGCCTGCCGCAGGTCGCCCGGGGGCAGGCCGCCCCGCTCGGCGCGCAGCCGGCCGCTGGAGCCGCCGTCGTCGCCGACGGTGACCACCGCCGTGATGTCCAGGTCCAGCTCGGGGGCGCAGCGGCGCAACGCGCGCAGCGAGGCGGACAGGCCGTGCCCGCCGCCGAAGGCGACCACCCGCGTCGCCGTCACTCGCGCCCCAGGTCGCGGTGCTGGGCGTTGGCGGCCAGGCCGGACTGACGCAGCCGGGCCGCCAACTCCTCGGCGATGGCCACGCTGCGGTGCTTGCCGCCGGTGCAGCCGACCGCGACGGTCAGGTAGCGCTTGCCCTCCCGCTCGAAGCCGGCGGTGGTGGCGTTGACCAGGTCGGCGTACGAGGCGACGAAGGCGTCCGCGCCCTCCTGCCCCAGCACGTACGAGCTGACCGCCTCCTCCCGGCCGGTGTGCTCGCGCAGCTCGGGCACCCAGTACGGGTTGGGTAGGAAACGGGCGTCGAGCACGAAGTCGGCGTCCGGCGGCAGGCCGTACTTGAAGCCGAAGGAGAGCACGGTGACCCGCAGCCGGCGGGTGTCCTCGCCGCCGAACAACTCCTCGATGCGGCGGCGGAGCTGGTTGACGTTCAGGTGGCTGGTGTCGATGATCACGTCGGCCTGGTCGCGGGCCTCCTCCAGCAGGCCGCGCTCGACCGCGATGCCGTCGGCGAGCCGCCCGTCGCCCTGCAACGGGTGCGACCGGCGGACGCTCTCGAACCGCCGGATCAGCACCTCGTCGTCCGCGTCGACGAACACCACCCGGGGCGAGAAGCCGCGCTCCTTCAGCTCCCGGATCGCCCCCGCCAGGTCCGTGGAGAAGGCACGGGAGCGCACGTCCAGCACCATTGCGGTGCGCCGGGCCGCCCCGCCGGCCTTGAACGCCAGCTCCGCCATGTCGAGCATGAGCGCCTGGGGCAGGTTGTCCACCACGTAGAAGCCGACGTTCTCCAGCGCCCGGGCGACCGTGCTGCGACCGCCGCCGGAGAGGCCGGTGACCACCACCAGGGTGGTGTCCGACTCCGTCGGTGTCGGGTCCTCGGCGACCCGAGCCTCGGGTGTCCGCGCCTCGTTCACTGCCTGCTCCCCACGGGTGGCGCGGTCGGGTGTGACCGCGACTGGTCGATCTGCGACTCTATCCCTCGTCAGCGCGCCCGTGCCGACAGCGGTCAGGCGCGTACGCGCGAAGGCACGGCCGGGCAGCCGTGCCACCACGGGCCCGGGCCCGCCGACGGCACAGCGATCTTGCAGGTGCCGCCCCGGCATATCGGGCCTATCGCGCAATCCGAGGGCATAGAGTGCAAGATCGCGGCGCCGTCGGCCGGATGGCACCGCTACCCCGTGACGCCGTCGTGGCGCGGCGCGTGCGCTCGGGTGCGCCGGGTGTCGGGGGCGGTTCGTAGAATCCCCGGATGGCTTCCCCCACCGACCTGCGCACCTCCGACGCCCTGGAGACGCTGCGCCGGGTGTTCGGCTACGACGCCTTCCGCGGCTTCCAGCAGGAGGTGATCGACCACGTGGTGGCCGGCGGCGACGCGCTGGTGCTGATGCCGACCGGTGGCGGCAAGTCCCTGTGCTACCAGATCCCGGCGCTGGTGCGTGACGGCGTGGCGGTGGTGGTCTCGCCGCTGATCGCGCTGATGCAGGACCAGGTCGACGCGCTGACCGCGGTCGGCGTGCGGGCCGGCTTCCTCAACTCGACGCAGGACCTCGACGCCCGCCGCGCGGTGGAGCGGGCGTTCGTCGGCGGCGAGCTGGACCTGCTCTACCTCGCCCCGGAGGCGCTGGGCACCCGCCCGGTGCAGCAGCTGCTCGACCGGGGCCGGATCGGCCTGTTCGCCATCGACGAGGCGCACTGCGTGTCGCAGTGGGGGCACGACTTCCGCCCCGACTACCTCGCCCTGTCGATGCTGCACGAACGCTGGCCGGACGTGCCCCGGATCGCGCTCACGGCCACCGCGACCAGCGCGACCCGCGCCGAGATCGCCACCCGGCTGAAGCTCACCGACGCCCGGCACTTCGTGGCCAGCTTCGACCGGCCCAACATCCAGTACCGGATCGTGCCCAAGCGCGAGCCCCGCAAGCAGCTGCTGGGCCTGCTGCGCGACGAACACCCCGGCGACGCCGGCATCGTCTACTGCCTGTCCCGCGCCTCCGTGGACAAGACGGCGGAGTTCCTCACCGCCAACGGCATCGCCGCGCTGCCCTACCACGCCGGCCTGGACGCGGCGACCCGCGCGCGAAACCAGCAGCGCTTCCTGCGCGAGGACGGCCTGGTGATGGTGGCGACCATCGCCTTCGGCATGGGCATCGACAAGCCCGACGTCCGCTTCGTCGCCCACCTCGACCTGCCCAAGTCCGTCGAGGGCTACTACCAGGAGACCGGCCGCGCCGGGCGGGACGGGCTGCCGTCGACCGCCTGGCTGGCGTACGGGCTGCAGGACGTGGTGCAGCAGCGCAAGATGATCGAGACCTCGGAGGGCGACCTCGCCCACCGGCGCAACCTCGCCGCCCACCTCGACGCGATGCTGGCGCTCTGCGAGACGGTCCGCTGCCGCCGCGCCCAACTGCTCGACTACTTCGGCGAGCAGGCCACGGCCGCCTGCGGCAACTGCGACACCTGCCTCGACCCGCCGGAGTCGTGGGACGGCACCGTCGCGGCGCAGAAGCTGCTCTCCACGGTGTTCCGGCTCGACCGGGAACGCAACCAGCGCTTCGGCGCGGGGCACTGCGTCGACATCCTGCTCGGCCGCACGACCGACAAGGTCACCCAGTACGGCCACGACTCGCTGACCGTGTTCGGCATCGGCGGCGAGCTGCGCGAGGCCGAGTGGCGCGGCGTGGTGCGCCAGCTCCTGGCCGAGGGGCTGCTGGCGGTCGAGGGCGACTACGGCACGCTGGCCCTGACCGAGGCCAGCGCGGAGGTGCTGGGCCGCCGCCGCACGGTGATGATGCGGCGCGAGCCGGAGCGGGTCGCCTCGCCCCGGGCGGCCAAGCCACGCGGGGCGGCCACCGTCGTGGCCGACCTGTCCCCGGCGGCCGCCGGGGTCTTCGAGCGGCTGCGCGCCTGGCGCGCCGCCACCGCCAAGGAGCAGGGCGTGCCGGCGTACGTGATCTTCCACGACGCCACGCTGCGACAGATCGCCACCGACGCGCCGGCGTCCCTGGCGGAGCTGTCCCAGGTCAGCGGCGTCGGCGAGAACAAGCTCGCCAAGTACGGCGAGCAGATCCTGGCCGTCCTGGCCGAGTGACCGGCGGCCGGTCGAGCCACCGGCTACTCGACCGTGGCTGCCGGGACGGGTTCGCCGGGCGCGACGATCGGGTCGGGAAGCAGAACCTCCCGACCCGATCGCGGTTGGTCGCCGGAGCGGCCCGGCGGTCCAGATCAGCCGGCGGAGTCTGCCTCAGGGCTGAGGCGGAACACCTCGTCGGAACGGGTGTAGTACAACGTGTGCCCGTCACGGGCGAAGGTGTAGTTGGTGATCCCGTTGGCCAACCTCCGTGGCTCCAGTGTCGTCGGATCGATCTGGAAGAGGTTGCCCCGGCTCAACGCGTACAGGGTGCCGTCCTCGGCGAACTCGAGGTCCGCGCTGACCCAGACGGCGGCCCCCTGCCACAGGTACGGGGTGAGCTGGGTCTTGCGCAGCACCTGGCCGGTGGCCGGGTCCAGCTCGTACAACCGACCCATGTCGATCGCCCAGAGGTTGCCGTTCGGGGCGACCGTCAGGGCGGTCACGGCCTCGACCTCCGGGCTGAGCGTGATCTCCCACAGCTTGGCGTCGCGGGTGGTGTCCCAGGCGAAGATCTTCGCGGTCCGGTCCGTCGGCGTGGAGCCCAGCCCACCGTGGACGGAGGTGCCGGCAAAGAGTACCTGGCCCGCCGCGGCCAGCGACACGATACTGTGGCCCGGAACGACATCCCGGTGCGTGACAAGCTCCCCGGTCTGCGGGTCGTACAGGCCGAGCAC
The DNA here is from genome assembly GCF_055586845.1 of Micromonospora sp. NPDC049139. NCBI lineage: Bacteria > Bacillati > Actinomycetota > Actinomycetes > Micromonosporales > Micromonosporaceae > Micromonospora > Micromonospora sp. NPDC049139. The sequence continues at coordinate 309,779 of NZ_JBVJHK010000006.1, read as the reverse complement.
CCCGCCGAGCTTGCCGTAGGAGGGGACGGTGCCGAAGGCCACCCGGTCACCCACGGACGCCCAGGCGAACGGCCGGTCCTGCTCGAGGTGCTCCAGGGCGCCGATGTGCTCGGGGTTGGTGGTGCCGTCCCACTGCCGGGTCGGGTCGTACCGGTACAGGTTGGCCCGGGTGTACGTCCCGAGGTAGAGGTCGCCGTCGTGGGCCAGCATCCCCTCGACCTGCCCGACGTGCCCGCGCGGCAGCTGCTCGGTGGTCCCCGTTGCCGGGTCGTACGCGGAGACACCCTCGTACATGTAACCGCCGGTGTAGATCCGACCGTCGGGTCCGCGGCCGATCGACTGGATCTTGATCGGTGCCGTCTCCACGTCGGCCTGGCGGATGTCGTGCTTTCCGGTCACCGGGTTGTAGAGAGCCAGCTCGCCGGTCTGGTACATGAAGGCGAGCGTGTTGCCCGGGAAGTCCGCGCTGCCCAGGTGCACCCAGCCGAAGTCCCGCGCCGGTTTGAGGTTCTTCATGCCCGTCCCCCGCACCTGGCCGGATGTGAGGTTGTAGGCACGCAGTTCACCGGCCGCGTCGATGTAGTAGACGTCCCGTCGCGGCCCGGGCTCCGACACACTGCCGAACGAGGTCGGCCCGAGATCGGTGGCCCACTCACCTCGCTTCAGGTCGTAGGCGAGCAGGTGGTTGCCCGGGGTGACCCGGGCGAACATCGTATCGTCCCGGATGTCGAGGAAGTAGACGAACTCGTTGTCGCGGTGCTCGGCGGGGAGTTCGATGGTGCGCCGGGTTCCGGTGCCGGGATCGAGCACGACGATGCGCGGCTTCGAGCTGCCGAGGCCGGCGTAGACGAGTCCGTCGGCGACGGCGACGCTGCGCACGTACGCCTCGTCCGAGACGCTGCCGTAGCTGGTGAAGTCACCGGTGGCGGGGTTGAAGCTGAACACCTCACCCTTCGGGTAGGTGCCACCCCAGACGATGCCGTTCTCGTCGACCTCCAGGTCCCACAGGTACAGGGCGTTCGGGGTGGCCCGGCCCAGCGACTCCAGCTTCGCCGTCGACGGCGACCAGCGGTAGAGCGCCCCGTCGTTGTAGGCACCGACGTAGACCGAGCCGTCGCCGCCGGTGATGACCGTCCATGATCCCTGTGCGCCAGCGGGCAGGGAGACCGCGTGCCTGAGATCGCCGGACGCTACGTCGATCACCTCGAACCGGGCGGGCGTACCCGTGGTGACGGCGTATATCTCCTCGCGACCGTCGGGCCCCACGCCGTACGCGGTGTCGAGGATGTTGGCGGCCACCACCGGGTGCCCGATGGAGGTCTCGGTCCGCGGCACAGCGCGCCGGAACGTGACGTCGTCCCAGGTGACGCTGGTGACATCGGCGGTGGACGAGTAGAGCAGGATCCGGGCGGTGGCCGTCCCCGCGGGGGTTGTCGCGGTCACCCCTTCCCAGGCCCAGGCGGTCGGGTCGCCGTAGTAGATGCGGTGCGTGCTGCTGGACAGCTGCCGCCCCGCCGCGTCGTAGTAGTAGACGACGATCGACGGAATGCCGCGCTTGACGAGCACCCAGGCCCCGAAGTCGTACCTCTGGTCAGCGATCACCGGCACCGGGTCGCTGAGCAGGCCAAACTGGCCGGTGTTGCTGGGATCCTCCATGGACAGCGCCTGCGACCCGCCGCGCGTCGGCGATGCGACAACGCTGAAGCCGCCCGTCCCGTATCTTTGGGTCCAGCCCGGAATTGCAGTGGCCGAGGCAGGATCCTCGAATCCACCATTCCGCACGACCGAGTCCACGGTCAGCGGCTGGGCCGGCGCAGCGGCGAGAGCCCCGCTACCCGTTGACGCCATGAGGACACCGGCCGCTATGGCCAGGTGCAGTTTCCGCATCGGTATGAGCAAGTCGACCTCCGTGGAGCGGTGGCGGAAGGAGGATTCGCGGCTTGTCGACGGTTTCCTGCCCACCATCAAGGGGCCGCATTACGGCCTTGACCGTATATCGAACGTGTCGGATGTCAATACCCTGGCGCAGTCGGACGCGGCGGCGGCTCGGTGGGCGTGAGCCGGTGGCCGTACCGCCGGCAGCTCGGGGCCCGGAGGAAGGCGAGGGCCCGGAAGGGCCGGCCGGCACGGAGCAGAGGCGTCTGGACTGGCGGTCAGGACCGCGCGGGCGGCTCACCGCCGCCGAGGGCGGCGAGGATCGCCTCGGCGGTGCGCCGACCGACGCCGGGCACCTCGGTGATCTCCTCGACGGTGGCGGCGGAGAGCCGCTTGAGTGAGCCGAAGTGCCGCAGCAGCGCCTTGCGCCGCACCTCGCCCAGGCCGGGGACCCTGTCCAGCGCCGACTCGGTCATCCGCTTCGAGCGCCGCTGCCGGTGGAAGGTGATGGCGAAGCGGTGGGCCTCGTCGCGCACCCGTTGCAGCAGGTAGAGCCCCTCGGACGTGCGCGGCAGGATGACCGGGAACTCGTCGTCGGGCAGCCAGACCTCCTCCAGCCGCTTCGCCAGGCCACAGAGCGCCACGTCGTCGACGCCCAGCTCCGCGAGGGCCTGGGCCGCCGCCGCGACCTGGGGCGCGCCGCCGTCGACCACCACCAGCTGCGGCGGGTACGCGAACTTGCGCGGCCGGCCGGTGGTCGGGTCGATCAGGGTGCCGACCCGCGGCTCGTCGGGCCCGGCCTGCCCGGCCGGGGCGTCGGGGTCGTCGGCCGGCTCGACGCCCACCTCGCCGGTCTCGGCGCGGGCGTCGAGATAGCGGGCGAAGCGGCGGCGCAGCACCTCCGACATGGCGGAGAGGTCGTCGGTGGCGCCACGGATGATGAACCGTCGGTATTCGCTCTTGCGGGGCAGACCGTCCTCGAAGACGACCATGCTGGCCACCACGTCGGTGCCCTGCATCTGTGAGATGTCGAAGCACTCGATGCGCAGCGGCGAGGTGCGCATGTCGAGCGCCTCGCTGATCTCGTCGAGGGCCTTGCTCCGGGTGGTCAGATCGCCGGCGCGGCGCAGCTTGTGCCGCGCGAGCGCGTCCTTGGCGTTGCGCTCGACCGTCTCCAGCAGGGACCGCTTGTCGCCGCGCTGCGGCACCCGCAGCGTCACCCTGCTGCCCCGGTGGCTGGAGAGCCAGTCGGCCAGCGCGACGGCGTCGGCGGGCAGCTCCGGCACGAGCAGCTCGCGCGGCACGTCGGCCTCGCCCTGCTCGCCGCCGTAGACCTGGGTGCAGAAGTGGTGCACCAGGTCGCCCGTGGTCAGGTCCTCCGTCTTCTCCACCACCCAGCCGCGCTGGCCCCGGACCCGGCCGTCGCGGACGTGGAACACCTGGACGGCCGCCTCCAGGGGGTCGTCGGCGAACGCGACCACGTCGGCGTCGGTGCCGTCGCCGAGCACCACCGTCTGCTTCTCCATCGCCCGGCGCAACGCGGCGATGTCGTCGCGCAGCCGGGCCGCCCGCTCGAACTCCAACTGCTCGCTGGCCTCGGTCATCTCCCGTTCCAGCTTGCGGACCATCGTGTCGGTGCGGCCGGCCATGAACTCGCAGAAACCGTCGACGATCTCGCGGTGCCGCTCCGGGGTGACGCTGCCGACGCACGGCGCCGAGCACTTGCCGATGTAGCCCAGCAGGCAGGGGCGGCCGACCTGGCCGGCGCGCTTGAACACCCCGGCGGAGCAGGTGCGGGCCGGGAAGACCCGCAGCAGCAGGTCGAGCGTCTCGCGGATCGCCCACGCGTGCGAGTAGGGCCCGAAGTAGCGCACCCCCTTGCGCTTGGCGCCCCGCATCACCTGCAGACGCGGGAACTCCTCGTCGAGGGTGACCGCCAGGTAGGGGTACGACTTGTCGTCGCGGTAGCGGACGTTGAAGCGCGGGTCGTACTGCTTGATCCAGGTGTATTCGAGCTGGAGCGCCTCGACCTCGGTGCCGACCGTGACCCAGTCGACCGACTCGGCGGTGGTGACCATCTGCTGGGTGCGCTGGTGCAGGCCCCACAGGTCCGCGAAGTAGGAGTTGAGGCGGCTGCGCAGGTTCTTCGCCTTGCCGACGTAGATCACCCGGCCGGTGCCGTCGCGGAACCGGTAGACCCCCGGTGACTCCGGGATCGTGCCGGGCGCGGGACGGTAGGTCGAGGGGTCAGCCACGGCAGCAAGCCTAGTCCGCACCCCCGACAGCCCCCGTCAGGAGCGCGGCGCCGCCCTGCCCGCCCTGCCCTGGTGGACGACCCGCCGGCGGCGCGGCCGGCATCCTGGTGCTGGAGCGGTTCCTGCCGCCGGCCGCCCTCCGGGGAGCCCCGGCCAGCCGGCCGGCGGACGACGGCGACGGCGACGGCGGACGCCACGACGGGATGACGACGGCCGACGACCCGGTGGGGTCGCCGGCCGCGGTGCGTCCGGTCAGGCCAGCGAGATCTGGTCGCCCGTGACCTTGATGTTCTTCGGTGGGAGGGGCTTGGTGGCCGGGCCGCCCTTCACCGAGCCGTCCTCGATGGAGAACTTGCTGAAGTGGCAGGTGCAGTTGATGGTGCCGCCGTCGACGTTGGTCACCGGGCAGCCCTGGTGCGTGCAGATCGAGTCGAAGGCCTTGAAATCACCGGCGGTCGGCTGCGTGATCACCACGCCCTGGGCGGGGTATACGGCGCCGCCGCCGACCGGGATGTCGGCGGTGCGGGCCAACGACTGCGCACCCGCGCGGTCACCGCCGCCGGCGTCGCCGCTGCTGGGCACCGCCGGGCCGCCGCTGGTCGGAGCCGCGCCGCCGCCGGAGTCGTCGCTGCCGCAGGCAGCCAGGACCACCGCAGCGCCGACCGCGCCGGCGCCCGTGAGAAGGGCACGCCGGGTCTGCGTCGCCGGCCCGGTCAGCTCCTGCTCGTCACTCATGCCTTGCCTCTCTCTCGGCTGCCGCCGCCCAGTGATGATCCGCGGCCATGCTCGGGTACACGCAACACTGTGCCCGACGGTTCACCCGGTCGGCGAGTGCCAGGCTGGCCAGACGGGCCCGGCGGCCCGCCCGGATGGGTGCCGGCGCGCCTCAGCGGGCCCCGGCCGGGACCTTCCGCGCGCGGGACTTCGCGCCGTTGGCCTTGGCCGCCCGGGAGGTGGCCGCCGCCGCACCCTTGGCCTCGCCGTCGAGCCTGAGCACCTGCCGCAGGAACTGCCCGGTGTGGCTCTCGGGCACCTCGGCGACCTCCTCGGGGGTGCCGGTGGCGAGCACCGTGCCGCCCCGGTGACCGCCCTCGGGGCCCATGTCGATCAGCCAGTCGGCCGACTTGATCACGTCGAGGTTGTGCTCGATCGTGATCACCGTGTTGCCCTTGTCGACCAGCCCCTCCAGCACCATCAGCAGCTTGCGGATGTCCTCGAAGTGCAGGCCGGTGGTCGGCTCGTCGAGGACGTAGACCGTCCGGCCGGTGGAGCGCTTCTGCAGCTCCGAGGCGAGCTTGACCCGCTGCGCCTCGCCGCCGGACAGCGTCGGCGCGGGCTGGCCGAGCCGGACGTAGCCCAGGCCGACGTCCACCAGCGTCCTGAGGTGCCGGTGGATGGCCGGGATGGCGGAGAAGAACTCCGCCGCCTCCTCGATCGGCATCTCCAACACGTCCGAGACGGTCTTGCCCTTGTAGTGGACCTCCAGGGTCTCCCGGTTGTAGCGGGCGCCCTTGCAGACCTCGCACGGGACGTACACGTCGGGCAGGAAGTTCATCTCGATCTTGATCGTGCCGTCGCCGGAACACGCCTCACAGCGTCCGCCCTTGACGTTGAACGAGAACCGGCCCGGACCGTACCCCCGGACCTTGGCCTCGGTGGTCTCCGCGAAGAGCTTGCGGACGTGGTCCCAGACCCCGGTGTAGGTGGCCGGGTTGGACCGCGGCGTCCGCCCGATCGGCGACTGGTCGACACCGACCACCTTGTCGACGTGCTCCAGCCCGGAGACCCGGGTGTGCCGGCCGGGAACCAGCCGCGCGCCGTTGATCTGGTTGGCCAACACCGCGTAGAGGATGTCGTTGACCAGCGTGGACTTGCCGGAGCCGCTGACCCCGGTGACCGCGATGAGCTGACCCAGCGGGAACGACACGGTCAGGTTGCGCAGGTTGTGCTCGCGCGCGCCGTGCACGACCAGCTCCCGGCCGGGGGTCTGCGGGCGACGCTGCTGCGGCGTCGGAATGGACCGGCGGCCGGACAGGTACGCCCCGGTCACCGATTCCGGGTTCTCCAGCAGCGCCGGCACCGAGCCGCTGTGCACGATCTTGCCGCCGTGCTCGCCGGCGCCCGGGCCGATGTCGACGATCCAGTCGGCGGTGCGGATGGTGTCCTCGTCGTGCTCGACCACGATCAGCGTGTTGCCCAGGCCGCGCAGCCGGACCAGGGTCTCGATGAGCCGGTGGTTGTCCCGCTGGTGCAGCCCGATCGACGGCTCGTCGAGCACGTAGAGCACCCCGACCAGGCCGGAGCCGATCTGGGTGGCCAGCCGGATGCGCTGCGCCTCGCCACCGGAGAGGGTGCCGGCCGGACGGTCCAGGGAGAGGTAGTCCAGGCCGACGTCGAGCAGGAACTTCAGCCGGGCGTTGATCTCCTTGAGCACCCGCTCGGCGATCATCTTCTGCCGGTCGGTCAGCTCGATGCCGGCGAGCAGGTCGGCGGCCTCGCCGACCGACAGGTTGCAGACCTCGGCGATGCTCTTGCCGGCCAGGGTCACCGCGAGCACCTCGGGCTTGAGCCGGGCGCCGCCGCAGGCCGCGCACGGCACGTCCCGCATGTAGCCCTCGTACTTCTCGCGCGACCACTCCGACTCGGTGTCGGTGTGCCGGCGCTCGATCCACTGCACCACGCCCTCGAAGCCGGTGTAGTAGGAGCGCTCTCGGCCGAACTTGTTGCGGTAGCGCACGTGCACCTGGTCGTCGGAGCCGTGCAGGATCGTCTTCTGCGCCCGGGACGGCAGGGCTCGCCACGGGGTGTCGACGTCGAAGTGCTCGGCCTCGCCGAGGGCCTCCAGCAGGCGGAGGAAGTATTCCAGGTTGTGCCCGGTCGACCAGGGCTGGATGGCGCCCTCGCGCAGGCTGCGCTCGGGGTCGGGGACGAGCAGCTCTGGGTCGACCTCCTTCTTGGTGCCGATGCCGGTGCACTCGGGGCACGCGCCGTAGGGCGCGTTGAAGGAGAAGACCCGGGGCTCCAGGTCCTCGATGGCGAGCGGGTGGTCGTTGGGGCAGGCCAGGTGCTCGGAGTAGCGCCGCTCGCGCTCCGGGTCGCCCTCGGCCAGGTCGACGAAGTCGAGCAGCACAAGGCCGTTGGAGAGGCCCAGGGCGGCCTCGACCGAGTCGGTCAGCCGCTGCTTGGCGCTCGGCTTGACGGCGAGCCGGTCGATCACCACCTCGATGGTGTGCTTCTCCTGCTTCTTCAGCTTCGGCGGCTCGGTCAGCGGGTGCACCACGCCGTCGACCCGGGCCCGTGCGTAACCCTTGGCCTGGAGCTCGGCGAAGAGGTCGACGTACTCGCCCTTGCGGCCGCGCACCACCGGCGCGAGCACCATGAACCGGGTGCCCTCGGCCATGGCGAGGACCCGGTCGACGATCTGCTGCGGGGTCTGCCGGGAGATCCGCTCGCCGCAGACCGGGCAGTGCGGCTCGCCGATGCGGGCGAACAGCAGCCGGAGGTAGTCGTAGACCTCCGTGATGGTGCCCACCGTCGAGCGCGGGTTACGCGAGGTGGACTTCTGGTCGATGGAGACGGCCGGGCTGAGGCCCTCGATGAAGTCGACGTCCGGCTTGTCCATCTGGCCGAGGAACTGCCGCGCGTACGACGACAGCGACTCGACGTAGCGACGCTGCCCCTCGGCGAAGATCGTGTCGAAGGCCAGGCTCGACTTGCCCGACCCGGAGAGCCCGGTGAAGACGATCAGGGCATCCCGGGGCAGGTCGAGACTGACGTCACGCAGGTTGTGCTCGCGCGCGCCACGGATGATCAGTCGGTCGGCCACTGTCCGTGTACTCCCGGGTGAAGAAGATGAGGAGGAAATGTCCGCTCTGAGACTGGTCTGAGCGGTTGTCTGCGCACAGGAAAGGCGCCCCGGCAACTCTAGCCCCGAGGTACGACACTTTTCCCCGCCGGCACATTCCCCCAGCTCAGCCCGGTCGGCCGCGCCGCCGGCCACCCCCTGGCACGGGCCGAACGCCCGCGCCGAACGCCCGCGCCGAACGCCCGCGCCGAACGCCCGCGCCGAACGCCCGCGCCGAACGCCCGCGCCGAACGCCCGCGCCGAACGCCCGCGGCCGGTCGAGCGCCATGCGCCGACCGGCCGCTGTCGCGCGACGACCCCGTCAGGGGCGGGCGGCCCGCCGGCGGGCGGAGCGCCAGCCGCCGCGCCGCTCGGCGGCCAGCCGCGCCTCGCGCCGCCGGCTCTCGTACGCCACCTCCCGCTGCAACCGGCGCCAGCTCTCCCAGCGCCGCGCCGGCAGCTCGCCGTTCTCCAGCGCCTCGCGCACCGCGCAGCCGGGCTCCCCGTCGTGCCCGCAGTCGGCGTACCGGCAGCCGGTGGCCAGCTCGGCGATGTCGGCGAACGCCCGGTCCAGCCCCGCCGAGCCGTCCAGCAGGCCCACGGCCCGTACCCCCGGGGTGTCCAGCACCGCCCCGCCGCCGGGCACCGGGACCAACGCCCGCCACGTGGTGGTGTGCCGGCCCTTGCCGTCGACGCGCCGGATCGCCTGGGTGGGCATCACCACGGCCCCGGCGAGCGCGTTGACCAGGCTCGACTTGCCGGCACCGGACGGGCCGAGCAGGCCGAGCGTGCGGCCGGGCGCCACCTCGGCGCGCAGCGGCTCCAGCCCGGTGCCGCGCTCGGCGCTGACGGCCAGCACCGGCACCCCGGGGGCGACGGCGGCGAGCTGGCGTGCCACCGCCTGCGGGTCGGCCGCCAGGTCGGCCTTGGTGAGCACCACCAGCGGCCGGGCGCCCGACTCGTGCGCCAGGGACAGCAGCCGCTCGATCCGGCCGGTGTCCGGTTCCGGGTGCACCGGCTCCACCACCGCGGCGGCGTCCAGGTTGGCGGCCAGCACCTGGCCGCTGGCGTCCTTGCCGGCGGTCCGCCGGACCAGGGCGGTGCGCCGCGGCAGCACCGCCTCCACGGTCACGTTGCGGTCCGGCCAGGTGCCCAGCAGCACCCAGTCGCCGGCGCAGGGCAGGCGGGTCAGGTCCCGGGCGGCGGCGGCCAGGACCGCCCCGCCCAGGGTGGCGCGGACCGGGCCGTCCGCACAGAGCACGGTGCAGACGCCCCGGTCCACCCGGGCCACCCGGCCCGGGCGGTGGTCGTTGCGCCGTCGTACGTGTGCCGCCCGGTCGGCGTCCCAGCCGAGGGCGGTGATATCGATGGTCATGGCATTCCTTATCGGTGTCGGAGCGGGTGGTGCACGCGTGCTGCGACCGGCAACGTCACCACCTCCTCCCCGACTTCCGGTGCCGCGTCCGACGCCGACGGTAGGGCGCGCGACGACGCGCCGAAAGCGATTTCCCCGGCAACTCGGGGCGGCCCGACGGTTAGGGTCGGTACGTGACCACTGATCCACTCCTGCTGACCGGCGAGGTGGACGCGGCCACGGACCGCCTGCTGCGGACCGCGGCCACCTTCGACGGTGCGGACGTCGCCGCCGCCTCCCTGCTGCCCGGCTGGACCCGCGGGCACGTGCTGGCACACCTGGCCCGCAACGCCGACGGATTCGTCAACCTGTTCACCGCGGCCCGCACCGGCGAGCCCGTCCCGATGTACGCCTCCGCGACGGCCCGGGAGGCCGACATCGAGGCCGGCGCTCCCCGGCCGCCCGAGGCCCACCTCGACGACCTGCGCCGCTCGGCCGACCGGTTCGCCGAGGCGGTCGCGGCGATGCCCGTCGAGGCGTGGGCGGGCACGGTCCAGACCCGGCGCGGCCCGTGGCCGACGGCCATGCTGGTCTGGGGCCGGCTGCGCGAGATCGAGGTGCACCACGTGGACCTCGACGCCGGTTACCGACCGGCCGACTGGCCCGAGTCGTTCGGCCACCGGCTGCTGCACGAGGTCGCCGGCGACCTCGCCGGCCGCGCCGACGTGCCGCCGATGGTGCTGCGCTTCGACGGCAGCCGGCACGAGCTCGTCGTCGGCGACCGCTCGGCCGCGCCCACGGTTGCCGGCTCCGCCCCCGAACTCGCCGCCTGGCTGATCGGCCGCAGCCCCGGCACCGTGCTGGCCGTCACCCCCGACGGCCCCCTGCCGCAACCACCGGAATGGATATAGCCAACGATGACCTACAGCGGAGACGTCACGCCCGGCGGTGCGCCGGCCGTACGCGAGCTCGACGCGCTCACCATCACCAAGGTGTCGGTGGGCCCGATGGACAACAACGCCTACCTGCTGCGCTGCCGGGCCACCGGCGAGCAGGTGCTGATCGACGCGGCGAACGAGGCCCCGCGCCTGCTCGACCTGGTCGGCGACGCGGGGCTGGGCACCGTGGTCACCACCCACCAGCACATGGACCACTGGGTGGCGCTGGAGGAGGTGGTCGCCAAGACGGGCGCCCACCCGCTGGTGCACGCCGACGACGCGGCGGGGCTGCCGATCGAGGCGGAGACGCTGGCCGACGGCGACACCGTGCCGGTGGGCGACTGCGCGTTGGAGGTCATCCACATCAAGGGGCACACCCCCGGCTCGATCGCGCTGCTCTACCGCGACCCGGCCGGGACGCCACACCTGTTCACCGGCGACAGCCTCTTTCCCGGCGGGGTCGGCAACACCGACAAGGACCCGGAGCGCTTCGCCGCGCTGATCGACGACGTGGAGCACAAGCTGTTCGACCGGTTGCCCGACGACACCTGGTTCTACCCCGGCCACGGCAAGGACAGCACGCTCGGCGCGGAGCGCCCGGCGCTGCCCCAGTGGCGCGCCCGGGGCTGGTGAGCACCGGCGGGGCCGGGTGCGTCGCGCGCCCGGCCCCGCTCCCCCCGTTGGCGGCGGTCAGCCCCCGGTGACCGCCCGCAGCCGGCGCCGCGTACCCATCAGCACCACCCCCGCCAGCAGCAGCCCGACCGCCATGGTGACCAGCATCGGGCTGGACTCCCCGGGCAGCAGCCCGGCCAGCGACCGCGAGGCGGTCCCCAGCATCAGGTAGAGCCCGGCCCAGGCCGCCGCGCCGACCGTCGCGCAGCCCAGGAAGCGCCGGTACGACATCCGCAGCCCGCCCGCCGCCAGCGGCAGCAGCGCGTTGAACACCGGCAGGAAGGGCGCGATCAGCACCATCCGGCCGCCCCCGCGCCGCAGGATCCCCTCCGCCGCCGCCCAGCGTTCCTCGCCGATCCACCCGCCGATCCGGCTGTGGCGCAGCCGGTCCCCGTACCGGCGGCCGGCGAGGAAGCTCAGCGACCACCCGGAGAGGCAGCCGGCCACCACGACGGCGAAGGTGGCGACGCCGGTGACCGGGCCGCCGACCCCCATGGCGGCCAGGATCGCCACGTCCCCCGGGACCAGCACGCCGAGCAGCGGTACGGCGTCAAAGAGCATCACCACCCCGAGCACCCCCATGAGCAGGGTGGTGGGAAGCTCTCCGACCTGGGCCAGCCAATCCGCCATGCCCCGTACGCTATGACCGCCCGGCCACCCCGGGCATCGGGTCCGATCCCCCACCGCCCCCTGGTATCCGGGTCGGGGTCGACCCTGAGGAGCCCGGGGTCACCGGGGGCGCAGCACCTGGACCCGCCGGACGGGCGTGTCGACGGCGGGCTCGGTGGTCGGCAGGACATAGCTCGTCACGGCCGCCAGCACGTCCGGCGGCAGGTGCCCCCGCCCGGGTTCGCCGACGAGCACGTCCGCGCCGGTCGCGGCGGCCCGGCGCAGGAAGGGCAGCACGCGCGCCGTCATCGCCTCGTCGTAGAGCACGTCCCCGGCCACCAGCAGGTCCACCTCGGACGGATCGGAGTCGAGCAGGTCGCCGCCGGTGGCCGCGACCGTCACCCGGTTGGCGCGGGCGTTGACGGTCACCGCCGCGACCGCGTACGGGTCGATGTCGTTGGCGACCACGCGGTCGGCGCCGGCGAGCGCGGCGGCGATCGCCACCAGGCCGGACCCGGCGGCCAGGTCGAGCACCCGCCGCCCGGCGGCGAGGTCGGGATGGTCGAGCAGGTGACGGGCGAGGGCCTGCCCGCCGGCCCAGACCGAGGCCCAGTACGGCGGCGGCAGGGCGTGCCCGGCGTGCGCCTCCATCCGGGCCCACCACACGATGGCGTCCTCGGCCAGGTGCAGCCGCACCTCGGGCACGAACGGTGCCCGCACCAGCCGGAGCCGGTCCAGGCCGGCGCCCGGAGCGTCGATCTCGCGCTCCAGCTCGGTCAGCGCGACGGCTGCGGCACCTCTCACCGGCGCAAGCATGCCCCAGCGAGCCGGTCGCCGCGCGGCTTTCGCCCAGTGGCCCCAAGAGTTCACCACGCCGCCTACGGCACTTCGGCCAGCAGATCGGCGTTCGGCCGGTTACTGTCGGGGAGGTACCGGGCGATCATCGGTCGAGCACCGAGGGATCACCCGCTTGGGAACAGGGAGAGATGCATGGCAACCGGCACGGTTAAGTGGTTCAACTCGGAAAAGGGCTTCGGCTTCATCGAGCAGGACGGCGGAGGGCCGGACGTCTTCGTCCACTACTCGGCCATCGCGACGAGCGGTTACCGGGAGCTGAACGAGGGCCAGAAGGTCGAGTTCGAGGTGACCCAGGGGCAGAAGGGTCCGCAGGCGGACAACGTCCGCCCGATGTAGATCCGTGCCGGTGGCGGCGGCCGGGAGCCGGCCGCCGCCGCAGCGCATTCAGGGCGCCTCCGGCGCGGCGGGCAGGTCCCGGCGCCGCCGCAGCGGCCCGACCAGCAGGATCACCGGGGTGAGCGCCAGCCAGCCGGTCATCACCGCGATCGCGGTGCCGGTCCCGTACGCCGCGCCGACCGCCCCGGCCAGCAGCGCGGCCAGTGGGATCGTGCCGTAGTTCAGCATCTGCATGCTCACCGTGACGCGGCCCAGCAGGTGGTGCGGGGTGTAGGTCTGCCGGAAGCTGCCCTTGACCACGTTACCGACCGCCACCCCGAGGCTGAGCAGCATGCCGCCGACCGCCGGCAGCACCAGCGCGCTCCCTGGGCCGGCGAGCGGGATCAGCAGCGCCGGCGGCCCGCTGAGTGCCCCCGCCAGCAGCAGGGCCCGGGCGGTGCCGATGCGCCGGCCGAGCCTGGTGGCCAGCAGCGCGCCGACGATGCCGCCGAGACTCATCACCGCGACCAGCGCGCCGACCGACGCGGGCGCGAGGCGCGCCTCCCGGACGAGAAAGACCACCAGGACGGCCTGGTAGCCGACCAGCCCGACGTTGCTGGCCGCGCCGAAGACGGTGAGTGCCCGCAGGTAGGGGTCCCGGGCGACGAACCGGATCCCCTCCCCGATCTCGCGTCGCAGCGACCGGGACCGCCGCACGCGCCCGGGAGGCTCCTCGACGGTGCGGATGCGCAGCAGGCAGACGGCGGAGAACAGGAAGCTCAGCGCGTCGAGCAGCAGCGCCGTGACCGCGCCGGCGAGCTGCGCGACCCCGCCGGCGAGCCCGGGGCCGAGCACGTAGCTTGCGGTCTGGGTGGCCTGGAGCTTGGCGTTGCCCTCCGGCACCTGCTCGGGGCGCAGCAGCACGGGCAGGTAGACCTGGTCGGCGGTCTCGAAGAAGACCCGGGCCAGGCCGGCGCCCAGCGCGACCACCAGCAGCTGCCCGACGGTCAGCACGCCGAGCAGGGCGGCGACCGGGACGCTGAGGAACAGCGCCGCGCAGACCAGGTCGCAGGCGATCATCAGGGGCCGGCGCGGCAGCCGGTCCACCCAGGCGCCGACCGGCAGGCCGACGAGCAGCCAGGGCAGCCAGGAGGCGGCGGTGAGCACCGCGACGCCAAAAGCGCCGGCGTCGAGCACGGTGACCGCGACCAGGGGCAGCGCCACGGTGGTGACGTTGCTGCCGACGGCACTGGCCGTCTGCCCGGCCCAGAGCAGCCGGAAGTCCCGGTGCCGCAGCAGGCCGCCGCGTCGTACCCCCGGGTCGCCCGCCGGGGGCGGCGGCGGGGTCTCGCCGGCGGCAGGGGTACGGGGCGGCGCGGAGCCGGCGGCCCGCGTCACGGCGTGGCCGGAACGCCGTAGGCGAACAGGAAGACCGGCTCGCGTTTCCGCCCGTCGTCGGGCACCTCCCGGTCGGCCCACCGGGCGAGCAGGTCGTTCACCTCGCGCCCCAGCTCGGCGAGTTCCTCGTCGGTCAGGTGCAGCCAGCGGTCGGTGGAGAACGGCCCCGAAGGCCAGGCGGCCTGGCTGGCCTCGTCGGTGGCGTGCCAGGCGCGGGCGAGGGCGACGTGCCGGTCCAGGTTGAGCGAGGTGGCGGCGTCGGCGACCGCCCGGGCGGCGGGGTCGGCGTCGAAGTCCGACTGGGACCAGCGCACGCCCCGGCTGACCAGGCGCCACCAGCGTTCCCGGCGGTCGCGGGCCAGCTCGGGCGCCTCCTCGAGCAGCTCGGCGCCGGCCAGCACCCTGAGGTGGTGGCTGACGTTCGCCGGCGCCTGGTCGGTCCGCTCGGCGAGCTGCCCGACGGTCGACGGGCCGTGCACCTTGAGCACGTCCATCAACCGGCGACGCAGCGGGTGGGACAGCGCGGTGAGGACCCGCGAGTCGGTGACCTGGCGCACCTCAGGGTTCGTCATGCCGCCAGTCTGGCATCGGCAACGCCAATTGCGCAAGGATCATTGCGCAACTGACGTTGCCGGTTCCGGGTGGTCCCAGGCGCCCACACGGCGTTCGGCACCCCGCTCGCGCCGCCCAGAGGGGTCAGGGTCGACGGCGGGTCAGGCGGCCAGCCGGCGGCCCAGTTCGTCGGCGACCTGCGCGGCCATGGTGGCGGGGATCGCCGCGGCGATCTTCTCGGGGGTGAGGGTGGCGAGCACGCCCGCCACGATCGCCTGCTCGTCGGTGAAGTCCTTGCCGGACAGCGCGGTGAGCTGCACGACGAGCGTGTCGAGCCGCTGCATCGTGTAGTCCAGCTTCGCCACGATGCTGTTGCTGGCCTTCTCGGGGCCGCCCGCGTCGGGGTCGACGCTGCGCCCCATGCTCGACCCGCCGTAGAACATGCCGGTGTACATGCTGTTGATCTGACTCTCGGCCTGTGCGCTCATGTCGTCCTCCAGAAGTCCGATGGCGGTCAGGTAGCGGCGAAACAGCGGGGTCTGGTCGCGTCTCGCCTTGATCGAGTCGCGGAAGAAACTGAAGTGGGTGTGCCACAGGTGGGAGTCGTCCCCGCTCGTTCGCTTGCGCAGGCGGTCCCACCGTCGGACGACCCTGCCGTCCGGGGAGTAGATGATCTCCCTGATGTCCCGGCTGTCCGGGGTGTTGGCGACGCACTGCGCCACGCACCAGTTGGAGAAGGTGCGCAGGTCGTGCGTACGGCCGCCGGAGTCGACCGCGAAGAGGCCGACGTCGAGCGCCGCCGCGTCGAGGGTCAGGCCGGCGGAGTCGCGCGGCGACTCGACGACGGAGTAGTCGTTGGGCACCACCCGGTCGGAGCCGCAGTGGTAGCCGCCCCGGTGGGCGGGGTCGCCGACGATGCCGACCTCGTCGGGTTCGAGGTCCTGGCTGCGACTGGTGTCGGGGTCGATGTCGAGGTGGTCGAGCAGCAGACGGCGGACGGTCAACAGGTTCTCCGGTGCCCGCGTCATGGGATTCCCCCTTGCGGATGGTCAGGGGCCGGGCACGACGGTTACACCGCGTAGGCGGTGTGGGGCCGCACGCGCGGGCCCGGCCGAGTGGTGCACAGCGCCGGGCGTTGGCCCAACCATAGCGCCGCCGATGAATGAATGCCCAGCTCAGAAGGGGTTTTTTCGACTGGTAGAAAGCTGCGTGGGGGTCGCCGTGATCGGCAGGACCACTGCAGACGGTCGCTGCGGGTCGTGCAGGATTTCTCGCCATCCGGCACGGAGGGTGACGGCAGCCCCGAGGGCTTCGCCGGTGCCGGGGTTGCGCGCGTAGCGCGGATGGGCGCCGCCGGAGACCTGTACCCGCAGCCGGTGCCCGGGCGCGAACCGGTGTGCCGTCGGCCAGATCTCCACCGGCACGCGCACCACCCCTTCCGGGTCGGTGGGGTACCGGCCGGGTGTGACGCGGACCAGCCCGTCGCAGACGTTCCAGGACCGGCCGCGCCGGTCCACGTCGCACAGTCGCACGAAGACGTCCAGGTGGGACAGTTCGCTGCGGAGGTGGATCTCGGCGCGTACCGGGCCGATCACTTCGACGGGCCGGTCGAGCGGGGCGCTGGTGAAGGTCAGCACGTCGGGTCGGGCCTCGACCAGGCGGTTGTCCACCGGCCCGGCACGCTGGGCGACGAGCAGTGGCCCGCCGAGCGAGGGCGTCGGGTCGGCCGGGTCGTAGCGGAAGCGATCCGGCGTCGACGGGACCGGCGCCGCGGTGTCCAGCCGGCCGCCCGGGTGCAGGTGCCACCGGATCGGCGCGGCCGGCGGGGGCCAGTCCGGCAGGTCGCGCCAGCCGCCACCGGCCCCGCCGACGTGCACCCGGACCGGGGCCGCCCGGCCGGCGGCGGTGCCCCGCCGCTCCGCCCGGTGCGGCGGGCGGCCGGCGAGGTGCTCGTCGAGCCAGTCCAACCCCTCGCGCAGGGCGGCGACGAACAGCCCTGGGCTGCCGTGGGTCCACGGCCCGACGGTCAGCCGGGGGTGGGCACCGGCCGCGCGCAGCGCCGCGAAGTCGCGCAGCTGCGCCGGCAGGAAGATGTCGTGCCAGCCGGTCACCATCGCCACCGGGGCACGGACCTCGGCGATCCGGTCGCCGAAGACGCGGTCGCGCCAGTAGCCGGCGTCCGGAGTGTGGTGGCGCAACCACTCCTGGAAGAACGGCACCGTCACGCCAGTGGCCACGCGGTCCGCCTCCAGCAGCGGCAGGTGCGCCAGCGCCGCGGTGAGCCGGGGCTGGCCGCGCTTGAGCTCCCACTGCCGGGCCAGCCACGGCACGGTCTGCGCCTGGAGCAGCTCCGCCCAGGTGAGGACCGTGTCCAGGGCGAAGGACTCCCCGGCGTACGTCGAGTCGCGGGTGCCCGAGGCGGTCACCACCGCGACCATCGCCCGCAGCTCCGGTCCCGCGTCGGCGGCCAGGGCCCACTGCACGAAGCCCTGGTAGCTCGCGCCGAACATGCCGAACGCGCCGGACCACCAGGGCTGGCGGCGCAGCCAGTCGAGGGTGTCCAGGCCGTCGTCGCGCTCGTGCACCAGCGGGTCGAAGGTGCCGCCCGAGCCGAACGTGCCGCGGCAGGACTGGATCACCACGTGGAAGCCGCGCTCGGCGGCCAGCCGGCCGAGCAGCCGCATCGGCCCGCCCCGCCCGTAGGGGGTACGGATCAGCACGGTGGGCGCGCCGGGGAGGTCCGGGGCGTAGTGGTCGGTGCGCAGCGGCACACCGTCGCGGACCCGCACCGCGATGCCGCGGGTGACGGTGACCCGCCGGGTGCGCGCGGGCGGCAGCCGCAGCGCGGCGACGGCGAGCCGGACGGCCGGCCGGTCGAGCACGACGTCAGCCCTTCGCGCGCCGGGGTGGCTCGTCGCGGGCGGCCCGGACGGTGTCGCGGTGCTCCCGCATCGAGGCGGTCATCGCGGCCATGAACCGGTGCACGACCTCCAGCTCGTCGTCGCCGAAGCCGGCCATCACCTCGTCGGTGCGCCGGCCCAGCGGGCGGAAGAAGTCCGTCGCCAGCGCCGCGCCCCGCTCGGCGTAGTGCAGGAAGACCTTGCGCCGGTCGGCGGTGTCGCGGTCGCGGCGGATGTGCCCGGCGCGCTCGAGCCGGTCGATCAGCGCGGTGACGGATCCGGAGGAGAGGCTGAGCTGCTCGCCGAGGCGCCCCGGGGTGATCGGCTGGCCGGCCAGCTCGGCGTCCATCACCGCGATCAGCGCCTGCAGGTCGGTGGCGCCCAGCCCGTGCAGGTTGGCGAAGGCGTGCCCGACGTGCTGCGCGTCGACGGAGTAGCGCCGCAGCTCGGCCGCGATCTCGGCGACCAGCTTCTCGCGGCGGGTGTCGCGCCGCCGGTACATGCCGTGGCCTGTCACGTCCGCCGTTTCCTCCCGCCGCCGCTCCGGTTGCAGCATAACTCAGCAGCCTATAATCTCGATTATCGAGATACTCGACGGTCGGCATACTTCCGGTGGCGGCGAGGTCTTGCGTCGAAGCAGTCCCGCCGAGAGACCGTGAGGGCATCCGATGTCTGTGTTCACCCGCGTGGCCCGCGGACGACCGGCCGCATGGCTCACCGTGGTCACCGCGTTCTTCCTCGGCGCGGCCGTCTTCGGGCTGCCCAAGCCCGACAACCCGGCTCCCATCTCCGCCACCGGCCTGTCCGTCGAGTGGCAGTCGACCCAGGTGGAACGCCTCCAGGACCAGTTGCCCTCCCGCGACGTCCAGCCGGCGATCGTCGTGGTCAGCCGCGCCGACGGCGGGCCGCTCACCGAGGCCGACCGCGCGGCGCTCACCGGCCAGTCCGGCGACCTCGGCCGGTTCGCCGCCGACGGCCGCGTCAGCCCACCGCGGGTCTCCCCCGACGGCACCGTCGCGCTCGTCGCCGTGCCACTGTCCACCGGCGGCGGGCAGGAGGAGGTCGCCGGCCGGGTCGACGAGCTCCGCGCCTCCCTGGACGACGCACCCGAGACGCTCACCGTCGAGGTGACCGGCGGGCCCGCGTTCGCCACCGACCTGACCAAGGTCTTCGACGGCGCCGACACCACGCTGCTCGTCGTCACCGCCTGCGTCGTCGCGCTGCTGCTGCTGATCACCTACCGCAGCCCGTTCCTGTGGATCGTGCCGCTCGTCGTCGTCGCGGCGACCGAGCAGCTCACGCTGCGCGCCCTCGACACGATCGTCCCGGCGGTCGGCATCAACCTGCCCGGCGGAGCCGTCACCGGCATCGCCAGCGTCCTGGTCTTCGGCGCCGCCACCGACTACGCGCTGCTGCTCATCGCCCGCTACCGGGAGGAGCTGCGCCGCGAGGAGGACCGCTTCGTGGCGATGCGCGCCGCGCTGCGCCGCACCGCCGAGCCCATCCTCGCCAGCGGCTTCACCGTCGTGCTCGGCGTGCTCACCCTGCTGCTGTCCGAGCGGGAGCTGAACCACGCCCTCGCCGTGGCCTGCGCGACGGGCGTCGTCCTCGCCATGCTCTCCGCGCTGTTCGTCCTGCCCGCCGCACTGGTGATCTTCGGCCGCGGCCTGTTCTGGCCGTTCGTGCCCCGGGTCGGCGGCGCGGTCCGCGAGGGCCGGCTGTGGGGCCGGCTCGGCGCCGCCGTCGAACGCCGTCCGGTGCCGGTCGCCGTGCTCGCGACGCTGCTGCTCGCGGGGCTCGCCCTCGGCGGGCTCGGCATCCGCACCGGCCTGTCCGAGACCGAGCAGTTCCGGGTCAGACCCGAGGCGGTGGCCGGCGCGGAGACCCTCGCCCGCGCCTTCCCCGCCGGGACGACCCAGCCGGTCGCGGTCCTGACCACCCCCTCGGCGGCACGGGCCGTCACGGACGCCGCCGCGGCCGTGCCCGGCGTCGCCTCGGCGCGGCCCGGCGAGGCGGGCGCGCGGGTCGCCCAGGTCGACGTCGTCCTCGACGCGGAGCCCGGCACCGCCGCCTCCGACCGCACCGTCGAGGCGCTGCGCGACGCGGTCGCTGCCGTGCCCGGCTCCGCCCCGCCCGCGGTCGAGGGCGCCGCCGCGTTCGACGGGGCCGTCGTGGGCGGCCCGGTCGCCGCGACCCACGACTCGGGCGCGGCCGACGGCAGGGACCTACGGCTCATCCTGCCGGTCATCCTGCTGCTCGTCGGCGCCGTACTCGTGCTGCTCCTACGCGGCCTGATCGCACCGGTGCTGCTCGTGCTCACCGTGATCGCGTCGTTCTTCGCCAGCATCGGCGCGTCGTGGCTGATCTTCGACCACGTGCTCGGGTTCCCCGCGCTGGACAGCGGCGTGCTCCTGCTCGCCTTCGTGTTCCTGGTGGCGCTGGGCGTCGACTACAATATCTTCCTCGTCACCCGGGCCCGCGAGGACGCGCGGCGCACCGGCACCCGGGACGGCATGCTGTCGGCCCTGCGGATCACCGGCGGCGTCATCACGAGCGCCGGCATCCTGCTCGCGGCGGTCTTCGCCGTGCTGGGCGTCCTGCCGCTGATCCTGCTGACCCAGATCGGGATCATCGTCTGCATCGGCGTCCTGCTGGACACCCTGCTCGTCCGGACGGTCCTGGTGCCGGCGCTGGCGTTCGCGCTCGGCGAGCGCTTCTGGTGGCCGGGCCGGATCGCCCCCGAGCCCGCCACGCCCCACGCCCCGACCCGCCCGGAGCCGGCGGCGGCCCGGGACTGACCGACGCGATCCGGGGCCGTGGCGGGGACCAGCGCGTGCCGGGTCACCACCGGGTGTACCTGGCCCGCCAGGTCGGGGTCGCCCACCCGGCGACGTCACGGCCCCGGCGGAGGCCGCGGACCCGGTCAGGCGTCGGCGCGCACCGCCGCCGGTTCCGGTTCCGCCGGGGCGTCGCCCACCGCCCGGTCGCGGGTGGCCCAGGCCACCACGAACAACACCGTCCACGCCACCCCGAGCAGCACCGCCGTGGCGCTGCCGCTGGCGGTGCTCCACCCCAGGTAGAGGCGGGCGCCGACGATGCCGACCATCCCGGCCGCCGCGCCGGTCCAGGCGGCCACCGCCACCGGCCAGCGCGCCCCGCGCGACAGCAGCCAGGCGAGGGTGCAGAGGCTGGCCGCCACCACGGCGTTCTGCGTCGGGAACAGGGCGGGATCCCGGCTCCCCGGGCCGCCGGTGGCCGACCCCGTCAGGTCGACCACCACGGCGAGCACCACCAGCGGCACGAACGCCCCCACCGTGCCGACCACGCTGAGCAGGTCGGCCCGCCAGGGCCGGTTGCGCCAGGCCAGCACCGCGGCCACGACGGCCACCAGCACGATCAGCGTCGACCCGCGCAGCGCCGAGACGACCACCAGCGTGACGTCGACGGCCCCCGGCGTACGCCGGTCGGCGAACCAGTCGGCGATGGCCCCGTCGATCACCGCCAGCCCGCTGTGCCGGACCACCGCCCCGAGCACCCAGGCGATGGCGAACCCCGCCACGAAGAGCAGCAGCAGCCCGCCGACCAGATTGATCAGCAGCGTCCAGGCCGGCCCCACGTGCATGGCGAGCAGGAAGAACAGCACGCCGTAGCGGCCGCTGAGCCAGCGCACCGGCCGCAGCCCGGCGGCCCGGGACGCCAGCGCCCGCGCCGGGTCCGGGTTGCGGCCCAGCCACCGTCCCGCCAGCACCACCGCGACCAGCGCGGCCACCAGCACCAGCACGGCGCCGGTGGCCCGCCCCAGCAGCCGGGAGACCGTCTCGTACGACTCGCCGGCCAGGTTGCCGGCCAGCACCGAACCGCCCACCCAGGTCACCACGCCGGCGAGGTTCCACGGCGCGAACCGCCGGTACGGCATCCCCGCCGCGCCGGCCAGCCGGGGCACCAGGGTGCGGGCGAAGGCCACCCAGCGGGCGGTCAGCACGCCACGCCCGCCCAGCCGGCCCAGCATCCCGTCCGCCCGGCCCCACCGCTCGTGGCCCACCCAGGCCCCGAGCCGGCCGGCCCGCAGCCGGGGCCCGTACCGGCGGCCGGCACGGAACGCGAGTGTGTCCCCGATCACGGCTGCAAGGATCATCACCAGCAGGGCCGGCGCGAGCCGCAGCGTCCCCGCGTACGCTAGGAAACCGACCAGCAGCAGGGTCGCCTCGCCCGGCACCAGCAGACCGAAGATCACGGCGGTCTCCCCCGCGACGATCATCGCGGCGATCACATAGATCAGCAGGGGCGGCAGGCCCTGCAGCCAGGTCAGCAGGTCGTGCATCGGGCCCCCATTCCCACGGGGGTCAGCATGCCAGGCGCTGAAACGGTCGGAACATCAGTTTCGGCAGAGATCCGGGCCATCTGGGGGGAGACCCCGACGCGTGCCCCGGCAACCGCAGACAGGAGTATGAAGCGTATGCAGCTTCGCACCGACCTCCGCAACGTCGCCATCATCGCCCACGTCGACCACGGCAAGACGACCCTGGTCGACGCCATGTTGCGGCAGGCCGGCGCCTACGGCGCCCGCGGCGAGGTAACCGAGCGGGTCATGGACTCGATGGACCTCGAACGGGAAAAGGGCATCACCATCCTGGCCAAGAACACCGGCGTGCGGTACATGCCGGCGGACGGCTCCGACCCGGTGACCATCAACATCATCGACACCCCCGGCCACGCCGACTTCGGCGGCGAGGTCGAGCGCGGCCTGACCATGGTCGACGGGGTGGTACTGCTGGTGGACGCCAGCGAGGGCCCCCTGCCGCAGACCCGGTTCGTGCTCCGCAAGGCGCTCAAGGCCCGCATGCCGATCATCCTCGTGATCAACAAGGTGGACCGTCCCGACGCCCGCATCAAGGAGGTCGTGGACGACACCTACGAACTCTTCCTCGACCTGGACGCCGACGAGGAGCAGATCGACTTCCCGATCGTCTACGCCTGCGCCCGCGACGGCATCGCCTCGCTGACCCAGCCCGCCGACGGCGCGGTCCCGGACGACAGCCACAACCTCGAGCCGCTCTTCCGCACCCTGCTCGACACCATCCCGCCGCCCGCGTACGAGGAGGACGCGCCGCTGCAGGCGCACGTCACCAACCTCGACGCGTCCCCGTTCCTCGGCCGGCTGGCGCTGTGCCGGGTGCGGCAGGGCACCATCCGCAAGGGCGAGACCGTGGCCTGGTGCCGCACCGACGGCAGCACCCAGCGGGTCCGCATCTCCGAACTGCTGATGACCGAGGGCCTGGAGCGCAAGCCCGCCGACTCGGCCGGCCCGGGCGACATCATCGCGGTCGCCGGCATCCCCGAGATCATGATCGGTGAGACCCTGGCCGACGCGGAGAACCCGCAGCCCCTGCCGCTGATCACCGTCGACGAGCCGGCCATCTCGATGACCATCGGCACCAACACCTCGCCGCTGGTCGGCCGGGTCAAGGGAGCCAAGGTCACCGCCCGCATGGTCAAGGACCGGCTCGACAAGGAGCTGATCGGCAACGTGTCGCTGCGGGTGCTGCCCACCGAGCGTCCGGACGCCTGGGAGGTGCAGGGCCGCGGCGAGCTGGCCCTGGCCATCCTGGTCGAGCAGATGCGCCGCGAGTCCTACGAGCTGACCGTGGGCAAGCCGCAGGTCGTCACCAGGGAGATCGACGGGAAGACCTGCGAGCCGGTCGAGCGGCTCACCATCGACGCCCCCGAGGAGTACCTCGGCGCGATCACCCAGCTCCTCGCGACCCGCAAGGGCCGGATGGAGCAGCTGGTCAACCACGGCACCGGCTGGATCCGGATGGAGTGGCTGGTCCCGGCCCGCGGCCTGATCGGCTTCCGCACCGAGTTCCTCACCGAGACCCGGGGCACCGGCATCCTGCACCACGTGTTCGAGTCGTACGAGCCGTGGGTCGGCGAGCTGCGCACCCGCAACAACGGCTCGCTGGTCGCCGACCGCTCGGGCGCGGTCACCGCGTTCGCGATGACCAACCTCCAGGAGCGCGGCCAGCTCTTCGTCGAGCCCGGCACCGAGGTGTACGAGGGCATGATCGTCGGGGAGAACTCCCGCTCCGACGACATGGACGTCAACATCACCAAGGAGAAGAAGCTGACCAACATGCGCTCCTCCACGGCAGACGAGACCGAGAAGCTGATCCCGCCGCGCAAGCTGTCGCTGGAGCAGGCCCTCGAGTTCTGCCGCGAGGACGAGTGCGTCGAGGTCACCCCGGCCGCCGTCCGGATCCGCAAGGTGGTGCTCGACCAGACCGCCCGCGGCCGGGCCGCCGCCCGCCGCAAGCACGCCGGCTGACGTACGACGACAGCCTTTCCCGGAGCCCGGACCGCCCCACGCGGTCCGGGCTCCGCCCGTTCACGACGCCCGGGTCAGGCGGGGCGGGTGGCGAGGAAGGCGAACAGGTCGGGCACCGGGCCGGGGCCGGACTCGGCCGTGCGGACCAGGGTCAGGCCGGCGTCGGTGACCGCGTTGAGCAGGTCGGCCAGCGGGACGTGCCACGCACCCACCCGCACCCGCACCCCGTGCGGCGTCCAGGCCCGGAAGCTGCGCTCCCGGTCGGCGTAGCCGCCGTCGACCACGATCCGCTCCGCGTCGGACCGGTCGGCGAACGCCCCGACGAAGCACGGGTGCACTCCGACGTGGACGAACCGCCCGCCGGGCGCGAGCACCCGGGCCGCCTCGGCGACCACCGCCGCGTAGTTCGGCACGTCGGTGTGGGCGAGCACGCACGCCACGGCCGGCACCGAGCCGTCGGCGACCGGCAGCGCCGCCGCGTCGGCGCGGGCCACCGGCAGGCGCGGCCGGGCGTGCCGCAACTGCCCGCCCGACAGGTCGACCCCCACCGGCTGCCACCCCAGCCGGCGCAGCTCCGCCGCCTGCAGGCCGGTGCCGCAGCACAGGTCGAGGCAGCGGCCGGCGCCGGCGCCGAGCAGGTCGCGCAACCGGCCGCGGACCCGGGTCATGTAGTCGCTGGACGTGTCGGTGGCGAACGCCTCGTACCAGTCGGCGTGCGCGTCGTAGGCGGCGACCGTCATCCCCGCACGGTACGGCGCTCCGCCCCGTTCCGCCGCCCCGCCGGTGGTCCGCTACGGTCAGCCGCATGACCTGGGACGAGCTCGACGCCCACCTGGACGGGGTGCCCGGCACCGTGTCGGCGTACGTGGGGCGGCCCGGCGCCGCCCCCGCCTGGACCCGGCACGCCGACGCCACCCACTACGCGGCCAGCACCATGAAGGCGGCGGTGCTCGTCGCGCTGCACCGGGCCGCCGAGGCCGGTGCCCTCGACCTGGACGCCCCGGTGCCGGTGCGCAACAAGTTCGACTCGGCGCTGCCCGGCGCGCCCCGATTCTCCTGCGCCCGCCACTACGACAACGACGAGGCCGTCTGGGAGCGGGTCGGCGACAGCGCGCCGCTGCGCTGGCTCGCCCACCGGATGATCGTCCGCTCCAGCAACCTGGCCACCAACATCGTCATCGGCCACGTCGGCCTGCCGGCGGTGGCGGAGGTCTGGGCGCTCGCCGGGGCCCGGCACAGCGTCACCGGGCGGGGCATCGAGGACTTCGCCGCCCGCGAGGCGGGCATCACCAACCTGGTCACCGCCGCCGACCTGGCCGCCCTGCTCGGCGCGCTCGCCACCGGGGCGGACACCCCGGGCCCGCTCGCCTCGCCGGCCGGCTGCGCCGCCATGCTCGACGTGCTGTTCGCCCAGGAGCACCGCGAGGACCTCGCCGCCGGGCTGCCCGAGGGCACCCGCATCGCGCACAAGAACGGCTGGGTGCACGGCGTGCGGCACGGCGCCGGGGTGGTCTTCCCCGACGACGCGCCGGCGTACGCGGTGGTCGCCTGCACCACCACCGACCTCGCCGACGGCGGCCCCGACGGCGACGAGGCGGAGGACGACGCCTGCCGGCTGATCGCCGGGATCTCCGCCGCCGCCTGGGCCGCCCGACACGACCTGTGACGGCCGGTCGGCCCACCTGGGCCGGCGCCGCGCGGTGCCGTCACTCCAGCAGGTGCGCCCGCAGCGCCGCCACGACGTCGTCGGTGATCCCGAGCCCGTCGCGCAGGTACGCCCCGAACGAGCCGTGCACCCGGCGCACCTCCCCGTACGCGGCGTCGAGGTAGTCCTCGCGCGCCTCCAGCACCGGCCGCACCGCCCCGACGTCCAGCCCCGGCTGCCGCCGGCGCATCGCCTCCAGGAGGACCTCCCGCAGGCTCTCGGTCAGCGCGTTGTTCGCCAGGTAGTCCGCCCGGATCGCGGCCTCGTCCACGCCGAGCGCGCTGAGCAGCAGCACCGTCAACCAGCCGGTGCGGTCCTTGCCGGCCGAACAGTGGTAGACCAGCGGCAGGTTCCGCGCCTCCGCGGCCAGCCGCACCGCCGCGCCGAAGCTCTCCCGCGCCGACGCCCCCGTGACGAACCAGCGGTAGATCGCCGCCATCGCCGCCGGGGTGCCCTGCTCGGCCAGGGCCGCGTACGCGCCCAGGTCGTGCCCGAGCAGCACCGCCGAGACGTAGGTGAAGACGGGGTGTTCGGCGTCGTGCACCGGCAGGTGCACGACGGTGGGCTCACCCGGCAGCCGGTCCGGCGGGGCGACCACGATCTCCGAACGGTCCCGCAGGTCGACCACGCAGGCCGGGCCGAGCCTCGCCAGCACCGGCAGGTCCTCGTCGGCCAGCCGGCCCAGCGCCGGGGTGCGGATCAGCACGCCCGGCCGCACCCGCCGGCCGTCCACGCCGACCAGCCCGCCGAGGTCCCGGGCGTTCGGCGCACCCACCAGATCCCAGCCCCGCTCGCTCATGCCGGCACTCCGCTCCGCTCCGTGCCGCCACGAGGCGCCACCGCACCGCACCCCATGATTCGCTCGCTCATGCCGGCCTCCCCTTCGCTCGTGCGTGTCCGTATAGGGTGCCGGACATGACGATCGCCGCGGTGCGCACCCACCGGCTCTCCGCCCCCCTGCACACCCCGTTCGTCACCGCGCTGCGCCGCACCACCACCGTGGAGACCCTGGTGGTGGAGGTCGTCGACGCCGACGGCCGCTCCGGCTACGGCGAGGCGCCGCAGGTGTGGCAGGTGACCGGGGCGTCGGTGGCCGGCTCCGAGGCGTGCGTCCGCGACCTGCTCGGCCCGGCGCTCACCGGGCGCGACGCCGACGACCTGGTGGCCCGTTGCACCGAGGTGCAGCGGGCCGTCGCCGGCAACGAGGCGGCGAAGGCGGCCGTCGACGTCGCCCTGCACGACCTGGCGGCGCGGCGGCTCGGCGTACCGCTGGTGCGGCTGCTCGGCGGCACGGCCCTGCGGGTCCCCACGGACGTCACGCTCGCCGCAGGCGACGCGGTGGATCTCGCGGCGGCGGCCCGGCAGCGGCAGGCGGAGGGCTTCGGCGTGCTCAAGATGAAGGTGGGCACCGACGCGGCCGGCGACCTGGAGCGGGTCCGCGCCGTGCGGGCGGCAGTCGGCCCGGACGTACGGATCCGGCTCGACGCCAACCAGGGCTGGACCCCGCGCGAGGCGGTCCGGGTGATCCGCGGCGTCGAGGACGCGGGGCTGGACGTGGAACTGGTCGAGCAGCCGGTCCCGCGCTGGGACCTCGACGGGCTGGCCTGGGTCAGCGACCGGGTGGACGTGCCGGTCCTCGCCGACGAGGCCGTCTTCGGCGTCCGCGACCTGGTCGAGGTCATCCGCCGCCGGGCCGCCGACATGGTCAACGTCAAGCTCGCCAAGTGCGGCGGCCTGCACCCCGCCCGGACCCTGCTCGACCTGGCCGCCGCGCACGGCCTCGGCACCGTCGTCGGGTCGATGATGGAGAGCCAGGTGGGCATCGGCGCCGCCGCCAGCCTGGTCGCCGCCTACGGCACCACGGCCGTCGCCGACCTGGACGCCGCGTGGTGGCTGGCCCGGTCGCCGG
Source organism: Micromonospora sp. NPDC049139 (assembly GCF_055586845.1). Classification (NCBI taxonomy): domain Bacteria; kingdom Bacillati; phylum Actinomycetota; class Actinomycetes; order Micromonosporales; family Micromonosporaceae; genus Micromonospora; species Micromonospora sp. NPDC049139. Next base: position 282,270 of record NZ_JBVJHK010000006.1, on the reverse strand, counting down.
TGCGGGACGGCCTCCGGTACGACGGCGCGACCGTCGTGCTGCCGGACGCGCCGGGCCTCGGCGTGACCTCCGTGACTGAAGCAAAGATGCAGACTGGCGATTGCTGACTGGCGGAAACTTTCATAGGGTCGCGGGAACGATCGAGCTGGGGGTGGACGTGGAGCTGCAACCGGGCCGGGAGGCCGTGGTCCGGGTCGCCGTCGCGACCCTCTGGGCCTCTCCCGAGGCGGTACGACCCGTCGACGGTCCCGCCCTGGCCGCGCGCACCGACATCGCGGCCTGGATCTCCGGGTTGGACACCGACCAGCAGGTCGGCGACTGCGTGCTGAGCCAACTGCTGCTCGGCGAGCGGGTGCTCGTCACCGACGTGCGCCCGGACGGCTGGGCGCACGTGGTGGCCGTCGAGCAGCCGGCCCCCGGGCTGCACCCGCGCGGCTACCCCGGCTGGCTCCCCGCCGAGCAGCTCGCCCCGGGCGCGGTCCCCGCCGACGCCGAGTCGCTCGTGGTCGACGCCACCGTCACCGCCCTGCACACCGCCCCGGGCGGGGCCGAGGTCGTGCCCGGAGTGGTCCTCGGCACCCGGCTGGCCCCGACCGGCCCGGCGGTCGACGGATGGCGCCCCGTGCACGCCCCCGGTCACGCCGACCCGCTCTGGCTGCCCGCCGCCCACGCCGTGCCGGTGCCCACCACGCCCCCGTCGGCCGGGGAGGTGCTGGCCGTCGCCCAGCGGCTGGTCGACGTCGTCTACATCTGGGGCGGCGTGTCCGCGTACGGCATCGACTGCTCCGGCCTGGTCCACCTGGCCTGGCGGCGGCTCGGCGTGCTGCTGCCGCGCGACGCCGACGACCAGGCCGCGGCGACCACGCCGGTGCCGCTGGGCACGGAACGCCCCGGCGACCTCTACTTCTTCGCCCGGCCCGGCCGGAAGATCCACCACATCGGCATCGTCACCGCCGACCCGCGTCCCGGCGACGACCGGCGGATGCTGCACGCCTGCTACCTGCGGCGCCGGGTGCTGGAGGAGCGGCTGCCAGCCGAACGCACCGCCACCCTGGTCGGCGCGCACCGGGTCTGACCCGCGTACGGCACGAGGGGGCGCTCCCGGTCCGGGAGCGCCCCCTCGTCGCGTGGGTACGCCTCAGCGGCGGGCGTCGGACAGCAGGCGGCGCTGGTCGCGGGAGGACTTGACCAGGCTGGCGACGGTCGCCACGGCGAGGGTGCCGAGGATGACGGTCAGCGAGAGCCAGATCGGGATGTGCGGGGCCCAGGAGACGTGCTGCCCACCGTTGATGAACGCCAGGTTGTTGCCGGCCAGGGCCTCCAGCACCAGCTTCACGCCGATGAAGCCGAGCACCACGGCCAGGCCGTAGGTGAGGTAGATGAGCCGGTCCAACAGGCCGCCGAGCAGGAAGTAGAGCTGCCGCAGACCCATCAGCGCGAAGACGTTCGCGGTGAAGACCAGGTACGGCTCCTGCGTGATGCCGAAGATCGCCGGGATCGAGTCGAGCGCGAAGATCAGGTCGGTGGTGCCGATGGCGATCATGACGATCAGCATCGGGGTGAAGATCCGCTTGCCCTTCGGCGAGTGGGTGGTCAGCCTGGCGCCGTCGTAGTCCTTCGAGATCGGCAGCGCCTTGCGGCTCCACCGGATCATCACGTTCTCGCTGAAGTCGTCCTCGTCCGGCTCGCCCTGCCGGACGAAGTTGATCGCGGTGTAGATGAGGAACGCGCCGAAGATGTAGAACACCCAGGAGAACTGGGAGATCAGCGCGGCGCCGGCGGCGATGAACCCGCCCCGCATGACCAGCGCCAGCACGATGCCGATGAGCAGCACCTTCTGCTGGTACTTCCGGGGCACCCCGAAGCGCGCCATGATGATCACGAAGACGAAGAGATTGTCGACCGAGAGGCTGTACTCCGTCAGCCAGCCGGTGTAGAACTCCCCCGCCGCGCCCGCCCCGGAGGCGAGCCAGACGCCGGCGCCGAAGATCAGGGCCAGTGCGACATAGAAGCCGACCCACAGGCTCGACTCACGCACGCTCGGCTCGTGGGGGCGCCGACCGATGATCAGCAGATCCACGAGCAGGATCGCGGTCAGTACGACAAGGGTCGCCGCCCAGACCAGTCCGGACACGTCCAAGGCTCATTCCTCCGGCAGACACGCAACGACGGGCACACCGTACGCCCTCGGTGGGCGCGGTGTGCCGGTGACGCTGACTCTGGTGACTGTCGGAGGTCTCTTCCGTCACCGTCCTGCGGGCGGTGACCGACGGGGCCGGGTCGCGCACCGGGGACCGACGCTCGACCGTGCTGACGACTCCGTCACGGGGGAATACTCCCCTCCTCGTCCGCCATTCTTGCCCACCGGGCCCAGCCACCGCACCTCGGGCTGGCCGTGTCTTAGCCCACCGACAGCCGCCGACCCTCTCGGTGATCCTGAGCGCACTCTGCGTACGCCATCCTAGGAGGCTAGGTGCTCCCGGTTGGCGGGGTCGCGCGAGGCTAGGTGCTCCGGGGTGGCGGGGTCGCGCGGGTCCGCCGGCGACCCGCCGGGCACCAACGGGTCGGCCAGCGGCCAGCCGGCCGCGAGCAACGCGTCGCAGGCGGCCACCGCGCGGGCCAGCCGCTCCGGATGCGGGCCGGTCAGCTCGACCACCGGCACCCCGCACCCGGCCAACTCCGTCCGGAACCGCCCGGTCATCCACGCCCGCAGGTGCTCCCCGTCGCGCAGCCCGTCGTCGTCGAAGGGCACCCCGACGTGGTCGGTCAGCAGGTACAGCGCGGGCCGCCGGGCCGCCGCCCGCACCCGCGCCGACGCCGACCCGAGGTAGCGCTCCTCCCACACGGCGGTGGCCCGGGCGTCGGTGTCGCAGAACAGCAGCGGGCCGCACGACCGGGCCGCCGCGTCCTCCGCCGCCTGCTGCTCCCGGACCACCTCGGCGAAGTCGTCACGGTCCCAGGACACGTCGAAGATCGTGGCCGCCGGGTCCCGCTCGCGCAGCCGGGCCAGCTTCCGTTCGGTCAGCTCCCGGCCGTACTCGGGGACCCACCCGGTGCCGTAGTGCTCCGCGAGGGCGGCGGCCATCGTGGTGGTGCCGGTGGACTCCGCGCCGACCACCACCACCCGCCGCACGAACCACGCCCGCACCGGCGCGCTGAGCCGGTCCCAGTGGCCCGCCGGGTCCGCACGCACCGCCGTCCCGGAGACCGGCACGCACCGCCGCCCCTGGTCCACGCACACGCCGACGGCGTCGAAGCGCCGGGCCAGTTCCTCGCCGTACGCCTCGGAGGAGAAGACGGCGTCCACCCGCCGCCCGCCCAGCGCCTCGCGGAACACCGCGCAGTGCAGGTCCCACACGGCCGGGTCGGCGTAGTCCACCGGGTGGTCGTCGTACCGGCCGACGAAGCGGACCCACGGGGTGTCCGCGTGCACCTCGCGCAGCCAGTCCAGCCGCAACCCGAGCGGGATCGACTCCCGGCGCGACGGCGCCACCACCACGGTGACGGCCGCGCAGCGGGCGGCGGCGGCCTCGATCAGCCCGTGGTGGCCGGCGTGCGGCGGATAGAACTTGCCCACCACCAACCCGTGCCGGAACTCCGGCGCCCCCGGCCCGGCCGCGCCGCCGCCCGCCGCCGGGCGTTCGTCGGCCGGCGCCGGGCCCGTCATGCCGCCACCGGGGCCGGACCGGACGGCGCCCGGGTCGCGCCGGCGCCGCGCCGCAGGTCCGCCCGCCACTCGCGCAGCCCGAGCACACAGAGGCCGAGGAAGATCAGGTAGAGCGCCGCCGTGAGGTACAGGCCCTTGTAGGCGTAGAGCGGGATGTAGATCAGGTCGGCCGCGATCCACAGCCACCAGCTCTCCACCCGCTTGCGGGTCTGCCCGTACGTGGCCAGCAGCGACAGCGCGGTGGTCAGCGCGTCCGGCAGCGGCACCGTCGAGTCGGTGGCCCGGTCCAGCAGCACCCACAGCGCTCCGGTCAGCGCCACCCCGGCCAGCCCCAGCGCCCACCACTCCCGACGGCTCGTCCCGCGGACCGTCAGCCGGCTGCGCCGCTCGCCGCCGTAGAGCCACGCCCACCACCCGTACAGGCCCAGGACGACGTAGACGACCTGGAGGCCGGCGTCGGCGTACAGGCCGGCGGTCCAGAACAGCAGCATCAGCAGCAACACGTTGGCGATGCCGACCGGCCAGTTGGCAATCCGCTGCCGGGCCACCAGCCAGACGTTGAGCACCCCGGTGGCGAAGCCCAGCAGCTCCGCGCGGGTCGTGCCGGTGCCCGCCATGGTGAACGCCGTGCCGGTAAGCCAGTCGATCATGCCTCTCCCCTCTCCGCGCGCCCACCCTAGATCCGCCCGACCACCGGGAACAGGCCCCCGCGACGGCGGGCCGCCGGGGCGACGTGAAAGGCTGCGGCCATGGTGCTTGAGGTCGCGCTCATCGACGTACTGCCGGGACACGAGGACGAGTTCGCCGCCGCGTACGGCAAGGGACACCCGGTGCTCGCCGGGACGCCGGGCTGCCGGTCGGTGCGGATGACCCGGGGCGTGGAGTCCCCGTCCCGGTTCGTGCTGCTGGTCGAGTGGGACTCGGTCGAGGCGCACAACGACAACTTCCGGGGCACCGAGCGCTTCACGCAGTGGCGGGCGCTGATCGGCCCGTACTTCGCCAACCCGCCGCTGGTCGAGCACTTCGTGGACGTGCCGGCCTGAGGCTGTCGTACCCCTGCCCTACCCTGCGCGGTGCACGCGCCGGCTGCCGGTCCCGACGGGCTCGGGGGCGCCGGGCCCGGTGGCCGCGCGGCGAAATCGGGTGGCCGGCGACCGCCCGTGCGGGTTGACTGGCGATCATGACGGACCGGGTGGCCCTGGTGACGGGCGTGAGCCGGCGGATCGGCATCGGCGCGGCGGTCGCCCGCACGCTCGCCGCGGACGGTTGGCGGCTGTTGCTCACCGGCCTGCCGGAGTTCGACGAAGCCCAGCCCTACGGCGGCGATCCCGAGGGCGTGCCGACCCTGCTGGGCGCGTTGGGCGGCGCCAGCTACGTCGCGGCCGACCTGCTCGACCCGGCCGCGCCCGCCGAGCTGGTGGCCGAGGCGGTACGCCGGCACGGTCGGCTCGACGCGGTGGTCGCCGTGCACGCCTACTGCACCGACACGCCGTTCGGCGCGTTGGACCCGGCCGAGGTCGACCGGCACCTGTTGGTCAACGTGCGGGCCACCCTCCTGCTCGCCGAGGCTTTCGCGGCGGCGTTCACCGCCGGATCGGGCGGCCGGCTGGTGCTCTTCTCCAGCGGGCAGCGCCTCGGTCCGATGCCGCAGACCCTCGCCTACGCGGTGAGCAAGGCGGCGGTGGAGAACGCCACGTTCCAGCTCTCCCCGCTGCTGATGCCGCAGGGCATCACCGTCAACTGCGTCCACCCGGGCCCGACCGACACCGGATACGCCTCACCCGAGGCGCACGCCGAGATCGCCCAGCTCTTCCCGGCCGGACGCTGGGGCACCCCGCAGGACGCGGCCCGGCTGGTGCGCTTCCTCTGCTCAGCCGACGCCGACTGGATCACCGGGCAGGTGATCGACTCGGAGGGCGGGTTCCGCCGCCACCTCTGATCCGCGCGCCGACGCCACTGCTCCCCGGCTCGGCCGCGCTGCGCGCACCCGGCCGGGTCTGTCGGTGGGCGTCGCCGCCCCGGTGCGCCGGCAGGGGTCACCCGGCGGCACGACGGCTCAGCGCCGCGCTCGTCTCCTCCGGGCTGAGCGCCGCGTCCAGCAGCCAACCGGTGAGCTGGTCGTAGCGGTCGACGTCGGCCGTCGTCGCCAGGCGCACGTCGGTGGTCAGCGCCTCCAGCATCACGGTGCGGGGGTCGGCCGGGTCGGGGAACGAGTAGCAGGAGTACGGCGTGAGCGGCTGCGCCCCGCCCCGCGCGGCGACGCCCCGGGGCAGCAGCCGGATCGTCACGTGCGGCAGGCCGGCCAGGTCGACCAGGAACCGCAGCTGCTCCTGCCACACCTGCGGCGGAATGTCGCCGGCCTCGCAGGCCGCCTCGGCGAGCAGCGCCGTGTAGCGGGGCGGATCGGTGCGCCGCAGCACCTCGTGCCGCATCGCGCGGGCGCGCACGTCGGCCTCCACGTCGACGGTCGGGTCGAGCAGCCGCCCGGCGGCGATCCGCAGCCGCGCGTACGCCGGGGTCTGGAGCAGCCCCGGCACGACGGCGGGCTGCCAGTCCACGATGGTCGCCGCCCCCGCCTCCAGCTCGGCGTAGGTGCGCTGCCGCTCCCCCATCTCCCCCAATGCCTTCCACCAGCCCCGGCTGGTGGCGGCGTCGCGGGCGATGACGATGAGCGCCTCCCGCTGTGGCGGCGGCACCTCGTAGACGTCGAGCAGATCGAGGACGTCGGCGAGATCCGGCCGGCTCTGCCCCAGCTCGATGCGGGACAGCTTGGAGGTGGACGCCCAGCCGAGCCGGTCGCAGACCTGCTCCAGTGTCAGCCCCTCCCGCCTGCGCAACTGGCGCAGCTCGGCGCCCAACCGCGCGCGTCGAATGACCGGACTCGTTGGCAACGGCATCCCCGCCTCCCCACCGAGGGAGATTACGCAGCACGATCACCCAGCGCAATAGTCTGCTCGCGTACCGCAATCGAGACTAGTAGCCCCGTTGCCGACCGGGCCCCGCCGGCCGCCCGTCAGGGCCGGTCCGTGCCGAACGCGCAGACGTCGCCGGCCAGGTCACGGGCGCTGCGGTACCAGGCGCGACCGGGCCCGGCGCCCGAGGCCGCCGACGCCCGGTGGTCTTCGGCGACGGGCCGGCCTCGTGGCGGAACCGCGCGGAGCCGCCAGCCGGGCGGTTACTTCACGCCGGCGGCGTCCATGCCGCGCAGCTCCTTCTTCAGGTCGGCGACCTCGTCGCGGATCCGGGCGGCCAGCTCGAACTGCAGCTCCCGGGCCGCGGCCAGCATCTGGTCGTTGAGTTCCTGGATGAGCTGGGCCAGCTCGGCCCGGGCCATCCCCTCCCGCGCGGGCCCGGCACCGCCGGCCCGGCCGCGACTGCGGGTCTCCTTCACCGGCGCCTTGCCCCGGGACAGCTGCCGCACCGCCCCGCCGACCCGGCTGTTCTCCGTGTCCTCCGCCTCGCGGTAGATGTCGTCGAGGATGTCGTGGATCTTCTTGCGCAGCGGCTCCGGGCTGATGCCGTGCGCCTCGTTGTGCGCGATCTGCTTGGCCCGCCGCCGGTTGGTCTCGTCGATCGCGTCCGCCATCGACGGAGTGATCTTGTCCGCGTACATGTGCACCTGGCCCGAGACGTTCCGGGCCGCCCGGCCAATGGTCTGGATCAGCGACCGGCCACTGCGCAGGAAGCCCTCCTTGTCGGCGTCGAGGATGGCGACCAGCGACACCTCGGGCAGGTCGAGGCCCTCCCGGAGCAGGTTGATGCCGACCAGCACGTCGTAGTCGCCCTTACGCAGCTCGCGCAGCAGCTCCACCCGGCGCAACGTGTCGACCTCGGAGTGCAGGTAACGCACCCGGATGCCGTTCTCCAAAAGGTAGTCGGACAGGTCCTCGGCCATCTTCTTCGTCAGCGTGGTGACCAGCACCCGCTCGTCGCGCTCGGTGCGCAGCTTGATCTCGTGCATCAGGTCGTCGATCTGGCCCTTGGTGGGCTTCACGACGACCTCGGGGTCGATCAGGCCGGTCGGCCGGATCACCTGCTCGACGAACTCGCCCTGGGCCTGCTCCAGCTCCCAGGGGCCGGGCGTGGCGGACAGGAAGACCATCTGGCCCACCCGCTCCAGGAACTCGTCGAACCGCAGCGGCCGGTTGTCGGCCGCGCTGGGCAGCCGGAAGCCGTGGTCGATCAGCATCCGCTTGCGTGACGCGTCGCCCTCGTACATGCCGCCGATCTGCGGGATGGTCACGTGCGACTCGTCGACGACCGTCAGGAAGTCGTCGGGGAAGTAGTCGAGCAGGCAGTGCGGCGGGCTGCCCGGCAGCCGGCCGTCGATGTGCATCGAGTAGTTCTCGATGCCGGAGCAGAAACCGACCTGCCGCATCATCTCGATGTCGTAGGTCGTGCGCATCCGCAGCCGCTGGGCCTCCAACAGCTTGCCCTGCCGCTCCAGCTCGGCCAACCGCTCGCCCAGCTCGGCCTCGATGTCGCGGATCGCCCGCTCCATCCGCTCCGGGCCGGCCGCGTAGTGGGTGGCCGGGAAGATCAGCAGGTGGTCGACCTCGCGGACCACGTCGCCGGTGAGCGGGTTGAGATAGTAGAGCTTCTCCACCTCGTCACCGAAGAGCTCGATCCGGACGGCCAGCTCCTCGTAGGCCGGGATGATCTCCAGCGTGTCGCCCCGGACCCGGAAGGTGCCCCGGTTGAAGGCCATGTCGTTGCGCGAATACTGGATGTCGACCAGGCGGCGCAGCAGCTGGTCGCGGTCGAGCTCCTGCCCGACGGCGACGCGCACGGCCCGGTCGAGGTATTCCTCCGGGGTGCCCAGGCCGTAGATCGCCGAGACGGTGGCCACCACCACCACGTCGCGCCGGGTCAGCAGCGACATCGTCGCCGAGTGCCGCAGCCGCTCGACCTCCTCGTTGATCGAGGAGTCCTTCTCGATGTAGGTGTCGGTCTGCGGGATGTAGGCCTCGGGCTGGTAGTAGTCGTAGTAGGAGACGAAATACTCCACCGCGTTGTGCGGCAGCAGCTCGCTGAACTCCTTGGCCAGCTGGGCGCAGAGCGTCTTGTTGGGCGCGAGCACCAGCGTCGGCCGCTGCAACCGCTCGACGAGCCACGCCGTGGTGGCGCTCTTGCCGGTGCCGGTCGCGCCGAGCAGCACCGTGTTGCGGTCGCCGCGTCGGACCCGACGCTCCAGGTCGTCGATGGCCGCCGGCTGGTCGCCGGCCGGCTGGAAGTCGCTGACGACCTGGAAGCGGCCGTCGAGCCGGGGAATGTCGAGCGCCATGACCCCAACGGTACGCCGGGGGTCCGACACCCCGCGCCGACTACGGACGGTCCCTGATCGGCTTCGATATTCCCATTGTGTGGCCGATCTCACGAGACTACGCTCTCGGTGTAGGCCGCTCGCGGCGGCCGACCGGGCAGGCGGCCAGGCCCTCAGCGGCCGGCCCGCCCCCGGCACAGGGGTCGCAGCACCCGGCACGCCCGGCGTGCGCACCCGACGTGGTCGCGCCCGAGGCGCTGACCGGCCGCCGCGAGCGCCCCTGCTCGTCACCCCGCGACGGTGAATCCCGTTCAACCATCCGTGGACACCTCCGCCGCCCGGGCCACCCGTGCCGACCCTACCTCCCCGCCGCAGGACCGGCCGCCGCACGACGACGCCCACACCGGGGCCGTCCCGCGGGTGCTGACCGGCCGCCGGCGCACCACCCTGCTGGTGCTCGCGGTCGTGGCCGTGCTCTCCGCGGCGGCGCTGGTCGCGGGGCTGCTGAGCTGGTCGCCCGACCGGTCGGAGCCGTCCCGGGCGCTGACTGGTGACGAGCGCGAGCGGCTGGCCGCGATGCGGGTCACCAACCACCGTGACCTGCGGGCCGGGGTGCGTGTGACGACGGGCACCGGGTCCGACCGCATCGAACTGGTCGGCTGGGTCGACTGGTCCCGGCCGCTGGTCTACCTGGACGTCGGCGGGCCCGGCGCGGGCGCCGAACGCGGCCTGCTGCAGGCCACGCCGACCGTGGCCGTGCTGCGGCCCGACCCGTCGGCGGTGCCCACCGCCGCACCGCCTCCGCTGGTGCCGCCGGCGGACCGCTGGCGGCTGCACGACCCGTCCGGCGGGCGAGGGCTCGCCGCCGTGCTCGACCTGCTCTTCCGGCTCGGCGCGGACCGCCCCGAGCCGCCCTCGGCGGCCGCCCGCTGGGTGGGCCGCGCCACCGTCGGGGCGGAGCGGGTCGACATCCTCCAGGCGCCGTCGGCCCCGGGCACGCCACCGCCACCCGCGTCCGCGGCGACGGGCGACCACCCGCGCTACTGGCTGGACCGCGACGCCCGCCTGCACCGGCTGGAGACCGGACTGCCCGGCGTCGGGCCGGTCACCGTGCAGTTCACCCGCACCAACCGGCCGACGCTGCGGCCGGTCGACGCCCTCGGCGGCCGGCCCGGGCAGCCCCGGGCCCTGACCGCCGGGGAGCGGGACCGGCTGGACCGGCTGCCCGCCCGGCTCCGCGCCGCCGGCGGCGCCTCCGTCACCCTCACCGGGCCCCTCGCCGCCGGCACCAACCTGCGCGGCGCCGGCTGGGTGAGCTGGACCGACCGGGCCGCGTACGTGGCCGTCGCCGACCTCGGCGCACCGGAGCACCGGGCGCTGCTGCGCGTCGACGGGACGGACGTGACCCGGGCGGAGGTCCCCGCCACGACGGTTCCCGGCACGGTGGAGGCACCCGGCCGGCCCCCGCTGCCGCCGCCCGCCCAGGGCTGGCGGGCCGACCCGACGCGGGCCGGCGACCTGGGCCTGCTGCTCGGCGCGGCGCTGCGGGCCGCCCGGTCGCCCGCGCCGCGGGGCGCCACTCTCCGGGTACGCGGAGACAGCCTGTCCGGGAGGACCGTGGACGTGGTCGAGCTGCGCACGTCCGGGGCGCTGCTGCGCTACTGGATCGACCGGTCCGGCGTGCTGCGCCGGCTGGAGCTGCGTACCCGGTCGGGTGCCTGGGCCCAGCTCGACCTGGCCCCCGGCGCGGTGCCCCGGTTGCCCGCCGCCCGGCCGGCGCCGCAGCGCCCGGAAGCGCCGGCCGGCGGGCGATGACCGATCGGGGTCAGGGTCGCCGCCGGGGCGACGTCAGGGCCCCGGCGCGCCGGCGACGGCGGCCGGTGACGGGTCAGGGGCGCCAGCCGGTCTGCGCCGCCCAGTCCTCGGCGCGCAGGTGCTCCTCGTCGAACCACGGGTCCTTCGCCGTGGTGTAGGTGGCGCTGTCCGGGGCCGAGGCGGCCAGTTCCCGCTTCAGCAGCAGGTAGGCCGCCCGCTGGTCCGGGTCGGCACGCAGGTGGTCGCGCATCAGCAGCGCGTACCGCCAGCCGGGCGAGTCCACGGCGCGGACGTGCAGGTACACGGGGCGGCCCGGGTCGGCGCTGCCGTGCAGCCGCTTCTCCCACCGGCCGCTGCCGGGCAGCCGGGGGTTGTCCCACCAGTCGCCGGGCAGGCGCGGGAAGCCCGCGGCGGCGAGCCGCTCGGCCAGCGGGCCGTCCGCGTCGGCGAGGGTCGGCACGGTGAGCTGGATGTCGATCACGTCCTTGGCGGCGAGGCCGGGCACCGCGGTCGAGCCGATGTGATCGATCCGCAGGTCGGCGGGGGCGATCGCGTGCCGGATCCGGGCGGCGAGCCGCGCGTACTGCTGCGGCCAGGTCGGGTCGGCCTCGGTCAGCACGACGCGGTGCGGTCGCACCGGTCGCCGCTCGCGCAGGTTCGCCTCGTAGGGCAGCAGCCGCTCCTGCCACAGCGCGTCGACCGCCGCGTGCAGGTCGGCGAGGCTGCCGTCGTTGGTCAGCACCACGTCCGCCGCGGCACGGCGTCGGGCGTCGTCGGCCTGCGCGGCGATCCGCCGCTCGGCCTCCGCCTGGTCCATCCCGCGGTCGCGGGCCAGCCGCGCCAACCGGGTGGCCACCGCCGTCTGCACCACGACCACCAGGTGGTACGTGGGCGCAAGCCCCACCTCCACCAGCAGCGGCACGTCGTTGACCACGATCGCGTCGGGCACCGCCGCGGCGGCCAGTTCGGCCGTGCGGGCCCGTACGCGGGGATGGATGATCCCCTCCAGCCGACGCCGGGCCGCCTCGTCGGCGAAGACCACCGCGCCCAGCGCCGCCCGGTCGAGGGCCCCGCCGGCGTCGAGGACCCGGTCGGAGAAGGCCGCGACGATCTCGGCCAGTCCCTCGGTGCCCGGCGCCACCACCTCCCGGGCCACCTGGTCGGCGTCGATGACCACCGCGCCCCGCTCGGCCAGCCGGGACGCCACCGCGCTCTTGCCGGATCCGATCCCCCCGGTCAACCCCACCATCAGCACCGGACCAGTCAACCCGATCTTCCCCGCACCGCCAAACCGGGCCGGTGCCCGCGCCCGGCACGCCCGCCCCGCCGGACGGAGGCCGGCGCGGGCCATCCGGGCCACGGTCTGGCTGGCCGCCGGGTGGATGGGCCCGGCCTCCGGGCCCCACCGGCACGGACGGGCCCGGCGCCCCGCCCCACCGGAACGAACCGGCCGGTGCCGGGGCCCGCCGGAGCGGCGCCGAGCGGCCGCCCCTCGCCGGAGCGGGGGCCGGCAGGGGCGGGCAACGGCGAGGGCCCCGCCCCCGGCGATCTCGCGATCGCGGGGACGGGGCCCTCGTCCGTCGTTCAGCGGGTCACTTGCCGCCGGCGAGCTTCTCCCGCAGAGCGGCGAGCGCCTCGTCGGTGGCCAGGGTGCCGGCCGGCTCCTCGGCCTGCCGGCTCGGGGCCGCGCTGGTCGAGGTGGTGGTGCCACCGGTGACGGCCGGAGCCGGGTTGGCAGCGGCCTCGGCGTCGGCGGCGCGGGAGGTCTGCACCTGCTTGGTGTGGGCCTCCCAGCGCTGACGGGCCTCGGCGTACTGGTTCTCCCAGGTCTCGCGCTGCTTGTCGTACCCCTCGAGCCACTCGCCCGTCTCCGGGTCGAAGCCCTCCGGGTAGATGTAGTTGCCCTCGGCGTCGTAGGTCGCGGCCATGCCGTAGAGGGTCGGGTCGAAGTGCTCCTCGCCCTCGACGAAGCCCTCGTTGGCCTGCTTGAGCGACAGCGAGATCCGGCGGCGCTCCAGGTCGATGTCGATGACCTTGACCATGACCTCGGAGCCGACCTGGACGACCTGCTCCGGGATCTCCACGTGGCGCTCGGCCAGCTCGGAGATGTGGACCAGGCCCTCGATGCCGTCGTCCACCCGGACGAAGGCGCCGAACGGCACCAGCTTGGTGACCTTACCCGGCACGATCTGCTGGATCGCGTGGGTGCGGGCGAACTGCCGCCACGGGTCCTCCTGGGTCGCCTTCAGCGACAGCGAGACCCGCTCGCGGTCCAGGTCGACGTCCAGGACCTCGACCTCGACCTCCTGGCCCACCTCGACGACCTCGGACGGGTGGTCGATGTGCTTCCAGGACAGCTCGGAGACGTGCACCAGGCCGTCCACGCCGCCCAGGTCGACGAACGCGCCGAAGTTGACGATCGAGGACACGACGCCCTTGCGGACCTGGCCCTTCTGCAGCTTGTTGAGGAACTCGGTGCGCACCTCGGACTGCGTCTGCTCCAGCCAGGCCCGGCGGGACAGGACCACGTTGTTGCGGTTCTTGTCCAGCTCGATGATCTTGGCCTCGAGCTCACGGCCGACGTACGGCTGCAGGTCCCGCACCCGACGCATCTCGACCAGGGAGGCGGGCAGGAAGCCGCGCAGCCCGATGTCGAGGATGAGGCCGCCCTTGACCACCTCGATGACCGAGCCGCGGACGACGCCGTCCTCGTCCTTGATCTTCTCGATGGTGCCCCAGGCCCGCTCGTACTGCGCCCGCTTCTTGGAGAGGATCAGACGCCCCTCCTTGTCCTCCTTCTGGAGGACCAGGGCCTCGATGTGATCACCAACCGAAACGACCTCGGCCGGGTCCACGTCGTGCTTGATCGACAACTCCCGAGAGGGGATGACGCCCTCGGTCTTGTAGCCGATGTCGAGCAGGACCTCGTCCCGATCGACCTTGACGACGGTGCCTTCGACAATGTCGCCGTCGTTGAAGTACTTGATGGTCTCGTCGATCGCGGCGAGGAAAGCCTCCTCGGAACCGAGATCGTCGTGGGTGACCCGGGTGGCGCTCGAGGGGGCCTCGATGCTGCTCGTCATGTGGGCGGTTGCTCCGGTCGGATGGTGTGTCACAGCAGGCTGGTGTCGCGGTGACCTGTTCGCGCCAGCGGATCCGTCGCCGGGCACACCGAAGATCGAGTGAGATCATGGAGGTAACTCCGCCAGTGGTCCCGGAGACCGCGCACCTGCTCCCTGCCGAGGCACACGATTCGCGAGCGCATCGTCTAGCCTACCCGCTGCATTACCACAGCGTGCAAGGCCTCCCGCCCTCTCGCCGCCTCGCCACCTGCGAAAGCGGAGATTTCGGTAGGAAGCTGTCCCACCTGTCGCGTCCGTCACAATGGCACCACCGGGAACCGTAGCGCCACCCCTGTTCCGCCACGCCCGGGGGCTCGCCGCCCGCCGCCGCGCCCTGCGGGAGAGGCACTAGCGTGAGCGGGTGGACGACGACAGCAGCCGGGTGACCCGGCGCCGGGTGGGCGACGCCGAGGCCCGGCGCGCCAGCCGCCACTGGTGGGACACCGACGCCGACGACTATCAGGCCGAGCACGGCGGCTTCCTCGGCGACCTCGACTTCGTCTGGTGCCCCGAGGGGGTACGCGAGGCGGACGTACGGCTGCTGGGCGAACTGACCGGGCGGCGTGTGCTGGAGGTCGGCTGCGGCGCCGCGGCCGCCGCGCGGTGGCTCGCCACCCGGGGCGCCCGGCCGGTCGCCATGGACCTGTCCGCCGGCATGTTGCGACACGCCGCCCTCGCCGCCGCGCGCACCGGCGTACGCGTGCCGCTGGTGCAGGCCGACGCGTTGGCGCTGCCCTTCGCCGACGCGGCGTTCGACACCGCGTGCACGGCGTTCGGGGCGATCCCGTTCGTGGCCGACTCGGCGGCGGTGATGCGCGAGGTGTTCCGGGTGCTGCGCCCCGGCGGTCGCTGGGTGTTCTCGGTGACCCACCCGATGCGGTGGATCTTCCTCGACGACCCGGGCGAGGGCGGGCTGACCGCCACGCACTCGTACTTCGACCGCTCCCCCTACGTGGAGCAGGACGAGACCGGCGCGGCCACCTACGTCGAGCAGCACCGCACGCTCGGCGACCGGATCCGGGAGATCGTGGGCGCCGGGTTCGACCTGGTCAACCTGGTCGAGCCGGAGTGGCCCGAGGGGCACGAGGGGATCTGGGGGCAGTGGAGCCCGCTGCGCGGCCGCCTCTTTCCCGGCACTGCCATCTTCGTCGCCGAGAAGCCCGCCCGAGAAGCCGGACAGCCGGTGCGGCGGCCAGGGCCGCCCGCAGGGTTACGCTGAGCCGGTGAGCGCCGAGCCGATCGCGACACCACCTGGCCCCTGGTGTCCTGACCCGATCCGGCAGCAGCGTGCGGACTACACGCTGGAGGATCTGCTCAACCTGCCGGACGACGCCCCGCGCGTCGAACTCGTCGACGGAGTCATCCAGGTGACACCCTCCCCCACCCTGGGCCACCAGGACATCTCCAGCCTGCTCTGGCTGTGGCTGCGGACCCACGCCCCCGCCCACCTCCGCGCCGCTCAGGCCGTCGGCGTGGCCCTCAACGCGAACACCAGTCGACAGCCGGACGTGCTGCTGCGCCGGGCCGAGGTGACCCCCGACCGGTCACTGCTCGTGCCTGACGACGTCATCCTCGCCGTGGAGGTGGTGTCCCCGGGTACGCGGCGCACCGACAGGTTCGCCAAGCCGGGTGAGTACGCCGCCGCGGGCATCCCGTTCTACTGGCGCATCGAACAGGACCCCGTGCACCTGTACGCCTACCGCCGGGGCGAGCGGCTCGGGCCGGGCGGAGAGCGGCAGTACGAACTGATCACCGACAGCGCCGAGCTGGTCGAACTCAGCGAGCCGTTCGAGATCAAGCTGCCGATCGCCGAGATCACCCCCTAGGGGTCCCCCCGTTTCCTGGCATCGACGCCGGGTACCCACCCGGCATGGCCGAGCAGAACGAGTTCCGCAAGGGTGACCACGTCTCCTGGGCCAGTCACAGCGGCCGGGCGTACGGCGTGGTCAAGGAGAAGCTGATCGACCGGACGCACGTGCGCGGGCACGCCGTGAACGCGTCCCCGGAGCACCCGCAGTACCGGATCCGCAACGACGACTCGGGCCGGGACGTCGCCCACCGACCGGAGGTGCTGCGCCATGAGCGGGGGTGACGAGGGTCGGGACGTCTATCGGGAGTTCACCGAGGCGGTGAACATGAAGCCCGGCGAGCTGTCGACGTGGCTGGAGACCGACGAGTCGAAGCATGTCGGCTGGCGGAAGGGCACCAAGGGCGGCGAGTCGGTGGGGCACGAGTCCGGCCGCAGGATCATCAGCCTGCTGCGCCGCAAGCGCGACCAGCTCTCCGAGGACGACTACCGGCACATGCGCAAGGTCGTCGGGTACGTCCGGCGGCACATGGCGCAGCGACCGAGCGGCGACGTGCGCCAGACCCGGTGGCGGTACTCCCTGATGAACTGGGGTCACGATCCCGTCAAGGCCCCGCTCCCGCCGCCCGGCGGACCGTCCCGGAAGGCCCTGGAGCGGCACGGCGCCCCGCCGAAGTCCCGCCGGGGACCGGGACGGTGAACCGGACCCGGCCACGACGTCCGGCAGGGGTGGTACACCGGAACGGGCCGACACGACGCCGACCGCGACGGGTTGCGGGGCAGCCCGACCAGCGCAGGGATCACGCCTGACCGCCCGGAGCGGGTCGGGCCGCCCCGCAACCCACCACGAAGACACTCAGTGGTCGGCGCTGTTCCAGTCCCGCCCCTCGCCGACCGACACCTCCAGCGGCACCGACAGCGGGTACGCCCCGCCCATCTCCCGCCGCACCAGCGCCTCGAGGGCCTCCCGCTCGCCGGGCGCGACCTCGAACACCAGCTCGTCGTGCACCTGGAGCAGCATCCGCGAGCGCAGGCCAGCCTCGCGCAGCGCGGTGTCGACGTGCAGCATGGCCACCTTGATGATGTCGGCGGCCGAGCCCTGGATCGGCGCGTTGAGCGCCATCCGCTCGGCCATCTCCCGGCGCTGCCGGTTGTCGCTCACCAGGTCGGGCAGGTAGCGCCGGCGCCCCAGGATCGTCGAGGTGTAGCCGTCGTGCCGGGCCCGGGAGACGATCTCCTGGAGGTAGTCGCGCACCCCGCCGAAGCCGGCGAAGTAGTCCTCCATCAGCCCGCGCGCCTCCTCGGCGGTGATGCCGAGCTGCTGGGAGAGGCCGAACGCGCTCAGCCCGTACGCCAGGCCGTAGTTCATCGCCTTGATCTTGCGCCGCTGGTCCGCGGTGACCTCGTCGAGGGGCACCCCGAAGACGGACGAGGCGGTGGCGGCGTGGAAGTCGGCGCCGGAGTTGAACGCCTCGATGAGCGCGTCGTCCGACGACAGGTGCGCCATGATGCGCATCTCGATCTGGCTGTAGTCGGCGGTGAGCAGGCACTCGTAGCCCTCCCCGACGACGAAGGCGCGGCGGATCCGCCGCCCCTCCTCGGTGCGGATCGGGATGTTCTGCAGGTTGGGCTCGGTAGAGGAAAGCCGGCCGGTGGCCGCCACCGTCTGGTTGAACGTCGTGTGGATGCGCCCGTCGTCGGAGACCGACTTGAGCAGCCCGTCGACGGTGGTCTTGAGCTTGGCCACGTCCCGGTGGCGCAGCAGGTGGGCCAGCACCGGGTGCGGGTTCTGCGCGTGGAGCCACTGCAGGGCGTCGGCGTCGGTGGTGTAGCCGGTCTTGATCTTCTTGGTCTTGGGCAGGCCCAGCTCGCCGAAGAGGATCTCCTGCAACTGCTTCGGCGAGCCGAGGTTGAACTCGCGCCCCACCGCCGCGTACGCCCCCTGGGCGGCGGCCTTCACCTCGGCGGCGAAGTGCGCCTCCAGCTCGGAGAGGTAGTGCGTGTCGGCGGCGATGCCGGTGCGCTCCATGCCGGCGAGCACCCGCATCAGCGGCAGCTCCACCCCGGCCATCAGCCGGGCGGACTGCTCGCCGTCGCGGGAGAGCTCGGCGTCGATGGCGTCGGCGAGGTCGAGGGTGGCCCGGGCCTGGAGCATGAGGTTCTGCTCCGCCTCGCCGTCGTTGCCGAGGCCGTCGAGGGTGAGCTGACCGGTCTCCGGCGCGTCGACCCGCAGCTCGCGGTGCAGGTAGCGCAGGGCCAGGTCGGTCAGGTCGTAGGAGCGCTGGTCGGGGCGGGCCAGGTAGGCGGCGATCTGGGTGTCGCGGAGGATGCCGTCCAGGCGCCAGCCGTGCGCGGCGAACGCGAGCACGGCCGGCTTGCTGTCGTGCAGCACCTTGGGCCGCGCCTCGTCGGCCAGCCAGGCCGCCAGGGCCGCCTCGTCGGCCGGCTCCAGGGTGGCGGGGTCGAGCCAGGCCGCCGCGCCGCCGGCGGTCGCCAGGGCCAGGCCGGTCACGGAGGCGGTGTGCCGGCGGTTGGGCCCGGTGTCGAGCTTCGCCGCCACGCCCACCGGGGTGCCGGCCGGCGCGTGCGTCTCCAGCCACCCGGCCACCGCCCCGGGCGCGGTGAGCACCTCGCCGGTCAGGTCGAAGCCGGCCTCGGCCTCCGGCTCGACGGCCTCCAGGTACTGGTAGAGCCGGTCGCGCAGGATGCGGAACTCGAGGGTGTCGAAGACCTGGTGGACGGCCTCGCGGTCCCACCCCTGCCAGCGGGCGTCCTCGGGGCGCAGCGGCAGCTCCAGGTCGGAGACGAGGCAGTTGATCTCGTAGTTGCGGATCACGTCGGCGAGCCGCTCGCGCAGGCTGTCGCCGGCCTTGCCCTTGATCTCGTCGGCCCGCGCGACGACGCCGTCGACCCCGCCGTACAGGTTGATCCACTTCGCGGCCGTCTTCGGGCCGACGCCCGGGACGCCGGGCAGGTTGTCGCTGGTCTCGCCGACCAGGGCGGCCAGGTCGCGGTAGCGCTGCGGGGCGACGCCGTACTTCGCCTCGATCGCCGCCGGATCCATCCGGGCCAGGTCGGAGACGCCCTTGCGCGGATAGAGCACGGTGATGTTCTCACCGACGAGCTGGAAGGCGTCCCGGTCGCCGGTGCTGATCAGCACCGACATGCCCTGGTCGCGGGCCTGGCAGGCGAGGGTGGCGATGATGTCGTCGGCCTCGTAGCCCTCCTTCTCCACCACCGGGACGCGCAGCGCCGCCAGGACCTCCTTGACCAGGCTGACCTGGCCCTTGAAGTCGGTCGGGGTCTCGCTGCGGCCGGCCTTGTACTCCGCGTACTTCTCGGTGCGGAACGAGCGGCGGGAGACGTCGAAGGCGACGACGATGTGCGTGGGCTGCTCGTCGCGCAGCACGTTGATCAGCATGGACGTGAAGCCGTAGACGGCGTTGGTCGGCTGCCCCGTCGTGGTGGAGAAGTTTTCCACGGGCAGGGCGAAGAAGGCCCGGTATGCCATGGAATGTCCGTCGACGAGGAGCAGGCGCGGCGTCGTAGCTGTCACGGCAGCGACTCTAGCCGCCCGCCCCGACAGTTCGGGACACCGGCACGGCCGCCATCGGCCCGGCGCGGACGCCGGCGCGGCCCGTACGGCCGCGCCGGCGTCCCCGTCACAGCACCTTGGCCAGGAACGCCTTCGTCCGGTCGTGCCGGGGGTTGGCGATCACCTCGCGCGGGTTGCCCGACTCGACCACGACGCCGCCGTCCATGAAGACCAGCGAGTCGCCGACCTCGCGGGCGAAGCCGATCTCGTGGGTCACCACGATCATCGTCATGCCGTCGCGGGCCAGGTCCTTCATCACGTCGAGCACCTCGCCGACCAACTCCGGGTCGAGCGCGCTGGTGGGCTCGTCGAAGAGCATCAGCTTCGGCCGCATCGCCAGCGCCCGGGCGATCGCCACCCGCTGCTGCTGGCCGCCGGAGAGCTGACCGGGATAGTTGCCGAGCTTGTCGCCCAGCCCCACCCGCTCCAACAGGGCGGCGGCCCGTTCGCGGGCGGCGGCCTTCTTCTCCCGACCCAGCAGCACCGGCGCCTCGGCGACGTTCTGCAGGGCGGTCATGTGCGGGAAGAGGTTGAACCGCTGGAACACCATGCCGATCGCACGGCGCTGGGCGGCCACCTCCTTCTCCCGCATCTCGTGCAGCTTCCCACCGCGCTCGCGGTAGCCGATCAGCTCGCCGTCCACCCAGATCCGACCGGCGTTGATCTTCTCCAGGTGGTTGATGCAGCGCAGGAACGTCGACTTGCCGGAGCCGGAGGGGCCCAGCAGGCAGCAGACCTCGCCGCTGCGGACCTCCAGGTCGATTCCCTTGAGCACCTCGACCGACCCGAACGACTTGTGCACCTGCTCGGCCCGGACCATCGGCCCGGACTCCGCCGTCGGCGCGCCGGCCTGGGCCGGCACCGTCACCTTGGTCATCCGCCGTCCACCTTCCCGGTCGCGCCGCCCGCCTCCGCGGTGATCCCGCGCAGCTTGGTCTTCGCCCGCCCGCTGCGCCCGACGCCCCTGGAGAAGTGCCGCTCCAGGTAGTACTGCCCGACCAGCAGCACACTGGTCAGCAGCAGGTACCACAGGCACGCCGCCACGTACATCGGGAAGACCTGGAAGGTCCGGTTACCGACGGCCTTGAGCTGGAAGAACAGCTCGGCGGAAACCGGCACGAAGGCCACCAGCGAGGTGTCCTTCAGCATCGCGATCGTCTCGTTGCCGGTCGGCGGGATGATCACCCGCATGGCCTGCGGCAGCACGATCCGGCGCAGAATCTGCCCCCGGGTCAGGCCGAGCGCCTGCGCGGCCTCCGTCTGCCCCTCGTCGACCGACTGGATGCCGGCCCGGACAATCTCCGCCATGTAGGCGGCCTCGGAGAGGCCGAGCGCCAGCATGCCGGCGACGAAGCCGGTCAGGATCTCCACGGCGGAGAAGCCGAACAGCCGCGCCTCGAAGTCGTCGACCCCGAACAGGGCGCCGATCTGCCGGTCGAAGGGCAGCCCGAACTCGATCCGGGCCCACAGGATGCCGAGGTTGCCGAAGAGGATCGCCAGCACCAGCCGGGGCACCGCCCGGAAGAACCAGGTGTACGCCCAGGCGACGCCGCGCAGGATCGGGTTCTCCGACAGCCGCATGATGGCGATGACGACACCCAGCCCGACGCCGATCAGCATCGAGAGGATGGTCAGCGCGATCGTGCCGCGCAGCCCCTCGATGATCGGCGGCCGGAACATCTCGTCGACCATGAACGACCAGTTGAACGCCTTGTTCGTCACCAGCAGGTGGACGAACATGGCCACCAGCACCCCGATCACGGCGACGGCGACCCACCGCCCGGGATGCCGCACGGGCACGGCCTGGATGGGTTCCGGCCGTGCCCGCTCGGGTGTGTCTGTTTCGACCGACATGGGTCAGCTGGTCGGGTTCAGCGCCGGGGTCGTGATGGCGCCGCCCTCGACGCCCCACTTCTTCAGCGCGGTCTCGTAGCTGCCGTCGGCGATGACCGCCTGCACGGCCTCCTTCAGCACCTCGGCGAACGCGGCCTGGTCCTTCTTCACCGCGTAGCCGTACGGGGCGGACTCGTAGATGTCGCCGAGCAGCTCCAGCTGGCCGTTGCTCTGCTTCACCGCGTACGCGCCGACCGGCGAGTCGGCCAGCATGGCGTCGTCCTTGCCGCTGACCACGGCGGCGGTGGCGTCGCTCTGCGCCTGGTACTGGTCGATGGTGATCGCCGGCTTGCCGGCGTCGGTGCACTTCTTCGACCGGGCGGTGATGTCGTCGAGCTGCACGGTGCCGACCTGCACGGCGATCTTCTTGCCGCAGGCGTCGTTCGGGTCGATCTTGGCCGGGTTGCCGGCCTTGGTCGCCCACTGGGTGCCGGCGGAGTAGTAGCTGACCATGTTGACGGTCTTCATCCGGTCGGCGTTGATGGTGAACGAGGAGACGCCGATCTCGTACTTGCCGGAGTCGACGCCGGGCAGGATCGAGTCGAACGGCGCCGACTCGTACTCGGCCTTCAGGCCGAGCTTCTGCGCGACGGCGTTGAAGAGCTCGACGTCGAAGCCGACGACCGTCTTGCCGTCGGCGTCGAGGAACTCCGCCGGGGCGTACGTCGAGTCGGTGCCGACCTTGATCACGCCGTCGGCCTTGATGGCGTCGGGCACCTTCGCGGCCAGCGCGGAGTCGGCGGCGGCGGTGACGCTGGGTCCGGCGCCGGGCTGCTCGGTGCTCTCCTTCTCGCCGCAACCGGCGAGCGAGAGGGCGAGCAGCGCGGCACTCGTGGCGCCGAGCACGGCCCGGCGGCCACCAGAGATGTGGAACATGTCGTTCTCCTTGCGGTGAGGGGTGGCGGCCGGTCAGGCCACGCCGAGGTAGGCCTCTTTGACCGCCGGGTCGTGCAGCAGGTCCGCGCCGGTCCCGCTCTTGACAATCCGGCCGGTCTCCAGCACGTACGCCCGGTGCGCCCGGGCCAGGGCCTGCTGGGCGTTCTGCTCGACCAGCAGGATGGTGGTGCCCTGTTCGTTGATCTCGGTGATGATGTCGAAGATCTGCTGGATCAGCATCGGCGCCAGACCCATCGAGGGCTCGTCGAGCAGCAGCAGCTTCGGTCGGCTCATCAGCGCCCGGCCGACGGCCAGCATCTGCTGCTCGCCGCCGGAAAGGGTACCCCCGGCCTGCTTGCGCCGCTCCGCCAGGCGCGGGAACAGGTTCAGCACCCGGTCGAGGTCCTGGGCGATGCCCGCCCGGTCCCGCCGGGTGTAGGCGCCCATGTCCAGGTTCTCCAGCACCGTCATGCCCGGGAAGATGCCCCGGCCCTCCGGCGCCTGGCACAGCCCCCGCCTGACCCGCAGGTCGGCCCGGAGCTTGGTGATGTCCTCACCGTTGAACCGGATGTTCCCGCTGGCGACCGGGCGGATCCCGGAGATGGCCCGCATCGTGGTCGACTTGCCAGCGCCGTTGGCGCCGATCAGGGCGACGATCTCGCCCTCGTCCACCGTCAGGCTGATGCCGTGCAGCGCCTGGATCCGCCCGTACAGCAGGCTCACGTCGTCGATCTCAAGCAGCATCGTCCGGCACCCCCAGGTACGCCGCGATCACCTTCGGGTTCTCCCGCACCTCGGCGGGCAGCCCCTCGGCGATCTTCTTTCCGAACTCCAGCACCACGATCCGGTCGGTGACCCCCATGACCAGGCGCATGTCGTGCTCGATGAGCAGCACGGTCACGCCGGTGTCCCGGATCTGCCGGATGAGCTGGAGCAGTTCCTCCTTCTCCGCCGGGTTGAAGCCGGCGGCCGGCTCGTCGAGGCAGAGCAGCACCGGGTCGGTGGCCAGCGCACGGGCGATCTCCAGCCGCCGCTGCTCGCCGTAGGAGAGGTTGCGGGCGAACTCGTGCATCCGCTTGCGGATGCCGACGAACTCCAGCAGGCGCTCGGCCTTCTCCCGGCCCTCGCGCTCCTCCTTCCAGTACCGCGGCAGGCGGAACAGCGCGGAGATGACGCTGGTCTTGTGGTGCGCATCCGCGCCGACCAGGACGTTCTCCATAGCGGTCATCTCGGGGAAGAGGCGGATGTTCTGGAACGTCCGCGCCATGCCCATCTTGGTGATCTGGTGCCGCTTCTTGCCGCTGATCTTCTGGCCACGGAACCGGATCTGCCCCTCGGTGGGCTGGTAGATGCCGGTCATCGCGTTGAAGCAGGTGGTCTTGCCGGCGCCGTTCGGCCCGATCAGACCGAGGATCTCCCCCTTGTAGAGGGTGAAGTCCACCTCGTTCAGCGCGACCACGCCGCCGAAGCGCAGCGTGACGTTGTCGACCTCCAGCAGCGGCTCCCGGGTGGGCACCGTCTCCACGGCCGGCGCGCCGGCCTGCGCCGGGACGGCCGGCGTCTGCTCGGTGTCACTCACCGACGGTCACCTCCTTGCGGCGGTCCTTGAACTCCGCCGCGCGTCGTCGGTTCGGGATCAGGCCCTCGGGCCGGAAGATCATCATGATCACCAGCACCAGGCCGAAGAAGAGGAACCGGAACTCGTACAGCTCGTAGCCGAGCACCTCGATGCCGCGGAACCGCTCGATCATGTACGCCACCAGGCCACCACCGACGATCGCGCCGACGATGTTGCCGGAGCCGCCGAAGATGACCGCGGCCAGGATGATGATCGAGTTCAGCAGCTCGAAGTTCTGCGAGTTGACGAAGTTCTGCTTGCCCGCGAAGAGCGCGCCGGCCAGACCGGCGATCGCCGCGCCCGCCGCGAACGCCCACAGCTTGAACTTGAAGGTCGGCACGCCCATCAGCTGCGCCGCGTCCTCGTCCTCCCGGATCGAGATCCAGGCCCGACCGACCCGGCTGTGGGTCAGGTTCCGCACCCCGATCACCACCAGGATGATCAGCGTGAGCACCAGCCAGTAGTAGGGCCGGGCGTCGAGCACGCCGAAGATCGGCTTGCCGTCGGCGTACTGGCCCGGCGGGTGCGGGATCTGGTTGAAGCCCCGCTGGCCCTTCAGGAACTCGGAGCTGACCGCCCCGATTCGGATCATCTCGGCGAAGCCGAGCGTCACCAGCGCCAGGTAGTCGCCGCGCAGCCGCAGGGTCGGCGTGCCGAGCATCACGCCGGAGACCATGGTCAGGGCGATTGCCACCGGCACCGCCAGCAGCCACGGCCACAGCGTCTTGATGTCGCTGCTCGGCGAGGTCAGCACCGCGACGGTGTACGCGCCGACGGCGAAGAAACCGAAGTAGCCGAGGTCGAGCAGGCCGGCGAAACCGACCACGATGTTCAGGCCGACGGCCAGCAGCACGTAGATCGAGACGGTGAACATCACCTGCGTGAAGTTCGCACCGGGGGTCGGGATCGGCCCGAGGTACTGGTAGAACTCCTTGTTCGGCAGTGCGTAGAAGAACACGATCACCGCGGCGAGCAGCGCCCAGCGCACCCAGCGCGGCGCGCCGCGCCACCGTTCCCCGGCCGCCTCTCGGCCGGAGCGCACCTTCTCCAGGACGGTCGTCATGCCCGTGCCCTCCCCAGCGACTCACCCAGCAGACCGGTCGGCCGGAACATCAGCAGCACCACCAGCACCGCGAACGCGGCGAAGTCCTTCCACTCGCTGCCGAACAGGCCGGAGGCGTAGTTCTCCACGACGCCCAGCAGCAGGCCGCCGAGCAGCGCGCCGCGCAGGTTGCCGATGCCGCCCAGCACCGCGGCCGTGAACGCCTTGAGGCCGAGCATGAAGCCGACGCTGTAGGTGAGGGTCTGGATCCGCACGTCGTAGAGCAGGCCCGCGACGCCGGCCATCGCGCCGCCGGCGATGAAGACCATCAGGATGATCCGGTCCTTGTTCACGCCCATCAGCGCGGCGGTGTTGGCGTCCTGCGCCACCGCCCGGATGCCGCGGCCAACCCGGCTGCGGTTGATGAACATGTCCAGCGCGATCATCATCACCAGCGCGGACCCGAGGGTCAGCAACTGGATGGCGTCGATCGGCACCCCGGCGATGTGGAACAACGGCTTGGAGCTGACCAGGGCCGGTGCGCCCTGCGGCAACCGGCGGGTCCAGATGCCGAACGCCTCGGCGATGGCGATGGACGCGCCGATCGCGGTGATCAGGAACGCCAGCGGCGGCGCGTTGCGCTTACGCAGCGGCCGGTAGGCCACCCGCTCGATGACCGTCGCGGTGCCCGCCGAGGCGATCGCCGCCGCGAGCGCCGCGACCAACAGGTAGAAAATGATCGTGCCGACGCCGCTGACCTGCGAGTTCTGGTCCAGGCCGAACCATCTCCAGGAGACCAGCGCAGCGAACGCGCCGGCGATGAAGACCTCGGAGTGGGCGAAGTTGATGAGTCTCAGCACGCCGTAGACCAGCGTGTAGCCCAGCGCGACCAGGGCGTAGATCGCGCCCTGCGTCAGGCCGGTCGTGGTGAGTTCTCCGAAGTTGGAGAACAGTCCGTCGAAGTTCAAGGGAGGGACGCTCCATCAGGGTCTGGAGAGAAAAAGGGGGTGCGGCCGGGAGCGAGCTCCCGGCCGCACCCGCGATCACAACTCAATCGCTGTAGCAGCGACCGGCGTCAGGACTTCGGGATCTCCTGGTCCGGGACGACCTTGCCGCCCTGGACCTTGAAGGCCCAGACCTTGACCTGCGCCGGGTCGAGCTCGCCGCCCTCGACGAACTTGTAGCTCGCCGCGACGCCCTCGCCGCTGTAGCCCTTCACGAACTCCAGCAGGCCCGCACGGGTGGTCTTGCCCGCCTTGATGCCGGCGAGCAGGATGTTCGCCGCGTCGTAGGCCGTGTCGCTGTAGGTGCCCGGGTCGGTGCCGTTGAGGGCCTTGTACTCCTGGGCGAAGGTGCCCCGCGCCTCGGTGGCCGGCTGGCACGGGCAGGTGAGGATGGTGCCCTCGGCCGCCGCCGCACCCGCGGAGGTGATGTACGCGCCGTCGTTGACGCCGTCACCGGCGATCAGCGGAGCGGTGACCCCGGCAGCGCTGAGCTGCTTGCGGATCAGGCCCGCCTCCTGGTAGTAGCCGCCGTAGAAGATGGCCTTCACGTTCGCGGCCTTGACCTTGGTGACCACGGCGGAGAACTCGGTCTGCTTGCCCTCGCCCTGGACCTTGTCCGAGCCGACGACCGCCGGGCCGAGCAGCTTCTTGACCTCGTCGGCCAGGCCGGCGCCGTACGCGGACTGGTCGTCGATGACGTAGACCTTGTCGGCCTTCAGCACGTTCTTGATGTAGTTGCCGGCCGCCGGGCCCTGGCTGAAGTCGTTGCCGACCGCGCGGAAGAAGGTCTTCCAGCCCTGCTCCGCAAGGCTCGGGCGGGTCGCGGAGGGGGTGATGGTGACCAGACCGGCCTCGTTGAACAGCGGACCGGCGGCCTCCGACTCACCCGAGTAGGCCGGGCCGACGATGCCGAGGATCTTCGTGTCGTCGATGGCCTTCTGGGCCAGACCCGGGGCCTGGTCCGGGCTGCCCTGCGAGTCCAGGGAGACCAGCTCGACCTTGCAGTCGGCGTTTTCCTTGTTGTACTTGTCGACGGCCAGCTTGACGCCGTTGTTCTCGTTGATGCCGAGCGCCGCCGAGCTGCCGGTCAACGCGCCGAAGAACGCGATCTTGTTGCCACAGGCTTCCCCACCGGACGCCGTGTCGTCTCCACCGCTGGAGCATGCGGTGCCGCCGGCGACGAGCGCCAGCATGGCCACCCCACCGATAACGCGCGCGAGCTTCTGCCTCAAGGCCCGAACCCTCCTCCGTCCCATGGTCCGAACCACCCGCTGCCTATTGGCCCTTGCGGGGGCGGACGAACCAGACCGTCGTCGCCGGTCTGGGGCCGGACGCTATCCCACCTTTCAGCTGTGACGAAAGCCCCAGCGGAGCGGGTTGACCGAACCGTTACACGCCGTGGCGGATTGGAAACGATCGCTGTAAGAACCGTCGGTCATGAATGCCCCTCGCCTTCGTTTCGTCGGTAACGGGCAGGTCAGCGCCCACTCCCTACCGATCAATGACCGGCAACCCGGTCCACCAGGCACGGGACGTTTGGCCGTCATCGGCGACCAACACCAGTCGATCCCCCTGGGCCGCCGCGGCCACCGCCGTGTTGCCGCCGTCGGGCACCACGGCAGGCATCGCCATCGTCCGCCACGAATCCCCCGAATCGACCGAGAGCCACAGTCCGTGACCGCCGCCGTCCCCGGTCACCGCCACCAGAGCACGCCCGGCCGGCACCAGACCGTCGACCGACGACACCCCCGGCCCCGGCACGCCGAACCCGCCGACCCGCCGCCACTCGTCCCCGGCCAGCCGCCAGGCCGCGAACCCCTCGCGCACCGGACCGACCGTCACCAGCCCGCCGTCGCCCACCGACGCCACCCGCTGCGCCTGGCCGCGCCCGTCCGCCGCCGGCAACGCCACCCGCCGCCAGGCACGGCCGTCCGCCGAGGCCCACGCCAGGGGCGCCAGCGCGGTCGCGCCCGGCGGCAGCACCGCCCCCACCACCCACCAGCCCGACGGCACGGCCACCGCGTCGTACGCCACCGTCCGGCCGCGCCCGTCACCGGCGAGCTCCGGCACACCCTCCCGGATGGTGAACCGCGCGCCGTCGGGGGACGTCCAGACCGCCGCGCCGTCGACCCGGGCCCCCGCGATCAGCCAACCGGCCGGCCCGGCGGCCAACCGGGCCACGCTCACCGCCCGCGGCCCCGCGTACAGTTCGAAGGGGGCCGGCACCTCCCGCAGCGCGCCGTCCGGGGCCTGCGCCCAGGTGCCCGTGCGGGGATTGCCGTGCACGCCGCCGTTCTTCGCCCCGAGCGCCGCCACCCGGCCGTCCCGGCAGGCGGCCGCGTACAGCACGTGCTGGCGGCCGTAGAAGCTCGACGCCGCCACCGGCAGCGCCGACCACGCCGCGCCGTCGGCGCTGCTCCAGGCCGCCGGCCGCGTCTCCCCCGCCGCGTCGGCCAGCCCGCCCACCACGTACCACCGGCCGGCGCAGGCCACGGCGTCGCGCAACAGCGGCCGGCCGGCCGCGCCCGGCGGCGCGGGCAGGCTCAGCGGCTGCCACGCCGGGCGCAGCGGCTCGGCGGTGGGCTCCGCCGGGGCCCGGTCGCAGCCGGCCAGCAGCGCGGCGGCCACACCGAGCGCCGCCACCAGCCGCCGGGACCACATGGGATCAGATGTTATCGATCGGCCGGCCCGGCGGGGAGCCCGGTTCCACGGGCCCCGGCGTGTCGCGCCGTCCCGGTGCGTCGCCCCCGGGCCGTACGGTCGACCGCGACGGAGGGCCCGGCGCGGACTCCGAGCGGCCCGGCGTGTTCCGCCCCGGGTCAGGCGGTGGGCTGCGCGACCTCGCCGCCGGCGGTCTCGGCGAGGATCCGCTCGGCGACCTCCTTCATGGTCATCCGGTGGTCCATCGCCGTGCGCTGGATCCACTTGAACGCCTGCGGCTCGGTCATCCCGTAGGTCGTCATGAGCGCACCCTTGGCGCGCTCCACGGTCTTGCGGATCTCCAGCCGGTCGGTCAGCCCGGCGACCTCCGACTCCAGCGCGGCGATCTCGGAGTAGCGGGACAGCGCGATCTCCACCGCCGGCACCAGGTCGCTCTTCTGGAACGGCTTCACGAGGTACGCCATCGCGCCGGCCGCCCGGGCCCGCTCCACCAGGTCGCGCTGGCTGAACGCGGTCAGGATGATCACCGGGGCGATCCGGGCGCCGGCGATCCGCTCGGCGGCGGCCAGCCCGTCCATGATCGGCATCTTGATGTCGAGGATGACCAGATCGGGTTTGAGCTCCTCGGCGAGCCGGACGGCCGTCTCGCCGTCACCGGCCTCCCCGACCACCTCGTAGCCCTCTTCGACCAGCATCTCGGCGAGGTCCAGCCGAATGAGCGCCTCGTCCTCGGCGATCAGAACGCGCCTGCGCTCGACGTCCGTCTGCGTCTCCGCCACGAGCCACTCCCACCACTCTGTTCCCGGCACCCGCCGGTCCGGTACCGTCGTGCCTAGCGTAGTGGGTAACCTATGTGGCGCCGCCACAGCGTGGGTGGCGAAGTCCCCGTATTCCAACTGGCAGAGAAGCGGAGCTCAAACCTCCGACAGTGTGGGTTCGAATCCCACCGGGGGCACCGAAACTGTCGCACGTACGTACCAAACTCGTCGGCGTGCATCCACCGGAAGTACGCGCACGAGCGCACCAGGTCCACCGCTTGGGAGCGACGGTCGCGGAGACGGCCCGCGCCGTCG
This sequence comes from Micromonospora sp. NPDC049139, assembly GCF_055586845.1. Taxonomy (NCBI): domain Bacteria; kingdom Bacillati; phylum Actinomycetota; class Actinomycetes; order Micromonosporales; family Micromonosporaceae; genus Micromonospora; species Micromonospora sp. NPDC049139. Next base: position 252,834 of record NZ_JBVJHK010000006.1, on the reverse strand, counting down.
GGCTTCCCTACCGCACCGTGTGGGAGTGGTGCCGCCGGCCCGAGGCCCCGGTCCGGGGCACGGCGCTGCGCTGCTTCCGCTGCCGTCCCGGCGTCGACAATCGGACTCAGGCCCAGGCCTACAGCTTCCTGCTCGGCCTCTACCTGGGTGACGGCTATCTGGTGTCCTCCGCCCGGGTGCCGGATCGTCCTCACCGACTGGCAGCGGGAGATCGTCACCGCCCATCCCGGCGACTTCGTCCGCGGCCTGTTCCACTCCGACGGGTGTCGGACCACCAACCGGGTGACGGTGCGCGGCAAGCAGTACGTCTACCCGCGCTACATGTTCGTCAACGAGTCGGCCGACATCATGGGCCTCTGCCAGTGGGCGCTCGACCTGCTCGGGGTCGCCTGGCGGATGAACCGCCGCAACTCCCTGTCGGTCGCGCGTCGCGAGGCGGTCGCCGCCCTCGACCGCCGCGTCGGCCCGAAGTCCTGACCTGACGGTCGGAATCCCCGGCTGTTCGGCCCGATCGAAGGGGCCAGCCGCTCCGCGCGGTCGGAGACCGGCCGGCTCCGCGCGGTCGGCTGCTCGCCTCGCCCGCCCCGGCGGGGCTTCGGCTCGACGAGTGGAATCCATGGGTGCGACGCCGCGTCTTCGACACCCCTGGTGTTCCACCCGCGCCTCCAAAGCGGCGGTCCGACGTGGCGAGGCGCCAGCCGTGCCGAGGTGCCGAGTCGTCGGGCGCGCGGACGTGCCGGCTCAGCCGAGTTCGGCGAGCGCCCCCGCCAGGTCCGCGCGCAGGTCCTCCGGGTCCTCCAGGCCGACGGAGACGCGCAGCAGCCCGCCGACCGGCTTGGCCCCCTCCTCGACGGGCCGGTGGGTCAGCGAGGCCGGGTGCTGGATGAGCGTGTCGACCCCACCGAGCGACACGGCGTGGGTGATCAGCCGGCAGCCGTCGGCGACGGCGGCCGCGGCGGGCGCGCCGCCGCGTACCTCGAAGGCGAGGAGGCTGCCGGGGCCGGTCATCTGCCGGCCGACGAGCCCGGCCGGGTCGTGCAGCGACGGGTGGTGCACCCGCGTGACGGCGGGGTGGGCGGCGAGCCAGGCGGCGAGTTTCTCCGCGCCGGCCTGCTGGGCGCGGACCCGCACCGGCAGGGTCTGCAGGCCGCGGTGCAGCAGGTACGCGCCGAGGGGGTGCAGGATCGCGCCGGTGAGCGCGCGGACCTGGCGCAGCCGGGCAGCCCAGTCGGCGTCGCAGGCGACGACTCCGGCGAGCACGTCGCCGTGTCCGCCGATGCTCTTGGTGGCGCTGTGCAGCACGAGGGCGGCGCCGTGCCGGGTGGGCTGCTGGAGCACGGGGGTGGCGACGGTGTTGTCCACGAGCAGCGGGACGTCGCCGGCGGCTCGCGCGAGGGCGGCGATGTCGACCAGGTCGAGGGTGGGGTTCGCCGGGGTCTCGGCGATCACCAGGGCGGTGTCGGGGCGGACGGCGGCGGCGACCTCGTCCGCGTGGGCCCAGGTGACGGTGGTGCCGAGCAGGCCGGTGGCGAGCACGTGGTCGGTGCCGCCGTAGAGCGGGCGGACGGCGACGAGGTGGCGCTTCCCGTCCCGGGTGGCGGCGAGCAGCGTGGCGGTGAGGGCGGCCATGCCGCTGGCGAAGGCGACGGCGTCGCCGGTGCCTTCGAGGGCGGCGAGGGCGGTCTCGAAGCGGGCGACGGTGGGGTTCCACAGGCGCTGGTAGACGGCGCTGCCGCCGGCGGGGAGCGTGCCCCCGGTGGCGAGGGTCTCGTACGCGTCGCCGCCGGCGTCGACGGACGGCAGGGGGTTGGTGGTGGAGAGGTCGATGGGCGGCACGTGGACGCCGAGGGCGGCGAGGTCGTCGCGGCCGGCGTGCACGGCTCGGGTGTCCACGGTCGTCATGCCGGAAGGATCGAACATAGAGCCAGCAGTGGACAATAGTTCCGAAGATGATTCGGCTAGATTCCTTTGATTGGCGCGGCGATTCGACGGAGGATGTCTCCATGCCCCTTGCGACGAACGATGTGCGGCGGTTCGCGACCCTGGACGACACCGATCGGGCGATCCTGTCCGAGCTGGCCGCGGACGGCCGGCTGCCGAACAACGCCCTCGCCGAGCGGGTCGGGGTGGCCCCCTCGACGTGCCTGACCCGCACCCGCGCGCTGCGGGAGTGTGGGGCGATCCGCGGGTTCCACGCGGAGGTGGACCCGGCGGCGGTGGGGCTGCCGTTGCAGGCGCTGGTGTCGGTGCGGTTGACCGCGCACGAGCGGGCGGTGGTGGACGCGTTCCGGGCCCGCTCGGTGCGGCTGCCGGGGGTGGTGTCGGTGTTCCACGTGGCGGGCGCGGAGGACTACGTGCTGCACGTGCGGGCCGCCTCGGCGGACGCGCTGCGGGACTTCGTGCTGGACCACCTGGCGGTGGACCCGGCGGTGCTGCACACCCAGACGAGCCTGATCTTCGAACAGGCCCGCGGCCTGGGCTGAGCACCCGGCGCGGGGCACCGCGTGAGCTTGGTTGCCCCGGGGAACAATTCGGGGGCCGGGCGGGTTGGCCAGCCGTGTGATCAACGTACCGCTGTCTGTTCTTGACCTTGCCCCGGTCGCGGCCGGTGCCACGGCCGGCGAGGCCCTGCGGCACACCACCGAGCTGGCACGCCGCACCGAGGAGCTGGGATACCACCGGTTCTGGGTGGCCGAGCACCACAACATGCCGGGGATCGCGAGTTCCGCTCCGGCCGTGCTGCTCGCGCACCTGGCGGCGCACACGTCGACGATCCGGCTGGGCTCGGGCGGGGTGATGCTGCCCAACCACGCGCCGCTGGTGGTGGCCGAGCAGTTCGGCACCCTCGACGCGCTGCACCCGGGCCGGATCGACCTGGGCATCGGCCGCGCCCCGGGCACCGACCAGGTGACCGCGCTGGCGCTGCGCCGGACCATGGAGGGGCTGTCGGCGGAGGGCTTCCCCCGGGAGCTGGCGGACCTGATGAACTACTTCACCGGCGAGCGGCCGGGGCCGATCACGGCCACCCCGGGTCGCGGGCAGCAGCCGGCGATCTGGCTGCTCGGCTCCAGCGGGTTCAGCGCCCAGCTGGCGGGGATGCTGGGGCTGCCGTTCTCGTTCGCGCACCACTTCAGCTCGCAGCACACGCTGCCCGCCCTGGCGCTGTACCGGCAGAGCTTCCGGCCGTCGAAGTGGCTGGCCGAGCCGTACGCGATGGTGGCGGTCAACGCGGTCTGCGCGGACACCGACGAGCGGGCGGAGTGGCTGGCGGGACCGGGCGCGCTGTCGCTGCTGCGGCTGCGCTCGGGTCGACCGGGGCCCCTGGCCACGCCGGACGAGGCGGCGGCGTACCCGTACACCGAGATCGAGCGGGAGTTCGTGGCGCAGCGCCGGGAGGGTCAGGCGATGGGCTCGCCGGAGACCGTACGGCGGCAGCTCGGCGACCTGCTGGCGCGTACCGGCGCGGACGAGCTGATGCTGACCACGCTGGTGTACGACGTGGCCGACCGGGTGCGCTCGTACGAGCTGATCGCCGCGAAGGTGGCCGGTGGCCTGCGCCGGGACGGCTGAAACACGATCTTCACGTCGCCGTCACCGGGGAGACGCGCGGGCCGCCTAGGTTTGTCCCCGGTGGTGGTACGGCATCCCCGGTCGGGACGGGTCGGGGATGCCGCGGTGTGGGGCACCGGGCCGTGGCTGTGCGGATTCCGCGGCTGCGGCCCGGTGCCTGCCCCGTCCGCGACCGCCGTTTCCTTGCCGCCGGCCCAAATTATTGATCAACTCAGGGCGTGGCTGAGCACATGACCCCGGACGAGTTCCGACGCGCCGGGCACGCGGTGGTGGACTGGATCGCCGACTACTGGGCGACGGTGGGGCAGCGCCCGGTGACGTCGCAGGACCCGCCCGGCGCGGTGGTCGCCGGGCTGCCGGCCGGCCCGCCCGAGCACGGCGAGCCCGTGGCGGCCGTCCTCGCCGACCTGGACACGCTGATCGCCCCGCGCCTGACCCACTGGCAGCACCCCGGGTTCTTCGGCTACTTCCCGGCCAACGTCTCCGGGCCCAGCGTGCTGGGCGACCTGGTCAGCTCGGGACTGGGCGTGCAGGGCATGCTCTGGGCCACCGGGCCCGCGTGCACCGAACTGGAGACGGTGATGCTGGACTGGCTCGCCGACCTGCTGGAGCTGCCGAAGCGGTTCCGCGCCGGCTCCGGCGGCGGCGGGGTGATCCAGGATTCCGCGTCCTCGGCGACGCTGGTGGCGACCCTGGTCGCGCTGCACCGGGCCGGCGGCGGCCGGTGGCGCGAGGTCGGCGTCGACCGCCGATACCGCGCCTACACGTCCACCCAGGGCCACTCCTCGATCGAGAAGGCCGCGCGGATCGCCGGGCTGGGCGCCGACGGCGTACGACCGATCGAGGTGGACTCCGAGACGCAGGCGATGTCCCCGGCGGCGCTGCGCGCGGCGATCGAGGCGGACCGGGCCGCCGGCGTGGTACCCGCCATCGTGGTGGCCACCGTCGGGACCACGTCCACGACCGCGATCGACCCGCTGCCGGAGATCGGCGCGATCTGCGCCGAGTACGGCGTCTTCCTGCACGTCGACGCCGCGTACGCGGGGGCGGCGGCGGTCTGCCCGGAGCTGCGGTTCGGGCAGACCGGCCTGGAGTACGCCGATTCGTACTGTTTCGACCCACACAAGTGGCTGCTCACCGGCTTCGACTGCGACGCGTTCTGGGTCGCCGACACCGCCGAACTGATCGAGGCGCTGACCGTGCTGCCGGAGTACCTGCGCAACGCCGCCACCGAATCCGGCGCGGTGATCGACTACCGGGACTGGCAGGTGCCGCTGGGCCGCCGGTTCCGGGCGCTGAAGCTCTGGTTCGTGCTGCGCTGGTACGGCGCCGAGGGGCTGCGGGCGCACATCCGGTCCGGGGTGGCACTCGCCGCCCGGTTCGCCGAGCGGGTCCGCGCCGACGACCGGTTCGCGCTGGTGGGGGCACACCCGTACTCGCTGGTCTGCTTCCGGCTGCGCGCCGACGACGAGGTCAACGCGGAACTGCTGGCCCGGGTCAACGCCACGGGTCGGGTGCACCTGACGCACACCCGGGTGAACGGCCGGTACACGCTGCGCCTGGCCGTCGGCTCGCCGCAGACCACCGAGGCCCACGTCGACGAGGCGTGGTCGCTGCTCCGCGACGCCGCGACCGCCCTCCTGCCCCGCTGACCCGCCACTCCCCCGCTAGCGCGGGTCGGGCGTGCCGGCGGTCGGCACCGGGATCCGGGTGCTCGTGCGAGAGACGGACGCCGGGGCCGGGACCGGGGTCGCGGCGAGGGCCGCCGCGGCGACGGCCCGCGCCCGGCGGGTCCGCAGCAGCGCCCGGACGGCCAGCGCCAGGGCGGCGACCCAGGCGGCGGCGAGCAGCGCGTAGACCGCCGGTCGGGCGGGGCCGCCGAGGTCGGCCGAGCGCATCAGCGTGCGGGCGTTGGTCAACACGATCACGCCGCCGATCGCCGCGCCGAGCAGTTGGGCGGGGACGATCCGGACCAGCCAGGCGGCGACCGGCGCGGCGATCAGGCCACCGACGAGCAGCGCGGCCACCATGGGCAGCAGGAAGCCCTCCGCGCCGAGGCCGATGAGGAAGCCGATGCTGGCGGCACCGGCGACCACGAACTCGGCCGTGTCCACCGAGCCGATCACCCGGCGGGGCTCCAGCCGGCCGCTGACCAGCAGGGCCGGCGTGGCGACCGGCCCCCACCCGCCGCCGCCCGTGGCGTCGACGAAGCCGGCGACCAGGCCGAGCGGGCCCAGGAAGCGCCCCCGCAGCCGACCGGCCCGCCGGTCGGTGCGCAGCGGGCGGGAGAAGCGCACCAGCAGGTACGCGCCGAGCGTGAACAGGATGCCGGCCATCCACGGGGCCGCCGACTCGGTGGAGATCGTGCTGAGGAAGGTCGCGCCGGCGAACGCGCCGACCGCGCCGGGGACGGCGATCCGGGCCACCACCCGCCAGTCGACGTTGCCGAACCGCCAGTGCGCCACCCCGGCGGCGAGCGTGGTGCCGATCTCGGCCAGGTGCACCGACGCCGACGCGGCGGCCGGGGCGACGCCCACGAGCAGCAGCAGCGTGGAGGAGGTCAGCCCGTACGCCATGCCGAGCGCGCCGTCGACGAGTTGCGCGACGAGCCCGACCAGTGCGAGGACCAGCAGCTTGCGCACGAGCGCCCCCTGACTTTTCGGCATCTCCTATCGACTTGGTCGACAATGCGGCACGCGGGGTGCCGGGGTCAAGACTCCGACCGGTCAGTGAGACGACAGTGACGCGGATCCGGCGACAGGGGCGACGGTGACGCCGGCCCGGCGACAGGGGCGACGGTGACGCCGGCCCGGCGACAGGGGCGACGGTGACGCCGGCCCGGCGACAGGGGCGACGGTGACGCCGGCCCGGACGGCGCGGCGACGCGTCGACCGCCGGCGCGCGAGCCCCGGCGCCGGCCGGTTCGGCCCGGATCAGGTCCAGGCGCGGGGGTCGGCGGCCAGCTCCGTGACCCGCTCGGGCAGGGTGCCGGCGGCCACGTCGGCGACGGTGACCAGCTCCAGGATCTGGCGTTCGCTGGCCCGCAGGGCGATCCAGACCTCCTGGAGGGACCGGGCGGCGCCGTGGTAGCCGAGCTCCTCGGGCCGCTGCCCGCGTACGTGCGCGAGCGGGCCGTCGATCACCCGGATCACCTCGGCCAGCGAGATCTCCCCGCCCGGCCGCGCCAGCCAGTAGCCGCCCTCGGGGCCGCGCTGGGCGTGCACGATGCCGCCGCGGCGCAGTTGCAGCAGGATGCTCTCCAGGAACTTCGGCGGGATCTCCTGGGCGCGGGCGATCTGCTCGGCGGTCACCGGCCGACCTCGCCCGGCCCCGGCGCCGCCGGTCACCGAGGCGAGCTCGGCGACCGCACGGAGGGCGTAGTCGACCCGGGCGGAGAGGCGCATGCCGGCAAGGTTAACCCGCTGGTCGCCCCGGCCGACCGATCACCCCTCGGCCGATCGGCCGACGGCGATGTGCCGCCCCGGCTCGGCGTCACTCCCCGACGCGGCGCAGCAGCCCCTCCTGCACGGCACTGGCGATGTGTCGGCCGTCCGTGGTGAACAGGCGACCCGTGGCGAGCCCCCGCGCGCCGGAGGCGGACGGGCTCCAGCAGTCGTAGAGGAACCACTCGTCGGCGCGGAACGGCCGGTGGAACCACAGCGCGTGGTCGAGGCTGGCCCCCACCACCCCGCCGGGGCCCCAGACCTCGCCGTGCACCGACAGCACCGAGTCGAGCAGGGTCAGGTCGGAGGCGTACGTCAGCGCGCAGGCGTGCAGCAGCGGATCGTCGGGCAGCTTGCCGTCGATGCGCATCCAGACCCGCTGGTGCGGGTCGGCCGGCCGGTCGCCGGGGCGCACCCAACCGGGCTCGCCCACGTAGCGCACGTCGATCGGGCGCGGGATCTGCGCCCAGATGCCGAGCCGCTCGGGGTAGCGGGAGAGCCGGTCGGTCATCGTCGGGACCTCGTCCGGCCCCGGCACGTCGGGCGGCGTGGGCGCGTGGTGGTCCAGGCCCTCCTCGGGACGGTGGAACGACGCCGACATGAAGAAGATCGGCTTGCCGTGCTGGAGCGCCACGGAGCGGCGCACCGAGAAGGAGCGGCCGTCGCGGATGTTCTCCACCTCGTACACGATCGGCTCGCTCGGGTCGCCGGCGCGCACGAAGTAGCCGTGCAGGGAGTGCACGAAGCGCGCCGGGTCGACCGTCCGGCCGGCGGCCACCAGGGCCTGGCCGGCGACCTGGCCGCCGTACACCCGCTGGGGGCCGACCGGCGGGCTCATCCCCCGGAAGGTCATCTCGCCGGTGTGCTCCAGGTCGAGCACCTCGAGGAGCTGGTCGACCGCGGCCTGGCCGACCGCGACCTCCGCGGCACTCACTGAAGTGCTCGCGCGGACGCCGCGTCGACCAACGACCCGAGCTGGTGTACGCGCAGCGTGTTGGTCGAGCCGGGGGTGCCGGGCGGGCTGCCGGCGACGATCACCACGTGGTCGCCGGGGTTGGCCCGGTTGAGCCCGAGCAGCGCCTGGTCGACCTGGCGGAACATGTCGTCGGTGTGCTCGACGAACGGCATCAGGAAGGTCTCCACGCCCCAGGAGAGGGCGAGCTGGTTGCGCACCTCGGGCACCGGGGTGAACGCGAGCAGCGGCAGGTCGCAGTGCAGCCGGGACAGCCGCCGCACGGTGTCGCCGGTCTGCGAGAACGCCACCAGGGCCTTCGCGCCGATGGCCCGGGCGATCGAGGACGCCCCGACGGTGAGCGCGCCGCCGTGCGTACGCGGGTCGTGCTGGAGGCGCGGCACCCCGATCGAGCCGGACTCGGTGGTGGTGACGATCTTCGCCATGGTGCTGACGGTGAGCACCGGGTACTTGCCGACGCTGGTCTCGCCGGAGAGCATCACCGCGTCCGCCCCGTCGAGCACGGCGTTGGCCACGTCGGAGGCCTCGGCGCGGGTCGGGCGCGAATTCTCGATCATCGAGTCGAGCATCTGGGTGGCCACGATGACCGGCTTGGCGTTCTCCCGGCAGAGCTGCACGGCGCGCTTCTGCACCAGCGGGACCTGGTCGAGCGGCAGCTCCACACCGAGGTCGCCGCGGGCGACCATGACCCCGTCGAAGGCCAGCACGATCTGCTCCAGGCAGTCGACCGCCTCGGGCTTCTCCACCTTGGCCAGCACCGGCCGGTGCACCCCGACCTCGGTCATGATGCCGTGCACCAGCTTGATGTCGTCGGCGGAGCGGACGAAGGAGAGCGCGATCAGGTCGACGCCGAGGCCGAGGGCGAAGCGCAGGTCCTCGGCGTCCTTCTCGGACATCGCCGGGACGCTGACCGCCACGTTGGGCAGCGAGACGCCCTTGTTGTTGGAGACCGGGCCGCCCTCGGTGACCAGGCAGCGGATGTCGTTGCCGGTGACGTCGGTGACCTCGACGGCGACCCGGCCGTCGTCGATCAGCAGCCGGTCGCCGGGCTTGACCTCCTGCGGAAGCTTCCGGTAGGTGCAGGAGACCCGGTCCTTCGTGCCGAGGACGTCGTCGCCGGTGATCACGACCGAGTCGCCGGTGCGCCACTCGTGCGGGCCGTCGGCGAACCGGCCGAGCCGGATCTTCGGACCCTGCAGGTCGGCGAGCACGGCCACCGGGCGTCCGGCCGCCTCCGCGGCCTCGCGGACCAGCCGGTACACCGCCTCGTGGTCGGAGTGGCTGCCGTGGCTGAAGTTGAGTCTCGCCACGTTCATACCGGCCTCGACGAGCCCCCGGATCCGCTCCGGGGACGAGGTGGCAGGACCAAGAGTGCAGACGATCTTCGCGCGGCGTGTCACGCCCATCAGGCTAGTCTCTCCTCCGGGTCGGACTGCGGGCCGACCCCTCGCGGGCTGCGGAAAATTGTCCAACGACGCGCGTCACGCGCGCAGCCGGCGGGCGGAACCCACGCCGGGACGTTGAGACGGCGGGCAACGGCGACCGCGCGCCGGAATCGTACGCCCCCGGCGCCACCGGGCACCGGGGTGCTCCCGGCCGGTGGTCCGGCGTCGGTGGCTGGTTCGCGGCGGCGCGGTCTGCTTCATGGCGCCGCAGGGGGCGTCGGCACGATGGTGACGATGGCGTTACTCGGTCGCGGCTGCCCGACCGGGTCGCTCACGCGCCGGGCGCGGAACCGCTGCGGGACGCCGGCGGCCACGCCCGGGACGGCGGTCCACGCCGCGCGCGACGGCGCCGCGCCGGGCGTCGGCCGGACCACTCAGGTCTGCGTCTTGACCAGTGGGAACTCCAGCGAGCCCGCCGGGCAGAGGAAGGTCATCACGTCCACCCGGTAGAGCCCGGCCTGCACCGCCGGGTCGGCCTCCATCACGCTGCGCACATCGCCCACGGAACCCGTCCGGGCCAAACCGAAGCCGATCGGCGGGTCCGGCTCGCGGGCCTGGCCGTCCACCGAGCCGGCGACCAGGATGATCCCCCGCCGCTGGAGGGCCTGCATGTGCGCGAGGTGCTCGGCCTGCAACCGCTGCACCGTCTCCGCCGGCAGCGCCCGCCCGGCCGCGCCGGGATACAGCACGATGCACTCGTACGTGTCGAGCGCGAAGTCGACCTGCGGCACTCCCGTCATGGGCGCTCCCTCCCGCGTGGCGTCGCGCGGCGACCGTGGTCGACGCCCACCGGCACGGGCCCAGCGTCGCACGTGCGGGCGGCCCGCACGGGTGCTCCGGTCAACTCGGTCCGCGCCCGGCCCGGTTGCCGCCCGACTGCGCCGTTTCGCCCGCACGGCCCCTGTCCACGCCCGGACCACGTCCGCTACAAGGCCAGGCAGTTCGGGCTGATCGGGGTGTCGCGCAGCGCCTGCCCGACCACGGTGTACGTGGTGCCGTCGAGCACGAGCCCGAGGTGCCCGACGACCCGCAGCGGGCACGCCGCCTGGATCAGCACGTTGGTCGCGCCGTCGGCGAGCGAGGCGTTGTCGACCGGCCGGACCAGCTCGTCCTGCCACGTCCGGACGGTGGTCCAGCGGACCGCGCCGGGGGTGTCGTCGCCGCCGTTGAGGTCGGCGAGGAAGTCGGAGCCGATCGACATCTGCTGGCAGGCGACGACTCCCGCGCAGCTGCCGAGGCCGACGACCCGCAGGATGTTCGCGACGTACGTGCCCTGCTGGGGGCTGCCGAGGCTGACGTAGCGGCCGACGGCCGACGCGCCGCCGAGGAACTTCACGTACCAGCGGGAGACCAGTCCGCCCTCGGAGTGGCCGACGACGTCCACCTGGGACGCACCGGTGACGGACCGGACCTGCTCGACGTACGCGGCGAAGGCGCGGGCGGAGTCGCGGATGTCGCCGAAGCCGAGGCCGGGCAACTGGTAAACGAAGACCCGGAAGCCGTCGGCGCGCAGCCGGGCGGCGATCGGCTCGTACGCGATGGATAGGCCGATCAGGCCGCCGACGACGATGACCGGGTTGGCGGTGGCGGTGGCGGTGGCGGCCGGGGCGGTGACGGCCGTGGGGGTGGCGGGACGGTCCGGGGCGGCCGTAGCGGCGCTGGCCGGGACGAGGAGCGCGGCGACCGCGGTGGCGGTGACGAGGATCTTTCGGGGCAGCATGGCTGCACCTCCGGCGGGAGGTACCCGGAAAGCCGGGACGGCGGGTGGGGGATCCGATCGATCGTGGGACGATGATGAGGGCTGCAATTCACGAACGTCAATAAGACGTTACGGGCCGGTAACCGCTTGTCGCGCCGTATGCACGAACCGGCAATTCGCGCGGCGCGCCGATCGACCGCCCGCGCGGCCTGCGACCACGGCTACGAGCTGGAGCTCGTGGCCGACGTGATGTCCGGCTTCGCCGCCGACGAGCACGAGTTCGCCGTCGAGCGGATCTTCCCGCGATTCGGCGCCGTCCGACGCGCCGACGACTACCGCTGAGGCGGCTACGCTGCTCCGATGGCGGAGACCATCGAGGACAGTCCGGTCGGCTGGGTGGCCAGCCACGTGGAGCGTTACCTGGCCACCGACGGCGCCGACGGCGGCAGGTTCCACGGATACGACGCCCTGCTGATCACCACCCGGGGGCGCCGGACGGGCAAGCTGCGACGGACGGCGCTCATCTACGGCCGGGACGGCGACCGGTACCTGCTGGTGGCGTCGAACGGCGGTGCGGCGCGACACCCGGCCTGGTACCTCAACCTCTGCGCCGACCCCGAGGTGCAGGTGCAGGTCGGGGCCGAACGGTTCCGGGGCCGGGCGCGGACCGCCACTGCCGAGGAGCGGCCCCGGTTGTGGCAGGTGATGACCGGCGTCTTCCCGACCTACGCCCGCTACCAGCAGGGGACCGACCGGGAGATTCCCGTCGTCGTGGTCGAGCCGGTGCCTTCCGACGTCGCGCCGTAACGGAACCACCGGTGGAACACCACGGCCGTCTCCGGGCGCCGGTGACGTCCACCGTGTTCCACCGGTCCCGAGGGCCGGGCGCGCTGGCGACGGCCGGGCGCCCTGGCGGCGGAGCGACGGCCGGTCAGCGGAGGAGGCGGAACAGCAGCAGGTAGGCCACGTAGGCGACCGGCACGGCGACGAAGCAGATCAGGAAGCCCAGGTGCACGTAGCGAGGCGGGGTGCCGACGACCAGGGCCGGCCGCCCCCAGCGCCCGAGCACCAGGTAGCCGGCGAAGAACGACAGCGCGGGCAGGCCGGCGCAGATCCAGGCGCCCAGGGTGAACCCGTCGACCAGGCCGACGCCGGAGGCGAGCACCATCACCACCATCAGCACCGCCGCCACGGCCGCGCAGCCCGAATAGACGGCGAGCGCCCGCGTCACCGGCGACCAGGTCGGCAGCAGCGGCGGCTGCTGCGCGAGCAGTTCGGCCTGCTGCCCGTGCCGGTCGGACTCGTCGGCGTAGCGCCGGGCCAACTCCAGCTCGGTGGTCGGGTCGGCCTCCGCCGGGCGCGGGCCCGGCACCCCGCCCGCCGCCGGGGCCGCCCCCGGCGGCAGCGCCAGCCTCGTCTCCCCCACCCCGACCTGGGGATACGCCCCGACCCCCGGCCGCCCCGGCGCGCCGGCTGCGCCGGCGGGCTCCCCCGCCCCCGGTCCGGCGCCGCCGGCCGGCGCGCCGCCCGGAGCGCCGTCGCCGACCGACCCGGCGCCGGGCACGGCGGCCGGCGCGGTGACGGGGCCCGCGGGTGCGGTGGCCGGCGCGGGCGCGGGGCCGGTGGGCACGCCGGAGGCCGGGATGCCGATGGCCTGGCCGAGCTGGTCGAGGCGCTGCCCCTGGGCGGTCAGCCGGTGCTGGAGGTACTCCGCGGCGGCGTGCAGGTTGCGCCGGCGCTCGGCCTCGGCGGCGGCGCCACGCTCACCGGCCCGGCGCCGCTCGGCGAGCTGGCGGGCCAGCGCCGCGTACTCGGAGTAGTCGGACACCGCCTCAGTCCTCCCCGTCCGGGCCGTGCCCGTCGCGGGCGAACGGCACGATGAGCCGGGTGCGCTGGTCGTGCCGGTCGACCAGCAGCGCCCGGTCGGGCCGGGGCGCGTACGCGAGGTCGTGCACCCCGAGGTGCAGCCCGAGCTCGGTGCCGGGCACGTTCAGCGCCACCAGGCAGGCGACGTCGTCGCGGTTGTGCGCGCCGCCGAGGTCGTCGGCGAGCCGGCGCAGCCCGCGCCACCAGCCGAGCAGGTGCACGCCCCGCGCGGGGCCCTGGCGCAGCAGCGCCCCCAGGTCGTCGTGGCCGGAGCGGAACGTCTCCGGGTCGGTGGCGGCGAGCGCGGCGCTGGCGGCGTCCATCCCGAACACGACGAGGTAGGTGCGGCCGGTGTCCGGCGCGGCACTGCCCTCCGGCCGGGCCGGGGTGGTCGGGCCGGACGCCGCGGTGGGGGCCGACAGCCCGGCGGCGAGGGTGGCGACGTGCCGGCGCAGGCCGGCGGTGTCGAGGCGGTCGACGGCGTGACCGGCGGCGACCAGGGTGGCGGTGGTGTCGTCGGCGGCGGGCTCGGCGGCGGCGACCAGCGGGGCGAGGAGGAACCGGGCGTCGCCCGGGGCGTGCTGGCGGGCGAGGCTCAGGGTGGCCGCCCGCAGCACCTCCGCGCCGGTGGCCGAGGTGCCCACCACGGCCAGGTGCCGGCCCGGGGTGGCGTCCATCATGAACAGCGCGGAGGTGCCGTCCACGTCGACCGTCCGCCCGACCAGGGCGAGCGGGCGACGCCCGCCCGGTCGGAGGCCGGCGAAGGTGGGGTCGTCCTCGACGCGCGCGGTCTCGTAGCCCCTGAACACCGACGGGGGGCGCGCGCCCGCCGGCCGCGCCTGCCACAGCTCGTGCCGCAGCGCGGCCAGCTCGGCCGCTGCGGCGTGGGCGTCGGGGAAGCGGACGACGGTGTCGGCGCCGACCGCCCCGGCGGCGGTGTTGAGCACGGCCGAACCGACGGGCAGGGTGTGGGCGGCCTCGTTCAGCGGGTCGAGCACCCCGCCGCCGCCGGGCAGCGCCACCCGGAGCGCGAACTGACCGAAGATCGCCTCGGCCCGCCCGTAGAGCGCCTCGACGCCGGTCATGCTCTGGCTCGCCAGGACCAGGTGCACGCCGTACGAGCGGCCCTTGCGGGCCAACTCCTCGATCAGGTCGACCGACTCGCGGGCCAGCGCGTCGTTACCGGCGAGCAGCACGTGGAACTCGTCGACCACCGCCACGATCCGGGGCACCGGCGTGTCACGGGGCAGGTCGGCGAGCTTGGTGACGCCGTGCCGCTTGAGCGCGGCGGCCCGCCGCGACAGCTCGCGGCGCAGCTCCCGCAGGACGGCGACGCCGTATTCCCGGTCGGACTCGATGCCGACGGCCCGGGCGTGCGGCAGCCAGGACGGGTCGCGGGGGGTGGGGACGAACTCGGTGAAGCTCACCCCCTCCTTGAAGTCGAGCAGGTAGAGCTGTAGCTCGGCGGGCGAGTAGCGGGCGGCGAGCCCGTAGAGGACGTCGAGCAGGAAGACGGTCTTGCCGACGCCGGTGCGCCCACCGACGAGCCAGTGCGGGGTGGCGTCGTCGAAGGCGACGGTGACCCGGTCCCGGCCGGCGCGGCCGACCACGGTGCGCAGCCCGTTGCCCGCAGACTCGGCCCACCGCCGCTCGGGCAGCAGCTCGGCGAAGCCCACCGCGTCGCCGCGCCGGGCGGCGGCGCCGAGATGGGCGGCGAGGGCCGCCACCGACGCGGCCGGCGGGTCGCCGTCGAGCAGCACGGGGGCCGCCAGGCCGGTGCCGTCGACGCTGAACGGGGCGCCGGGCGGGTCGCCGACGTGGGCGTACCGCTCGGTCAGCCGGACCGTGGTGGTGGCGCCGAGCTGCGGCGGCGGGTCGGCGGACGCGGCGGACGGCTGGCCGGCGACCAGGACGCAGACGGCGGCGGCCGGCCCGGCGTGGGTGAGCGCGGCGAGCCGGGCCGCCTCGCGGGGCGGCGGCGTCGACGCGGCGACGACCAGCAGCAACTCCTGGTCGGGGCGGTCGGCGTGCCGGGCGGCGCGGGCGTGCCGTTCCGCGGCGTCGAGCAGGGCGGCCACCTCGGCCTCGCCGGTGGCGGGCGGGTCGAGCACGCCGGCGTCGACCAGCGGGCGCAGCGGCCCGAAGGTGGCGCCCAGCGCGGCGGTGTCGATCCCGGCGACCCGGACCCCGCCGGGCGGCGCCGTGGCGAGCAGCCGCAGCACGAGCGCCCGCAGCAGGCCGGCCACCCGGGGGTCGCGGGCGTCCGCGTCGACCGCGAGGTGGTGGCCGCCGCCCAGCGGCACGAGGACGGGGAAGGCGCCGTCGGGAGTGGACGCCTCACCGACGCGCACCGGGACGGGCGCGACGGCGACCGGGGTGGCCCCGGGGGTCGGGGTGGCGAGCGCGCCGCCGAGTTCGGCGAGCCGGGCGACGAGCGCGCCCGCGCCGTTCGGGACGGCCGGGGCGGCGTGCCCGGCGAGCGCCCGACGGGCGGTGTCGAGGTGGGACCGGGCCGCGCGGTGCGCCGCGACCGCCTGCCCGTACGCCGACGCGAGCCTGCCCACCCTCTGCTCCCGTCGCCGTCGCCCCGCCTGGTCCTCAAGGACCCTAACGGACACGGGCGACACCCGGACAGTGGCGAGGCGGGCGCGTCGGCCCATCCGCACACCGGGAACCGGTGGGGCGGTGGGGTCAGCCGGAGCGGGGGCAGTCGGCCGGCTGGCCGGCCGGGGGTGCCGTGCCGGTCGGGCGGGAGCGGCGGCGGGCACGGCGTGGTGCGCAGGCTGCGCATTCGTGCGCCTCCCGGCCCGCCCGGGGTCGACCGGTGGCCGGCCGGGGCAGCACGGGGCGGCCGGCCGGCACGTCGCTTCCCGCCGGTCGGACGATCCGTGCGACGGCCCGGACGGGCCGGACGGACCGCACCGCGCTCGACGCCGGCCGGACGACGCGGGCCGCCGTCGAGGCGACCCGACGCACCGGACGCCGCACCGCCGGCACGGCCAGCGCCAGGGCGACCCGCCGGCGCAGCGGGCGCCCACGCAGTCGGTCGAGCCCGATCCCCGCCACCACGGTGGCGATCGCCGTCACCGTCCCGGCCAGCACGAGGGTCTGCCGGGGGCCCGCGTGCTCGGAGAGCCAGCCGAGCAGCGGCGCGCCGACCGCGGCGGAGACGGAGCCGGTGACCGCCAGCGCGGCCAGCACCCGGCCCCGCATCGCGTAGTCGGTGTCGAGCTGGGCCCGGGCGCCGACGGTGGTGTCGATGACCACGGCCGCGGCGGCGACCGGCAGGATCACCGCCGCGAAGCTCAGGGTGCCCGGGGCCAGGCCGGCGACGATCTGCAGCACGCTGGCCAGCAGGCCGGCAGCGAGCAGGATCCCGTAGCCCAGCTCACGCCGCCGGGCCGCGACGAGGGCGCCGAGCACCGTGCCGATCGCGAAGACGGTGGAGAGGAACCCGTAGCCGGAGGCACCGCCGCCCAGTGGTCCGTCGCTCATGGCCGCCATGGTCACCTGGTAGTTGCGGCCGAGGCTGCCGAGCACGAACGACAGGGCGAGCGCGACGAGCACCACCGGCTGGCGCAGCAGATAGCGGAAGCCGGCGACGATGCCGCCGTCCGCCTGCTCCGCGTCGGCCGGCGCCGGCTCCCCCGCGTGCAGCTCCCGCTCGCGTACGGCGAACAGGGCCACCACCACCGCGACGAAGCTGGCGGCGTTGACCGCGAAGAGCAGCGCGGGGCCGACGGCGGCGACCAGGACGGCGCCGGCGCTCATACCGAGGATGCGGCCGGCCGAGTTGGTCAGCGAGCCGAGCGCCAGGGCGTTGCCGAGGCTCTCCCGGTCCACCAGGGTCGAGCACCAGCGGCCCATCACCGGACCCTCGATGGCCGAGACCGCGCCGGTCACCAGCGAGATCGCGTAGATCGCCGGGAGGCCGCCCACGCCGGTGACGGCGACCAGCGCCAGCCCGGCCGCCAGGGCCGCGTGGAGCGCCTGGGCGATGATCAGCAGCGGCTTCGCGCGCAGCCGGTCGGCCAGCGCCCCGCCCCAGACGCTGAGCAGCAGGGTGGGAAGGGCCTGGAGCAGGACGGTGAAGCCCATCGACGTCGCCGAGCCGGTCTCGGCGAGCACGTACCAGTTCACGCCCAGGACCTGCATCCAGGTCCCGACGACGGACACGAACCCGGCGGCGGCCCAGATCCGGTAGTTCCGGTGGCGCAGCGCGGCGAACACGACTGATTCCCCCGTGGGACGGCGACATGACGGTGCCGAACCCGGGTGCGGTGCGCGGCAGCCGCCAAGTCTGGCGGCAATTAAACCGATTTGCCGTCTTTCGTGAGGCGGCTCACGCAATGTGGCCCCGGCCTGCCAGGCGCAGGCCGGGACCACGTCGGGTCCGAGCGGGTGGTCAGCGGGCCGCGAGCGGCTGCCGGGCCGGGTCCACCGGGGCCGGGAGCGTTCCGACCCCGCCGAGGTACGCGTGGATCGCGGCGGCCGCCGCCCGCCCCTCGGCGATCGCCCAGACGATCAGCGAGGCGCCCCGGTGCATGTCACCGGCGACGAAGACGCCATCGACGGCGGTCTGCCAGTCCGGCCGGGCGTCGACCGCCCCGCGCGCGTTGCGGACGACCCCGAACTGGTCGAGCAGCGGCTGCTCCTCGGTGCCCTCGAAACCGATGGCCAACAGCACCAGGTCGGCCGGCAGCTCCCGCTCCGAGCCGGGCAGCGGGGTGACGATCCGCCGCCCGTCCCGCTTCTCCACGCTCACCTCGGCGATCCGCACCGCCCGCACCTGCCCGGTGCCGTCGTCGACGAACTCCTGCACCGCGACGGCGAAGACCCGCTCGCCGCCCTCCTCGTGCGCCGGGTAGCTGCGCAGGAGCCACGGCCAGGTCGGCCACGGGTCCCGGGCCTCGTCGCGGGCCTGCGGCGGCTGCGGGTAGAGGTCGAGCTGGTGTACGCCGGCCGTGCCCTGCCGGTGCGCCACGCCGAGGCAGTCCGCCGCCGTGTCGCCGCCACCGATGATCACCACGTGCTTCCCGGCCGCGTCGATGGGCGTGCCGTCGGGCAGCACGGCGGTGTCGGGCCGGCCGCCGGCCGCCGCGGCGACCACCCGGTTGGCCGCGACGAGGTGCTCCATCGCCTGGTGCACGCCGCGCAGGTGCCGGCCCGGGGTCTCCGGGGTGTCCCGGCCCTGCAACGCGCCGCAGGCGAGCAGCACCGCGTCGTGCTCGGCGCGCACCTGCTCGGCGGTGACGTCGACGCCGACGTTCACCCCGGTGCGGAAGCGCACGCCCTCGGCGGCGAGCTGGGCCAGCCGCCGGTCGATGTGGGCCTTCTCCAGCTTGAAGTCGGGGATGCCGTACCGGAGCAGGCCACCGATCGCGTCGTCGCGCTCGTACACCGTCACGGCGTGACCTGCGCGGGCGAGCTGCTGCGCGGCGGCGAGGCCGGCGGGCCCGGAACCGACCACGGCGACCGAGCGGCCGGTCGGCGCGGGCACCGGGCGTGGCAGCAGGCCGCCCCGCGCGACGGCCGCGTCGGCGATCTCCACCTCGACCTGCTTGATGGTGACCGGCTGGCCACCGCCGATGCCGAGCACGCAGGCCGCCTCGCAGGGCGCCGGGCAGAGCCGGCCGGTGAACTCCGGGAAGTTGTTGGTGGCGTGCAGCGACTCCACCGCCGCGTCCCAGCCGCCCGTGCGGACCAGGTCGTTCCAGTCGGGGATGCGGTTGCCCAGCGGGCAGCCGTCGTGGCAGAACGGGATGCCGCAGTCCATGCAGCGGGTGGCCTGCTCGCGGATCAGCTCCTCGCCGGCCGGCGGGTAGACCTCCCGCCAGTCGCTGATCCGCACCGGCACCGGGCGGCGCGCCGGCAGCCGCCGGTCGTAGCGCAGGAAACCGTTCGGGTCAGGCACGAGCCACCTCCTGGACCGCCGCCCGCGGGGCGGGCGTGGTCGGCATGGACTTCGCGGCGGGCGCGGAGAGCGCGCTCATCACCGCGTCGTCGACGTCGCGGCCGGCGGCTTCGGCGGCCCGCATGATCTCCAGCACCCGGCGGTAGTCCCGGGGCACCACCGCGGTGAACTCCGCCACCGCCTCCGGCCAGCGCTTGAGCAGTTCCTCGGCGACCGCCGAGTCGGTCTCGGCGAAGTGCCGCTGCACCAGCTCGTGCAGCACGGCCTGCTCCTCCTCGGACAGCGGGGCCAGGTCGACCAGCTCCGCGTTGACCCGGCGACGGTCCAGCCGGTACACGAACGCGGTCCCGCCGGACATGCCGGCGGCGAAGTTGCGGCCGGTCGGCCCCAGCACCACCACGGTCCCGCCGGTCATGTACTCGCAGCCGTGGTCGCCGACGCCCTCGACGACGGCCAGCGCGCCGGAGTTGCGCACCGCGAACCGCTCCCCCACCCGCCCGCGCAGGAAGATTTCGCCCGCGGTGGCGCCGTAGAGGATGGTGTTGCCGGCGATGGTCTGGTCCTCGGCCCGCTCCCCCGGTGCGGCGTCGCCGTCGACGAAGGGGGCGGCGGCGTCCGGCCGCACGATGAGCCGGCCGCCGGAGAGGCCCTTGCCGACGTAGTCGTTGGCGTCGCCGTGCAGCCGCAGGGTGACCCCGCGCGGCAGGAACGCGCCGAACGACTGCCCGGCGGTGCCGCGCAGCGTGAACTCGACCGTGTCGGCGGGCAGGCCGGCTCCGCCGAAGCGGCGGGTCACCTCGCCGCCCAGCATCGCGCCGACGCTGCGGTGCTCGTTGCGCACCGCCACCTCGACCCGTACGGGCGTGCCGTCGCGCAGCGCCGGCCCGGCGAGGGCGATCAACTCGTTGTCCAGCGCCAGGTCCAGGCCGTGGTCCTGGGCGCGGACGCCCCGGCGGGCGGCGCCGGCCGGCAGCTCCGGCAGGTGCAGCACGGGGGTCAGGTCGAGCCCGCCGGCCTTCCAGTGCGCGATCGCTGGGGCGACGTCGAGCAGCTCGGCGTGCCCGATGGCCTCCTCGATCGAGCGGAAGCCCAGCTCGGCCAGGTAGCCGCGGACCTCCTCGGCGAGGAAGAGGAAGAAGTTCTCCACGAACTCCGGCCGGCCGGTGAAGCGTTCCCGCAGCACCGGGTTCTGGGTGGCGATGCCGACCGGGCAGGTGTCCAGGTGGCACACCCGCATCATCACGCAGCCCTCGACGATCAGCGGGGCGGTGGCGAAGCCGAACTCCTCGGCGCCGAGCAGCGCCGCGACCAGCACGTCCCGGCCGGTCTTGAGCTGGCCGTCGACCTGCACGGTGACCCGGTCGCGCAGCTTGTTGAGCAGCAGCGTCTGCTGCGCCTCGGCCAACCCCAGCTCCCACGGGGTGCCGGCGTGCTTGAGCGAGTTCAGCGGGGACGCGCCGGTGCCGCCGTCATGGCCGGAGATCAGGATGACGTCGGCCTTGAGCTTCGCCACGCCCGCCGCCACGGTGCCGACGCCGACCTCGCTGACGAGCTTGACGTGCACCCGCGCGGACGGGTTGACGCACTTCAGGTCGTGGACGAGCTGGGCGAGGTCCTCGATGGAGTAGATGTCGTGGTGCGGCGGCGGGGAGATCAGGCCGACGCCCGGCGTGGCGTGCCGGGTGCGGGCGATCCACGGCCAGACCTTGTTGCCGGGCAGCTGCCCGCCCTCGCCGGGCTTGGCGCCCTGGGCCATCTTGATCTGGAGGTCGTCGGCGTTGACCAGGTATTCGCTGGTCACCCCGAACCGGCCGCTGGCGATCTGCTTCACGGCGGAGCGGCGGGCCGGGTCGTGCAGCCGCTCGACGTCCTCGCCGCCCTCGCCGGTGTTGGACTTGCCGCCGAGGCGGTTCATGGCGATCGCGAGGGTCTCGTGCGCCTCCGCCGAGATCGACCCGTACGACATGGCGCCGGTGGCGAACCGCTTGACGATCTCGGTGGCCGGCTCGACCTCGTCGAGGGGCACCGCCGGCCGCACGCCGGTACGCAGGGTGAACAGCCCGCGCAGCGAGCCGGCCTTCGCGGCCAGCTCGTCGACCTTCGCCGTGTACTGGCGGAAGACGTCGTACTGGCGGCTGCGGGTGGCGTGCTGGAGCAGGAAGACCGTCTCCGGGTTGAACAGGTGCAGCTCACCCTCGCGGCGCCACTGGTACTCGCCGCCCACCGCCAGCCGCCCGGAGGACTCGGCGCCCGGCTCCGGCCAGGCCACGGCGTGCCGGGCGGCGACCTCGGCGTGGATGCCGTCCAGCCCGATCCCGCCGATCTTGCTCGGGGTGCCACGGAAGTAGCGGTCGACCAGCCGGGAGTCCAGCCCGACGGCCTCGAAGACCTGCGCCCCGCAGTACGACGACACCGTCGAGATGCCCATCTTGGACATGATCTTCAGGACACCCTTGCCGAGGCCCTTGACGTAGTTGCGAACCGCCTTCACCGGCTCGACGCCGACGAGCGCGCCGGTGGAGATCATGTCCTCCACCGACTCGAAGGCCAGGTACGGGTTGACCGCCGCCGCGCCGTAGCCGATCAGCACGGCCGCGTGGTGCACCTCGCGGCAGTCGCCGGACTCGACGACCAGCGCCACCTGGGTGCGGGTCTGCTCGCGGACCAGGTGCTGGTGCACGGCGGCGGTGAGCAGCAGCGACGGGATCGGGGCGAGGTCGGCGTTGGAGTCCCGGTCCGACAGCACCAGGATGCGTACGCCGTCCTCGATCGCCTCGGAGACGTGCCGACAGATCTCGGTCAGCCGGGCCTTGATCCCCGCGCCGCCCTCCCGGACGCGGTAGAGCCCGGAGACCCGGACGGCCTTGAAGCCCGGCAGGTCGCCGTCCTCGTCGATGGAGAGGATCTTGGCCAGCTCGTCGTTGTCGATCACCGGGTACGGCAGCACGATCTGCCGGCAGCTCGCCGGGCCCGGGTCGAGCAGGTTGCCCTCCGGGCCGATCGTCGACGCCAGGCTGGTCACCAGCTCCTCGCGGATGGCGTCCAGCGGCGGGTTGGTGACCTGCGCGAAGAGCTGGTGGAAGTAGTCGTAGAGCAGCCGCGGCCGGGTGGACAGCGGGGCGATCGGGGTGTCGGTGCCCATCGAGCCGAGCGGCTCGGCGCCCGTCCGCGCCATCGGCGCGAGCAGGATCTTCAGCTCCTCCTCGGTGTAGCCGAAGGTCTGCTGCCGGCGGCGCACCGAGTCGTGGGTGTAGACGATGTGCTCGCGCGGGGGCAGGTCGGTCAGCTCGATCAGGCCGGCGTGCAGCCACTCGGCGTACGGCTGCGCGGCGGCCAGCTCCGCCTTGATCTCGTCGTCGTGCACGATCCGCCCGGCGACGGTGTCGACCAGGAACATCTTCCCCGGCTGGAGGCGGCCCTTGGCGACCACCCGGGCGGGGTCGAGGTCGAGCACGCCGGCCTCGCTGCCGAGCACCACCAGGCCGTCGTCCGTCCGCCACCAGCGGCCCGGGCGCAACCCGTTGCGGTCGAGCACGGCGCCGACGATCTCGCCGTCGGTGAAGGCGACCGAGGCCGGCCCGTCCCACGGCTCCATGAGGCTCGCGTGGAAGCGGTAGAAGGCCCGCTTGTCGGGGGCCATGTCCGGGTCGTTCTCCCACGCCTCGGGGATCATCATCAGCACCGCGTGCGGCAGGCTCCGCCCGGCCAGGTGTAGCAGTTCGAGGACCTCGTCGAAGTTCGCCGAGTCGGAGGCGGCGGGGGTGCAGACCGGGAAGACCCGGCGGACGTTGCCGGGGAGGTTCGGGCTCCGCAGCAGCGCCTCGCGGGCCTGCATCCAGTTCCGGTTGCCCCGGATGGTGTTGATCTCGCCGTTGTGCGCGATGAGCCGGTACGGGTGCGCCAGCGGCCAGGACGGGAACGTGTTGGTGGAGAACCGGGAGTGCACCAGCGCGATCGCGCTCTCCACCCGCTCGTCGGTCAGCTCCGGGTAGAACGCGGGGAGCTGGTCGGGGGTGAGCATGCCCTTCCAGACCATGGTCCGCGCGGACAGCGACGGGAAGTACGCCGGCACTCCCCGCTCGGCGCTCTCCCGCTCGGCCTGCTTGCGCACGCAGAACGCCACCCGCTCCAGCTCGATGCCGCCCAGCGGCGACCCGGCCGGCCCGGCGGGCGAGTCGGTGAGCCGGTGCGCGGCGAGGAACAGCTGCCGGACCCGGGGCATCGCCGCGAGGGCGGTCTCGCCGAGGCCGCTCGGGTCGACCGGCACGTCCCGCCAGCCGAGCAGGTCGGCCCCCTCGACCAGCGCGTACTTCTCCACCACGCGGCGGGCCCGGGCCTCGGCAGCGTCGTCGTCGGGGAGGAACACCAGGCCGGTGGCGTACGCTCCGGCGGGCGGCAGCGGGAAGTCGACCACCGCGCGCAGGAACGCGTCCGGCACCTGGATCATGATCCCCGCGCCGTCGCCGGTGTTCGGTTCCGCGCCACGGGCTCCCCGGTGGTCCAGTCGGCAGAGCGCGTCGAGGCCGTTGACCACGACCGCGTGCGAGCGCCGTCCGTGCAGGTCCGCCACGAAGGCCACACCGCAGGCGTCGTGCTCCTGGGCGGGGTCGTAGAGCCCGGCCGCGGGCGCTCCCGGGCCGAGGTGCGGGGCCTGCTGGGGGCTGCGGTGAGGGTACGGAAAGGCCACCGGGCCTCCTGTCGTCACTCAGGATGGATCTGGATCGGGACGACGTCGGCCCTCAGGGGTCTATTGAGTCTACGTTAGGGTCCGGCGCGCAAGGCCAGTGCAGATTGATCACACCTTCCAGAGTGTGGGACGTGTAGTCTCGCCCGGTGGATCGCCTGCCGAAGGACCTGTTCGACCGGTTGGAACGCTTCTACGACGCGGTGCCCCGGGACGTCGCCCGGACGGAGGAGCACGGCGCACTCGTGCTGTTCGTCCGGAACGGGGCCGGCTGGCCGTTCTACGCGCGGCCCCGGCTCGACGCCACCGAGCCGCCGTCGCTGGCCGACGTCGCGGCGGTGCGCGAACGGCAGCGCGAACTCGGCCTGCCCGAGGCCCTCGAGTGGGTGCACGAGACGACCCCGGACCTGCTCGCGGTGGCCCGGTCGGCGGGCCTGTCCGTGCTGGAGGCTCCGCTGATGGTGCTCGACCCGGGCGCCCTGCCCGACCCGGGCACCCTCACTGACGTGCCGGTGCGGCTGCTCGACCCGGCGGGACCCGGCTTCGCGGCGGACGTGGCCGCGCAACGAGCGGTCGCCGCCGTCGGGTTCGCCGCGCCCGGCACCGACCGCGGCGAGGCCGGCCCCGCGCAGCGGGACGCCGCCGTGGCCGGGTTGGACGAGGCGGCGCTGGACGAGGAGCGGGCCCGGATCGCCGACGGTCGGCGACTGTCGGCGCTGGTCGGCACGCCCGCCGACGGCGCGCTGGCCAGCGGCATGGCGATGCGGGTCGACGACGTGGCCGAGATCGCCGGGATCGCCACCCTGCCGGCCGCCCGCCGCCGCGGCCTGGGCGCGGCGGTCACGGCCGCGCTGGCCCGCGCGCTGCTCGCCGCCGGCACCGACCTGGTCTTCCTCTCCGCCGGCAGCGAGGACATCGCCCGGGTCTACCTCCGCGTCGGCTTCCGCCGCGTCGGCACCGCCTGCATCGCCGAGCCCGCCCCCGTCACCCCCTGACGCCCGCCCCGGCGGGGTGGGGTGGGCGGGTCAGGTCGGGGGCCGCCACTGGGCGGCCGTGGTGGCGGCAGTGGAGAGCAGGCGGGGCGTGATCGTGCCGAGGGCGGCGTCGCGGGCGCGCAGCGCCAGCGGGCCCCGGGCCTTCAGCACCGCCGACATCCGGCGGGTCTGCCGGACCACCGTCGCCGCGCGGGGGCGGCGCACCCGGTCGTACGCGACCACGGCGTCGGGCAGTCGGGACTCGCGCAGCAGCGAGGCGAGGGTCGCCGCGTCCTCGAAGGCGAGGCAGGCGCCCTGGCCGAGGTGCGGCGGCATGGCGTGCGCGGCGTCGCCGAGCAGCACCACCCCGCCCGGGCCGGCCGGGAAACCGTACGACCTGGGCAGCGGTCGCAGCTCGCGGATCTCCTGCTGCACCAGGTCCGCCGGGTCGGTGGCGTCGAGCAGCTCGGCGATCGGCGCGGGCCAGCCCGCGTACCAGCGGCGCAGCAGGGCCAGCTGGGTCTCCGGCGGCTCCGGGCGGGGCGCCCCGGCGGCCGTGGCCACCCAGTAGATGCCGCCCCGGCTGGAGGCGCCGGAGGATCCGCGCTCGCCCAGCGAGGCGGACACGAACCGGTACCCGGCGCCGAGCACCTCGCCGCCGACGGGCCGGTCGGCGGGCAGCTTCGGGGCGCGGTACCAGGGGATCACCGCCCGCCACGCGGCGCAGCCGGAGCTGACCACCCCGGACTCCGGGGCGAGCTGCCGGCGGATCTCGCTGTCGGTGCCGTCCGCGGCGACCACCAGGTCCGCCTCGACGGTGTGCCGGCCGTCGCCGACCGACGGGCGTTGGCCGGGCTCGGCGCGGACCGTCCGCACCGTCACCCCGGTGCGCAGCTCGACCTCGTCGCCCAGCCCGGCGATCAGCGCGTCGTGCAGGTCCTCCCGGTGCACCACCACCGGCATCCGGTCGGCGGGGGTCGGCCGGGGCTGCACCAGCCAGTGGCCGTCCGGGCGGCGTACCCCGCCGTCGGGCAGCGGCGTGGCGATCGCCTCCAGGCCGGCGCCGAGACCGAGGGCGCGCAGCGCGCGTACGCCGTTGGGCCAGAGCGCCACGGCGGTCGGCTCGGGGCGGACCCGGTCGGCGCGCTCCAGCAGGGTGACCCGCCACCCGGAGCGCGCCAGCGCGCCGGCGACCGCGAGGCCACCGATGCCGGCCCCCACCACCACCGCGCTACGCATGTGGTGCTCCCCCTCAGCTGTCGCGGTCGGCGGGCCGGGAGCCGGCAGCCCCCGCCCGGTCCTCCGAGCTCTCCTCGTCACCGTCCGGCTCGGCGGACCCGTCGCCGGCGCTCGCGGCGTCCTTGCCGGTCGCCGTCTCCCCGCCGGTCGTGGCGGGCAACTCGCCGGTCTCCCGCCAGCGCCGGTACTGCTCCTCGCCGACCACCCGGTAGCCCTCCGGCGCGGCCGGCTTCGCCCCCGCCTCGGCGGCGGAGAGGTCGACCTGCGAGACGTCGGAGTCGGCGGGCACGGGCGGCGTCGCGGCGGCGCCGACCGGAACGAGGTACTCGCGGGGCCCGCGCACCCGCAGGAAGTAGACCAGGGCGCCGAGGAACACCAGGCCGGCGGTCCAGACGTTCAGGCGTACGCCGAGGATGGTGTTCGCCTCGTCGGTGCGCATCAGCTCGATCCAGAACCGCCCGGCGGTGTAGCCCATCACGTAGAGGGCGAACGCCCGCCCGCGGCCGAGGCGCAGCTTGCGGTCGAGGACGAAGACCAGCGCGGCGACGCCGAGGTTCCACAGCAGCTCGTACGCGAACGTCGGGTGGTAGAGCCCCGGCTCGAGGATCGGCCGGCCGGCGTCGTCCCGCAGCGCCTGGCCGGGGTTGTCCGGGTCCATCCGGTGGATCTCCAGGCCCCACGGGAGGGTGGTCCGGCCGCCGTACAGCTCGTTGTTGAACCAGTTGCCGAGCCGGCCGATCGCCTGGGCCAGCGGCAGGCCGGGGGCCAGTGCGTCGGCGACCACCGCGAACGGGATGCCGAGCTGGCGGGCGGCGATCCAGGCGCCGACCGCGCCGCCGGCCACCGCGCCCCAGATGCCGAGACCGCCCTCCCAGATGGCGAACGCCTTCAGCGGGTCGCCGCCGGTGCCGAAGTACTTCTCCGGCGAGGTGATCACGTGGTAGATCCGGGCGCCGATGATGCCGGCCGGCACCGCCCAGACCGCGATGTCCAGGACCGCGCCGGGGGCCACGCCGCGCTGGCGCAGCCGCCGTTCGGTGACCCAGCAGGCCACCACGATGCCGACGATGATGCACAGCGCGTACGCCCGGACCGGCAGCGGTCCGAGCTGCCACACGGCGGTGCTGGGGCTGGGCAGGGCCGCCTGGGGGGACAGCGAGGCGAGAGTCACGGATGCACACGCTACCGCCGTGGGCCCCTCCGGCGGCACCCCGGTCCACCGTCGCCCGATCCCGGTGACTTCTGGTTTGCGCCCCCGTAGGCTCTTTGTCCATGGGCGCGCTCACCTGGGCGGTCGCGGCGGTCGTCACCGACGACGCCGGCCGGGTGCTGCTCTGCCGCCAGGGCCGGGGCGAGCGACGCTACGGGCTCCCGGGCGGCCGGCTGCGCCCGGCGGAGAGCCCCCTGCACGCCGCGATGCGCGACATCCGGGCCGAGACGGGCTGGGAGGTCGAGGTCGTGGACCTGGTCGGCCTCTACCACCTGGCCGGCGCGTGCGCCCCGGCGCCGACGAGCCCCGCCGCCCCGGCCTCGTCGGCGGGCCGGGTCGCGTCGTCGGCCGGTCACGCCGGGCCGCTGCCCGACGTCCTGGTGCACGTCTTCCGGGCGCGCGTCCGGGGGCCGAGGCCGACCGGCGAGCCGATGGGCGGCTGCCGGGCGTCCTGGCACGACCCCGCGGCTCTGCCGGAGGCGCTCACGCCGACCACCCGGGCCGCGCTCGCCGACGCGCTGGCGGGCCGCTCCGGCGTCCTGCACACCGCCACGCCCTCCACCCCCGCACCGGACACTGCGGCCGAAAGGGACACCACTCCGAGCGCGATCGCTTCCCCGGCCGGACACCCGCCGGGCCAGCGGGCCAATCCACCCACGGCAACCCGCCACTAACTCCCCACGCGCCCCACATCCCCACGCTCCCGCCCAACTCTCGCGATCTTGCACCTTCCGCCCCGACAAAAGAGGGCATCCCGCGCATTACGCGGGCACAAAGTGCAAGATCGCGGGCGGCGGACGGCAGGGCGTGGGAGGGAGGAGGGTGGGTCAGGGGGTGGGGGTGCGGACGCCCTGGGCGAGTTCGGCGCTGAGGGTGCGGAGGGCGGCCAGGCCGGACGCCTCGTCCGGGGCGTCGAGCAGGCAGCGGATCAGGGCGCTGCCGACGATGACGCCGTCGGCGTACCCGGCGACCGTGCCGGCCTGTGCGCCCGTGCCGACGCCCAGCCCGACGCCGACCGGCAGGTCGGTGACCTCCCGCAGCCGGGAGACCAGGACCGGCGCCGCGTCGGAGGTCTTCGCCCGGGCGCCGGTGACGCCCATGATCGCGGTGGCGTAGACGAAGCCCCGACAGTGCGCCGCGGTCATCGCCAGTCGCGCGTCCGTCGAGGAGGGCGACACCAGGAAGGTACGGTCCAGCCCGTACGCGTCCGAGGCGGCGAGCCACTCGCCGGCCTCCTCGGGGATCAGGTCCGGGGTGACCAGACCGGTGCCCCCGGCCGAGGCGAGGTCCCGGGCGAAGGCGTCCACGCCGTAGCGCTCGACCGGGTTCCAGTAGGTCATGGTGACCACGGGCGCCCCGGTGGCCGCGACCGCCTCGATGATGCGCAGCGTGTCGGCGGTGCGTACGCCGCCGGCGAGGGCGATGTCGCTGGCCTTCTGGATCACCGGGCCGTCCATCACCGGGTCGGAGTACGGGATCTCCACCTCGATCACGTCGACGCCGGCCTCGACCATCGCGGTCATCGCGGCGATGCTGCCCTCGACGGTCGGGAACCCGGCCGGCATGCAGCCGACCAGCACCGCCCGCCCGTCGGCGCGCGCCTTGTCGAACGCCACCCCGATCCGGCTCACGTTCTCACTGCTCCTTGTCGAGGATGCCGAAGTAGTTGCCGGCCGTGTGGACGTCCTTGTCGCCCCGGCCGGAGAGGTTGACCACGACGGTGGGCTCCCGGCCCAGCTCGGCGGCGAGCTTCGGGGCGATCTTGAGGGTGCCGGCGAGCGCGTGCGCGCTCTCGATCGCCGGGATGATGCCCTCCGTCCGGCAGAGCAGCTCGAACGCGGCCATCGCCTCGTCGTCGGTGACGGGCACGTAGCTGGCCCGGCCGGTGTCGTGCAGCCAGGCGTGCTCCGGCCCGACACCGGGGTAGTCCAGCCCGGCGGAGATCGAGTGCGACTCGCAGGTCTGGCCGTCGGCGTCCTGGAGGACGTACGTGCGGGTGCCGTGCAGCACGCCGGCGGAGCCGCCGGTGATGCTGGCCGCATGCCGCCCGGTCTCCACCCCGTCGCCGCCGGCCTCGAAGCCGTAGAGCCGCACGTCGGGGTCGCCGACGAAGGCATGGAAGATGCCCAGCGCGTTGGAGCCGCCGCCGACGCAGGCGGTGACCGCGTCCGGCAGGGCGCCGGTCAGGTCGAGGCACTGCTGGCGCGCCTCGTCGCCGATGCCGCGGACGAAGTCGCGGACCATCGCCGGGAACGGGTGCGGCCCGGCGGCGGTGCCGATCAGGTAGTGGGTGTCGTCGACGTTGGCGACCCAGTCCCGCATCGCCTCGTTCATCGCGTCCTTGAGGGTGCGCGAGCCGTTGGTGACCGGGACGACGGTGGCGCCGAGCATGCGCATCCGCGCCACGTTGAGCGCCTGCCGCTCGGTGTCGACCTGGCCCATGTAGACCACGCAGTCGAGGTCGAACAGGGCGGCGGCGGTGGCCGTGGCCACGCCGTGCTGGCCGGCGCCGGTCTCCGCGATCACCCGGGTCTTGCCCATCCGCTTGGTCAGCAGCGCCTGGCCGAGCACGTTGCGCACCTTGTGCGCCCCGGTGTGGTTGAGGTCCTCCCGCTTGAGCAGCACCCGCGCGCCGGCCTTGGCGGAGAACCGCTGGGCCGTGTAGAGCAGCGAGGGCGTGCCGGCGTAGTCGCGCAGCAGGGCGGCGAACTCCGCCCGGAACGACTCGTCGGCCATCGCCGTGCGGTGCGCGGCGTCCAGCTCGTCGAGCGCCGCGACCAGCGCCTCCGGTACGAACCGGCCGCCGAACCGGCCGAAGTGACCGGCGGAGTCGGGCTGCGGACCGGCCGGGGCGGCCAGCGCTTCGGCGCTCATGGATTCTCCTCTCGGTGCTGGCGAACCGGCGCGGGATCAGCGCACCGGGCGGGGCGTGGCCGGGTGGTTGCCGGCGTTGACCAGCTCGGCCACCGCCTCGCGGGGGCTCTTCTGGGTGACCAGACCCTCGCCGACCAGGACCGCGTCGGCGCCCGCCGAGGCGTACCGGATGAGGTCGTGCGGACCACGCACCCCCGACTCGGCGATCTTGACGACGCTGCTGGGCAGGCCGGGCGCGATCCGCTCGAACACCGAGCGGTCGACCTCAAGGGTACGCAGGTTGCGGGCGTTGACCCCGATGACCTGGGCGCCGGCCTCCAGCGCCCGGTCGGCCTCCTCCTCGTCGTGCACCTCGACGAGCGCGGTCATGCCGAGCGACTCGATCCGCTCCAGCAGGCCGACGAGGGCGTTCTGCTCCAGGGCGGCGACGATCAGCAGCACCAGGTCGGCGCCGTGCGCCCGGGCCTCGTGCACCTGGTAGCTGGAGACCACGAAGTCCTTGCGCAGCACCGGGATGTTGACGGCGGCACGGACGGCGGCCAGGTCGTCGAGCGAGCCGCCGAACCAGCGCCCCTCGGTGAGCACGCTGATCGCCCGCGCGCCGCCGGCGGCGTAGTCACCGGCCAGGTCGGCCGGGTCGGCGATCTCCGCCAGCCGCCCCTTGGACGGCGAGGAGCGCTTCACCTCGGCGATCACCGCGACGCCCGGCTTGCGCAGGGCCGCGTACGCGTCCAGCGGCGGCGGCGCGGCGGCGGCCAGTTCGCGGATCCGCTCCAGCGGAACCTGCTCCTGTCGCCGGGCCACGTCCTCACGCACGCCGGCCAGGATCTCGTCGAGCACGCCTAGGGACGCCGCCGGACCGGCCTCGTCCCCCTCCGCGTGCGCATGCTCAGCAGTCACCAACGGACTCCCCTCTCCGGGTGTCATGGGCCGATGCTAGGGGGCGCCACCTGGCGACGGGTGCCGGGGGTATGGCGTGCCTCACGAGATGGGCTGCGGCATAATGGCCGACTTCCGGTGAACGGGACGTCACTCAGGGCGACCGCGCCCATCGACGACCGCCGCCCCGTCTCGTCGCCCCGCCGCGCGAGGCATTCGGCCCGATCCTGTCCACTCCCGCGACCGGCCGCCCGGCGCGGCCACGGCGGGACGCCGGCCCCTGTGACCTAGCTCAAGGGCGAACGGCCCTTTCCCTGGTCGCGGGCCCGGACGGAGAGTTGACGTGTCGGTCACCACGGCGAAACGTGAGCCAGCCAGCATCTCTCTCGGGCAGACTCGATGTCGCGCCTGCCCCACCGACACCAACGATCTCCGTGCGGGGTGATCATGAGCACTGTCGAGCCCAACCAGACCATCGGACTGACGACCATCTCGCGTACCGTCGCGTCGCTCGCCGCCGGCGTGGTCCACACCCTGGAGCGCGCGGTGGTCGGCGAGGCCCGGATGCGGACCGCGCGCGGCAACGCCTGGGAGGCCGTCTGCGCCGACCGGGCCCGCGCCGAACAGCGGGCCGAGCTGGACCGCCTGGTGGCGGAGCTGACGGCCGCCCGGGCCGCCGCCCGCGACCACCAGCCCGTCAGCTGACCGTCGGATCCTCGCCGCGGTCCAGCGCGTCCCACGCCTCCGTCGTGCGCCGGCCGGTGACGCGGCCGTCCTCGCCCCGGGCGGCCGGCACGCCGCCGCCCCGGGCCGGCCGCTCGTAGCGGGCGCCCATCGCCGGCCACCGCCGGCCCCGCAGCGCCGTCAGCAACCCGCCCGCCGCGGCGAGCACCCCGCCGACCAGGCAGAGCGCCGGCCAGTGCCGGCTGACCTCACCGTCGAACCCGGCGACCAGGCCGTAGCCGCCGCCGGCCGCCACCGCCGCGCCGAGCCCGCAGAGCAGCGCGCCCAGCAGCCGCCGCGACCGGCCCCGGGTGGCGAGCACCGCGCCGCCCCCGGCCAGCCCCACCAGGGCCAGCGCCGGCAGCCACGGCAGCAGGCCCGCGCCCGTGCGCGCGTCGCGTATCGGCGGCAGCGGGGTGGGCCGGGCGGTCAGTTCGACCGCCCAGGTGCGGGTCGACGCCCAGAACGCGAGGCCCGCGCCAGCCACGCAGAGCAGCACCGCGTACGTCAGCTCGCGCCGGCCCGCGACGGCCCGCGCGCGTTCCTCGGCCTCGGCCGCCGCGGCCGTCCCCGACTCGTGGCCGCGCGGCTGCGCCGCCGTCATCGGGCGGGCCGGAGGGTCTCGGCGGCGGCGATCGCGGCGAGCACCGCCGCGGCCTTGTTCCGGGTCTCCTGGTCCTCGGCGGCCGGGTCCGAGTCGGCCACCACCCCCGCCCCGGCCTGCACGTACGCCCGGCCGTCGCGCATCAGCGCGGTGCGGATGGCGATCGCCATGTCCAGGTCCCCACCGAAGCCGAAGTAGCCGACGGTGCCGCCGTAGAGGCCGCGGCGGACGGGCTCCAGTTCCTCGATGATCTCCATCGCCCGCACCTTCGGCGCGCCGGAGAGCGTGCCGGCGGGGAAGGTCGCGGCGAGCGCGTCGAAGGCCGTGCGGTCGTCCCGCAGCGTGCCGACGACGGTCGAGACGATGTGCATGACGTGGCTGTAGCGCTCGATGGTGGCGAACTCCGGCACCTCCACGGTGCCCGGACGGCACACCCGGCCCAGGTCGTTGCGGCCCAGGTCGACCAGCATCACGTGCTCGGCCCGCTCCTTGGGGTCGGTGAGCAGCTCCGCGGCGAGCCGGGCGTCGGCCTCCGGGGTGGCGCCGCGCGGCCGGGTGCCGGCGATCGGGTGCAGCAGCGCCCGCCGCTGCCCCTCCGCGTCGGCGGTCACCTTCAGGTGCGCCTCCGGGGAGGAACCGACGATGTCGAAGCCGTCGAAGCGCAGCAGGTACATGTAGGGGCTGGGATTGGTCGTGCGCAGCACCCGGTAGACGTCCAGCGGGTCGGCGTGCGTCTGCCGCTCGAACCGCTGGGCCAGCACGATCTGGAAGCACTCGCCGGCCCGGATCGCCTCCTTCGCCGCCTCCACCGCCTTCGGGTAACCGCCCTCGGGCGTGCGGCTGCGCACCTCCCCGGCGGGTGGCCGGTCGACGGTGGACACCATCGGCGGGATGGGCCGGGACAGGGCGGTGGTCATCGCGTCGAGCCGGCCGACCGCGTGGTGGTACGCGGCCGCGACCCGGGCCTCGCGGTCCGGCTCGTCCAGCGGCGGCAGGATCGCGTTGGCGACCAGGATCGCCGAGCCGTCGTAGTGGTCCAGCACCACCAGGTCGGCGGCGAGCATCATGCCCAGCTCGGGCAGGCCCAGGTCGTCCTCGGTCAGCTCGGGCAGCCGCTCGAACCGGCGGATCAGCTCGTAGCCGAGGTAGCCGACCATACCCCCGGTCAGCGGCGGCATGCCGCTGGCCGCGTCCCAGGCCGGGCCGGCGAGGGCGTCGACGGTCTCGCGCAGCACCCGGACCGGGTCGCCGGAGGTGGGCACGCCGGCCGGCGGCTGCCCCGTCCACGTCGCCACGCCGTCCCGCTCGGTCAGCGTGGCGCTGCTGCGTACGCCGATGAACGAGTACCGCGACCAGGCCAGCCCGGCCGAGCCGACGCCCTGCTCGGCGGACTCCAGCAGGAACGTTCCCGGACCGCCGGCCAGCTTGCGGTAGACGCCGACCGGCGTCTCCGCGTCGGCGAGCAGCCGCCGGGTGACCGGGACGACGCGCCAGCGGGTGGCCAGCTCGGTGAAGGAGGCCACGTCCGGGCTGACCGCGCCGTCGGTCCGGGACCCGCCGCCGGGCGTCGCGCGCTGCGCCGTCACCGGGCCCCCGCCTCTTCCCCGGTCACCGGCAGCTCCGTGAAGAAGCAGGTGCGGTGCCCGGTGTGGCAGGCCGCGCCGACCTGGTCGACGTCGACCAGCAGCGCGTCGCCGTCGCAGTCCAGGGCCACCGAGCGGACGTACTGGTGGTGCCCGGAGGTGGCGCCCTTGACCCAGTACTCCTGGCGGCTGCGCGACCAGTAGGTGGCCCGGCCGGTGGTCAGGGTGCGGTGCAGCGCCTCGTCGTCCATCCAGGCGACCATCAGCACCTCGCCGGAGTCGTGCTGGCGGACCACCGCGGCCACCAGGCCGTCGGTGGTGCGGCGCAGCCGGGCGGCGATGGCCGGGTCGAGCCGGGACGCACGGGCCGGGCCGCCGGCCGCGGGCTCCTGCGGGGTGGGGTGGGCGCCGGTCACCGGCGCGTCAGGTACGGGCACAGTGACCCATTGTCCCGCACGCGGGGCGGGCACCGGCGACGGCTCCCGCCGGGGGCGCGGCGGCCGGCCGGCGGGCCGGGTCAGCTGGTCGACGTAGCGGTCCAGCCGGCCGTCGACCAGGGCGTCGGCCAGGTCCGCGCCGGCGACCTCGGCGATCTCGGCGGCGTACGGGCGGATCAGCGGCAGGGCGCCGGCGACCAGGCGGGCCGCGGCGGCGCAGACCTGCCCGACCGAGCCGGGGCGCAGCCCGAGGCAGAGCAGCATGTCCTCCCGGTAGTTCGGCGGCGCCACCGGCAGGTCGAGGGCGGCGGCGAAGGCCTCCCGGCGGGACGCCACCCGGACCGTCGGGTTGGCCGGCCGCAGCACGGACGGGCAGAGCCGGGCCAGGTCGGCGGCGGCCAACCGGACGCCGAGGTGGTCGTCGGCGTCCCGCGCGCCCGCCACCTTGCCGAGAGTGGCGATCAGCTCCTCCAACTGCGGCTCGCCGGCCGGCTGGCAGAGCACCGGCAGGTCGATCCGGACCCGCCAGTGCGGATCCGCCCAGAGCAGCCGGGCCGGCGCCGTCACCGGCAGCCCGAACGCCCAGTCGGCCGGCTCGCCGAGCCGGCTCAGCCAGGAGCGCACGTCGCGGGCGGCCACGGAGACGTGGGTCAGCCGCCCGGCGTGCTCCGCCAGGTACGCCCGGCGGGCCGCGTACGGGGCGCCACCGAGCAGCACGTCGACGTCGACGTCGCTGTGCGCGGTGGCGGCCCGCCGGGCGTGGCTGCCGCGCAGCATGATGCCGACGACGGGCTGCTCGGCGCCGGCCCGCAGCCGGGCGGTCCAGTCGCGGAGGAACCCCTCGTCCGGTGACGGAGCGTGACCCACGGCGCCATCGTGCCGTACGCCCGATCGGTGCGCAATGCCCGATGGCGGACCCGGTGTCCGGTCCGAAGGCTAATGCCCGACGAACCTCATCGACGCCTCGGGGTACCGTTCGCCGGCCGCCGCGCCCGGCGGCACCGCCTCGCCCAGCCGGGACCGCTGCCCCGGGGTGAGCCGGATGTCGGCCGCCGCCGCGTTCTCCGCCAGCCGGTGCGCCCGCCGGGTGCCCGGGATCGGGAAGACGTCCTCGCCCTGGGCGAGCAGCCAGGCCAGGGCGGCCTGGGCCGGGGTGCAGCCGATCTCGTCGGCCACCGCCCGCACCTCGTCGACCAGCTTCAGGTTGGCGTCGAGGTTGCCCTCGGCGAAGCGCGGCGCCGTCGTGCGCCAGTCGTCGGCGGCGAGCTGCTCCCGGCTGGTGATCGCCCCGGTCAGCAGCCCCCGCCCCACCGGCGAGTACGCGACCAGCGCCACCCCCAGCTCCCGGCAGGTGGCCTGCATCTCGCCCTCGACGTCCCGGCTGAACAGCGAGTACTCCATCTGCACGGCGGTCACCGGGTGCACCGCGTGCGCCGCACGCAGGGTCGCCGGGCTGACCTCGGAGAGGCCGATGAGCCGCACCTTGCCGGCGGCGACCTGCTCGGCCATCGCGCCGACCGTGTCCTCGATCGGGGTGGCCGGGTCGCGCCGGTGCAGGTACCACAGGTCGATGGCGTCCACCCCGAGCCGGCGCAGCGAGGCGTCGCACGCCGCACGCGCCCAGGCCGGGCTGCTGTCCACGTACGCACCGGGGCTGCCGGTGGCGCCGGGGCCGTCGCCGCGAACCCGGTTGCCGAACTTGGTGGCCAGGAAGACCTCGTCGCGGCGCGCCCGCACCACCGGGGAGAGCAGTTCCTCGTTGCGGCCCCGGCCGTACATGTCGGCGGTGTCCAGGTGGTTCACGCCCAGGTCGAGCGCCCGGTGCAGGGTCCGGGTCGACTCGGCGTCGTCGGCGCCGCCGTAGGCGAAGCTCATCCCCATGCAGCCCAGCCCGATCGCGGAGACCTCCGGCCCGGCCGCGCCCAGCCGACGGCGGATCATCGGCACCCCTCCGCCCGGCGGTAGTTGTCGATCTTGTAGTTGAGCACCTTCAGGTCCTCCTCCAACTCGGCCATCCGGCTCAGCACGCGGGCGCGGTGCGCCTCGAACAGCGCCCGCCGGGCGGCCAGGGTGGCGTCGCCCTGCCGGGCCAGCTCGGCGTAGCGGCGCATGTCCCGTACGGGCATGCCCGTACGGCGCAGCCGGGTGAGCAGGAACAGCCAGTCCACGTCCCGTTCGGTGTAGCGGCGGCGCCCGGCCGAGTCCCGCCCGACCGGGGCGACCAGCCCCTCCTGCTCGTACCAGCGCAGCGTGTAGGTGGTCAGGCCGACCCGCTCGGCCGCCTCGCCGACGGTGAGGGTCGTCTCCCGCGTGCTGATGTCCACGCCCCCAGGCTTCCAGTTCGAGTGCACGCGAAGTCAACCGTTGCGCCCCGCGAGACATCTCAACTAGCGTCGAGTTCAACAGCCGTTGAGTTTCCGGGGTGGTGGGCGATGGACGAGGCGATCGCCGTCCGTGACCTGGTCGTCGACCGGGGCGGGCAACGGGTGCTGCACGGCATCAGCGCGTCCGTGGCGCGCGGCCGGGTCACCGGGCTGCTCGGGCCGAGCGGCAGCGGCAAGACGACGCTGATGCGCGCGGTCGTCGGGGTGCAGGTGGTCGGCGCCGGCTCCGTCACCGTGCTCGGGCTCCCCGCCGGAACGCCGGAGCTACGCCGCCGGGTCGGCTACCTCACCCAGGCGCCCAGCGTCTACGCCGACCTCACCGTGCGGGAGAACGCCCGCTACTTCGCCGCCCTGCACGGCCGGGGCCGGGCCGACGCCGACCGGGCGGTCGCCGACGTCGGGCTCGACGAGGCGGCCGGCCAGCTCGTCGGCAGCCTCTCCGGCGGGCAGCGCAGCCGCGCGTCCCTGGCCTGCGCGCTGGTCGGGGAGCCGGAGCTGGTCGTCCTCGACGAGCCGACGGTCGGCCAGGACCCGGTCCTGCGGGCCGACCTCTGGGCCCGGTTCCACGCCATGGCCGCCGCCGGCACCACCCTGCTGGTCTCCAGCCACGTGATGGACGAGGCGGCCCGCTGCGACCGGCTGCTGCTGATCCGCGAGGGGCGGCTGATCGCCGACGACACCCCGGACGCGGTGCGCGCCGCCGCCGGCGTCGACGACCTGGACGAGGCGTTCCTGCGGCTGATCAGGGCGGGCGAGGCGGGCCCGGCGGGCGGCGCCGGGCGGGCGGCGTCGTGAACCCGCGGATCCTGGCCGCCACCACCGGCCGCATCCTGCGCCAGCTACGGCACGACCGGCGCACCGTGGCGCTGCTCGTGGTGGTGCCGTCGGCGCTGCTCGCCCTGGTCTACTTCATGTACGTCGACCAGCCCGCACCGCCGGGGCAGCCGTCGACGTTCGACCGGGTCGCCCTGGTGATGCTCGGCTTCTTCCCCTTCGTGATCATGTTCCTGGTGACCAGCATCGCGATGCTGCGCGAGCGCACCACCGGCACCCTGGAGCGGCTGCTCACCACCCCGCTGGGCAAGCTCGACCTGCTCTTCGGCTACGGCATCGCGTTCGGGCTGGCCGCGGTCGTCCAGGCCGTCATCGCGTCCGCCGTGGCGTACGGGGTCTTCGACCTGGACACCGCCGGCAGCAGCGGCCTGGTGATCATGATCGCCGCGCTGAACGCGGTGCTCGCGGTCGCGCTCGGGCTCTTCTGCAGCGCCTTCGCCCGCACCGAGTTCCAGGCCGTACAGTTCATGCCGGTCGTGGTGGTGCCCCAGTTGCTGCTCTGCGGGCTGTTCGTGCCCCGGGGCGAGATGGCCGGCTGGTTGCAGGCGGTCAGTGACGTGCTGCCGCTGTCGTACGCAGTCGAGGCGCTGCAGGAGGTGGGCGCGAACGCCGAGCCGACCGGCACCATGTGGCGGGACATGGCGGTCGTCGCCGGCGCGGCGGTGCTGGCGCTGGTGCTCGCCGCGGCCACCCTGCGGCGGCGCAGCCACTGATGCCACCGGCACCCGCCACGAGGTGGGACCGGCGGCGGACGACGACGAGCGAAGGGCGGCGATGGCGCGGCGGACCGGACGGCGACCCGGCAACCCGGACACCCGGGAGGCGATCCTCGGGGCCGCCCGCGCCGCCTTCGCCGAGCGGGGCTTCGACGGGGCCTCGATCCGGGCCATCGCCGCCGCCGCGCAGGTGGACCCGGCGCTGGTGCACCACTACTTCGGCAGCAAGGACCAGCTCTTCCTGGCCGCGATGCACGCGCCGGTCGACCCCGGCGAGCTGCTGCCGAAGGTGCTCGCCGGGGACCGGGACGGCCTCGGGGAGCGGCTGGTCCGCACGTTCCTCGGCGTCTGGGACTCCCCGGCCGGCACCGCCGGGGTGGCCCTGCTGCGCTCGGCGGTGAGCAACGAGTGGACCGCCCGCCTGCTGCGCGAGTTCCTGGTCAGCCAGGTGCTCCGCAAGGTCCTCGACCAGCTCGACGCCGACCCGGCCGAGCTGCCGCTGCGGGGCTCGCTGGTGGCCAGCCAGATGCTCGGGCTGGCCATGATGCGGCACGTGGTCCGGCTGGAGCCGGTCGCCTCGGCGGCCCCGGAGACGCTCGTCGCGGCGGTCGGCCCGACGGTGCAGCGCTACCTGACCGGCGACCTCGCCGAGGTCTTCGCCGCCTGACCCGCGCCGGCACCCCTGGCCGGCCGAGCGGCACCCGGCGGCCGGCCAGCCGCGGCCGGCGGGACCGCGGCGACGCGGCGGGCTCAGGTCTGCTCGCCGGGACCCGGCGACGCGGCGGGATCAGGCGTGGTCGGCGTGCCGGGAGGCGGCGTGGCGGCAGAGCATCGGGTGCAGGAGGCGGGCCAGCTCCTCCTCGCCGTCGAGCGGGCGCGGGAACGCCAGGCGGGCCCGCCGGCGGGCGCCGGGCCGACCGTGGTCCGCCAGCAGGCCGTACCGGTCGATCCGGACCACCCGGGGCGCGGCGTCCGGGCCGCTGTCGGCCAGGCCGAGCTGCCGCCGCAGGTAGGCGGCCACCTCGGCCGCGTGGTGCTCGGCGAGGTCGGCCAGCAGCCCGGCCTCGACCGCGTGCAGGGGGTCCGGCTCCGCCTCGGCGTACGCCGTGGGGTCGATCCGGCGCACGGAGTCGGCGCGTTCCCAGCGGGCCTCGGCCACCTCGAAGCGGTGCAGCCGGAACCGGGTGCCGACGTCGAGCAGGTCGCCGGTCGGCTCGACCGCCGCGAAGTCCAGCGCGGCCCGGCGTTCCTCCGCGCCCTCCAGACGGGTCGCCCAGCCGGAGACCCAGGCCCGGCCGAGGCTCGGCGCGCCCGCGGCGGGCGGCAGGTCGAGCACGTCCAGCACCAGCGCCACGTCGGACTCGCCGTCGGCGGGCCGCAGTGCGGCGGCGAGGTCGCTGACCACCGGCACCAGCAGCAGCACCCGCCCGTCCGGGTCGGTCACGTGCCGGACCTGGTGCGGGCCGGGCCGGTGCGCGACGTGGGCGATGCCGGGCAACCGGCCCGCGACGAGGGTACGGACGATCTCCGCCGGGCTGGGCCGCATGACACGACCTCCTTTGGTTAGGCTTACCTAACCCGGAGACTAGAGCACCGGATCGGAGACGTCCAGCGGGACCGGGTCAGCGGGTCTGCTCCAGCCAGGAGGCGTAGAGCAGGCCGTAGACCGACTCCGGGTCGCGGACCAGCTCGTCGTGCGGGCCGCGCTGCACGATCCGGCCCCGGTCCACCACGATCACCTCGTCCGCGGACTGCGCCGTGGAGAGCCGGTGCGCGATGGCGAGCGTCGTCCGCCCCCGCGTCACCGCGTCCAGGGTGCGTTGCAGCCGCACCTCGGTGGCCGGGTCCACCGCGCTGGTCGCCTCGTCCAGCACCAGCAGGTCCGGGTCGGCCACGTACGCGCGGGCCAGCGCGACCAACTGCCGCTCCCCCACGCTCAGCGCCTCGCCCCGCTCCCCCACCGGGGTACGCAGGCCCGCCGGCAGCCCCTCCAGCCAGTCGGCCAGGCCCAACTCCGTGAAGGCCGCGGCGAGCTGCTCGTCGGTCAGCTCGGGGCGGGCGAAGCGGACGTTCTCCGCCACCGTGGCGTCGAAGA
This sequence comes from Micromonospora sp. NPDC049139, assembly GCF_055586845.1. Taxonomy (NCBI): domain Bacteria; kingdom Bacillati; phylum Actinomycetota; class Actinomycetes; order Micromonosporales; family Micromonosporaceae; genus Micromonospora; species Micromonospora sp. NPDC049139. Next base: position 212,688 of record NZ_JBVJHK010000006.1, on the reverse strand, counting down.
GGAAGCCGTCCTGCGGCACCATCACCACCCGCGACCGCAGCGAGGCGAACCGGACCTGCTCCAGCGGCACCCCGGAAAGCAGCACCCGGCCGGCGGTCGGGTCCATGAGCCGGGTCAGCAGCTTGGCGAACGTGGTCTTGCCGCTGCCGGTCTCGCCGACCACCGCCACCCGGCTCTTCGCCGGGATCTCCACGTCGATCCCGTGCAGCACGGGCGGGCCGCCCGGGTAGGCGAATTCCACCCCCGCGAAGCGGATGTCCAGCGGGCCGGGCGGCAGCTCGCGCCCCTGCTCGCCGGGGTCGGCCACGTCCGGCGCGACGTCCAGCACGTCCAGCACCCGGCGCCAGCCGGCGATGGCGTTCTGCGCCTCGTTGAGCACCTCCGTGGCGATCTGCACCGGCTGGATGAAGAGGGTGACCAGGAAGAGGAAGGCGGTCACCTCGCCGACGCTCAGGGTGCGGTCGGCGCCCAGGGTCACCCCGAGCACCACCACGCCCGCGAGGGCCAGCCCGGCCGCCAGCTCACCGACGGAGCTACCCAGGATGCTGATCCTGATCGCCCGCTGCTGCGCCCGCCGCTGGCCGTCGATCGCCCCGTCGAGCCGGCGGGCGGTGCGCCCGGCGATCCCGTACGCCCGGATGACCGGCGCGCCGACCACGCTCTCCCCGATCGCGCCGAGCAGCGCTCCCGTGCGCTGCCGGACCACCCCGTACGCCCCGGCGAGGCGGCGCTGGAGCACCCGGATCACGAGCACGGCGGGCAGGAAGGCGGCGTAGACGAGCAGGGTCAGCTGCCAGGAGTACGCCAGCATCACCAACGTGGTGACCACCAACTGGCCGAGGTTGATCACCAGGATCACGCCGCCCCACTGGAGGAACTGGGTGATCTGGTCGACGTCGCTGGTCACCCGCGACACCAGCGAACCGCGCCGCTCGGACTGCTGGTGCAGCATGGACAGGTCGTGCACGTGCCGGAACGCCCGCACCCGCACGTTGGCCAGCGCGGTCTCGCTGACCGTGAACAGCCGGCGCATCATCAGGTAGCCGCAGACCGTGGTCACCACCAGCACGGCGGCGGTGGCGGCGACCACCGTCCAGACCACGGTCAGGTCGAGACCGCCGACGATGCCGTTGTCGATGCCCTGCTGCACAGCCACCGGCACGGCCGCCCGGCCGACCATGTAGACCAGGGCCAGGCCGAGCGTGCCGGCGAGGCCGACCCGCAGCTCCGGGGAGAGCGCCAGGCCTCGCCGCAGCGTGTGCCAGGTCGTCTCGGTCGCCTCGGCCGTCTCGGCCTCGGTCGCCCCCTGCGCCTTACCACTCACCGGTCCACCTCGATCTCCAGGCCCGAGCTCAGCGGGGCGACCTCGTCGTACGTCTCGTCCTTGGCGTGGTCGACCTCGGCCTGCTCGTAGGCGGTGACCAGGTCGGCGTAGCCGGGCACGGTGGCGAGCAGCTCGGCGTGGGTGCCACGGGCGACCACCCGGCCCTGCTCCAGGTAGACCACCTCGTCGGCCAGCGCGATGGTGGCCCGCCGGTAGGCGACCACCAGGATCGACGCGGCCGGCGCGCCGGGCTCCCCGGCGGAGGACCGCAGCCCGGCCAGGATGGCCGCCTCCACGCGGGGGTCGACGGCGCTGGTCGCGTCGTCGAGGACGAGCAGGCGTGGCCGGCCCGCGAGCGCGCGGGCCAGGGTGAGCCGCTGCCGCTGGCCGCCGGAGAGCGAGGTGCCCCGCTCGCCGACCTTCGTGTCGAGACCGTCGGGCAGTGCGGCGACGAAGCCGTCCGCCTCGGCAAGCCGCAACGCGGCCCAGACGTCGTCGTCGCCGATGCCCGGCCGGTCCAGGGTGATGTTGGCCCGCACCGTGTCGTCGAAGACGAACGGCACCTGGGCGACCAGCGCGGCGGTGCGGGCCAGCGAGGCGGCGGTGAGCCGGCGCACGTCCACCCCGTCCAGGGTGACCGTGCCGGCCCCGGGGTCGACCAGCCGCACGGCCAGCGAGGCGATCGTGGACTTGCCGGCGCCGGTCGGCCCGACCAGGGCGACGGTCTTCCCCGCGGGCACGGTGAAGGAGACCTCGCCGAGCACCTCCGTGCCGGGCAGGTGCGCCTCGGCGGGCTCGTAGCCGAACCGGACGCCGGCGAAGGTGAGGGTGGCGGGGCGGGGGTCGGCCGGGTCGAGCGTCGTGTCGCCGTACGGCATCTCGCCGGTGGCGTCGAGGACCCGGCGGACCCGGTCCCAGCCGGCGACGCTGCGCGGCAGCTCGGCCAGCACCCAGCCGATGGCCCGGACGGGGAAGGCCAGCACGGTGAAGAGGAAGGCGACGCTGACCAGCTCGGCGACGCTGATCGCGCCCTGCCGCAGCCGGAACGTGCCGACCACCAGCACCGCGAGGGTGCCGAGGCTGGGCAGGGTCTCCAGCACGGGGTCGAAGACGCCGCGCAGCCGCCCCACCGACACCAGCGCGTCGCGCAGCTCGCCCGCGCGGGCGGCGAACCGGTCCGTCTCCTGGGCCTCCCGGCCCATCGTCTTGACCACCAGGGCGCCGTCGAAGCTCTCGTGGGCGATGCCACTGACCTCGGCGCGCAGCCGCTGCGCCCGCGCCTGGCGGGGGGCCATCCGGCGGGAGTAGGCGACGTTGAGCGCGAAGAGCGCCGGGAAGACCGCCAGGCCGACCAGGGCCAGCGCCCAGTCGGTGGCGAAGAGCGAGGCCACCGCGCCGACCAGCATCACCAGGGTGCCGACCGCGAACGGCAGCGGGGCGATCGGGTGCCAGGCGGCCTCCACGTCGGAGTTGGCGTTGGACAGCAGGGTGCCGGTGGCGTTGCGGTGGTGCCAGGACAGCGGCAGCTCCAGGTAGCGCCGGGTGACCCGGCGCCGGTAGGCGGCCTGGAGGCGGTACTGCATGTAACCCGCGCCGAGCCGGCGGCCGAAGATGCCGGCCACCCGCAGCACGCTGATGCCGAACAGCGCGACGGCCGCCAGGGCGAGCGCCCCGACCCCGACCGAGCCGCGCTCGATCGCCGGGACCACCACGTCGCCGACCACCGCGCCCACCACGTATGCGCTGGCCACCGTCATGGCGCCGAAGAGCACGCTGCCGGTCACCGCGACCGCGAAGATCCGCGGCTGCTCCCGGATGGCCACCCCGAGGACGGCCAACCCCCGACCGAGCACGTCCCGACTTGTCCTGCTCGCCACGCTCTCCCCCGCCGTAAGCCGCAATTATCTCCCTCATCCTTACCGGTCGGGGCCGGCTCCGCCGCCCCGGGCCGCTATGTCCGCCGTCACGGCCGACCCGCCGCGCCGGCGCGCCGACCCGGGCGTCCGCGCCTACGATCGATGCCATGCCGCGGTACGCCCGATCGGAGCGCGAGGCGCTCGCCGACCTGATGCTCACGCTGGGACCGGACGCCCCGACGGTCAACGAGGGATGGACGACCCGCGACCTCGCCGCCCACCTGGTGCTGCGTGAGCGCCGCCCGGACGCCGCCGGCGGCATCCTGCTGCGACCCCTGCGCGGGTACGCCGAGCGGGTGCGCCGGCGCATCGCGGCGCGCCCCTGGCCCCGCCTGGTCGAGCAGGTGCGCCGGCCACCGGTGTGGAGCCCGGTCAGCAACCCGGTGACCGACGAGCTGGCCAACACGATGGAGTTCTTCATCCACCACGAGGACGTGCGCCGCGCCCGCCCGGGCTGGCTTCCGCGCGACCTGGCGGCCCGGCTCCAGGCGGCACTGTGGACGCGCGCCGCCGGGCTGGCCCGGCTGGCACTGCGTCGGTTCCCGGCCGACGTCTTCGTGCAGGCGCCGGGCTACGGCGCGCTCTCCGTCGGCCGGGGCGGCGAGCCCGTCCGCGTGGTCGGGGCGCCCGGCGAGCTGGTCCTGTTCCTCTCCGGCCGGCAGCGGGTGGCCCGGGTGCAGGTCGACGGGCCGACGGCGCTGGCCGACCGGCTGCGCAACGCCCACCTGGGCATGTAACGGACTGTACGGAAGTGGTCACGATCTCTCCGGCAGGCTGCCTCTACCCAACGACCGCCGCCGATCCCCTCTCCCGTACGCTGTCCCGCGCCGTCCCGCCCGGGGGCGGCGCGACAGGGGGCGCCATGCGGACCTTCGCGCTCTCGGCGCTGCGGGAACCCCCTTTTCCCGCGCGCCGGCACGACGCCACCGACCAGGTGGCACAGGAGAGCACCGAGTGGGTGCTCGGCCACGGCCTGATCGCTAACGGGCACCGGCTGCACCGGCTGCGCCGGGCCGACGCCGCCGGCCTCGCCGGTCGGGCCTGCCCGGAGGGGCCCGTCGACCGGCTGCGCCTGCTCGCCGACCTGATCTCCTGGCTGTTCGTGATGGACGACGCCTGCGACGAGGACGGCCTCGGCGACGGCCCCACCCGGCTGGCGCCGACGGTTGCCGCCATGCTGGACGTGCTGGACCGGCACGGCGACCCGGTGGCACCCGCCGGCGCCGCCGGCCCGCTGGGCGACGCGCTGGCCGACCTGTGCCGGCGCGTGCGCGCCGCCGGGACGCCGGCGGTGCTGCTGCGCTTCACCAGCCAGGTGCGGGAGTACCTGCTGGCGCTGCTCTGGGAGGCCGCGAACCGCGAGCACGGCCGGGTGCCGGAGCTGGCGGAGTACGTCCAGATGCGCCGGCACACCGGCGCGGTCCACCCCAGCTTCACCCTCACCGAACTGGCCGCCGGCGGTCGGCCAGGGGCGGCCGAACGCGCCGAGCCCGCGCTGGTCACGCTCGACCTGCTCGCCGCCGACCTGGTCTGCTGGTGCAACGACGTCTTCTCGTACGGCAAGGAGAACCTCGCCCAGCCGGACGGCCACAACCTGGTGGCCGTCATCGCCGCCGGGCGGACCGGCGGCGACGAGCCGTCGGCCCTCCGGGCGGCGGCCGACCGGTTCAACGAGTCCCTGGCGGCCTACCTGGCGACGGAGTCGGCGCTGCTGGCCGCCGGCGACGAGGGCCTGCGACCGGCGGTGTTCGCCCGCCGCAACTGGATCCGGGCCACCTACGACTGGTCGCTGCGGGCCGCCCGGTACGCCTGAGGGCGCCCCAGGTCCCGGGGACGTGGCCCAGCCGTGATCGACCGGGGCTGGCCGACGCCCGGGGTGCAGGCAATACTCTTCGGTAACGAATACTGACGTGACGACCGTCACGCCTCCACCCCCGAAGGCGGCTACAGCGATGGCTCTCGATGTACCGTACCGCTCCATCCCGGACATGTTCCTCAAGCGCGTGGCGGCGTCCCCCGACCGCGACGCCTTTGCCCACCCGGCCTCCGACGACTCGGGGCCGGTCTGGTTGACCTGGGCGCAGGTGGCCCGCCGCGCCAAGGCGGTCGCCGCCGGGCTGCACGGGCTCGGCGTCGGCCAGGAGGATCCGGTGGCGATTCTGGCCAACACCCGGCTCGAATGGGTGCTCGCCGACCTCGGCATCATGTGTGCCGGGGGCGCGACCACCACCGTCTACCCCACCACCGAGCCGGAGGACGCGACCTACATCATCGCCGACTCGGGCTCCCGGGTGCTGTTCGCCGAGAACCCGGCCCAGGCCGCCAAGATCGCCGGAGCCGACCTGCCGGCCCTGACCCACGTGGTGCTCTTCGACGGCGCGGCCGACCCGTCCGCCGCCGTCCCGCAGCTCACCCTCGCCGAGTTGGAGGAGCAGGGTGCCCGGGCGCTGGCCGCCGAGCCCGACCTGATCGAGATGCTGGTCGCCGGGATCGGCCCCGACCACCTGGCCACCCTGATCTACACCTCCGGCACCACCGGGCGCCCGAAGGGCGTCGAGCTGCTGCACGGCGGCTGGTGCTGGGAGGGCGTGGCGCAGGCCGAGCTGGGGCTGCTCCGCGACGACGACCTGCAGTACCTCTGGCTCCCGCTGTCCCACTCGTTCGGCAAGACGCTGCTCTGCGGGGTGATCCACGTGGGCCTGCCGACGTACGTCGACGGGCGGGTGGACAAGCTGGTCGAGCTGCTCGGGGTGGTGAAGCCGACGCTGATGTGCGGCGCGCCGCGGGTCTTCGAGAAGGTCTACAACAAGGCGGTCACCACGGCCCAGGACGCCGGCGGCGCGAAGGCGAAGATCTTCGCCTGGGGCGTGCGGGTCGGCAAGGAGAGGGTCGCCCTGGAGCAGGCCGGCAGGCCGGTCCCGACGGGGCTGAGGCTGAAGTACGCGGTGGCCGAGAAGCTGGTGTTCAGCAAGCTCCAGGCCCGCCTCGGCGGCCGGATCCGGGTGCTCGTCTCGGGCGCCGCACCGCTCAGCGCGGAGATCGCCACCTTCTTCGCCGCCGCCAACCTGCCGATCTCCGAGGGCTACGGCCTCACCGAGACCAGCGCCGGCAACTTCGTCAACCCGCCGGACGGGCTGCGGATCGGCACCGTCGGCAAGGCGTTGGGCGATCTGGAGTGCCGGATCGACACCGACGGCGAGATCCTCGTCCGCGGCCGGCCGGTCATGCGCGGCTACCACAACCTGCCCGAGGAGACCGCCGCCGCGTTCACCGAGGACGGCTACTTCCGCACCGGTGACATCGGCACGCTGGACGCCGAGGGCTACCTGAAGATCACCGACCGGAAGAAGGACCTGGTCAAGACCTCGGGCGGCAAGTACATCGCGCCCTCGCACATCGAGGGAATGTTCAAGGCGACCTGCCCGTACACCTCCCAGGCGGTGGTGATCGGCCAGGCCCGCAACTACTGCACGATGCTGGTCACGCTGGACCCGGACGCGATCAGGGGCTGGGCCGCCGGCACCCCGCTGGAGGGCCGCGACTACGCCGAGATCGTCGCCTCGCCCGAGGCGCAGGCCATGGTCGAGGGGTACGTCGCGGAGCTCAACACCAAGCTCAACCGCTGGGAGACGATCAAGAAGGTCGCCATCCTGCCACGCGACCTGACCATCGAGGACGGCGAGATCACCCCGTCACTCAAGATCAAGCGCAGTGGGGTGGAGAGCAACTTCGCCGCCGAGATCGAGAAGATGTACGCCGGCACGCTCGCCGAACTCTGAGCACGCCGCGTCGGCGGCCCGCCCGGCCAGGCGCGGGCCGCCGACCGTCACAGGTGGCGGCCCCGCCACCTCGTCTGCTCTGCCTCTGAGGGGTCAGCGGCCGGGCTCGGGCCCGGCGCCGTGCGCGGTCAGCGACGCGTCCCGCAGGGCTCGCCGGTCCTCGCCGAAGAGCCGCACCTCGGCCGCCACCATGCCGACGCAGACGACGGCGAGCACCGCGAGCGCGGCCAGCGCCGGCAGCCGGTCGGCCAGCGGCACGAGAGCGACCAGGAGAACCACCGTCACCGCCCGTGGCCAGTTCACCGAGCCCATGTTGCGCAGCCGGAAGCCCAGGTGCCCGAGCAGGTAGAGCACCACCCCGCCGTAGAGGGCGTAGAGGCCCAGGCCGTGCAGCGGGTCGGTGAGGTCGTGCGCGCTGCCGTCGCCCACGTACGACAGGACCTTCTTGAAGCCGAGCGCGAGCAGGATGATGCCGACCACCATCGGCAGGTGCAGGTACGTGTACGAGTCCCGGCCCAGCGCGGCGCGGGCCGCGCCCTCGGCCCGGTGCAGCACCTGCTCCGCCGCGATGGCCACCACGTCGAAGTACGCCCACCACAACGCGGCCGTCACGGTGATGGCCAGCACGGAGGCGACGATGATCGGCCAGGAGATCGGCAGGTGCGTGACGCCGACGCCGATGGCCACCAGCGACTCCCCCAGCGCCACGATGATGATCAGCCCGTGCCGCTCGGTCCAGTGCGCGGCCGAGAAGATCCGCCAGCCATCCGCGCCGATGGCCATGATCCCGCCGTAGTCCACGGCCAGCGCGAGCACCCACAGCGCCGTACGGATGGTGGAGGCCCGGGCCGGGTCGTCGGCGAGCTGCTGCGGCAGCAACGCGGCGGAGAAGAGCAGCAGCGCCCCGCCCAGCATGGGCAGCACCGCCCGCAGCAACTGCCGGCGCAGCCCCTCGTCGCCGCGCGCGGCGTGCCAGTAGATCACCAGGTGCAGCACCCGCACGACGAGGTAGCACGCGGCGAAGACCACCGGCCCGGAGAGCCCGCCGGGCAGGTCGTCGAAGGCCTCCGGGATGGTCACCGCGACCACGAACATGGCGGCCATGACCGCGAACAGGGCCACCCGGACCACGCCCTCGTCGGCCCGGACCGTGTTGCCGAGCCACGCGTAGCAGCACCAGCACCACCAGAGCAGGGCCAGCACCAGCAGGCCACGCAGCAACCCACGCCCGGTGAGGTCGTCGGCCATCAGGGCGGTCACCTGGGTGAGCGCGTAGACGAAGACCAGATCGAAGAAGAGTTCGAGCGGGGTCACGGTGGACCCCTCCCGCATGACCCGCATGCGCGGCGCGCGCCGCGTCGTACTACCAGTCGCCACGGCGCACAGTCTGGCAGCCGCCCGCGGTGGGGTGTCCCGGCGTCCCGGGGTCAGGCGATGACGGCCGGCTCCCGCCACTGCGGCCGGCCGCCGCGGTCCAGGTCGTACCGGACGGCGGCGATCCGCCCGACCGCCTCGACGAGGTCGGCGGCGGGCAGGGTGAACGGCAGCCGCAGGAAGCGCTCCAGCGTGCCGTCCAGGCCGAACCGGGGGCCGGGCGCCAGCCGTACGCCGACCTCCTCGCTGGCCCGGGCGAGCGCGCTGGAGATCGGGCCGTCGAGTTCGGCCCACAGGGTCACTCCGCCGTGCGGCACGGTGACCCGCCACTCGGGCAGGCGCTCGGCCAGCGCCGCCAGCAGCGCGTCGCGCTGGGCGGTGAGCTGCGCCCGGCGCGCGGCGACGATCGCCGGGGCGTCGGCGAGCAGGTGGACCGCGACCAGCTGGTCCAGCACCGGGCTGGCCATGTCGACGCCGACCCGGGCGGCGGCCAGCCGCTGCACCTGCGGGGCCGAGGCGCGGACCCAGCCGATCCGCAGGCCGCCCCAGAAGGGCTTGCTCATCCCGCCGATGGTGACCACCCGGGAGTGCCGGTCGAAGCTGGCGGTCGGCGGGGGCAGCACCGTCCCGTCCAGGGGCAGGTCGACGAAGGACTCGTCGACGACCAGGTCGGTGCCGACGGCGTGCGCGGTGCCGACCACCCGCTCGCGCAGCGACGCCGGCATCAGGTGGCCGGTCGGGTTCTGGAAGTCCGGGATCAGGTACGCCAGCTTGGGCCGGGCCTGGCGGAGGCTGCCGAGCAGCAGGTCGGCGTCCCACCCGGGCTCGTCGACGGCGAGGCCGTGGGTGGTGATCCGGGCTCGCCGGGCGGCCAGCGCGGCCAGCGCGTTGGGGTAGCTGGGCGCCTCGACCAGCACGTTGCCGCCCGGCGCGAGCGACAGGCGCAGCACCAGGTCCAGCGCGTGCTGGGTGCCGTTGGTGACCATGATCTGGTCGGGCGAGGTGGGCAGGCCACGCTCGGTGTACGCCCGGGCCACCGCCTCGCGCAGCTCGATGATCCCGGTCGGGTGGTAGCCGGCGCCGCCCAGGTAGCGCGGCAGGTCCTCGGCGGCGGCCCGGGCGGCCGGCAGCAACTCCGGCGGGGCGGCGAGCGCGGCCACCCCGAGGTCGATCATGTCCCGGTCGTCCAGCGGGGTCCACAGGCCGGTGCTCGCCACCCGGTGGGTGCCCGGGAGCATGGTCCAGCTGCCGGCACCGCGCCGGCTGGCCAGGTGGCCGCTCTCCCGCAGCTCCCGGTACGCGGCGGTGACGGTGGTCCGGCTGATCTTCAGAGCCTCGGCGAGCTCCCGCTCTGCCGGCAGCCGGACGCCCAGCGGCAGCCGGCCGTCGGCGAGCAGGCCCCGCACGGCACCGGCCAGGGCGGCGTAGTCGGGGCTGCGACGGCGGCCCGGAAGTGCATGCCACTGGCCGAGAAGCCGAGCCAATTGAGCACCCCGAACCTGACTCGTCATGGCCACCCCTCCGATATTGGCTCTTCCATCCCGCCAATTGGACCCTAGAGTGGCATGAGTGGCAGCGATTGGCAATCTCCGGCATCGTCCCGCGCGGCGGCTGACCCAGCTCTACGCGGGGCTCGTCCTCTACGGCGTGAGCATGGCCCTCATGATCAACTCCGGGCTGGGCCTCGACCCGTGGGACGTGTTCCACCAGGGCCTGGCCGAGCTGACCGGCCTCTCCTTCGGCACGGTCACCATCGCGGTGGGCGCGTTGGTGCTGCTGCTCTGGATCCCGCTGCGCCAGCGCCCCGGCCTCGGCACGGTGAGCAACGTCCTGGTGATCGGGCTGGTGGTTGACGCGACGCTGGCCCTGCTGCCGGCCGGCGGGCCACTCGGCGTACGGATCGGGCTGCTGGCGGCCGGCATCGTGGCCAACGGCGCGGCCACCGGCCTCTACATCGGCGCCCGCCTCGGCCCCGGCCCCCGCGACGGCCTGATGACCGGCTACGTCGCCCGGCGGCCCGGCCGGTCGATCCGGCTGGTCCGCACCGTCATCGAGGTCACGGTGCTGGCGCTCGGCTGGCTGCTCGGCGGGACGGTCGGCGTCGGCACGGTCGCCTACGCCCTCGCCATCGGCCCGCTGACCCAGGTCTTCCTGCCGCTGTTCACCGTCCCCGAGCCGGCGGAGGTCGCCCCGGGCCGCGTCGAACCGCTCCCCGCGACCTGACCGGTCCCACCGCAGCGCAGACGGCCACGAACCCCTGTTCCGGGACGCCGGCGCGGCGTCGGTGTTCCCTTCGGCCGCCACGCCCGGCAGAATCCTGGCATGGGGGAGAACGGTTGGCGCTGGACCGACGCCTGGATCTTCGTCTCGCTGGTGATCGCCAGCGGTGCCGGCCGGCACCGCCGGGCGGCGTCCAGCCGCCGGCCCGAGGGCGTGCGCCTCGCCGACGTGCTCTCCACCGCCGACCACCTCAACCAGGCGATCCCCGAGCGGCACGAGGTGGAGGTGGCGGTCCGCCGGCTCGTCGGGGCCGGGCTGGTCAGCGTCGCCGACGGCTGGTTCCGGATCACCGCCGACGGTGAGCGGCTCTGGCGCACCCGACCGAGCGCCGGGCTGGCCACGACGGTGGACACGGTGCAGGGCGTGCTCAGCCGGCGCCACACCCCGGTCAGCGCCGAGTGGCACCTCGACGAGGAGGAGCACGCCGCAGCCGTGCAGGAATACGTGGTGCGGTCGATCCCGGCACCCCGGCGCTCCCCGGAGAACCGGTCCCGCCCGGACTGACCCCGGCCGACGCCCCAGGCCTTCGGTCAGCGGACGGGGTGGCCTGCTCCGCGCAGCGCGTCCTTGACCTCGGCGACGGTCAGCTCCCCGAAGTGGAAGACGCTGGCGGCGAGCACCGCGTCCGCGCCGGCGCCGACCGCCGGCGCGAAGTGCGCCACCTCGCCCGCGCCACCGCTGGCCACCACCGGCACGTCGACCACCCGGCGCACCGCGCCGATGAGTTCGAGGTCGAAGCCGGCCTTGGTGCCGTCGGCGTCCATCGAGTTGAGCAGGATCTCCCCCGCGCCCAGCTCGGCGCCCCGCCGGGCCCACCCGACCGCGTCCAGCCCCGTGCCGCGCCGGCCGCCGTGGGTGGTCACCTCGAAGCCGCTGGGCGTGGTGCCGGCCGGCGCGCGCCGCACGTCGAGCGAGAGCACCAGCACCTGCCTGCCGAACCGGTCGGCGATCTCGGCGATCAGCTCGGGGCGGGCGATCGCGGCGGTGTTCACCCCGACCTTGTCCGCGCCGGCCCGCAGCAGGGTGTCGACGTCGGCGACCTGCCGGATGCCGCCGCCGACGGTCAGCGGGATGAAGACCGACTCCGCGGTGCGGCGGACCACGTCGAGCATGGTGCCGCGGTCGCTGGAGGAGGCGGTGACGTCGAGGAAGGTCAGCTCGTCCGCGCCGGCCCGGTCGTACGCCGCGGCCAGCTCCACCGGGTCGCCGGCGTCGCGCAGGTCGAGGAAGTTGACCCCCTTGACCACCCGCCCGGCGTCCACGTCCAGACACGGGATCACGCGTACCGCCACCGTCATGCCGCGAGCCTATCCTTCCCGGTGACGGCGCTGACCGGCCCTGTGAGGCCGACCACCGCCGCAGACACGGGTTCCCTGCCCCAGCGGAGGCGTCCGGAGGTGCCCGTCCGCACGCCCGGACGAGCATCCGCCCACCCGCTCAGAGCCGTCCCGCCACGGTGCGGGCCACCCGCTCCAGCGGCGCGCGGTTCTCCGCCGGGTCGTTGAGCCGCACCAGGCGCACCGACGCCCAGACCCCCGACCGGTGCACGAAGACGGCCTCGTGGCTCGCGTACGCCTCGTCGCCGACCCCGGCCAGCGGCCGCAGCTCGTGGCCGAGGTCCCGCTCGATGTCCAGGAACTTCCTCGCGCCCTCGCCCACGAAGATCTCCACCTGGGCCGTCGGCCCGCTGGTCGGCCCGGTGTAGGTGCAGGTCTCGCGCACCGGCTGGCCCTCCTCCAGCGGGGTGCCGGCGAGCTGTTCGGCCTCCCGCCGGGACACGAGCGCGCACGGGTCCGGGGCCGACGCCGCCGGCGTCGGGGAGGGCTCGGCGGCCGTGGTCCCGGTGACCACCGCCTCCCGGGTCGCCTCGACACCGGCGACGGGCGGGGTCTCCTCCGTACCCCCGCAGCCGGCCACCGGCCCGGCCGTTGCGAGCAGCCCGGCCAGCAGCAGCACGGACCGCCGGTGACGACGGATCTGCTCCACCTCGACGTACCTCCTCATGACGGTCGGAGCCGGTCACGGTCGACCAGCGCCAGCGCCACGTCGTCGGCCGGGATCCGCAGCGCGCCCCGCAGCCGGGTGACGCCGGTGCTCAGCGCGCCGACCGGCACGTCGGCGCACTCCCCCGGAACGCGGTCGTAGCGTTCGAGGACGAAGAGTCGAGTGGCCATGCGTCGACGCTAGGCCCGCCCGACGCCGGGGTAATCGGGTGTTTCCCTACCCTTCGCCGTCGGCCGCGCGGGCCATCGCGGCACCGAGTTCGGCACGGCTGGCGACCCCGAGCTTGCGATAGATCCGCGCGAGGTTGGCCTCGACCGTCTTCGGGCTGATGAACAGCGTGTCGGCGATGACGCGGTTGGTGCGGCCGGCGGCAGCGAGCCGGGCCACCTCGCGTTCCGTGCCGGTGAGCTGGCGGGGCGCGGGCGGGCGGCCCCCGGTGCGGCCCGCCTCCGCGCGGGCCCGGGCCGCCAGGGCGACCGCCCCGAGGGCCTCGAACTCGGCAGCCGCCGCGACCAGCGCCTCCCGCGCCTCGCGGCGGCGCCGCACCCGCCGGTACGCGACCCCGGCCACCAGCAGGCAACGGGCCCGGTCCAGGGGCAGCACGTCGGCGGGCACCGCGGCCCGGGCGGCGGCCAGCTCCGCCAGGGCGTCCGACGGGTCCCGGCCCCGCGCGCCGGCGAGCAGGGCCCGACTACGGGCCAGGCCCAGCCTGGTCCACGGCCGCGGCAGCCGCCGGTGCCGGGCGGCCAGCCGGTCCAGCACCGCCTCGGCGGTGGCCAGGTCACCCGCGCCGACGCAGGCCTCCAGCCAGTCCGGCTCGAAGCGCTGGGCGATCGGCTCGACCAGGCCCAGTTCGTCGACGGTCGCGGCCAGCTCGCCGTAGTGCCGGGCGGCCGCCGGCAGCCGGCCACCGGTCAGCGCGGCGAAGCCGGCCAGCTGGGCGTAGATCCGCCGCCGCCAACGGTCGTCCAGCTCGGCGGCCCGGCGCAGCCCGTCCTCGGCGACGCGGGCGGCCTCGGCCAGCTCGCCCCGGTACGCGCGGAGCAGCCCGTCCAGCCAGCGTTCGCCGGCCGAGTCGCCGCCGTACTGCTCGCCCAGTTCGCGGGCGGCGGCGATGTGCGCCGCGGCGGCCGGATACCGCCCGGCGAGCAGCTCGGTCTCCCCCAGGTGGCAGAGGAGCTCGTGCTGGGAGGGCTCGTCGCCGCGGGCGGCGGCCCGCGCCAGCATCCGGTGCAGCCGGTCGCGGGCCCGCCCGTGCTCGTCCACCGCCTTCCACCAGGCAGCCGGCACGATGCCCGCCAGCCAGGACGGTTCCTCCCCCTCCAGCGCCAGCCCCCGGTCCAGCAGGTCGACGCGGGCCGGCAGCCCGGCGCGCACCTCGTTGAAGAAGAGCAGCAGCAGCGCCGCGGCGTGCACCGGGCGGTCGGCCGGGCGGTCGGCCAGCAGGGCGACCGCCGCCTCCGCGTGCCGCCGGGCCGGGTCCGGCGCGTCCCGGAACAGGCTGAGATGCGCGTGGATCCGCCCCGCCAGCGACGAGCCGGCCGGGGCGGCGTCGAGCGCCCGGTCGGCCGCCGCCCGAACCACCTCCGGCGGCTCGTCGGAACTCCACGCGACGACCGCCCGCAGCAGCAGCGCCTCGGCGCGCGCCGGCCCGGTCAGCTCCTCGGCCGCGCGGTCGGCAGCCGCCTTCGCGGCCGGGTAGTCGCCGCTGTCGAACCGGCACTCCGCGGCGGCCAGTCGCCACCGCGTGTGCCCGCCGGGCGCGCCCGGCGGGGCGAGCCGGGCCGCGCTGTCGTACAGCCCGGCCGCCGTCTCCGGCGCCCCCCGGCTGCGCTGGCGCGCGGCGGCCGCCGCGATCTCGGCCGCCGCCGCCGGGTCGGGGCCGGCGACGCACCGGGCCAGCTGCCGGGCCCGCTCGTCCGGGTCGGTCGCGGTGTCGGCCAGCAGCCGGTGCGACCGGCGGCGCACCCCCGGCGGCACGTCGTCGCGGACGGCGGCCGCGTAGACGGGGTGGGTGAACACGACCTCCTCCCCGCGCACCGCGACCAGGCCGGCCTCCTCGGCCGGGTCGAGGGCGGCCGGCGGGACCCCGGCCCGGGCCAGCCCCGCCACGGTGGGCAGGCCGGAGAGGGCGACCAGCCGGATCGCGTGCCGGGTGTCCGGCGGCAGGGCGGCCACCCGCTCGGCGACGAGCTGCCGCAGCGACGGCGCGGCCGGCAGGTCGGCACCGGGCGCCGGCAGCTGCGGCATCCGGAGGACCGCCCGGGCCAACTCGATGGCGAGCAGCGGATTACCCCCGGCCGTCTCGGCGATCCGCACCAGCAGGGGCCGGGGCAGCGCCGTCCCGGTCTCGGTGCGCAGCACGTGGTGCAGCGCCCCCACGCCGAGCGGGCCGAGGGCCACCCGGTCGAGCCCGGCGCCGCGGTCGAGCCCGAGCGGGCCGAGGGCCACCCGGTCGAGTCCGGCGCCGCGGTCGAGCCCGAGCGGGGCCGGCTCCGTCCCGGCGGGTGCGGCGCGGGCGGTGACCAGTACGGCGACCCGGGGCACCAGCCGGCGCACCGCGAACCGCAGCGCGCGCTCGCTCGGCGGGTCGAGCCACGGGGCGTCGTCGACGGCCAGCAGCAGCCGGGGCGCGGCCGGGTCGGCGGCGGCGTCCAGCAGCGACCGGGTGGCCGCGCCCACCGTCCGCTCGTCGACCGGCTGCGCCACCTCGTCGCCGGCGAGCAGCACCCCGCCCAGCGCCGCGCGCTGCGGCGCGGGCAGCTCGGGCACCCGGGCGGCGAGCGGGGCCAGCAGGTCGGCGAGCGCCGCGAACGGCAGCGCCGCCTCCGTCTCCGTCGGCGCGCAGGCCAGCACCAGCCAGCCGGCCCGGCCGGCCGCGGCCAGCAGCGCCCGGTGCACGACCGTCTTGCCGATCCCGGCGGGGCCCTCCACCAGCACCGACCGGCCCTCGTCCAGGGCCCGCCAGGCGCGGTCGATTACCGCGTCCCGACCGACGGCCGCCCCGTTCACCGGGTCAGTCTGGCACCGGCGGGCCGGGTCGGTCGAGGACCGGACGGCGGGTCGCGCCCGGCCGTCCGGAGCGGGATGCCGCGGCGGCGCTCAGCGGTCGCCGAGGTACGCCTCCACCTCCACCTCGACGAGGTGGTCCGGATCCAGCAGGCCGGCGACCACCACCATCGTGGCGGCCGGGCGGACCGCTCCGAAGACCGCGTTGTGGGCTCGGCCCACCTCGTCGGCGTACGCGCGGTCGGTGACGTACATCCGGGTGCGGACCACGTCGCCGGGCGCCGCGCCGACCTCGGCGAGCGCGTCCAGGGCGATCCGCAGGGCCTGCGCGGTCTGCGCCGCCGCGTCCCCGACGTGGGTGACCACGCCGTCCACGGTGGAGGTGCACCCGGCGGTCCAGGCCAGGTCGCCGGCCCGGACCACCCGGGAGTAGCCGTACACGGCCTCCCAGGGGCCGCCGGAGCCGAGCCGGGTGGCGGTCACGCCGCGGCCAGGGTGTCCAACGCCTGCGCGACGGTGAACGCGCCCGCGTAGAGCGCCTTGCCGGCGATCACGCCCTCCACGCCGATCGGCTCCAGGGTGGCCAGCGCCCGCAGGTCGTCCAGGGTGGAGACGCCACCGGAGGCGATCACCGGGGCGTCCGTGCGCGCGCAGACCTCGCGCAGCAGGTCCAGGTTCGGCCCGCGCATGGTGCCGTCCTTGGTGATGTCGGTGACCACGTACCGCGCCGCGCCGGCCTTGTCCAGCCGCTCCAGCACCTCGTAGAGGTCGCCGCCGTCGCGGGTCCAGCCCCGGGCGGAGAGGGTACGGCCCCGCACGTCGAGCCCGATCGCCACCCGGTCGCCGTACTCGCCGCAGATCCGGTCGCACCAGACCGGGTCCTCCAGGGCCGCGGTGCCGATGTTCACCCGGGCCGCGCCGGTACCGAGCGCGGCCTGCAACGACTCGTCGTCCCGGATGCCGCCGGAAAGCTCCACCTTCACGTCGAGCTGGCGCACCACCTCGGCCAGCAGGTGTGCGTTGGAACCCCGCCCGAACGCCGCGTCGAGATCGACCAGGTGGATCCACTCGGCACCGTCCCGCTGCCAGGCCAGCGCGGCCTCCAGTGGGTCGCCGTACGTCGTCTCGCTGCCGGCGGCGCCCTGCACGAGCCGGACGGCCTGGCCGTCGGCGACGTCCACGGCGGGCAACAGGGTGAGGCTCACGATTCTTCTCCTCGGGTCAGGTGCGACGGTCCAGGGCGATCACCACGATCGCCGGCAGTACGAGCAGCAACAGCACGACCAGCGCGATCCGTAGCGCCAGGTCGTCCACGAGCGACCAGATCAGGACCATCGCCGCCAGGGTCAGCAGCACGATCGCGGCCCGCTCGCCGCGGCTGTGCCGGGGCAGCCGGCCGGTACGCCGCCGGCGCAGCGCGGGCGTGATCCGGCGGACCAGCGCCCGCCGGCGCTCCCGCCGGGCCGCCCGCCGTTCCCGGACGACCCGTTCCCGGGCCGCCTCGGCCTCCCGGGCCGCCCGGCGACGGGCCCGCTCCTTGCTCACGGCGTGCCCCGCCGGCGGACGGAGGCGGACGGGCGCTCAGTCACCGGTCGACAGCGTGGCGAGCCAGTTGCCCAGCAGCGCGGCACCGGTGTCGGCGGACTTCTCCGGGTGGAACTGCGCCGCGCACAGCGCACCCCGCTCCACGGCCGCCACGAAGTCCGTCTCGTGGTGGGCGGTGGTGACCGTGGCGCCGGCGGCGGCCAGCGCCCCCGGGTCGCCGACGGCGTACGAGTGCACGAAGTAGAACCGGCTGTCGGCGGGCAGCCCGGCGAAGAGCACCGACCCGGCCGGCGCCGACACCGTGTTCCAGCCCATGTGCGGCAGGCGGTCGGCGGCCAGCCTCGTCACCCCGCCGGGGAGCAGCCCGAGGCCCTTCGTCACCACGCCGTGCTCGTCGCCGTGCTCGAAGAGCACCTGCATGCCGACGCAGATGCCCAGCACCGGACGCCCGGCGGCGACGCGCTCCGCGATCACCGGCCCGGCGCCGAGCGCCTCGATGCCGGCCATGCAGGCGGCGAACGCGCCCACGCCCGGCACCACCAGGCCGTCCGCCTCGGCGGCGGCGGTCAGGTCGTCGGTCACCGTCACGTCCGCGCCGGCGCGGGCCAGGGCCCGCTCCGCCGAGCACAGGTTGCCCGACCCGTAGTCGAGCACCACCACGTTGCTCATGCCGCCACCTCGCTTCGCTCGGTGGCGGCATGAGGCACCACGGCGCCGCACTGATGACTCGCTCGCTGACGCTCGCTCATGCCGCCACCGAGCCGCCGGCTCACGAGCCGTCCCCGGGCAGCAGCCAGAGCACGCCGCCGGCCGTGGCCAGCACGGCGAGCAGCGCGGTCACGACCACCGCGCCACGT
Source organism: Micromonospora sp. NPDC049139 (assembly GCF_055586845.1). Taxonomy (NCBI): domain Bacteria; kingdom Bacillati; phylum Actinomycetota; class Actinomycetes; order Micromonosporales; family Micromonosporaceae; genus Micromonospora; species Micromonospora sp. NPDC049139. The sequence goes on along the minus strand of NZ_JBVJHK010000006.1, from coordinate 194,600 downwards.
GGTGCGCCCTGCTTGTGCAGCGACCAGGTGCCGCCCACCAGCACACCGGCCAGGATCAGCAGCAACGTCGGCAGGACCCCGCCCATCAGCTCCGCCCTCCGTCCGCGGCTGCGGGACTCCGCCGTGCCGCCCTCCTCGCGCCCATCAGAGAGCACCCTTCGTGCTGGGGATCGCGCCCGCCGCGCGCGGGTCGATCGCGGTGGCCTCGCGCAGCGCGCGCGAGACGGCCTTGAACTGCGCCTCCACCACGTGGTGGGCGTCCGGGTGCCCGCCGGGGCGGGCCGCTCGCAGCACGTCCACGTGCAGGGTGATCCGGGCCGCCTGGCCGAAGGACTCCCAGATGTGCCGGGTCATGCTGGTCGGGTAGACCGGCCCGATGTACGGCGCGAGCGCCGGCTCGTCGTGCACCACGTACGGGCGGCCGGAGAGGTCGACCGCGGCCCGGACGAGGACCTCGTCCATCGGGACGGTGGCGGAGCCGTACCGCCGGATGCCGGCCTTGTCGCCCAGCGCCTGGTCGAACGCGGCGCCCAGGGCGAGCGCGGTGTCCTCCATCGTGTGGTGGGCGTCGATCTCCAGGTCGCCGACGGTGCGCACCGTCAGGTCGAAGCCGCCGTGCCGGGCGATCTGGTGCAGCATGTGGTCGTAGAAGCCGACCCCGGTGCCGATCTCGGCCCGGCCGGTGCCGTCGAGGTCGATCTCGACGAGGACCTTGGTCTCCTTGGTGATCCGCTCCACCCGGGCGGTCCGGCTCATTGCTTGCCTTTCGGTCGCGACTGCGGGGCTGGCGAGCTCGTTCCTCGCGCTCCCACTAGATCTTCTCCATGGCGGCGAGGAAGGCGTCGGTCTCGGCGGGGGTGCCGGCGGTGACCCGCAGCCAGCCGGGCAGGCCGACGTCGCGGACCAGCACGCCGGCGTCGAGCAGGGTGCGCCAGGCGACGGCCTGGTCGCCCCCGACCTCGAACAGCACGAAGTTGGCGTCGCTGTCCGCGACCCACAGCCCCCGGCCGCGCAACTCCGCCACGATCCGGTCGCGCTGCTGCATGATCGCGGCCACCGTGCCGAGCAGGGCGTCGCGGTGTGCCAGCGCCGCCCGGGCCGCGGCCTGGGTCAGCGCCGAGAGGTGGTAAGGCAGCCGGACCAGCTGCACCGCCGCCACCACCGCCGGGTCGGCGGCCAGGTAGCCCAGCCGGCCGCCGGCGAACCCGAACGCCTTGCTCATCGTCCGGGTCACCACCAGCCGCGGGTGCCCGGGCAGCACCGCCAGCGCGCTGACCGTGCCGGGGCGGGCGAACTCGGCGTACGCCTCGTCGACGACGACCATGCCGGGCGCGACGTCCAGCACGGCGGCGACCACGGCCGGGTCGAGCGCCGTGCCGGTCGGGTTGTTCGGCGAGCAGAGGAAGACCACGTCCGGGGCGTGCGCGCGGACCTGGGCGACCGCCTCGTCGGCGGTCAGCCCGAAGTCGACGCCGCGCCGGGCCGGCACCCACCGCGTGCCGGTGCCGAGCGCCAGCAGCGGGTGCATCGAGTACGCCGGGGTGAAGCCGAGCGCGGTGCGCCCCGGCCCGCCGAACGCCTGGAGCAGCTGCTGCTGGATCTCGTTGGAGCCGTTGGCCGCCCACACCTGCTCGACGGTGAGCCCGTGGCCCAGGTAGCCGGCGAGGTCGGCGCGCAGCGCCACGGCGTCGCGGTCCGGGTAGCGGTTGAGGTCGCGCAGCTCCGCCGCGAGGGCCTTGCCGATGGCGTCCACCACCGGCTCGGGCACCGGGTAGGAGTTCTCGTTGGTGTTCAGCCGCACCGCGACGTCGAGCTGCGGCGCCCCGTACGGCGTGAGCCCGCGCAGGTCGTCCCGGATCGGCAGGTCGTCGAGCCCGCTCACGACGCCGTCCCCGGGAAGCGCACGCTGACCGCCTGCCCGTGCGCGGGCAGGTCCTCCACTCCGGCGAGGGTGACCACGTGCGGGGCCACCTCGCGCAGCGCCTCCTGCGAATACTCCACGAGGTGGATGCCGCGCAGGAAGGACTGCACGGAGAGCCCGGAGGAGTGCCGGGCGCAGCCGCCGGTGGGCAGCACGTGGTTGGAGCCGGCGCAGTAGTCGCCGAGCGACACCGGCGACCAGGCGCCGACGAAGATCGCCCCGGCGTTGCGCACGCGCAGCGCCCACTCGCGGGCGTCCCGGGTCTGGATCTCCAGGTGCTCGGCCGCGTAGGCGTCGACCACCCGCAGCCCGGCGTCGAGGTCGTCGACCAGGACGACGCCGCTCTGCTCGCCGGTCAGCGCGGTGGTGACCCGCTCGGCGTGCTTGGTGGCCGGCACCTGCCGGGCCAGCTCCCGCTCGACCGCGTCGACCAGCGCGACCGACGGGGTGACCAGCACGCTGGCGGCGAGGGGGTCGTGCTCGGCCTGGCTGATCAGGTCGGCCGCGACGTGCGCCGGGTCGGCGGTGTCGTCGGCCAGGATGGCGATCTCGGTCGGGCCGGCCTCGGCGTCGATGCCGACGACGCCGCGCAGCAGCCGCTTGGCGGCGGTCACCCAGATGTTGCCCGGGCCGGTGATCATGTCGACGGGGTCGCAGTGCGCGCTGCCCCCGGCGTCGACGGCCGCCCCGTACGCGAGCATCGCGACGGCCTGGGCGCCGCCGACGGCGTAGACCTCGTCGACGCCGAGCAGGGCGCACGCGGCGAGCACCCGGGGATCGGGCAGGCCGCCGTTGTCCTTCTGCGGCGGGCTGACCACGACCAGGGAGCGGACCCCGGCCGCCTGGGCCGGCACCACGTTCATCACCACGGTCGACGGGTACATCGCCAGGCCGCCGGGGACGTAGAGGCCGACCCGGTCGACCGGCACCCAGCGCTCGGTCACCGTGCCGCCCGGCACCACCTGGGTGGTGTGGTCGGTGCGCCGCTGGTCGGCGTGCACCTTGCGGGCCCGCGTGATCGACTCCAGGAGCGCGGCACGCACCCCGGGGTCGAGGGTCCCCTCCGCCTCGGCGATCGCCTCGACGGGCACCCGCAGCACCTCGGGCGAGACCCCGTCGAAGCGCTCGCTGGCCTCCCGGATCGCCGGGTAGCCATGCTCCCGGACCGCCTCCACGAGCGGGCGGATCCTCTCGACGGCCACGGAGACGTCGAGCTGGGCACGGGGCAGCAGGCGGCGCGGGTCGCGGACGCCGCCGCGCAGGTCGATCCGGTTCAACACCCTTGCGAGTCTAGGCGGCCGGCCCGGACACCGACCGCTGCCGCCCGTACGCCGGGACGGTGAGCCGGGACACGCCGCCGCGCCGGGATCGGGCTACCCTCGACGCGTGACTGCGCGGCTGCCGGTATTTCCGCTCGGGACGGTCCTCTTCCCCGGTCTGGTGCTGCCACTGCACATATTCGAGGAGCGTTACCGCGCCCTGGTCCGGCACCTGGTCGGGCTCCCCGAGGGCGCCCCACGCGAGTTCGGCGTGGTGGCCATCCAGGCCGGCTGGGAGGTCGCCCCCACCGCCCCGGACGGCCGGCCGGTGCCCGGCGGCGGCGACGTCACCCTGCACGAGGTGGGCTGCACGGCCGAGCTGCGGCAGGTCACCGAGCGCCCCGACGGGGGCTTCGACATCGTCACGGTGGGCCGGCGCAGGTTCCGCGTCACCGACGTCGACCGCGAGGCCGCGCCCTACCTCACCGCGGAGGTGGAGTGGCTGCCGGAGCCGGACGGGCCGGACGAGGTCGCCGACCTGCTCGCCGCCCGGGTGATCTCGGTCTTCCGGCAGTACCTGGGGCTGGTCCGGGCCGACCCGGAGGAGCTGTCCGAGCAGTTGCCGGAGGACCCGACGGTGCTCTCCCACCTGGTCGCCGCGACGGCGGCGCTGACGGTGGCCGACCGCCAGCGGCTGCTCGCCATCGACGACACCGCCGCCCGGCTCCGCGCCGAGCTGCGGCTGCTCAACCGTGAGGCGGCGCTGCTGCGCCAGGTGCGGGCGGTTCCGGTGCCGCTGGCGGAGCTGGCCTCCCCGCCGACTCCCAACTGACCCCGGGCGCGCCGGGCTCGGGCTCCGGGCGCAGCGACGGCCAGCGGGACCAGCCCGCCAGCAGGGTGTACGTCACGGCCGCGCCGAAGGCGGGCAGCAGCAGGTTGCCGTGCGGCACCGGCAGCACGCCGAAGATCAGGTCGATCCCGCCGGCCCGCAGGTCCGCCGGCTTGCTGAAGGCCCGGCCGTCCGGGGCGGTCTCCAGCAGCCGCTGGTAGCCGGCCAGCCCGATCCGCCGGCCCACCTGCCAGGCGACCAGCGCCGCGCCGAACGCGCCGAGCACGGTGGCGAGCAGGCCGACGGGCCCCCGCACGCGGCGCAGCACGAACCACAGCGCGAGCGCGGCGAGCACCCCGAAGCCCAGCCCGAGCAGGCTGAACCAGCCGTCGGCGGCGACCGGCTGCTCCGGCTGCGGCTCGGCGTAGATCGCGCCGTCGGGGACCTTGAGCACCGGGGTGTCCGGGGCGAGCGCGGCCCAGAGCAGCCCGAGCGGCACCCCCAGGACGGTCAGCGCGAGCCCCGCGCCCGCCGCGAGCCGCACCGCCCGGCGACGCGGCAGTTCGGGCTCGGCGGGCGGGACCGGTTGGCCGACTCCGTAGGCGGCGCCCGGGTCGCCGTAGGGAAACGCGCCGGGGCCGTCGTACGGGCTCACGGCGCCCGCCGTCGGCGGGGCGTACGGGCCGGCCTCCCACGCGACCTGCTGGTCGACCTCCCGGGCGCCGTACGGGCCGGCGGGGGCATCCCCGGCCGGGGCGGCGCGCTCCGCCGGGGCTGCCGGTGCCGGGGCGCCCGGCTCGTCGGGCCGGCGGCCGGGCCGGTCGGGTTCGGGGGTGTCCGCGCTCACCCCGTGATCCTCTCAGGCCGGGCTGCGGCGCGGGTGGCCGGTGGCGGCACACCCGCTCACCGGGCGAACGGTTCCAGCATCACCGCGGCGGCCTTCAGCCACGCCTGCCGGGTCTCCTGCTGGAGCTGCTGGTACTCGATCGAGGAGCCGGTCTCCAGCGCCGGGTCGTACGGCACGACGGCGACGGCGCGGGTGCGGGTGGCGAAGTGGCGCTCCAGGTCGTCCTGCAACGGGGAGCGGCCCGGCGTGGGGCAGGAGATCAGGGTGACCGCGTTGTCGGCCAGCTCGCCCATGCCCACCTCGTGCAGCAGGTCCAGCATCCAGTCGGCGCTGAACGCGGCGTCCTCGCGCGGCACCGTGGTCACCACGAGTTGGTCGGCCGCCTGCATGACCGTACGCCAGTTGGCGCTCTCCACGTTGTTGCCGGTGTCCACGCAGATCACGTCGTGGGTGCGCCGCAGCAGCTCCAGCACCCGCCGGACGGTGAACTGGTCGAGCCGCTGGGCGAACCGGGGGCTCTCCTCGCCGGCCAGCACGTCGTACGAGCCGTCGGAGGCGTGCCGCAGGTAGTCGTCCAGGTGCGCCAGCAGCTCCGCGCCCTCCTTGATCTCGATGTGCGCGAGGTCGCCGACCAGGTGCCGGATGGTGCGGGCGTGCCGGGCGCTGCCGGCGCGCAGCCCGAGGGTGCCGCGCAGCTCGTTGTCGTCCCAGGCCAGCACGCCCCGGCCGCGTACGCTGCCGACGGTCGCCGCGGCCAGCACGGTGGCGGTGGTCTTGTGCACGCCGCCCTTGGGGTTGGCGAACGCGAGCACCCGCGGGGTGCCCAGGTCCCGGCGGAGCACCCCGGCGGCGCGCTCCAGCTCGCTCTCCGCCCCGCGCGGGCGCCACTCGACGCGGGCCGGGTAGCCCCGCTCGGCGACCGGGGGCGGGGCGGGCGGCGCTGCCGGGGGCGGCGGCTGGTAGGTGGGCTCGGGGCGGTAGCCGCCGTCGAGCAGGGGGGCGTACCGGGACTCGGCCGGGGGCGGTTCGTGCCGGTAGCCGTTGTCCAGCAGCGCGTAGCGCGACTCGACCGGCTCGTGCCCGCGCCGCTGCGTCGGCACGACGTGGGAGGGCTCGGGCCGGTGGGCCGGCGGCTCGCGGTGGTCCGGCTCGGCCGGATAGCCCGGGTCCACCCGGTAGGCCGGCTCGGCCGGGTCTACCCGGTAGGCCGGCTCGACCCGGTAGGTGGCCTCGGCCCGGTAGGTGGCCTCGGCCCGGTACCCCGCGTCGGCCGAGTGGCCGTACCCCGCGTCGGCGGGGCGGCCGTACCCCGCGTCGGCCGAGTGGCCGTACCCGGCGTCGGCCGGGTGGCCGTACCCCGCGTCGGCCGGGCGGCCGTATCCGGCGTCGGCCGGGTGGCCGTACTCCGTGCCGTACCCCGGCGGGCCGGGCTCCGCGCCGTGCGGCGGCTCGGGGGCCCGCCCGATGGCCGGCACCCGCGCGGCGTAGCCGTTCCCCGACGACCGGCGCGGCAGCGGCTCGGGCGGGGCCGGCGGCGCCTCGCGCCGGTCGGTCTCGGCCGGCTCGGCCGGTCGACCACCGTGCCGGGCCCGGTCGAGCAGCGCCCGCCACCGCGGTGCTGGTTCGGCCGGCCGTGCCCAGCCGGTCTCGCTGCCCTCCACGGCTCGCCCTCCCAGCACCATCGACGTCCGCCTGACAGGCTACGAACGAAACCCTATTCGGACCACACCCGTCCGCGCACCTTCGGTCCTGCCCACCGTCACCCGGCCGGTGCCCCGGTGCCGCCGGCGGCGGCGTCTGCCGAGGTGGGCGGGGTCGGCGGTGGGATTCCGCCGGATGCCGGGCCGGTCCGGACCGGTGACGAATCCGTCACCTCGGGTGCGGGTTCCGACGTTTCGCCCACCGGCGGGGTCGGGGGCGTGCCCCGGTCGCCTTTCCCCGTGGCAGCTCGCGCGACGAGGCCGGCGTCGGCCGGCGGGTGCGCGACCTCTCGTTGCTCGGGCAGCGGCGGCGTGAAGACGGTCCGGTCGAGCCGGGTGACCTCGGGCGCCGGGTCGACCGCCCGCACCCCGGGCCGGGCGGCCAGGCGGCGCAGGGCCACCGGCTCGGCGCGGACCACCGCGGCGTAGAGGCAGGCGCAGCCGGAGCGGTACGCGGCTGCCTCCGCCGCCGACACCTCGGCGCCGCTGTCGTACACCTGCCGCAGCTCGCGCTCTGCCTGCCCGCCGTCGGTCAGCGCGCCGGACCGGGCGCGGTAGTCGGCGGCCTCCCGCTCCTTGCGGGCGGCGACGTCGGCCATCCCGGCGACCACGTCGTCGGGCACCCGCTGCGCGGGGATGCGGACGATCTCGGTCTGCCGGTCGGCGAGCGGCACCCGCCCGAGGACGGCGGCGACCGGCACGTCGCCGAGGACCGCCGCCGCCCCCTGCGGGGTCAGGTAGGACGAGAGGGAGACCAGGGCGTACGTCCCGTCGCCGGCCGCCGGGGCGGCGGGCGGCAGCGCGGCCAGGTCGGCGGCGGCGGCGCGGACGTAGCCGGGGATCGAGTCGCCGTGGGCCACCCCGACCCGGGTCACCTCGCCGCCGGTGCGGTCACCGGTCGGGCGGTCGTCGCCGGCCCACCCGGCGGCGAGCAGCACGGCGGCGCAGGAGAGCAGCGCGATCACGGTGAGCACCCGCGGCCGGGCCGGGCCGTCGCCGGGCCGGGTCACGGCGCCGGCCAGCCGGGACAGCGGTGGCTGGTCCCATCGCCGCAGCGGGTCGCCGGCGCGCACGGGTGCGGATCCCCCTCGTCGGATCGTCTGGCGGTGGGGCGACGCTCAGTCGCGGAGGATCTCGAGCGCCCGGCCCAGGTCGTCAGGGTAGTCGCTGACGAAGCGCACCTCGTCCCCCGTGCGGGGGTGCAGGAAGCTCAACGAGCGGGCGTGCAGCCACTGTCGGGCCAGACCCAACCGGGCGGAGAGGGTGGGGTCCGCCCCGTAGGTGAGGTCGCCCACGCACGGGTGCCGCAGGGTGGAGAAGTGCACCCGGATCTGGTGGGTGCGGCCGGTCTCCAGCCGGACGTCGACCAGGCTCGCCGCCGGGAACGCCTCCACCGTGTCGTAGTGGGTGATGCTCGGCTTGCCGCCGGAGACCACCGCCCAGCGGTAGTCGTGGGTGGGGTGCCGGTCGATCGGGGCGTCGATGGTGCCCCGCAGCGGGTCGAGGTGCCCCTGCACCACGGCGTGGTAGCGCTTCTCGACCTCGCGGTACTTGAACGCCCGCTTCAGCGCGGTGTACGCCTGCTCGCTCTTGGCCACCACCATGATCCCCGTGGTGCCCACGTCGAGCCGGTGCACCACGCCCTGCCGCTCGGCGGCGCCGCTGGTGGAGATGCGGTGCCCGATCGCGGCCAGCGCGCCGATCACCGTGGGGCCGGTCCAGCCGGGGCTCGGGTGCGCGGCGACGCCGACCGGCTTGTCCACCACCACGATGTCGTCGTCGGCGTGCACGACCCGCAGCCCGGGGACCGCCTGCGGCACCACGGTGGGCGGGGCGGCCGGGGCGGGCAGGGTCACCTCCAGCCAGGAGCCGGCCCTGACCTTGTACGAGTTGGCCCGGACCACCCCGTCGACCAGCGCGTCGCCGGCGTCGACCAGGGCCGCGGCGGCGGTGCGGGAGAGCCCGAAGAGCCGCGACACCGCCTGGTCGAGCCGGGTGCCGTCGAGACCGTCGGGCAGGGGCAGGGAGCGGTGGTCGCCGCCGGCGGCGAAGGCGGAGGTCATGCCCGCTCCCGCTGTCCCGCGTCGGCCGGCGTCGCCTCGGTGGCCCCGTCCTTGCCGACCCGGCTGCCGTCGCGCTGGCGGCCGGTCAGCTCCAGCACGACGGCGAGCACCACGCCGCAGACCAGGGCGCTGTCGGCCAGGTTGAACACCGGCCAGACCCGGCCGTACGGGTCGAAGAGGCTGACCATGTCCACCACGTGCCCGACGAACCAGCCCGGGGCGCGGAAGATCCGGTCGGTGAGGTTGCCCAGCGCCCCGCCGAGCACCAGGCCGAGCGAGATCGCCCAGGGCAGCGAGCGCAGCCGCAGGGCCATCCAGAGGATCCAGCCGACCACGCCGAGGGTGATCAGCGGGAAGACCCACGTGTGGTCCGCGCCGATGCTCCAGGCCGCGCCGCTGTTGCGGGTCAGGGTGAGGTAGACCGCGCCGCCGAGCAGCTTGACCGGCTCGCGGTCGGACAGGGTGAGCAGGGCGAGGTGCTTGGTGACCAGGTCGGCCAGGAGGGCGGTCAGCGCGACGCCGAGCAGGATGGTGACGGCCCGGCGGCGGGGCGTGCCGCCTCCCGGCTCAGCGCTGCCGGACCCGGCGGGCGGTGCTTCGGACATCTGCTCCCCATCGACGCTCGCGGCGGCGCTCGCGCGCCGCCTCCCATGGCCGCCGGGGAGCGGGCCTCAGCGCCGCTCCTCCAGCTGCTTGCACGTCACGCAGAGGGTGGCCGACGGGAACGCGGCGAGCCGCTCCACCGGGATCGGGTTGCCGCACCGCTCGCACCAGCCGTAGCCACCCTCGTCGAGCCGCTCCAACGCCCGCTCGACCTGCGTGATCCGTTCCAGGATGCTGTTGGCGAGTGAGATCTCCTGCTCGCGTTCGAACGTCTTCGTCCCGGTGTCGGCCTGGTCGTCCCCGGCCGAGTCGGTCAGCCGGTCGCGCTGCAGCTCGGTGATCTCGCTCAGCGTCTGATCGTACTCGGCACGCAACTCGTCACGCCGCGCCGCCAGGGCCGCCCGGATCTTCTCGGTCTCCGCCGCGCTGCGGGTGGCCTTCGCCACCGGCTTGCGGCCGGCGGTCCTGGTCTCGGCTGGCTTCGCCATCGTCGCTCCCTCGGCCGCGGAACCGCGGCGGACCGCGGCGCCTGGACAGGGGCCGCCGACATCGGCGCCCCCAGTACAAAAGGGGCGCGCGGCGACGTGGCCGCGCACTCCGGAGATTCGCAAGAATACGGAACGTACAGGCGTCCGACAACGTGCCGCTCCGACGCACCGCCGCTCGACCCCGAGTCGCACCTTATCGGGGCAAAAGGAACGCTAGCAGATCAACCGTCGCGATCCTCGCCGTACTCGCCAAACCAGCGGGCCAGCCGGCCCCTCCGGCTGACCGCCCGCAGCCGGCGCTCCGCCTCGTCGCGCACCCCGGCGGTCGCCACGATCAGCAGGCTGTCGCCGGTCTTCAGCCGGAAGTCCGGGCCCGGCACGACACCCGCGCCGTCCCGCAGCACCAGCGTCACCGAGGCGCCCAGCGGCAGCCGCAGCTCGTCGACGTGCACCCCGGCCAGCCGGGAACCCGGCGGCACCTCCACCTGGAGCAGGTCGGCGCGCATCCGTTCCAGCGGGGCGGTCTCCACCCGGATCTCCGCCGCCTCGGCCGGGGCGGTCACCCGCAGCCGGCGGGCCACCGGGGCGAGGGTCCCGGTCTGCAGCAGCGTGAAGATCACCACCAGCACGAAGACCGAGTCGAAGAGCCGGTCGGCGCCGGGCACCCGCTCCGACAGCGGAATCGTGGCGAGCACGATCGGCACCGCGCCGCGCAGCCCCGCCCAGGACAGGAACGCCTGCTCGCGCAGGCCGAACCGGAACGGCAGCGCGGACGCCGCCACCGACAGCGGCCGGGCGAGCAGCACCAGCGCCAGCCCGGCGACCACCGCCGGCAGCACCGCCGAGCCCAGCCGGCTCGGCGTGACGAGCAACCCGAGCAGCACGAACAGCCCGATCTGCGCCAGCCAGGCCAACCCGTCGGCGAAACCGAGGATGGCCTGCCGGTGCGGCAGCCGGGCGTTGCCGAGGATCACCCCCGCCACGTAGACGGCGAGAAAGCCCGAGGCGTGCAGCACCGCGCCGGCGGCGTAGGCGAACACGGTCAGCCCGACCGCCGCGATCGGGTAGAGCCCCGCCGACGGCAGGGCGGCGTGCCGCAGCGCCCACCGCCCGCCGACGCCGGCCGCGAAACCGACAGCCGCGCCGACGCCCAGCTCGTAGCTCACCAGGGCGGTCTCGTACCACCACGGATGGGTGATCCCCTCCCGGGACAGCAGCACCACCAGCAGCACGACCGGGGCGTCGTTCATCCCCGACTCGGCCTCGAGGGTCGCCACCAGGCGGGGCGGCAGGCGCAGTCGGCGCAGCGTGGCGAAGACCGCGGCCGCGTCGGTGGAGGAGAGCACCGCCCCGTAGAGCAGCGCCAACCGCCAGTCCAGCCCGAGCAGCAGGTGCACGGCGAGGCCGACGACCAGGATGCTGACCAGTACGCCGACGGTGGAGAGCAGGGCGGCGAGCCCGAGCACCGGGCGCAGCGTGCTCCACCGCGCGGTCAGCCCGCCCTCGGCGATGATCACGATGAGCGCGCAGAAGCCGAGGGTCCGGGTCAGCTCGGCGTCGTCGAAGCGGATGCCCAGCCCGGCCTCGCCGATGGCGACGCCGAGGGCCAGGTAGACCAGGAGGCTCGGCACCCCGAGCCGGGTGGACAGCCGCACCGCCCCGACCGCCACCAGCAGCACCGCCGCGCCGAGCAGCAGCGCGAGATCCAGCCCCGGCGTCACGGGTGCCCGACCCGGGCGTACGTCACCCGGCGGCCCCGTCGCGCAGCCGGCGCAGCGCCTCGGTCAGCTCCGGTGCGGGACCCTCGACCAGGAAGAGCTTGTCGCGGCTGGCCGCGCCCGCCCGCAGGGACACCGCAGCCGGTCGGACGCCCAGCGCCCCGGCCAGCGCCCGCCGGGCCGCCTCGGTGGCCCGGCCGTCCACGGCCGGCGCGTTGACGGCGACCACCAGCGCGGGCCCGTGCGGGCCGTCGAAGCGGCCGCCGACGCGGGCGCGGGCGGAGCCGGGCTTCACCCGGACCGCCACGGTCAGCGTGTCGTCCACCGGAGCCGGGCCGCTCAGAGCCGGCCGGCGTCGGCGAGCAGGGCGGTGTCCGGCGCGCAGTCGGCACACGGGGTGAAGCCGAGCTCGACGGCCTCGCCGACCGGCAGCGACTCGTGCTCGCGGCCCACGAGGTGGGCGCACCCGGTGAGGTGGTAGCGCGGACGCCCGTCGACCACCCGGACCTCGGCATCGAGGCGGGCCACCCGGGCGGCGTCGGCCGGTGTGACGTCCTGCGCCGCCGGCTCGTCGTCGTACGCCCCGACCGCGCCAGGCGCGGCGCCCCGGGAGCCGACGTCGGCCACCGGTGGCTCGGGCGGTTGCCGCCACCCGGTGCCGCCGGCGTCGACCGTCGGAGGGACGTGCTGGACGGGGATCTCCGGCTCCACGGGCGGCCCGTACGCGAAGGCCGCGTCGGCCCGCCGGGTCGCCGTGCGCGACCGCCGGTCAGTGCGCGATGGCCGCTCCGCCGCCAGCCGGTCGCCGGCCGCCTGGCGGGCGCCCACGACCAGCGCGACGGCGGCCAGCAGGCTGGCCGCGATGGAGACGACGAGAAGGACGCTGGAGCCACCGGCCAGGCCGGCCACCAGCAGCACCACCGCGACGAGGATGAGCAGGAGACTCGCGACAATCACGGCTCACCCCCGCCGGGTCGTGCCGATGAGGCGAGGTCGGCGACCGTCGCGGTGACGACGGCCGCCGACCGGTGATCAGCGACCGGATTCGAGGGCGCCGGAACGACCGCCGCCGTAGGAGCCGGCGAGACCGGCTGCGGCGAGACCGTTGCCGCCGGCGGCCCGGGTGCCCTCGCCACGGGTCATCTCGGCCTCCAGGCCCTGGCCGCGGCCGTCCAGGTCGCGCAGCTGGCTCTCCAGGTAGGCCTTCAGGCGGGTGCGGTACTCGCGCTCGAACTGCTTGAGCTCCTCGATGTGCTTCTGCAGCGCGGTGCGCTTGGCGTCCAGGCCGCCCATGGCCTCCTGGTGCCGCTGGCGGGCGTCGCGCTCGAGGGCGTCGGCCTTGGAACGGGCCTCGCGGGTGACCTCCTCGGCCTTGGAACGGGCCTCGGAGAGCAGCTGGTCGGCCTCGCGACGGGCGTCCGAGACGTGGTCGTCGGCCGTCCGCTGGGCCATCATCAGCACCCGCAGCGCCTGCTGCTCGCCGTCACCGGTCACCGCCGGCCCACCGGCCGTACGGACCTGCTCCAGCTCCGCCTGCATCGCCCGGGCGGCCTGCTCGGCCGCCGCCTTGTCGCGCTGCACCCGGTCGAGCTGGGCCTTGACGTCGTTGAGCTCCGCCGCGAGACGGGCGTCGCCGCCGGGGCCGGCGGGGGCGCCGCCACGGCCGCCGCGCTCCACCTGGGCACGCAGCTCGTTGTTCTCCTCGATGAGACGGGCAAGCTCGCGCTCGACCTCGTCCAGGAATGCGTCGACCTCCTCCTCGTCATACCCCCGCTTGCCGATCGGCGGCTTTTTGAAGGCGACGTTGTGGACGTCGGCCGGGGTCAGCGGCATCGAAACTCCTCGGGTCAGTTGCGGCCGCGAAAGCGCGTCGGTCATCAGACAAGGCTCATGATCGACCGCCTCAACACGAACTCCATCAGCACGAACAGGATAACCAGGAGCACAAGTGAGGCCAGGTCGATGCTCACGGTACCAATTCGCAACGGAGGGATCACACGCCTCAACGCGTTGAGGGGGGGATCAGTGACGCTCCACACGATTTCCAGACCCACCGATGCCCCGCGGCCCGGCTGCCAGCGCCGACCGTACTGCAGGACGGCGCTCAGGACGAACCGGGCGAGCAGGGTGATGAGGAAGATGTAGAGCACCAGATACAGCACTTGCAGCACGATCGACAACACGACAGGCGACGTCCCTCGGGTCGGGCGGGGCTAGCTCAGGCTGAAGAAGCCGCCCTCGGCGATCTTGGCCTTGTCCTCCGCGGTGACCTGGACGTTGGCCGGTGAGAGCAGGAACACCCGATTGGTCACGCGCTCGATCGTACCGCGCAGGCCGAACGCGAGCCCGGCGGCGAAGTCGACAAGTCGACGCGCGTCCGCCTCGTCCATCTCGGTGAGGTTGATGATCACCGGGACGCCGTCGCGGAAGTGCTCGCCGATGGTCCGCGCCTCGCGGTAGGTGGTGGGGTGCAGCGTGGTGATCTGGTAGCGCTGCTCCTCCTCGGCGACGACCGCCCGCTCACGCGGCTGCGCCTGCGGCGCCAGGGCCAGGTTGTCGCGGGTGTGGTAGGTCAGCGCCCCGGAGGTCTCGCCGGCGGTCGACCGGGTGATGGAGCGGACGCTGGACCGCTCGGCCCGCTCCGGGCGGTCGCCGTCGGCCCGCTCGGCCTCGGCCGCCCGGGAGGCGACCCGCTCGGAGAGCCGGCCGCGGTCGCCGAGGCGGGACCGGGGCGCCGGCGGCTCCTCGGCGTCGTCCTCCTCGTCGTCGGCGAACTCCTCCGAGTACCGGCTCTGCCGGTAGCGCGAATCGCGGTAGCCACCCTTTTCGTAGCCACCGTCGTCATAGGCCCGCTCGTCGTCCTCTTCGACCAGACCGAGCCAGACCCCCGCCTTGCGCAGTGCACCCATCCCGCGCCCTTCCCGTCCGCCGTGCGGCACGCGCCCCCGTGCCGTGTCGCCTTGTCGCGAGTGGAACACTTTCTGCCCACCGGACCGGACCGGCAATCCCCTGGCGCGCGATTCGCGTCGCACGCCACGACCCCCGACAACGGGACGCCGCCCCTTCAAAACAACACGCATGTAATTTGCTTCTCTCGCGGTCAGGCTACCGCAGCGTGGGACGCATTCCGAGCAACGCGCTGCCCACGCGGACATGTGTCGCGCCGTACCGGATCGCTGTCTCCAGGTCCCCGCTCATGCCGGCGGAGAGGGCGGCGGCTCCCGGATGGAGCGTCCGGAACCCGGCGGCCACCTCGGCCAGCCGGGCGAACGCCCGCTCCGGCTCCCAGCCCAGCGGCGCCACCGCCATCAGGCCGGTCAGCCGCAGACCGTCCGCGCCGGCCACCGCCTCGGCCACCGGGCCGAGCCCGGCGTCCGGGTCGGCCGAGTCGGGCAGCGCCCCGCCCCGGCCGGTGGCCCCGTCGATGCTGACCTGGACCAGCACGTCCAGCGGCCGCTCCCGGCCCGCCGCCGAGGCCGCGTCCAGCGCCCGCGCCAGCCGGACGCTGTCGACGGAGTGGACCACGTCGGCGTAGCGGACCACCGACCGGGCCTTGTTGCGCTGCAACTGCCCGATGAAGTGCCACCGGGGCGTCACCCCGGCCGCGGCCACCTCGGCCGCCTTGGCGGACGCCTCCTGGTCCCGGTTCTCCCCGACGTCGGTGACGCCGAGCCCGGCCAGGGCCACCACGTCCCCGGCCGGGTAGGTCTTGGTCACCGCGATCATCGTGACCTCGGAGGTGTCGCGTCCCGCGTCGGCGCACGCCTGCGCGATCCGGGATCGTACGTCGGCCAGGCCGGCCGCGAGTTCGGCGCGCCGGTCCGGGCGCACCGTGGCTGGGCTGTCGGTCATCGGCGGGGCTCAGGAACCGTTCTTGAGGAAGTCGGGCACGTCCACGTCGTCGAAGAGCACCCGGCGCGGCGACTGGGTCGGCGCGGGCATGGTCGGCGGGGGCGTGACCGGCGTGCTGGGCTGGGTGGGTTGGTTCTGGTTGGGCTTGCGGCCCGACTCGGCGGCCTTGTACGCCGGCGCGCCGCCGTCGAAGCCCGCCGCGATGACGGTGACCCGCACCTCGTCGCCGAGGGCGTCGTCGATGACCGCACCGAAGATGATGTTGGCGTCCGGGTGGGCCGCGTCGGTGACGAGCTGGGCCGCGTCGTTGATCTCGAACAGGCCCAGGTCCGACCCGCCGGCGATGGAGAGCAGCACGCCGCGGGCGCCGTCCATGCTCTGCTCCAGCAGCGGGCTGGAGATGGCCGCCTCGGCCGCCTCGACGGCGCGGTTCTCGCCGCGGGCGCTGCCGATGCCCATCAGCGCGCTGCCCGCGCCGCTCATCACGCTCTTGACGTCGGCGAAGTCCAGGTTGATCAGGCCCGGCGTGGTGATCAGGTCGGTGATGCCCTGGACACCGGAGAGGAGCACCTGGTCGGCGGTGCGGAACGCGTCCATCATGCTGATGTTGCGGTCGCCGAGCGCCAGCAGCCGGTCGTTGGGGATGACGATCAGCGTGTCGCACTGGTTGCGCAGCTCGTCTATCCCGGACTCGGCCTGCACCTGGCGGCGCTTGCCCTCGAAGGAGAACGGCCGGGTCACCACGCCGATGGTCAGCGCGCCGAGCTTGCGCGCGATGTTCGCCACCACGGGCGCCCCGCCGGTGCCGGTGCCGCCGCCCTCGCCGCAGGTCACGAAGACCATGTCGGCGCCCTTGAGCACCTCCTCGATCTCGTCGCGGTGGTCCTCGGCGGCGTTCTTGCCGACGTCGGGGTTGGCGCCCGCGCCGAGCCCACGGGTCAGCTCGCGGCCGACGTCGAGCTTGACGTCGGCGTCGCTCATCAGCAGCGCCTGCGCGTCGGTGTTGATCGCGATGAACTCGACGCCCTTGAGCCCAACCTCGATCATCCGGTTGACGGCGTTGACGCCGCCGCCACCGATGCCGACGACCTTGATGACCGCCAGGTAGTTGTGCGGAGGTGTCATCTCCGGTCCTTTCCCTTCGAGATTGGCATGGGCCGACCGGGTACGGCTTGGCCAGACCAGCGGTCGACGACAGCTGTCACCAGCGAGGATCAGGATTAAACCCTCACCCTCTACTAGAGGCTTACAGTTATGTCAACCACTGATCCCCTTCGGGGCAACGTAAGCGCACCCACGCCGTGAGCCAAGGACCCGCTCGGCGTGTCGCCGTGGGAGCGGGACGGGTCACGTCGCCCGGCGGGACCGAGCTGCCGGTCACCGCAGGGTCACCACGTCCGGGGCGCTCACGTCGATGGTGTCGGCCTCGCGGTCGAGCAGGGCGGTGGCGACCCGCGCCTTGTCCGCGCCCCGGGTCGCGTCCCCCCAGACCACCACCCGGTCGTCGCGCAGCCGGAGCTTGATCCGGGCCAGCCCCTCGACGGTCACGTCCACCAGCCCGGCCCGCAGCTCCGGGGTGAGCACGGCGAGCACCTCCAGGGCGGCCCGGGTCGCCCCGTCGTCCGGCCCCGGCTCGGCGAGCCGGACCACCGGCAGGCCGTCCGGCTGCCGGGGCAGGGTCCGGAACACCACGCCCGCCCCGTCGATCACCACGAACTGTTCGCCGCGCGGCACCGCCGCCACGCCCGTGCGCTCGGTCACCCGGACCACCAGCGCGTCCGGCCAGTCCCGGGTGACGACCGCCCGCTCCACCGCCGGCAGTCCCCCGACCCGCCGCGCGATGGCGGCCAGGTCCGCCCCGGCCAGCGGGGCCCCGTCGGGCACCGCCGCCGCGTCGCGCACCTGCACCGCGCTGACCAGCTCCGCGCCCTCGACGCGGACCTCGCGCACCCCGAACAGGCCGGTGCCGAGCAGCGCCCAGGCGACCAGCCCGGCCAGGCCGAGCACGCCGGCCGCGATCGCCCACGGCAGCGCGGCCCGCATCCGGCGCTGCCGGGCGCGGGCCATGAACCGCCGGGTCGAGGCGGGGACCGCGTCGCTGCCCGCCCGGACCAGCTGCCACCGGCGCACCGGTCCGCGCCGGCCACCGCCGTCCGCGCCGGTGGTGCGCCCGCGCGCCGGACCGGGGCTCATCCGGCCGCGGGTGCCGCGCCGTCCGGGACCGCGCCGCCGACGCCGGGAACGGTGCCGCCGATGGTCGTCGCCCCGCCGGCCTCGCCGCCGGGCGTCGTGCCCGCCGGCGCCGCCGGATCGGCGGCACGCGCTGACAGCGCGTCCAGCAGCTGGTCCCCCATCAGCGAGATCGGCGGGGCGCCCATGGTCACCACGACGTCGCCGGGGCGGGCCCGCCGGGCCACCTCGGCCGGCGCCGCCTCCCACGAGTCCACGAAGACCTTCCGCTCCGCCGGCAGCGGCACGGCCTCGACCAGCGCCGCCGAGCCCTCCCCCGGCTGGCGCAGCTCGCCCGGGCCGAAGACCTCCAGCAGCACCAACTCGTCGGCGATGGCCAGCGCCTCGGCGATCTCCGTCTGGAGGTCGCGGGTGCGGTAGAGCCGGTAGGGCTGGAACACCACGATCAGTCGGCCGTCCCCGGCCACCTCGCGCAACGTCTGCAGCGCCAGCGTCATCGAGGTCGGGTGGTAGGCGTACTCGTCGTAGACCAGCACGTCGTCCGCGACGCCCTTACGCTCGAAGCGCCGCCGCACGCCGGGGAACGCCGCGAGCGCGGCCTCGGCCGACTCCAGCGGCAGCCCCAGCAGGTACGCGGCCAGCACCGCCGAGGCGCTGTTGAGCCCCATGTGCCGCCCCGGCACCGGCAGCCGGAACTCGCCCAGCGACCGGCCGTCGATCTGCGCCAGGTAGCGGACTCCCCGGGCCGACGAGGCGATCCCGGTCAGCCGCAGGTCGGCGTCGGCCGCCTCGCCGTACGTGTGCACCCGCCGGCCCTCCGCGCGCAGCGTCTCGGCCAGCCGCCGCCCGCCCGGGTCGTCGGCGCAGGTGATGATGAAGCCGTCCGGGTCGGTGAGCCGGGCGAACTCGGCGAAGGCCGCCTCCAGGTTGGCCAGGTCGCCGTAGGTGTTCAGGTGGTCGGCCTCGACGTTGGTGATGATCGACACGTACGGGCGGTAGATCAGGAAGGAGCGGTCGCTCTCGTCCGCCTCGACCACGAAGTACTCGCCCGTGCCGTGGTGGGCGCCCGAGCCGACCTCGGAGATCTCCCCGCCGATCACGAAGGACGGGTCCTGCCCGGCCTGCTGGAGCACCATCGTGACCATCGAGGTGGTGGTGGTCTTGCCGTGCGTGCCGGCGACCGCCACCGTCCGGCGGCCGGTCATCGCGGCGGCCAGGGCCTCGGAGCGGTGCAGCACGCGCAGGCCGCGCCGGCGCGCCTCCACCATCTCGAGGTGGTCCTGCGGGATCGCCGAGGAGTAGACGACCGTGTCGACGCCGTCGAGGTTGGACGCCTCGTGGCTCATGTGGATGGTCGCGCCGAGAGCGCGCATGCCGGCCAGGGAGGGCCACTCCCGCAGCTCGCTGCCGGAGACCCGGATGCCCCGGGTGAGGAAGAGCCGGGCCAGGCCGCTCATGCCGACCCCGCCCACCCCGATCAGGTGGATCGTGCCCAGGTCCTCCGCGGTGAGCGTGCCGGCCGGGGTGAACTGTGCGGTGTTCATGACGAGAACCTTCCGGTCGCGGCGGCGCGGGCCTCGGGGCGGACGGGCCGCGCCCTCATCGGGCCACCGCCTCGTAGACGAAGTTGAGCAGCGCCTCGTCGCCGTCGCGGCGCCCGTACGCGGCCGCGGCGGCGCCCATGGCGGCGAGCCGGTGCGGGTCGCGGATCAGCGGGATGACGGTCCGCTCGACCCAGTCGGGGGTCAGCTCGGCGTCGTCGACGAGCAGCCCGCCGCCGGCCTCCACCACGGGCAGCGCGTTGCGCTTCTGCTCCTGGTTGCTGTGCGGGTAGGGCACGTAGATGGTGGGCAGCCCGATCGCGGCCACCTCGGCGCAGGTCATCGCCCCGCCCCGGCCCAGCATCAGGTCGGCGGCGGCGTAGCCGGCCTCCATCTCGGACAGGTACGGCAGCGTCACGTACGGGACCGGCAGGTCGGTGGGGACCGGCACCGGCTCGTTGCGGGCGCCGATCACGTGCAGCACCTGCACCCCGTTGCGGGCGAGTTCCTTGGCCGCCCCGGCGACCGCGAGGTTGATCGAGCGGGCGCCCTGCGAGCCGCCGGCGACGAAGAGCACCGGCAGGTCGGGACGGAGCCCGAAGTGGGCCCGCGCCGCGTTGCGCATGGCGACCCGGTCCAGGCCGGCGATGCCCCGGCGCAGCGGCACGCCGACGACTCGGGCGTCGCGCAGCGCCTCGGCCTGGGCGGGCTGGTGCGGGAAGCCGACGGCGACGTGCTTGGTGAACCTCATGCCGAGCCGGTTGGCCACGCCCGGCGGCACGTTCACCTCGTGGATGACGATCGGCAGCTCGCGCCGCCAGGCCGCGAGGTAGGCCGGCACGGAGACGTACCCGCCGAAGCCCACCACCACGTCGGCGCGCACCTCGTCGACCACCTTGCCCGCGGCGCGGGCCGCGGTCCACATCCGGCCCGGGGTCTTGACCAGGTTCATGTTGACCGACCGGGGCAGCTGGTAGGCCGGGATCTGCCGCAGGTCGTAGCCCTGCGGCGGGATCAGCTCGTTCTCCAGGCCCTTCGGGGTGCCCAGGCAGGTGATCCGGACGCCGGGGTCGTGTCGGCGCAGGCAGTCGGCGAAGGCGAGCAGCGGGTAGATGTGCCCCCCGGTGCCACCTCCCGCGAGCACCACCGAACGCAGCGGACCCATCAACGTCTCCTCTCGTCCGCCGACCCGCGCCGGGTCCGGGCGAGCCGGACGCCGCGCGGTGCGGCCTGGTCGTCGGGCCGCCGCTCCCGCGACCGGGGCACGGACCCTCGGGCAGCCGGGGGCGACGCCGGGCGGCGTCGCCGCCCGGGAAGCGGCGGCAACGGGGCCCAGAGTAGTCGGACCCATCGGGCCGGCGGACGGGCATGCAGCGCTCTGGCGGCGTCGGGTTCGGCGCGGGCGAAGGAGGCGAGCATCCCGATCGCGGCGAGCGTCACGACCAGGGCGCTTCCGCCGTCGGAGATGAACGGCAGCGGCAGGCCGGTGATCGGCAGCAGCCCGACCACCCCGCCGATGTTGATCACTGCCTGGCTGACCAGCCAGGTGGTCGCCGCGGCGGCGGCGAGCCGGCGGAACGGGTCCTCGACGCGCCGGGCGATGCGCAGCCCGGTGTAGGCCAGCACGGCGAACAGGCTGAGCACCACGACGCAGCCGATCACGCCCAGCTCCTCGGCGATGATCGCGAAGATGAAGTCGTTGTGCGCCTCCGGCAGCCAGCCGAACTTGAGGCTGGACTTGCCGAGCCCCACGCCGAACCAGCCGCCGTGCTCGATGGCCAGCCGCCCCTGGTAGATCTGGTAGCAGCCCTCGAGCTTGCAGTCGTCCGGGGAGGGCGGGTTGAAGAACGACATCAGCCGGGCGAAGCGGTAGTTCTCCTCGCCCCGCTCGCCGGAGCCGGCGCCCAGGGAGGCGACGGCGATCAGCAGGCCGACGCCGAGCAGCCCGAGCACGGACAGTGTGCCGAAGACGCGCATCCGCACCCCGGCCGCCCAGAGCAGCCCCACCACCACGGCGAGCAGGCAGAGCATCGTGCCGAGGTCGTTGTAGCCGACCAGGACGAAGAGCAGGCCGACGACCGGGAAGAGCGGGGTGGCCAGCTCGCGCCACCAGCCCAGCGCGGCGCCCTTGCGGGCGATCACGTGGGCCCCCCAGAGCACCAGGGCGAACTTCGCCAGCTCCGAGGGCTGCACCTGGATGCCGCCGACGAAGAGCCACAGCAGCCGGGCCTCGACCGGGCCGATCCGGGCGGAGTCCTGGCCGGTCAGCCGCGCGTACGCGAGCAGCAGGTTGAGCACCAGCAGCAGGCCGACGGCGGTGAACAGCAGCGGCCGGCCGAGCACCCGGTAGGTCTTCGCCGGCAGCCGCTGGCAGGCCCAGAAGGCGACGATGCCGATCACCGCGAAGATCGCCTGCTTGGTGAGGGCGGCGAAGGCGTTGCCGCCCTGGGCGTACTCGCGGACGCTGGTCGCGGAGAAGACCATCGTCAGGCCGATCAGCAGCAGCAGCCCGGCGCTGGACAGCAGCAGGTAGTAGGAGGCCAGCGGACGGTCGAGCAGGCCGCGCAGCGCGGCCAGCCCGCCCGCGGCGTCCACCCCGCGCAGCGCCCGGCCGCCGGCCTCGTCCGGCCCGCGCGTCGCGGCGGGCGCGTCGCGCGTACGGGTGGCTCCGGGTGACCGCCGGGGCGTCGTCTCTGTCGTGCCCTCGATGCCTCTGCCCTCCCCCACGCAGACCATCATCGCGGTTTCCCGGGGTCGCCACCGGCGCAACCGGCCGGTCGGCGTGTCGGGCTTGCGCGCGGCGGCGTGCGCCTCCCCAGGCCGGGCGCGGCGCGGGGCCCGGGCGACGCGCGCCCGGGCCCCGCGGCGGGACCGACCGGTCGGCTCAGGTCATGTTGGCGAGGAACTCGCTGTAGAAGAGCCCGAGCGCGATGGCCACGCCGATGCCGGCGATGATCCAGAACCGGACCACGATGTTGACCTCGCTCCAGCCGGCGAGCTCGAAGTGGTGCTGCAGCGGCGACATCCGGAACACCCGCTTGCCGGTGGTACGGAACGAGATGATCTGGATCACCACGGACATCGTGATGATCACGAAGAGGCCGCCGATGATCGGCAGCAGCAGGATCGTCCGGGTGGACATCGCCATGCCGGCGATCAGGCCGCCGAGGCCCAGGGCCCCGGTGTCGCCCATGAAGATCCGTGCCGGCGAGGTGTTCCACCACAGGAAGCCGACGCAGGCCCCGGCCGCCGCGCCGGCGATCAGCGCGATCTCCAGCGGGTCCCGGACCGTGTAGCAGTAGTCCTGGGTGTAGTTCGGGTCGGCGCACCAGTGCCGGTACTGCCAGAACGCGATCAACGCGTACGCCGCGAGGACCATCACCGAGGCGCCGGTGGCCAGGCCGTCGAGGCCGTCCGTGAGGTTGACGCCGTTGGTCGCGGCCATCACCACGAAGATGAAGATGACCACCGCGCCGATCTTGGAGACGTCCAGCGCCGGGATGTCCCGGATGAAGCTCAGCGTCGTGCTGCCCACGGTCTCGGTGTTGGTCACCGCGCCCGAGGCGTCGGTCATGGTGCTCGGGAAGTAGAGCGCCACCACCCCGAAGACCGCCCCGACCAGGATCTGGCCGAGCAGCTTGCCGCGCTTGTTGAGGCCACCGCTGTGCCGCTTGCGCACCTTGAGGAAGTCGTCGATGAAGCCGACGGCGCCGGAGAAGACCATCAGCCCCAGCAGCACCAGGGCGGTGATCGTCGGCTCGACCTGGGCGATCTGCGCGTCCGGCAGGGTGGTCAGAGCCAGGTGGCCGGCCACGTACGCGATGACCGTGGCGAGGATGAACACCACGCCGCCCATCGTCGGCGTGCCCTTCTTGCCCTCGTTGCTGGCGAGACCGAGGTTTGATCGGATCGGCTGGCCGGCCTTCAGCCGGGCGAACACCTTGATCGCGATCGGGGTGCAGAAGAGCGAGATCAGGAAGGCCACCCCGACGGCGACGATGACCGCCCTCATGCGGCGCCGCCCCCCGTCGCCTTCCCGTCGCCCGCGGCGTCGGCGCGCAGCGCGTCGGCCACCTCCCACGTGCGGTACCGGGAGCCCTTCACCAGCACGACGTCGCCCTGCCGTAACTCGCTCCGCAGCACCTCGACGGCCGCCGCCTGATCGGTGAGCAGCACCGACTCTCCTCCCCAGTCACCTACCGATGTCGCGCCTTCGTGGATCGGCGCGGCCGGCTCGCCCACCACGAGCAGCCGGTCTACGCCCAGCTCGGCCGCGAGCCGGCCGACCTCGGCGTGCCCGTCGCGTTCGAACGGCCCGAGTTCGGCCATGTAGCCGAGCACCGCGACGGTGCGCCGCTCCCGCCCGATGCCGGCCAGCGCGCGCAGCGCGACCGCCATGGAGGCGGGGTTGGCGTTGTACGAGTCGTCGATCACGGTCACCCCGTCGGCGCGTTCGAAGACGTCCATCCGACGGGTCGAGACCAACCCCAGCGCGCCCAGCGCGATCGCCGTCTCGGCCAGCGGCATGCCCAACTCGCGGGCCACCGCCGCGGCGGCGAGGGTGTTGGAGACCTGGTGCCGGCCGGTCAGCCCGAGCCGCACCGGCGCGGTCCCCTCCGGGGTGATGAGGGTGTACGCGGCGCGGCCCCGGTCGTCCAGCGTCACGTCCTCGGCCCGCACGTCGGCGTGCGCCGCCTCGCCGTAACGGATCACCCGGGCGACCGTACGCGAGGCCATCGCGTCGACCAGCGGGTCGTCGGCGTTCAGCACGGCCAGGCCCTCGGCGGGCAGCGCCTCGACCAGCTCCCCCTTGGCCAGCGCGATCGTCTCCACCGAGCCGAACTCGCCGATGTGCGCCACCCCGACGTTGAGCACCACGGAGATCCGCGGCGGCACCACGTCGCACAGGTAGCGCACGTGCCCCACCCCGCGGGCGCCCTTCTCCATCACCAGGTAGCGGGTCTCCGGCCCGGCCTGCAACGCCGTGTACGGATGCCCCAGCTCGTTGTTGAACGAGCCGGGCGGGGCGACCGTCGGGCCGAGCCGCGCGGCGAGCTGGGCGATCAGGTCCTTGGTGGTGGTCTTGCCGGAGGATCCGGTCAGCCCGATCACGGTGAGCCCCGGCAGCCGGTCGACCACCGCGCGGGCCAGCCGGCCCATCGCCGCCAGCGCGTCGTCGACCAGCACCATCGGCACGCCGGGCACCTCGCGGGTGCCGAGCACCGCGACCGCGCCGGCGGCCACCGCGGCGGCGGCGTAGTCGTGCCCGTCCACCTTCTCGCCGGGGAAGGCCACGAAGAGCGCGCCCTGGCGCACCTTGCGGGAGTCGAACTCGACCGGGCCGGTGACCGTGGCGTCCGGGTCGGCGGCGACGAGCCGCCCGTCGACCGCCGAGGCGACCTCGGCCAGGCTGAGCGCGATCACCGCTGACCCGCCGGGTCGGCGAACCGGGCGCGCAGCGCGTCGGCCAGCTCGGTGCGGTCGTCGAACGGGTGCACCTCGCCGCCGATCTCCTGCCCGCGTTCGTGGCCCTTGCCGAGCACCGCGATGACGTCGCCCGGCTCGGCCAGCCGGACCGCCGCGTCGATGGCGGCCCGGCGGTCGGGCACCTCCTCGACCCGGGCGGCCGTGCCGGCCCGGCGGGCGCCGTCGAGCACCTCGGCCCGGATGGCCGCCGGGTGCTCCGTGCGCGGGTTGTCGTCGGTCACCAGCACCACGTCCGCTCCCTCCGCCGCGGCGGCGCCCATCACCGGCCGCTTGCCCCGGTCGCGG
Source organism: Micromonospora sp. NPDC049139 (assembly GCF_055586845.1). Taxonomy (NCBI): domain Bacteria; kingdom Bacillati; phylum Actinomycetota; class Actinomycetes; order Micromonosporales; family Micromonosporaceae; genus Micromonospora; species Micromonospora sp. NPDC049139. Next base: position 169,817 of record NZ_JBVJHK010000006.1, on the reverse strand, counting down.
TCGCCGCCGGCGCCGATGACGCAGATCAGCCGGCCGGCGCCGAACTCCCGCAGCGCGGCCAGCGCGGCGACGATCGCGTCCGCCTTGTGCGCGTAGTCGACCACTCCGCGCACCGGCCCGGGGGCGGCCACCAGCTCCAGCCGGCCGGGCACCCCGCCGCAGGCGGCCACCCCGGCGGCGGCGGTCTTCGCGTCCACCCCGGCGGCGACCAGGACGGCGATGGCCAGCAGGGCGTTGGCCACGTTGTGCCGCCCCGGCAGCGCCACCCCGGCCGGCAGGGTCAACCCGTCCGGGCCGTGCGCCGTGAAGCGCTGCGCGTACCCCTCGCCGCCGACCTCGTCGGCCCACCAGGTGGCGGTCGGGTCGCCGGCCGCCGAGTAGGTCACCGTCGCCGGCTTGTACAGGGGCTTCAGCGCCGGGTCGTCCTGGTTGAGCACCTCCACCGCGCAGCGCCCGTCGAACAGCTGCGCCTTCGCGGCGAAGTAGTCCGCCGAGTCGGCGTGGAAGTCCAGGTGGTCGGAGCCGAAGTTGGTGTAGCCACCGACGGTGAACCGGACGCCCCCGACCCGCCCCATCGCCAGGGCGTGGCTGGAGACCTCCATGACCACGGCGGTGACGCCGCGCTCGCGGGCGGCGGCCAGCATCGCGTGCAGGTCGGTCGCCTCGGGCGTCGTGCGCACGCTGTCGACGACCAGGTCGCCGAGGCGGGTCTCCACGGTGCCGATCAGGCCGGTGGTGTGGCCGGCGGCGCGCAGGCCCGACTCGACCAGGTAGGCGGTGGACGTCTTGCCGGCCGTGCCGGTCACCCCGATCACCGTCAGCCCCTCGGTCGGGTCGCCGTAGACGGCCGAGGCGAGGACGCCCAGCACCGCGCGCGGATCGGCGACCACCAGCGCCGGCAGGCCCGCCTCGGCCGCGGCCGGGGCGCCCGCCGGGTCGGTCAGCACCGCCACCGCGCCGGCCGCCGCCGCGCCGGCGGCGAACTCCGCGCCGTGCCGGCGGGCACCGGGCAGGGCGGCGTACAGGTCGCCGGGGCGGACCTCCTGGCTGGCGTGGGTCACCCCGGTCACCACCAGCTCGGCGGCCCCCTCCGGGGGGTCGACGGCGAGCCGGGCGGCGAGGTCGCCGAGCCGGGTGCCGATCACGGTACGGGGACGAGGATTGCCGGACACGGCGTCAGACCCTACCCGGTCGTCCGGTTCCGGCCGCACAGCCGCCCCGGTGGTTCGTCCGCACTCACCGATGATGTCCCGGCGTGACCGCTCAGCGCGGATAGACCGTGAACTTCGGGGCCTTCTCCCCGCTCGGCGGCACGCCGTAGTGACGCAGCGTGAACTGCATCATCTCCCGGAACGCCGGCGCGGCGATGTCCCCGCCGCCGCCGGCGGGCGTGTGCGCGAAGACCGCGATCACGTAGCGGGGGTTCTCGGCCGGGGCCATGCCGATGAACGAGGCCACCTCGCCGGGCTGCTTGCGCCCGTCGACCAGCCGCCAGCCGGTGCCGGTCTTGCCGGCGACCCGCCACTCCGGGATCGCGGCGGCCCGGCCGGTGCCGTCCTCGACGGTGGTCACCGCCTCCAGGATGGTCCGCAGGGCGGCGGCGTTCTCCGGGCTGAGCACCGACCGGGTGACCGGGGGCTCGGTCGGGGTGGACTTCCCGTCCGGCCCGATGACCGCCTTGACCAGGCGCGGCTGGACGTACGTGCCGTTGTTGGCGATCGTCGCGTAGACGGCGGCCATCTGCAGCGGCGTGGCGTCGACGCTGTGCCCGATCGGCACGGACCCGGCCGACGACCCGCTCCACTCGTCGGCCGGCAGCAGTCGCCCGCTGGCCTCGCCGGGCATGCCGACCCCGGTCGGCTCGCCGAGACCGAACCGCTTCTGGTAGTCGATCAGGCGTTCCGGGCCGAGCTTGTCGGCGATCTGGATGGTGCCGACGTTCGAGGAGTACGCCATCATGCCGGGCAGGCTCATCCGACGGCCGCCGGCCGGGTGGGTGTCGGCGAACCAGGTGTCGCCCTTGCGGATCGCGTTGGGGATCGGCAGCGTCGTGTCGGGGGTGATCTCCCGCTCCTGCAGGGCGGCGCCGAAGGTGACCGCCTTGTGCACCGAGCCGGGGTCGACCACGAAGCTGGTGGCCGCGTCCTCCCGGTCGGTCGGCTCGCTCTCCTCGGGCTTCGCCGCGTTGTAGGTGGGGTGGCTGGCCTGGGCCAGCACCTCGCCGGAGGGGATCTCGAGCACCACGGCCGCGCCGGTGCTGCCCTTGCTCTTGGCCATGTGCCGGGCCAGTATCCGCTGTGTCATGAACTGGAGGTCGCGGTTGACGGTGAGCTGTAGGGAGCTGCCCGGCTTGGCCTTCGTCGTCTCGCTGTAGCCGCCGGGGATAGGGGCGGCCAGGTCACCGAGGCCGACCTCGTAGACCCGCTTGCCGTCCTCGCCGCGCAGCACGTCGTCGTAGCGGGCCTCCAGCCCCTCCAGCCCGACCATGTCCTGGCTGGTGAAGCCGAGCAGGTTGGCGGCGAGGTCGCCGCCGGGCACCTCGCGCCGCTCGTCGCGGTGGGTGCCGATGCCGGGCAGCTCCAGCGCGGTGATCTGCCGGGCCCGGTCGATGTCCACCCCCCGGGCCAGGTACTCGAACTCGGAGTCGGCGCCGTTGATCCGCTTGCGCGGCTTCATCTTCTCGGCCAGCTCGGAGGCCGGGATGCCGAGCAGCGGGGAGAGCGCCTTCGCGGTGCCCTGGATGTCCTTGACCCGGGTCGGGTCGGCGTAGACGTACCGCGCCTCGACGCTGTGCGCCAGCGGGGCGCCGTCCCGGTCGTAGATCGCCCCCCGCGCCGCCGGCAGGGTGACGGTGCGCAGCCGGTCGGCCACGCCGCCGCCCGCGTACGCCGGGGTGTCCACGGCCTGGAGGACAACCAACCGGATGCCGATGACGGCGAACAACGCCAGGGTCAGCACGGTGCCCAGCCGCAGCCGGCGGCGGGGATCGGCCAGCCGCGGCGGCTTCGGCGGCTTGCGCGACGGTCGCCGGGCGGCCGGTCGCTCCGGCCGGCGCGGCGCGCGGCGGCGGGGTGCCGGCGGCTCGTCGTCGTGGCGCGGGCCGCGCGGGGTGACGGTGCGGACGACGCCGGAGCGGCCCGCCGTCTCCCGGCGGCCGGTCCGGCCGGCGCCCGCGCGCCCGCCGTCGAGCACCTGGAGGGCGGGGCGGAACGGGTCGCCGGAGCGGGTGCTGCGCGGGGTCCGCCGCTGCTCGGCGCGGCCGGCGGCGTCGTCGCGCTCGCCCCGGGCGCCGGCGCGCTGCTCCCGGACGGTGCGGCCCCGCGGGGTGTACGCCCGCGCGTCGGAGATGCCACCGGCCCCCGGCTCGCCGGAACGCCGCTCGGCGCCCCGGCCACCGACGTCGCGGGACGAACCGCGCCGGGAGCCCGTGGCGTCCCGGCGCGGTTCCTCCGATCTCGGTGGCACGGTCGTCAGCCTCCCGCGCCCTGCTGGCTGGTGATCGACGGCTGGCCGTCGGCCGGCTGCGGCACCCCGATCACCTTGCCGTCGGGCAGCCGGATGTAGGCCGGCTCACCCGCCTCCACCAGGCCGAGCCGGCGGGCCTGGGCCTCCAGGTTGCCCGGGGCCTCCGCGTCGGCGATCTGCTTGTTGAGCTGCTGCTGCTCCAGGTCGAGCTTGGCCTGCTGCTCCTGGAGCTTCTCCAGCCGGAAGGCGTTCTCGTTGATCTTCGTGTTGACCAGCAGGATGCCGAGCACCCCGCCGACCACCAGCACCAGCACCAGCGCCGCGAACGGCGCCCGCGGCACCTTCACCGGCGGCGGCGGTGCCACCCGCAGCCGGGGCGGGCGCGCCGCGGTGGCGCCACCCCGCTCGGCCGGCCGCAGCGCGGCACTGCCCTGCGTCGGGAACTCGCGCGCCCCCCGGGCGCGAGTCTCCCCCAGCCGGCTCGTCCGGTCCGCCTTCGGCGTGCCGGTCCCGGTGCGCGTGGCCCGCTCCGCCGCGATCCGGCCCCCCGACCGCGGTGCGCGCTGCCCGCCGCCGGTCACGTCCCGGCGGTCGCGCTTGTCATTCGTCATGTCCCTCCCCCTCTTCGTCCGTCCCTGTCCCGTCCCCCGGGATCCCTCGGATCCGTCTCGGACCCGGTGGACCCCGCCCCCGGTTGGTGCATCGCCTTGACCCGCCGGCGGTACCGTTCGCGGTCGGTACGCCCCTGCTGCGCCGCGTCCGGGTCGAGCCGCTCCGCGGCCCGCAGGCGCACCGAGGCGGCCCGCGGGTTCGCGGCGACCTCCCGCTCCCCGGGCAGTTCGGCGCCCCGGCTCAGCAGCCGGAACGTCGGACCCGACCCGGGCAGTTCGACCGGGAGGTCGATCGGGCCCTTGCTGCGGACCCGGTCGGCGAGCGCCGCCTTGGTCAGCCGGTCCTCCAGCGAGTGGTAGGACAGGACCACCATGCGGCCGCCCACGTTGAGCTTGTCGAGCGCGGCCGGCAGCGCCGTCTCCAGCGCTGCCAGCTCCTTGTTTACCTCGATCCGTAAAGCCTGAAACGTTCTCTTTGCCGGGTGTCCCCCGGTTCGTCTGGCTGGTGCCGGAATCGACTCCCGCACCAGCTCCGCCAGCCGCGCCGACGAGGTGATCCGGGCCCGCTCGCGCTCCCGGATGATCGCCGAGGCGATCCGGCCGGCGAACTTCTCCTCGCCGTAGACCCGCAGCACGCGGGCCAGGTCCGGGTGGGAGTAGGTGTTGACCACCTCCTCGGCGGTCACCCCCCGGGTCTGGTCCATCCGCATGTCCAGCGGGGCGTCCTGCGCGTACGCGAACCCGCGGTCGGGCGCGTCGAGTTGCAGCGACGAGACCCCCAGGTCGAACAGGATCCCGTCGATCCCCGGGTAGCCGAGCCGGTCGAGCACCTCGGGCAGCTCGTCGTAGACGGCGTGCTCCAGGTGGACGCGGTCGGCGAAGCGGGCCAGCCGGACGCGCGCGTGGGCGAGCGCCTCCGTGTCCCGGTCCAGCCCGATGAGCACCGTCTCCGGATGCGCCTCCAGCACCGCCTCGGCGTGCCCGGCCAGGCCCAGCGTCGCGTCGACATGGACCGTCCGCCCGCCCCGGCCCAGCGCGGGGGCCAGCAACTCGAGACACCGCTCGAGCAGCACCGGCACGTGCGTGCCGCGTAGCTCCCCCATGTCGACCCCCACTGGTTGAACCTCGTCCTTCATGTGCCTGTCGTCGGACGACGCCGTGCCGTCGTACCGCCAGATCCCCATCCGCTCCCGCCCGCCGGAGGCCGCGGCCCTCCCATCGGATCGTGCGCCTGGCACCGGGGAAGGGGTGCCAGGAACTCGAAAGCGGGTGGAGATCTCGCAGTACGTCGGGCGCCGTCACGCCCTACAGACCGCCGGGCAGCACCCCCTCCTCGATGTCGGCGAAGTCGTCTTCGCTCTCCGCGAGGTAGTTCTCCCAGGCGGCCTTGTCCCAGATCTCCACCCGGGTGCTCGCGCCGATCACGACCAGATCCCGGTCGAGGGCGGCGTACGACCTCAGGTGGGCCGGGATCGTCACCCGGCCCTGCTTGTCGGGCACCTCGTCGTGCGCGCTGGCGAAGAAGACCCGGCTGTAGGCCCGGGCCGCCTTGTGCGTCATCGGCTGCGCGCGCAACTGCTCCGCGATCCGCTGGAACTCGGGCATCGGGAAGACGTAGAGGCAGCGATCCTGCCCTTTGGTGATCACGACACCCCCCGCCAGCTCGTCCCGGAACTTCGCCGGAAGGATCAACCGGCCTTTGTCGTCCAGGCGCGGGGTGTGGGTGCCGAGAAACATCGGCCCAACCCCCTCGCCCTTGAGCGGCGTTCGCGGCGCCGCTGACCCCCCGGGCCGGTGGGCCCTCCCGGCCTCACCATCGCGCCCCACTCTACTCCACTTCCCTCCACCCGCAACCAGAAACGCCCGCGTGGCGCGCCCTTCCGCCGCGCGAAACCGCACGTCAGATGGGGTGGAGCGGAGTGGAGGGCCGGACGGCCCGCCGGAGCCGGTCCGCTTTCCGACATAGATCGACTCCGTCCGGCTGAGCGTGGTCCGGCCACCCCGCCGGACCGCCCCGGCCGAACGGTTCGCCCTCGGCGGCGATCTGGTGGGCCCGCCGGTCCGGTAACCTCGCTCGGGTGACGGACGCGAAGATGCCCCTGCGGGCGAAGGTGGCCAGCTCGGTGTCGCGGACCGCCGCGGCGCTGTCGCGGGCCGCGGGCCGCGGCGACGGCTCGGTGATCGGCGGCTGGATCGGCCTGAAGATCGATCCCGACCTGCTGGCCCACCTGTCGGCCGGGCGCGCCATCGCCCTGGTCTCCGGCACCAACGGCAAGACGACCACCACCCGGCTCACCGCCGCGGCGGTCGGGGTGCTCGGCCGGGTCGCCACCAACTCCTTCGGCGCCAACATGCCGACCGGGCACACCTCCGCGCTGGCCAAGGCCGGCAGCACCCCCTACGCCGTGCTGGAGGTCGACGAGCACTACCTGGCCCAGGTGCTGGAGGCCACCGAGCCGCACGTGGTGGCGCTGCTCAACCTCTCCCGCGACCAGCTCGACCGGGCCAAGGAGGTCGCCATGATGGCGCAGCTCTGGCGCGCCGCACTGGTCCGGCACACCGACGTCCGCATCGTCGCCAACGCCGACGACCCGATGGTGGTGTGGGCCGCGACGCCGCCGCCCAACCACGACCACCGCATCGCCCCGCCGCAGGTCACCTGGTTCAGCGCCGGGCAGCGCTGGCACGACGACTCGTGGGTCTGCCCCGAGTGCGGCTCGACCATCCAGCGCTCGGGCGAGCAGTGGTGGTGCAGCGGCTGCCCGCTGCGCCGGCCCCAGCCGCAGTGGACGGTGGAGGACGACGGCGTGCTCGACCCGACCGGCGCCTGGCACAAGGTCAAGCTCCAGCTCCCCGGCAAGGTCAACCTCGGCAACGCCGCCACCGCGCTGGCCGTCGCCGCCGAGTTCGGCGTCCGGCCCGTGGACGCGGTGCTCCAGCTCGGCACCGTCACCTCCGTCGCCGGGCGCTACGCCCAGGTCGACCGGGACGGGCGCAACATCCGGCTGCTGCTGGCGAAGAACCCGGCCAGCTGGCTGGAGGCGTTCGACATGGCCGACGAGGCGCCGACCCTGCTCTCCATCAACGCCCGCGACCCCGACGGGCTTGACACCTCCTGGCTGTTCGACGTCGACTTCGCCCCGCTGCGCGGCCGGCAGGTGCTGATCACCGGCGACCGCGCGTACGACCTGGCGGTCCGGCTGGAGGTCAACGACGTCCCGTTCCAGCACGTGCGGACGTTCCACGACGCCGTCCGGGCGGTGCCTCCGGGCCGCCTGGAGGTCATCGCGAACTACACCGCGTTCCAGGACATCCGAGCGGAGTTGGACCGTGTCAACTGAGAGCCTGCGTATCGTCTGGATCTACCCCGACCTGCTCTCCACCTACGGCGACCGGGGCAACGCCCTGATCCTCGCCCGCCGGGCGCGGCAGCGCGGGTTCCCGGTCGAGGTGCTGGAGGTCCGCTCCGACCAGCGCCTCCCCGCCACCGCCGACATCTACCTCATCGGCGGCGGTGAGGACGGCCCGCAGGCGCTCGGCGCGCAGCGGCTGCTCGCCGACGGCGGCCTGCACCGGGCCGTCGCCCAGGGCTCGGTCGTGTTCGGGGTCTGCGCCGGCTACCAGCTTCTCGGCACGTCCTTCTTCGCCAAGGGCACCCGGTGCGCCGGGCTGGAGCTGCTCGATTTCTCCTCGGACCGCGGGCCGACCCGGGCCGTCGGGGAGCTGGCCGGCGACGTCGACCCGCGGCTGGGCGTGCCGGCGCTGACCGGGTTCGAGAACCACGGCGGTCGCACCCACCTCGGCCCCGGGGTCTCCCCGCTGGCCCGGGTGACCGCCGGGGTCGGCAACGACGGCGCCACCGAGGGAGCGTGGCGGGGCAAGCTGCTCGGCACGTATTCGCACGGCCCGGCCCTGGCCCGCAACCCCGCCCTGGCGGACCTGCTGCTGCGCTGGGCCACCGGCGCGCACCAACTCCCGCCGCTCGACGACACCTGGTCGGACCGGCTCCGCGCCGAGCGCCGCGCCGCGGTGGCCGCCGCCGCCCGGGCATGAACCCGGCCGTCCGGCGGCTGCTGCGGCAGCGGTCGGCCGTCCGGTTCGCGCTGCTGCTGATCCTGCTCGCCACTTTCGGGGCGGCGCTGCTCGTCGTTCCCCTGCCGGAGGTCGGGGAGCTGCCCCGGCTGGCCGACCGGCTGGGCGACCTCGCCCCCGTGGCGGCGGTCGTCGGCGGGGCGCTGCTGCTGGTGGCGCTCGTCCCCCGGACCTTCATCACGCTCGCCTCGGGGGCGATGTTCGGCGCGCTGGAGGGTGCCGCGTACGCGCTGGGCGCGGCGCTGCTGGCGGCGGCGCTGGGCTTCACGGTCGGCCGCCTGCTCGGGCGGGAGTTCGTCGCCGAACGGGTGCGGGGCCGGCTGGCCCGGATGGACGGCTGGTTCGCCCGGCAGAGCGTCCTCGGCGTGGTCACCGTACGGCTGCTGCCGATCGCGGGCTTCGGCCTGGTCAGCTACGGCTACGGCACCACCGGCGCCCGGGTGCTGCCGTTCCTGGCGGGCAGCGTGATCGCCTCCGTTCCCACCGCCTTCGGCTACGCGGCGGTGGGCGCGGCGGCCGCCTCCCCGGGCGACGTCAACTGGTTCGCCGCCGCGCCCGCCGCGCTCGGCCTGGTCGCCAGCGCGGTGCTGGTCCGTCGCTGGTGGCGCGCCGAGCGGCAGCGCCGGCTCGCTCCGGGCTGAGGCCCGCCGTGTCGAGCCGACCCTCCCCCGACCCGGGCCGCCCCGACCGGCGCGGGGACCAGGGCGAGGAGCGGCTGTCCGGGGGCTTCATCGCCGAGGTCGTCCGCGTCGGCGACACCGTCCGGCGTACGCCGCCGCAGAACGCCGACTTCGTCGCCGCGCTGCTGCGGCACCTGGAGCGGGTGGGCGCGGACGTCGCGCCCCGCCACCTCGGCACGGACGAGCGGGGCCGGCAGGTGCTCAGCCACGTCGACGGTCGGGTGCCGTGGCGGGACCGGGAGGACCCGGCGTACTTCGCCGACCCGGCGTTGACCAGGCTGGCGGCGCTGGTCCGGCGGCTGCACGACGCGTGCGCCGGCAGTTCGCTCGCCGGGGACGCCGAGACGGTCTGCCACCGCGACCTGTCCCCGAAGAACACGGTGTACCGCGACTCTTCCGCCGGCCCGCTGCCGGTGACGCTGCTCGACTGGGACCTGGCCGGTCCCGGCCGGCGGATCGAGGACGTGGCCTTCGCCGCCTGGCACTGGGCGGAGCTGGGGCCGGGCGGCGACCCGGCGGAGCTGGGCCGGCGCGCCCGGCTGCTCTGCGACGCCTACGAGGCGGCCGGCCCGCGGCCGCTCGTGCTGCCCCGCGCCGACCTCGTGGACGTGATGCTCGACCAGCTCGACGGGACCTGGCGCGGCATCGCGGCCGGCGCGGACCGGGGCGAGGAGGCCATGCGCCGGCTCCGCGCGGCGGGCGCCGCCGACGCCGTACGCGGCTGGCACGACTGGCTGGCCGACCACCGCGACGCCGTGACGGCCGCCCTGCGCTGACCCGCCCCCGAGCCCGCACGCCGCGCACCCCGGAGCACACCCGCCGTCCCGCCCGGGCAGGCCCCGTCCGGACGCCAGGGCGCAAGGAAGGGACCCTTCCTATGCAAAAAGCGATAGGAGGGGGCCCTTCCTTGCACCGAGTCAGACGACGACGGAGACCGCGCGGCCCTTGACCACGATGACCTTGCGGGGCTCCCGGCCGGCCAGGGACGACGCGACCGCCTCCAGGGCCGCCGCGCGGACGGTCTCCTCGGCCGCGTCGGCGGCGACCTCGACCCGGCCCCGCACCTTGCCGTTGACCTGCACCGGGTAGGTCACCGTCTCGGCCACCAGCAGCGCCGGGTCGGCGGTCGGGAAGTCCGCGTACGTCAGGGAGGTGTCGTGCCCCAGCCGACGCCACAGCTCCTCGGCGATGTGCGGGGCGAACGGCGCCACCATCAGCACCAGCGGTTCGGCCACCTCGCGCGGGGTCTCCGCCAGTCGGGTCAGCCCGTTGGTCAGCTCGATCAGCTTGGCGATGGCGGTGTTGAACCGGATCGCCTCCATGTCGCCGCGGACCCCGTCGACCACCTTGTGCAGCAGCCGCCGGGTCGCGTCGTCGGCGGGCGCGTCGGTGACCCGCAGCGCGCCGGTCTGCTCGTCGACGACCGCCCGCCAGACCCGCTGCAGGAAGCGGTACGAGCCGACCACCGCCCGGGTCTCCCACGGGCGGGACACCTCCAGCGGGCCCATCGACATCTCGTAGACCCGGAAGGTGTCCGCGCCGTACGCGGCGCACATCTCGTCCGGGGTGACCACGTTTTTCAGGGACTTGCCCATCTTGCCGTACTCGCGCTTGACGGCCGTGTCGCCCAGGTAGAAGCCGCCGTCGCGCTCGGTCACGTCCTCGGCCGGCACGTAGGCGCCCCGGGCGTCGGTGTACGCGTACGCCTGGATGTAGCCCTGGTTGAACAGCTTGCGGAACGGCTCGAACGACGAGACGTGCCCCAGGTCGTACAGCACCTTGTGCCAGAACCGGGCGTACAGCAGGTGCAGCACGGCGTGCTCGGCGCCGCCGACGTACAGGTCGGTGCCCCCGCAGTCGCCCTCGCCGCGCGGCCCCATCCAGTACCGCTCGTTCTCCGCGTCGACGAACCGCTCCGAGTTGGTCGGGTCCAGGTAGCGCAGCTCGTACCAGCAGGAGCCGGCCCACTGCGGCATCACGTTGGTCTCGCGGGTGTAGCGCTTCGGACCGTCGCCCAGGTCCAGCTCCACCTCGACCCAGTCGCGCCGGCGCGACAGCGGGGTCTCCGGGTCGCTGTCGGCGTCCTCCGGATCGAAGGTGCGCGGCGAGAAATCGTCCACCTCGGGCAGCTCGACCGGCAGCATCTCCTCCGGCAGCGCGATGGCGGCACCGGTCTCGTCGTACACGATCGGGAACGGCTCGCCCCAGTAGCGCTGCCGGGAGAACAGCCAGTCGCGCAGCCGGTAGGTCACCGCGCCGGCGCCGTGCCCGTTGGCCTCCAGCCACTCGATGATCCGGGCCTTGGCGTCGGCGACCCCCAGGCCGTCCAGGTCCAGGCCGCGGTCGGGCGCGGCGCTGTTGACCGCCGGGCCGTCCCCGGTGTACGCCTTGCCGTCGAAGCCCTCCGACGGCTGCACGGTGCGCACGATCGGCAGATCGAAGACCTCGGCGAACGCCCAGTCCCGCTCGTCCTGGGCGGGCACCGCCATGATCGCCCCGGTGCCGTAGCCGGCCAGCACGTAGTCCGCGATGAAGATCGGGATCTGCGCGCCGTTCGCCGGGTTGGTGGCGTACGCCCCGACGAAGACGCCGGTCTTCTCCTTCGTGTCGGCCTGCCGCTCGACGTCGGTCTTGGCCGCGGCCGCCTTGCGGTACGCCTCCACGGCCGCCCGCGGGTTGGCGTGCCCGCCGGTCCAGGCGTCCTTCGTCCCCTCCGGCCAGGCGGCCGGCACCAGCGCGTCGACCAGCCCGTGCTCGGGCGCCAGCACCATGTAGGTCGCGCCGAAGATCGTGTCCGGCCGGGTGGTGAACACCCGGATCGGCTCCAGCGTGGTGGGGAAGTCGATGTGCGCGCCGGTGGAGCGGCCGATCCAGTTGCGCTGCATCAGCTTGATCGGCTCGGGCCAGTCCAGCGTGTCCAGGTCGTCCAGCAGCCGGTCGCCGTACGCGGTGATCCGCATCATCCACTGCTTCAGGTTGCGCTTGAAGACCGGGAAGTTGCCCCGCTCGGAGCGGCCGTCGGCGGTGACCTCCTCGTTGGCCAGCACGGTGCCCAGCCCGGGGCACCAGTTGACCGGCGCCTGCGACACGTACGCCAGCCGGTGGTCGTCGACGACGGCCCGCCGCTCGGCGACGGACAGTTCCGCCCACGGCCGGCCGTCGGGCGTGGGCCGGTTGCCGCCCTCGAACTCGGCGATCAGCTCGGCGATCGGACGCGCCCGCTTCGCCTCCGTGTCGTACCACGAGTTGAAGACCTGCAGGAAGATCCACTGGGTCCAGCGGTAGAAGTCCACGTCGATGGTGGCCACCGAGCGGCGCTCGTCGTGGGCCAGGCCCAGCCGGCGCAGCTGCGCCTTGTAGCGCTCGATGTTGGCCACAGTGGTGGTCCGGGGGTGGGTGCCGGTCTGCACCGCGTACTGCTCGGCGGGCAGGCCGAACGCGTCGAAGCCCATCGCGTGCAGCACGTTGCGCCCCGCCATCCGCTGGTAGCGGGCGAAGCAGTCGGTGCCGATGTAGCCCAGCGGGTGCCCGACGTGCAGGCCGGCGCCCGACGGGTACGGGAACATGTCCAGCACGTACAGCTTCTCCGCCCCGGCCCGGGGGTGGCCGGGGTCGGCCAGCGGGCCGGTCGGGTTCGGGGCGTGGAAGGTGCCCTCCCGCGCCCAGACGTCCTGCCAGCGGTGCTCGATCTCCTCGGCCAGGGCCGCGGTGTACCGGAACGGGGGAATGTCGCCCGCCGCTGCTGCCTCACTCATGGCGTCTCCTCGCTTCGCTCGTCGCCGCCGGCCACGCCACGGCCGGGCTGGATGCTGACCTCGCTCGGCGCGGTCATGTCGGTATGGATCGGGTCTGCTCCCCCGGCGCGCCGTGCCGTCGGGGCCGGCGCCGGGGCCGACCGCCGGGGCGCCCGGCGGAGGGCACAAAAAAGCCCCTCGCGCAGGAGGGGCCGCCGTGCTGTCGCGCGTCAGCGCATCAGCACGGCCCGGTAAGGAGCAGGAAGAATCCGGCCATGACCGGGAGTGTACCCGCCGTCCGGTCCCGCGCGTCGCCCGCTACCACCGGTCGGGACGCGGGCCCCGTCCGAAACGCCCCCGGGCGCCCTTCGTGATCATGGACGGCACCCCGAGCGACGCGCGGATCCCCCGACCCGGCGAATATTCGGGGCGTAACCGACGGTCCACCTGCGGGGGTCGGCGACAGCGACAAACATGGTTAGCCTGAGAGACCAATGAGATTCCTGCGGCAGACGAGGCTCGGCGTCGCGAACCCAACGGCGGGTCCAGCTGCTCTATACAGAGCTGCCGTCCGGCGACGAGGAGGAGGCCCGTGACACAACAGACCTGGGACGAGGTGGGCGGCCTGTTGCCGCACGACGAGTTCCGCGCCGCCAGCGAAGCCATCGTCTCGAACATCGAGCAGGTCATCGAGGGCAAGACCGCCACCGTGCGGCTCGCCCTGGCGGTGCTGCTCGCCGAGGGGCACCTGCTCATCGAGGACGTGCCGGGCGTCGGCAAGACGAAGCTCGCCAAGGCCATGGCCCGCTCGATCGACTGCTCGGTGCGCCGCATCCAGTTCACCCCGGACCTGCTGCCCAGCGACGTCACCGGCGTCAGCGTCTACAACCAGGAGACGCACGACTTCGAGTTCCGTCCCGGCGCGGTCTTCGCCAACCTGGTCGTCGGCGACGAGATCAACCGCGCCTCGCCGAAGACCCAGTCCGCGCTCCTGGAATGCATGGAGGAGCGGCAGGTCACCGTCGACGGCGTCACCTACCAGCTCCAGACGCCGTTCATGGTCGTCGCCACCCAGAACCCGATCGAGATGGAGGGCACCTACCCCCTCCCCGAGGCGCAGCGCGACCGGTTCACCGCCCGCATCGCCATGGGCTACCCCGACCCCAACGCGGAGCTGGCCATGCTCGACGGGCACGGCGCCACCGACCCGCTGGACGAGCTGCGGCCGGTCTCCGACGCCAACACGGTGCGGCAGCTCATCGCGCACGTCCGGCAGGTGCACGTCGCCGACGCCGTCAAGCAGTACGCGATCGACCTGGTCACCGCGACCCGGGAGGCCCCCGACCTGCGCCTCGGCGCCTCCCCGCGGGCCACCCTCCAGCTGCTGCGCACCGCCCGCGCGGTCGCCGCCCTGGAGGGGCGGGACTACGTCCTCCCCGACGACCTGCAGGCGCTGGCCGTGCCGGTGCTCGCGCACCGGATCATCCCGACCGCCGACGCCCAGCTGGCCCGGCGCACCACCGACGCGATCGTCTCCGAGCTGGTGCACCGGCTGCCGTTGCCGCACGACCGCAAGCGCTCCCCGTACGACACCCGACCCACGGGCGAGGGCAACGGCCGAGCCCCCTACGAGCCGCGGAGGCGGTGACGTGCGAGACGGGCTGCGAGGGCTGACGACCCGCGGCCGATCGTTCCTGGCGGCCGCGGTCGCGGCCGCGATCTCGGCCGGCATCCTCGGCGAGAAGGACCTGCTCCGGGTGGCCGTCCTGCTGGCCGTCCTGCCGCTGCTCGCCGCCGCCTACGTGGGGCGCAGCCGCTACAAGCTGGCCTGCAACCGGTCGCTGGACCCGCACCGCACGCCCGTCGGGGCGAGTTCCCGGGTGGTGCTGCGGTTGCAGAACCTGTCCCGGCTGCCCACCGGCACCCTGCTGCTGGAGGACCGGCTGCCCTACGCGCTGGGCAGCCGGCCGCGGGTGGTGCTGGAGCGGCTCGGCGCCCACCAGGCCAGCTCGGTGGCGTACACGGTGCGGGCCGACGTGCGCGGCCGCTACGAGGTGGGCCCGCTGGTGGTCCGGATGACCGACCCGTTCGGGCTGTGCGAGCTCAGCCGCGCCTTCCCGAGCACGGACCACCTGACCGTCATCCCGCAGGTCACCCCGCTGCCCTCGGTACGCCTGCCCGGCGAGTACGCCGGCAGCGGCGACAGCCGGGCCCGCTCGGTCGCCGTGCACGGCGAGGACGACGCCGCCACCCGGGAGTACCGGATGGGCGACGACCTGCGCCGGGTGCACTGGAAGTCGACCGCGCGCACCGGCGAGCTGATGGTGCGCCGGGAGGAGCAGCCGTGGGAGAGCCGGGCGACCGTCGTGCTGGACACCCGCGCGTACGGCCACCGGGGCGACGGGCCGACGGCGTCCTTCGAGTGGGCGGTCTCCGCCGCCGCGAGCATCGCGGTGCACCTGCGGCAGGCCGGCTACAAGCTGCGCCTGGTCACCGGCTCGGGGGCCGACGTCGACGCCTCCGAAGCCGCCGGCGACGGGCTGCTCCTCGACCAGCTCGCCGAGGTCGGGCTCGACAAGAACGTCGAGCTCACCACGCTGGTGCAGCGGGTCCGGCAGCGGGCGGACGGCGGCCTGATCATCGGCCTGTTCGGCTCGCTGGGCACGGCCGAGGCCGAGCTGCTGGCCGGGCTGCGGGGCAACGGCGCGACCTGCGTCGGTTTCCTGCTCGACAGCTCCACCTGGCTCAACCTGCCCGCCAAGGCGCGGGCCGAGGCCGACCACGCGCACAGCGCCGCCGCGCTCGCCCTGCTGCAGAGCGGCTGGCGGGTGATCGGGGTGGACCACGGCGCCCGGTTGCCGGCGTTGTGGCCGCAGGCGGCCCGCGGTTCGCAGGGCTTCGCCCTGCGGGCGGCGATGGCCGAGACGGTGGCCGGCGGCGTGCGATGAACGGAAGGGTCCCCTCATGATCGCCCACCGGAACCTGGGCTTCGTGGCCGCCGCGGCGACGCTGCTCGCCGCGGCGCCGCTGTCGGCCATCTTCGAACGCTGGACGTGGCTGATCCAGGCCACCATCGCGGTGGCCGTGGTCGCGGCCACGGCCGCGCTCGCCCGGCTGGCACGGGTGCCGCTCTGGGGGCAGGTGCTCGCCATGCTGGCCGGCCTCACGCTGGCCCTGACCTGGCTCTTCCCCGGCGGCACCGAGTTGCTCGCCTTCCTGCCCACGCCGGCGACCTTCGCGCACTTCGGCGACCTGTTCAGCGGGTCGCTGGAGGACATGCGCTCCTACGGCGTCGAGGTGCCCGACACCGACCCGCTGCTGTTCATCACCGTGCTGGGGATCGCCGGCGTGGCGGTGGTGGTCGACGTGCTCGCCGTCGGGCTGCGCCGGCCGGCGCTGGCCGGCCTGCCCATGCTGGCCATCTACTCCGTGCCCGTCGCGGTCTACGTCGACAGCGTCCCGCCGGTGCCGTTCGTCGTCGGCGCCGCCGGCTACCTCTGGCTGCTGGTGACCGACAACGTCGACCGGGTCCGCCGGTTCGGCCGGCGGTTCACCGGCGACGGCCGCGACGTCGACGTCTGGGAGTCCTCGCCGCTGGCCGCCGCCGGCCGGCGACTCGCGGTGGTCGGCGTGGCGCTGGCCGTGGCGCTGCCGCTGGCCGTGCCGGGGATGACCGGTGGGCTGCTCGACACCCTGACCTCCGGCTCCGGCGACGGCAACGGCAACGGGCGTCCCGGGCAGGGCGGGGCTCCGGGCCGGATCGACCTGTTCGCGGCGCTGAGCGGGCAGCTCAACCAGTCCGAGGTGGCCGACCTGGTCAAGGTCAGCACCAACGAGCCCAGCCCGTTCTACCTGCGCTTCGGCGTCGCCGACGAGCTCAAGTCGAGCGGCTTCGACGTGGGCAACCCCAGGGGCCGCTCCGTCGAGAACCTGCCGACACCGTCCGGCGAGGGCGTCGAGCAGCGGACGTACCGGGCCACGGTCGAGGTCACGAAGAACCTCACCATGCCGCTGCTGCCGGTCTACACCGAGCCGGTGCGCACCGAGGACCTGAACGGCAACTGGTTGTACGACCCGAACCTGCAGGTGGTCTTCTCCAACCGCGACAACTCCCGCGGCAAGCGCTACGCGTTCGACTACGTGCGCTCGACGTACACCCCCGAGGCGCTGCAGCGGGCGCGACCGCTGCCGTCGGACCACCCGGTGCGGCGCGCGCACCCGGCGCCGCCGCCGATTCCCGAGGTGGAGAAGCTGGTCCGCACCCTGGTAGCGAACAAGGACACCGAGTACGACAAGGTCCGCGGGATCTACGACTACTTCTCCGCCGACAACGGCTTCACGTACTCGCTGAGCACCAAGGGCGGCATCAGCGGCCAGGAGATCGTCGACTTCCTCAACAACAAGGTCGGCTTCTGCCAGCAGTACGCCGCCGCGATGGCGTGGCTGGTCCGGGCCGCCGGGATCCCGGCCCGGGTGGCGTTCGGGTTCACCAACGGCAGCAACTCCAGCGGCGGCACGTACACGCTGACCAACCGGAACCTGCACGCCTGGACGGAGGTCTACTTCAACGGCGTCGGCTGGGTGCCGTTCGACGCGACCCCCGCGTACGGCGTGCAGGGCTCGACCCGGTCGGCCTGGGCCCCCGACATCGACGCCCCCGAGGACGACGCGCCGGCCCCGGGCCCGTCGGCCCCCGTCGGCGAGACCGACCCGTCGGCGGGCCCGCGGGGCCCCGAGGGCCCCGAGGAGGACCCCGACTCCGGCCTGGCCGTCGGCGCGGCGGCCCCGGCCGAGCAGGCCCCCGTCTGGCCCTGGTACGCGGCCGGCGCGGTGCTCCTCCTGCTGGTCCTGCTCGCCCTGCCGGCGCTGCGCCGGCTGGCCCTGCGGAGGCGGCGCAGCGGCCCGGCGACGCCGGCCCCGACCGCCGTCCGGGCGAGGGAGGCCGGCGACGCGCCCGCCGACGGGCAGCGAATGGTGGTCCTGGTGGACGCCGAGCGGGCCCGGGCGGACGCGCACGCCGCCTGGGACGAGCTGCTCGACACGCTGGTGGACTACCGGGTGCGGGTGGACCGGACGGAGACGCCGCGGGCCACGGCCGACCGGCTGTCCCGGGAGGCGCTGGCCGCCGACGCCGAGGCCACCACGGCGGTACGGCTGCTCGGCCGCGCCGAGGAGCGCGCCCGCTACGCGCGCGACCCGCTCACCGGCGAGCACCTCCCGCCGGCCCTGCGCACCATCCGCGGCGCGCTCGCCGCGCGGGCCGACCGGCGTACCCGCCTGGTGGCGGCGGTGCTGCCGCCCTCGGTGCTGCTGCGCTGGCGACTGGCCACGGCCGACGCGTCGTCCCGGCTGCTGGCGGCGGGCGCGCGCGCCCGCTCCCGACTGCTGCGCTGGAGCCCGCGCCGCCTGCTGGCCGACCGCATGGCCCGCTGACGCGCACGCCCACCGAACGGGCCGGGAGCGGCGACGCCGCCGTTCCCGGCCCGTTCCCGTCGCGGCGCGGGCTGCCGCCACCGAGGCAGGCGGGCGGAGGGCAGGACGGGGAAGCGCGGGCACCAAGGCCACGGTGCCTTGACGGCGCGGAGCGTCAGGGGCCGGCCGGTCTCGCTGTGGCGACTGACCACGGCGAACGGCGAGCCGGCGGGGTGCGCGAAGCGTCAGAGGCCGCTGAGGCGGGCCGTGGGCGCCCGACACGTCGGAGGCCGCCGGGGCGAGCGCAGGCGCGGAACGTCGGAGGGTGCCCGGGGCGGGCCCAGGGGCGCACGGAGACGCCTCAGGTCGCCGGGCGTGCCGGCGACGCGGTTCGTCGTCGCGGTGGTGCGACCCGCCTCAGCGGCGGGCCGGGCTCAGCGGTGCCCCTCCGGGCGCTGCCGCCACCGGTCCTCCATCCGGTCGAGGATCGAGGGCCGCCGACCCGTACGACCGCGGGGGCGGCGACGACTCGTCGTGCCTCCCACGACGTGCAGGTCAGGTGACTGCGCCCGACGATGCGACTGCACCGCGAACGCGGCCGAGGCCAGCATGACGACAAAACCCGCCACTGCCAGCGGCGGAGTCTTGATCACCGCGCCATAGACCAACAGGGCCAGCCCAGCGATGATCACGCCGGCAGCGACGAGCAGGCGACGCCGCGCGTGGAAACGCGGATCGCTGGCGCGCACGGCCGAGGCGAATTTGGGGTCCTCGGCAAGCGACCGCTCGATCTGCTCGAACAGCCGCTGCTCGTGCTCCGAGAGCGGCACGGCACTCCTCCCCGGTCACGTGGGTCGGCCCGGTCGGGCCGACAGACCGTGGCAGCCAACCGGCTGCTTACCCGCAAGTCTACGAGGGCCCTCGCGCGTCGGAAAGCGGGACGACCTACGGCCGGGGTGGATTTTCATTTCGTCGCCCGTCCCGGGCCCGGAGCAGACTGGCCGGACCTATGACGGACCGCCCGAAACGGGCAGCCGCGGCGTCGGCGGCAGCTTCCGCCTCCCGCCAGCCGCGCTCGGGCGCGCCGAGGGCGAGCTGCCTCGGGGTCTCCCGCGCCGGGGCGAGGCCCTCGACGCGGACGCCGACCAGGCGGATGCGCTCGCCCGGGTCGAGCGCGGTGTAGAGCGCCCAGACCGTGTCGAAGATCTCCCGGGCGACGTCGGTCGGCACGCCCGACGTGCGCGACCGGTTGACGGTGCGGAAGTCGGCCAGCCGGACCTTCAGCGACACCGTCCGCCCGACCTGCCCGGCCCGGCGCAGCCGGGCGCCCACCTTCTCGGCGAGGGCGAGCAGCGCCCGGCGGATCTCCAGGGGATCGGCCACGTCGGCGTCGAAGGTCACCTCCGCGCCGATCGACTTCTCGACCTGCTCGGGGCTGACCCGGCGCGGGTCCCGCCCCCAGGCCAACTCGTGCAGGTGGGTCGCGGACGCCTCGCCGAGCGCCTTGCGCAGCATGCCGACCGGCGCCTCGGCGAGGTCGCCGATGGTGGCCAGGCCGAGCCGACGCAGCGTCTCGGTGGAGCGCTCCCCCACCCCCCACAGCGCCGACACCGGCAGCGGGTGCAGGAAGTCGAGCACCCGGACGGCCGGGACGACGAGCAGCCCGTCGGGCTTGGCGCGGGTCGAGCCGAGCTTGGCCACGAACTTGCTCGGCGCGACCCCGACCGAACAGGTCAGCCCCTGTTCCCCGGCGACGCGCTCGCGGATCCGCCGGGCGATGGCGGCCGGGGAGCCGAAGAGCCGCCGGGCCCCGGCCACGTCGAGGAACGCCTCGTCGAGTGAGAGCGGCTCCACCAGCGGGGTGACGTCCCGGAAGATCTGCATGACCGCCCGGGAGGCCGCCGAGTATTGCGCGAAGTCCGGCGGGAGGTAGACCGCGTGCGGGCAGAGCGCGCGGGCCCGCGCGGTGGGCATGGCGCTGCGGACGCCGTAGCGCCGGGCCTCGTAGCTGGCGGAGCTGACCACCCCGCGCGGGCCGACCCCGCCGACCACGACGGCCCGGCCGCGCAGTTCCGGCCGGCGGCGGACCTCGACCGAGGCGAAGAACGCGTCCATGTCGACGTGCAGGATCGGGCAGCCGGAGTCGTCGGCGTCCGGCCCGAACCGGGGATCGCCGCCCCGGGGCAACGACTGGCTGCGACCCATCCCCGCAGGTTAGCGGGCGCCCCCGACATGCCGCCCGGACGACCGGCGGCGTGCGCCTCGTGCGGGCGGTCGAGGGGTTCGCCCGGCAGGGGCGGGCGACGGCGGCATCGCCCGCCCGCGCCCGACCGGGCCGGGCGGGCGGGCCACTCCGCGGGGCGGCCGGCCGTCAGCCGCGTACGACCAGCAGCGGGATGGTCATCTCGGCCGCGGTGTCCGCCCCGTGGTACGCGACCAGCCGCGACACCATCGGCGGCTCCGACCGGGAGGCCGTCACCGCGTACGTGGCGTTGCAGACGACCACCACGTCGCCGATGCGGAGCAGGTGCTCCTCCGGCACCGGGCCGAACCAGCCGGAGGCCACCACCTCCTCGCGGGTGCGGACCCGGGCCGCGGGGCCGAGCACCGCCGTCCAGGCGGCCACGACGTCGTCCCGGGCCCCCGGCGTGACGTGCAGGTAGCGGACCCGGGGCTCGCCGGCGACCACCGCCACCCCGGCGCGCAGCCGGGGATCGGTGTCCAGGTCGACGCGGTGCCCGGCCGGCACGTCGAGCTGGCCGTGGTCGGCGGTGACCAGCAGCGCGGCGTCGGGCGGCAACCCGTCGACGAGCCGGGTGACCAGCCGGTCCACCTCCGCCGCGGCGATCCGCCAGGGCGCCGAGTCGACGCCGGTGAGGTGGCCGTGCCGGTCCAGGTCCGGGTGGTAGCCGGAGACCAGGGTGGGCCCCGGCCCGGTGGCCAGGGCGGTGAGCATCCGCGCGGCGAGCGCGTCGACGCCGGCCGCGCCGCGGTAGTCGCCGCCCCGGTTGGCGGCCACCGTCAGCCCGCTGCCGCCGAACTCCGGCCGGCTCACCACCGTCACCGCGACGCCGGCCGCCCGGGCCCGTTCGAGCTGGGTGCGGACGGGCTGCCAGCGCCGCGGCTCCGGGTCGGCCGCCCACTCGATGTGGTTGAGCACCCGGTCGGTGCCCGGCACCCGCAGGGTGAAGCCGAGCACGCCGTGCGCGCCGGGCGCGGCGCCGGTGCCCAGCGTCACCAGGCTGGTCGGCGTGGTGGACGGGAAGCCGGAGGTCAGCGGCCGGCCCACGGCCGCGGCGAGCCCGGCCAGGGCCGGCGCGTACGGCGCGGCGGTCGGGATCTGGTGCCAGCCGAGGCCGTCCACCAGCAGCACCGCCACCCGGCGCACTCCGGCCAGCGCGGCGCCCAGCCCGAGCGGGTCGGTGGCGCCGGGCACGCCGAGCACGGCGAGCGCGCTGGGCAGGACGTCGGCGAGGCTGCCGCCGCCGTAGCGCGGCCCGACGATCTCCAGCGGGTCGGTCACGGGCGCCGGGCGAACAGGTGCAACTGTGCGGCGAGGTCCCGCCAGGGGGGCCGCCCGGCGAGCGCCCGCTCCAGCTCCACCAGGGCGGCCGGCTGACCGTCCGCGACGGCGGCCGGGAGGAGGTCGGCGAGCACGCGTACGCCGTGGATCTCCTCGACCACGAGCCCGGCGGCGCCGAGCAGCGCGGCCGCGGTCTCGGCGTCGTAGCGCCGGCGCAGCGTGTCCCGGGCGCCCGCGGTGCCGGCCGGATCGGCGGCCAGCGCGGCGGCGACGTCCAGGTGCCCGTTCATCGCCCGGCCGAGCACCGCGGCGGCCCGGCCGGCGACCAGCACACTCGCGGCGCCGCCCGGGCGCAGCGCGGCGGCCAGCGCGGCCACCACCGGCGCCGGGTCGTCGACCACCTCCAGCACGGCGTGGCAGAGCACCAGGTCGGCGCTGCCCGGCTCGACCAGCCCGGCGAGCGCGTCGCCGTCGCCCTGCACGGCGCGGACCCGCTCGGCGACGCCGGCCTCGGCGGCCCGGCGGGTCAGCGCGGCGAGCGCGTCGGGACTGGCGTCGACCACGGTCACCCGGTGCCCGGCCTGGGCGAGCGGGACGGCGAAGCCGCCGGTGCCGCCGCCGACGTCGAGCACGGTCAGCGCGGTGTCGCCACGGCGCTCCAGCTCGGCGCGCAGCACCGACCAGATCACGGCGGTACGGGGGGTCAGCGGCGGCCCGGCGAGCCGGCCTGGGGTCTGCTCCACCCGGTCGAGCCTAGTCACCCGGTCCAGCCCCGACGGGGACCGCCCGGGGAGGCGGTCAGGACTCGCCGGTGGCGCCGTCCTCCTCGGCCCGCGACCGCAGGGCGTTGGCCACCGGACCCTCGGTGATCTCGTACTCGCGCGGTTCGGTGTGGTGCGCCGGGGTCCAGCCGGCGTTGAGCCGGGTCCGCCGGGAGTTGGCCACTCCGCCGCTGTATCCGTGATTCCCCGTCATCGGTTCATTCCCCCTCGTGCCACGCGGGCCGCTCTGCCCGCGCGAGCAGGAGTCTCCCGCCATCGGCGGCGAAAAACCGTAATGTGGATCACTGTCGTCAACGGAAATCGCGCGATGCCGGGCTGACCGGCGGCTCGATGGCGTCCAGCCGGTCGGCGGTGAGGTTGGTGACTCCCTCGTGCCGCTGCAACCGGCCGCGCACCACCAGCGCCGCGCTGGTGCGGGCGACTCGACGGTAACGCTGCCAGAGCCCCGGGGAGCAAGTGACATTGAGCATCCCCGTCTCGTCCTCCAGGTTGAGAAAGGTGACCCCGCCGGCGGTCGCGGGGCGCTGCCGGTGGGTGACGATCCCGCCGACCCGGATCCGCCGACCCGGATCCACCCGGCCGAGCCGGGCGATCGGCACCGCGCCGAGGGCGTCGAGCTGCGGGCGGATGAAGCGGGCCGGGTGGCTCTCCGGCGACAGCCCGGTGGCCCACACGTCGGCGACCAGCCGGTCCACCGCCTCCATACCGGGCAGGGTGGGCGCGGCCGCGCCGGTCACCGTGCCGGGCAGGCGGCCCGGCCGGTCCTGGGCCGCCGCGCCGGCCGCCCAGAGGGCCTCCCGCCGGGACAGCCCGAAACAGGCGAAGGCGTCCGCGGTGGCCAGCGCCTCCAGCTGCGCGGCGGTGAGACCCACGCGCCGGGCCAGGTCCGCCATGTCGCGGTACGGCCCGCGCGCCGTCCGCTCCGTCTCGATCCGCTCGGCCACCTCGTCGCCGAGGGTACGCACGGCGGAGAGCCCGAGCCGGACGGCCGGGCCGCCCAGCCCCCAGGCGTGCGGCGGCTCCCCCGGCGCGCTGCCCCAGCGGGTCTGCGGGAGGGACTCCAGCACCGCCTTGGCGCCGCTGGCGTTGATGTCGGGCCGGCGGACCTCGACGCCGTGCCGGCGGGCGTCGTCGACCAGGGTCTGCGGGGAGTAGAAGCCCATCGGCTGGGCGTTGAGCAGCGCGGCCAGGAACGGGCCCGGGTGGTAGCGCTTGAGCCAGGAGCTGGCGTAGACCAGGTAGGCGAAGCTCATCGCGTGGCTCTCCGGGAAGCCGTAGCTGGCGAACGCGGAGAGCTTGCGGTAGACGTCGTCGGCCAGCTCGCCGGTGATGCCCCGCTCCGCCATGCCCGCGTAGAGGCGGTCGGCGATGCGGGCCATCCGCTCGGCGGAGCGTTTGGCGCCCATCGCCCGGCGCAACTGGTCGGCCTCCGCGGCGTCGAAGCCGGCCAGGTCGATGGCGAGCTGCATGAGCTGCTCCTGGAACAGCGGCACGCCGAGGGTCTTCTCCAGCGCGTTGCGCATCAGCGGGTGCGGGTAGGTCACCGGCTCCTCGCCGTTCTTGCGCCGGATGTACGGGTGCACCGAGCCGCCCTGGATCGGGCCGGGCCGGATCAGCGCCACCTCGACCACCAGGTCGTAGAACTCGCGGGGCTTCAGCCGGGGCAGGGTGGCCATCTGGGCGCGGCTCTCCACCTGGAACACCCCGACCGAGTCGGCCCGGCAGAGCATGTCGTAGACCTCCGGGTCGTCCAGCGCCATGCCGCCGAGGTCCAGGCTCATCCCGATCATGTCGTAGCCGTAGTGCAGCGCGGAGAGCATGCCGAGCCCGAGCAGGTCGAACTTGACCAGGCCGACGGCGGCGCAGTCGTCCTTGTCCCACTGGAGCACGCTGCGGCCCGGCATCCGCCCCCACTCCACCGGGCAGACCTCGATCACCGGCCGGTCGCAGATCACCATGCCGCCGGAGTGGATGCCCAGGTGCCGGGGGAACGTCTGCAGCTCGTTGGCGTACGCGACCACTTGCTCGGGGATGTCCTCGACGTCCACCGTCGCGACCGCGCCCCAGCGGTCGATCTGCTTGCTCCAGGCGTCCTGCTGGCCGGGCGAGAAGCCGAACGCCTTGGCCACGTCCCGCACCGCCGAGCGGGGCCGGTAGGAGATGACGTTGGCGACCTGGGCGGTGTGCTCCCGGCCGTACCGGGCGTAGACGTGCTGGATGACCTCCTCCCGGCGGTCGGACTCGATGTCCACGTCGATGTCGGGCGGGCCGTCGCGCTCCGGGGCGAGGAACCGCTCGAAGAGCAGCCGGTGCCGGACCGCGTCCACGTTGGTGATCCGCAGCGCGTAGCAGACCGCCGAGTTGGCCGCCGAGCCCCGGCCCTGGCAGTAGATGTCCTGCTCGCGGCAGAACGCGACGATGTCGAAGACCACCAGGAAGTAGCCGGGGAAGCCCAGCTCCTCGATCATGTTCAGCTCGTGGTCGAGCTGCGCGTACGCCCTCGGGTGCGCCTCCCGGGGGCCGTAGCGCTCCCGCGCTCCCCGCTCGGTCAGGTGGCGCAGCCAGCTCATCTCCGTGTGCCCCGGCGGCACCGGGTACGCCGGCAGCCGCGGCGCGACGAGCTGGAGGTCGAAGGCGAGCTCGGCCCCGAACTCGGCGGCCCGGGCCACCGACCCCGGGTACGCGGCGAACCGGGCCGCCATCTCGGCGCCGCTGCGCAGGTGGGCGGTGCCGGCCGCGGGCAGCCACCCGTCGATCTCGTCCAGGCTGCGCCGGGCCCGTACGGCGGCGACGGTGGTGGCCAGCCGGCGCCGGCCCGGGGTGGCGTAGTGCACGTTGTTGGTGGCCACCGTGGGCAGGCCGGCCGCCGCCGCCAGCTCGGCGAGCGCGTCGTTGCGGTCGGCGTCGACCGGGTGCCCGTGGTCGGTCAGCTCCACCGCCACCGTCTCCGCGCCGAAGAGGGCGGTCAGCCGGTCCAGCTCGCGGGCCGCCGCGTCCACCCCCTCGGTGAGCAGCGCCGCCGGCACGTGCCCCTTGCGGCAGCCGGTGAGCACCAGCACGTGGTCGCGCAACTCCGCGGCGACCTCCTCCAGCTCGCCGTAGACCGGGCGGCCCTTCTCGCCGCCGCGCAGCTGGGCGCGGGCGATGGTCGAGGCGAGCCGGGCGTACCCCTCGTGGCCGTGGGCCAGGAGCAGCAGGTGCCGCCCGAGCGGGTCGGGCTCGCCGTTCTGCGGGCCGGGCAGGTCCAGGGAGAGCTCGGCGCCGAAGATCGTCGGCAGGTGCAGCGCGCGGGCCGCCTCGGCGAAGCGCACCACCCCGTAGAAGCCGTCGTGGTCGGTGACGGCGAGCGCGGTGAGCCCCAGCCGGGCGGCCTCCTCGGCCAGTTCCTCGGGGTGGCTGGCGCCGTCGAGGAAGCTGAAGTTGGTGTGGGCGTGCAGTTCGGCGTACGGCACCACGCCGTCGGGGCGGGTCAGCTCCGGTGGCTGGTAGTGCTCCCGCTTGCGGCTCCAGGCGGGAGAGTCGCCGCCGTCGGCGTCCACGGCCAGCGGGTCGACCACGTGCAGGTGCCGCTCGTCACGCGACCGGCCGCCCTGCCCGTCGGCCCGCCCGGCCCGGGGTTTCCGGCCGGAGAGCACGCGTTCCAGCTCCGACCAGGGCAGCTTCGGGTTGTGGAAGCTCATCGGGGCCCCGCCGGGTTGACGTCCTGCCGCTGCCGCTCGGCGGCGACGCCCGCAGTCGGCCGGGCGCCCTCAGTCATAGATCGCCTCCACCAGCCAGTGCCCGGCCTCCACCGCGAGCAGCAGGGCCGTGCCGTCGGCCAGGCAGACCTGGAACCGGGCCCGGCGGCGGGCCTCGGCCGGCGCCCACCAGCGCTCGTCGACCGGCCACGGGCCGGCCCAGCCGACGATCTCGGCCGGCCGCGCGGTGCCCACGGTCAGCCGGGCCGGCGCGGCGCTGACCTGGAGCCGCGCGCTGACCACGACCGGCTCGCCGGCGGCGTCGTGCACGGCCGCGGCGAGCGGGTCGGGCAGCACCACCGCCGGCGCGGGCGGCGGCAGCCGGCCCGGCCACGGCGGCTCGCCCGACCGCGTCGACGGCCGGCCCGGCAGCGGCGGCCGGTCCGACAGCGGCGACTGACCCGGCCGATCCGGCAGGGACGACTGACCCGGCCGGTCCGACGGCCTGTCCGGCAGGGGCGGTGGGCCGGGGCGGGCCGGCAGGCGTTCGTCCCCCCACGGCACCAGGCGCACCTGGTCGCCGGGCGAACGGCCGCCGCCGAGCACCGCGGTGACCACGGCCTCGGGGCCGAGGATGCCCTGCACCCTGCTCAACGCCCGGTGTGCCCGCTCCCGCTCCTCGCCGGTCTCCCCCCACAGGCCGGGTTGCAGGCCGGCCTGGGCGATCACCCCGTCGGGGACCAACCGCAGCCGGATGATGCCCGCCGTCGGCCGGGCCGGGCGGGCGCCGCCCCGGCCGACGCCACCGGACAGCCAGCCGTCGAGCTGCCAGCGCACCCGGTCCGCGATGGCGGCCGAGGTGAGCAGCCCGTCGTGCCGCCAGACCCGGTGCAGCTCCTGGCCGTGCGCGGTGACTGCCTCGATGCCGAGGCGGGTGCAGGCCAGCCCGTGCGCGGCGAGCCGGTCGTGCAGCCGCTCGGCCAGCGCCCGGGCGGCGAAGGCCGCCGTGTCGACCCGGTCGAGCGGCTCGTCGTGGTCGGCGGTGACCGCGAGGTCGGCCGGGGGCTGCCGGACGGCGAGCGGACGGTGGTCCCGCCCGGCGGCCAGCCGGTGGGCGAGCGCGCCGTCGAAGCCGAACCGGGCCAGCACGTCGCCGGCGGGCAGCGCGGCGAAGTCACCCAGGGTGCGCACGCCGAGCCGGCGCAGCAGGTCGGTCAGGGCCGGCCGGCCGAGCGCCTCGACCGGCAGGTCGGCGAGGAACCGCGGTGTCGCGCCGGGTGGGACGACCTGCCCGGCGCGGGCGGCCAGCCCGGCGGCGAAGACCCCGTCGGCGATGCCGACCTGGCTCTCCACCGCGCACGCCTGGGCGACGTGCTCGACGATCCGCTCGGCGGCCGCCTCCTCTCCCCCCAGGTAGCGGCTCGGCCCCCGGGCCGCCACCGCACACGCGCCGGGACGCACCACCTCGACGCCCGCGACCAGTTCCTCGACCGCGGCGACCACCGGCTCGAACGCCCGGGCGTCCCGCCCCGGGTCGTACTCGACGACGGTGAGCTGCGGGCAGCGCCCCTGCGCCTCCCGTTTGCGCAGCCCCCGGCGCACCCCCTCGGCGCGCGCCCGCTCCGAGCAGGCGACCACCCGGTTGGCGTGCAGCACGGCGACCGGGCCGGTGGCGGGCACCCCGTCGACGATCTCGGCGGCGAGCACCGGCCAGTCCGGGCACCAGAGCAGCAGGGTCCGCACCGGCGCACCGGTCATGCCGGACCGACCAGGGTGAGCGGGCCGCGCCGGGAGGTGTCGGCGGACGCGACGGCCGGCGGGGCGGACACGGTGGCCGACGGGGCGGATGCGGTGGCCGACGGGGCGGACACGGTGGCCGACGGGGCGGACGCGGTGGACGCGGCGACCGGGCGGAGCCGGCCGGCGGCCGACCGGCCGGTGACGGACCCGGCGGCAGGGCCGGGGGCGGAGCGGGGAATGACCCGGGTGAGCCCGTCCCCGGGCAGCCACATCTTGATCTCCTTGGGACGGGCGGCGGCCCCGCGCCCACGCGCCGAGACGGTGACCTCGCGGCGGCGCAGCCGGCCCCGGCCCGTCCCGAGCCCCTCCCAGGCTCCCCGGACCACCTGGAGGGTCACGTCCGCGCCGTCCCACCGCCCGTACGGGACGAGGACGCTGCCCCGTTGCCGGGCCCGGGCGACCAGCCGGTTGGCGACCGAGGCGGAGACCGTCGCCGGCACGGCGGTGACCACGACGTCCACCCCGTCGATCAGCGCGGCGATGACGGTGGCCCACTCCGGGCCCGGGTGGGGCACCAGGGCGAGCCGGTCCAGGGCGATGCCGAGCTCGGCGGCCGCGCCCGCCCCGAACGTCGGCACCCCCACCACGGCGCACCACGAACCGGCCCGGGACGCCTCGGCGAGCAGCGCCAGGACCAGCGAGGTGCCGCCGCTGCGCCGGGGTTGACCGGTGGCGACCGCGATCGTGCTGCCGCGCCGCAGCCCCCGGTTGGGCAGCAGCCCGGTCAGCTCCGGGGCCACCGGCAGCACCCGGTGACCGCCCGCCGGATCCGGCGCGCTCGCCGGACGCACCAGAGCGGCCAGTGCGGCGGAACCGACCACCATCCGGCCCGCCATCGGACCTACCCCCCGTCGTGCTGTCGATCGGATGTGCGCGTGGTGCCCGGAGCCGCCCGGCTCCCCCCGCCGGGCGGCCCCGGGCGCCACAGATCAGGCGGCGAGGCCGTCGAGCGCCGGTTGGTGGGCCACGCCGAGCGCGGCCTCCACCACCGCGACGAACTGTTCGGCGGCGCGCAGCAGGTCGTCGGCCTCCCGGGCGGTCACGACCCGCGGGATGCCGGCCTCGGCGGCGGCGCGCTTGCCGGCGCCGAGGGCGAAGAACCGGGCCCACTCGTCAAGCTCGGGGGCGACACCGGAGAGCAGGACCCAGACGCTGGTGATCCGGTTGCGCCGGGCCGGGGCGGGACGCGCCCGGGCGGCGAGCAGGGCCGCCGCCGCGCGCAGCGCGGCCAGGTGGGCGGCCGCGTAGCGGAGGCCGTCGGGGCGGGTCTGGGCGGCTTCGGCCAGCCCGTGGCGGGCCACCGCGAGAAGCTGGGTGGGGGTGCGGTGCGGCAGCACGTGCGCTGGCACCGTCGGTGCCTGAGCCGGGTTGGTCGGCATGGGACTGTCTCCTCCACGTGGCCGAGCCGCCCCTGACGGCGGAGCTGGTCCGCCGACGGGACGCCGGGTCGAGTGGTGCGGAGGAAGACGCACCGGATGGGGGCCGGCCGGGTGTGGACGCTTCCCCACACCACACCCGGCCGGCACAACCGGCGGGTTCGTCGCCCGCCGCCCGGGGGTCGTGGGCGGCGGGCGACGCTCCTGCCTGACGGGCCGGGCTCGCGACTGCCCGGGACCCAGGTGCGGCCCGCGGAGCCGCACCGCCCGGGACCGGCGCCGCGAAACACCACCCCGGGCTGTTTGGAACGGGCGTTCGAGGCAATCGAACACTCGTTCTAACTGCTGCTGACAGTACACCCTCCCTCCGACGAAAACGCAACGTGTGGCGCGCGGGAGTCGGCCGGCGTCCCCACACGCCACACCCTGTCGGCGGCAACTCCCGGCACCCGCCGGCGCGGCCACGGCGGCGTACCACGCCAAGCCGGGCAGGGCGACCGAGGATCCGGGCACGCCAAGCCGGGCGGGGCGACCGAGGATCCGGGCACGCCAGCCCGAGCGGCGCACCGGCGGGCGATGCGACCGACGTAACGACTGGTTGCCCTTACGGCCCTGACGAGGGCGGCGGTAGCCTCCGCTCGTGACAACCCCCCGCCCCGCCCTCGGGGTCGCCATGGTGCTCGGCTCGGGAGCGCTGTTCGCCGTCAACGGCACGGTCTCCAAGCTGGTGCTCCGCGCCGGCCTGGACGCACCGCAGCTCACCCTGCTACGCGCCGTCGGCGCCGTCACGGGGCTGCTGGCCCTGAGCCTGCTGCTGCGCCCGGGGGCGCGCCGGCTCCGGATCACCCCCCGCCAACTGCCGCTGCTGATCGGGTACGGGCTGACCGGCTTCTTCGCCGTGCCGATGCTCTACTTCGTCGCCATCTCCCGGCTGCCGGTCGGGATCGGGCTGCTGTTCGAGTACACCGCCCCACTGCTGGTCGCCCTCTGGGCCCGGTTCGGCCAGCGCCACCGCGTACGCCCACGGCTCTGGGCCGGCCTGGCGCTGAGCCTGCTCGGCCTCGGCTGCGTGGCCGAGGTGTGGGGCGAGCTGAAGCTGGACGGCCTCGGCGTGCTCGCCGGTCTCGGCGCCGCGGTCTTCCTCGCCGGCTACTACGTGCTCGGCTCGCACGGCGTGGCGCGACGGGACACGCTGTCGCTGTGCACCTGGGCCTTCGGCGCCTCCGCCGTGGCGGGCCTGCTCACCCGCGCTGTCACCGTGGGTGCCGGCGGCTGGGAGCCGCTGACCGCCGACACCGACCGGGGCGTGCCGGTGGCGCTGCTCTGCGGGTACGTGGTGGTGCTCGGCTCGATCGTGCCGTACCTGCTGGTCGCCGGGGCGATGCGGCACCTCCCGGCGACCAGCGTCGGGATCGTCGGCATGGTCGAGCCGGTGATCGCCTCGGCGGTCGCCTGGGTCGTCCTCGGCGCCGGCGAGGCGCTCAACACCGCCCAGCTCGCCGGCGGGCTCCTGGTGCTGGTCGGCGTCGCGCTGGCCGAGACGGCCCGGGTCGCCGCGCCCCGGGTCACCGCGCCGCCCGCGCCGGACGCCGTCGCCGTCCCCCACTGAGCCGACCGGCGCGGCCGGCCCGCGACGCCGTGCCGGCCGCGCCCCCGGCCAACATCGACCGGAGCGGCCGGCCCACGACCCCGGCCGGTCCGCGACGCCGTGCCGGCCGCGCCCCCGCGAAGGGAGTCGGCGTGGCCGGGTGAGCCGGCGGCGGGCGTACCGGGAAGAATGGCGGCATGCAGCCACACCCGAACGTACGGGCGGTGCAGGACGTGCTCGACGCCGCAGGCGCGCGGGACGGGTCCGGCGCGCCGAGCGCCGTCCGCCTGCTGCCCGACGCGGTCCACACCGCCGCGGCCGCTGCCGAGTCGCTCGGCGTCGGGGTCGGCCAGATCGCCAACTCGCTCGTCTTCGAGGCGGACGGCGCGCCGCTGCTGGTGCTCACCTCCGGCGCGCACCGGGTGGACACCGCCGGCCTGGCCGCCTCCATCGGGATCACCCGGCTGCGCCGGGCCACCCCGGACTTCGTCCGCGCGCACACCGGGCAGGTGATCGGCGGGGTCGCCCCGGTCGGCCACCCGCGCCCACTGCGCACCCTGGTCGACACCGCCCTCGAGCGGTACGACGAGGTCTGGGCGGCCGGTGGCGTCCCGCAGGCGGTCTTCCCCACCACGTACCGGGAACTGCTGCGGGTCACCGGCGGTACGCCGGCCGAGGTGGCGTGAGCGAGCGGAGCGAGCGAACCATCGGGCTCAGCAGCGTGGCGCCTCGCGCCGCCGTCGAGCGGAGCGAGGCGGTGGCGTGAGCGAGCGGAGCGAGCGAACCATCGGGCTCAGCAGCGGTACCGACGGCGTGGACGGCGTCCCGGGGCTGGTCACCCTGCACGTGTGGCGCACCTCCCGCGCCGCGCTGCCCCGGGCGCTGACCCGGATGGCGGTCGACCCCCGCCGGCTGCGCGCGCTGCCCGGCGTGCGGTTCGGCAAGCTGCTCGGCACCGGGACCGGCACCGGCTTCGGGCCAGGCGACGCCGACCTGACCCGGTGGGCGGCGCTGACCGTGTGGGACTCCCCCGCCGCGTCCGCCCGCTTCGACGACTCGCCGGTGGGGCGCGCCTGGGCGCGTCTCTCCCGCGCGGCCGTCCGGGTCGACCTGCGCCCGCTGAGCAGCCGGGGCGAGTGGTCGGGCCGACGGCCGTTCGGGGAGCCGCCCGGCGGCCGGGTCACCGGCCCCGTGCTGGCGCTGACCCGGGCCCGGCTGCGCCCCCGGCGGGCGGTCACCTTCTGGCGGGCGATCCCCCCGGTGGCCGCCGCGTTGCACGCCGCGCCCGGCCTGCTGGCCCGGTTCGGCGTCGGCGAGGCCCCGCTGGGCTGGCAGGGCACGGTGAGCGTGTGGCGTGACCCGGCGGACCTCGTGGCGTTCGCGTACCGTCACCCGGAGCACCGCGCCGCGATCATGCGGACCCCCACCGAGGGGTGGTACGCGGAGGAACTCTTCGCACGGTTCGAGGTGCGCGACGTGGTCGGTGACCGGGCGGTGCTGGGATGGGTCGCGGACGGCGGCCCGGGAGCGGTGGAGGGTGCACGGTCATGAGGTTGGTGCGGTGGACACCGGACGATCTCGTCCGACGGCTGGACGACGTGGTGGCCGTCTACGGCGAGGCCATGGGGTACCGCACCGACCTGCTGGAGGCGCGGCGCGGCTACATCGCCACCCACGTACGCCGGCCCGGCTTCCGCGCCGTCGCCAGCCTGACCAGCGAGGGTCACCTGGCCGGCTTCGGCTACGGCTACCTCGGCGCCCCCGGGCAGTGGTGGCACGACCAGGTGTGGCGGGCGCTGCACGCCCCGGCCCGGCAGCGCTGGCTGACCGACTGCTTCGAGGTGGTGGAGCTGCACGTCCGGCCGCCCGCGCAGGGGCACGGCCTGGGCGCGGGGCAACTGCGGGCCCTGCTCACCCTGGCGGAGGGGACGACCACCCTGCTCTCCACGCCGGAGGCCGACGAGCAGCGGTCCCGGGCCTGGCGGCTGTACCGCCGGTTCGGCTTCGTCGACGTCCTGCGCCACTTCCACTTCCCCGGCGACGAGCGCCCGTTCGGCGTGCTCGGCCGGGACCTGCCGCTGGAGCCGCCGACGCCCGCCCCGACCGGCCGGGCCGGTCGGGCCGCGCCGTGACCCGGCGGCTGTCCTGGGCGCTGCTGGCCGTACTGGTGCTGGCGCAGATCTGCTACCCGCTGACCACCGGGGAGACCCGGGCCCGGCTGACCGTCGCCACCGTCGTGCTCGGCTACCTGCTCTCGGTCGGCCACGCGCTGCTCAGCCGGGGCCCGCGTACGGCGGCGGCACTGGTCGCGGTGGCCACCGTCGGCGGATTCGCCATCGAGGCGCTCGGCGTGGCCACCGGCTTCCCGTTCGGCAGCTACGACTACTCCGGCGAGCTGGGGCCGAAGCTGGCCGGAGTGCCGCTGATCATCCCGCTGGCCTGGACGTGGATGGCCTGGCCGGCCTGGCTGGCCGCCACCCGGCTGACCGGCGGCGACGCCGGAGACCTGCCCGGGCGCCGGGGTGACGCCGGGGGCCGACCGGGACGCCGGGACGGCCGGTTCCCCGTCCGGCGGATCGCGCTGGCCGCCGTCGGGCTGGCCGCCTGGGACCTCTTCCTCGACCCGCAGATGGTGACCGAGGGCTACTGGGTCTGGCGGGACGCCACCCCCGCGCTGCCCGGCCTGCCCGGCATCCCGGTGAGCAACTACCTGGGCTGGCTGCTCTTCGCCGTGCTGATGATGGGCGCGCTGCGTCCGCTGGCCGGGCCCGCCGTCGCCGGCACCGACGGGCGGGACCACCCGATGTTCGCGCTCTGGCTGTGGACGTACTTCTCCAGCGTGCTGGCCCACGCGGTCTTCCTCGACCTGCCCGCCTCGGCGCTGTGGGGCGCGGCCGGCATGTCGGTGGCCGCCGTGCCGCTGGCGGTGACGCTGGTCCGCGCCCGCCGCGACGACCGGATCCAACCCCGTCAGCCGCAGCGCCCCGGCGTCGACGCGACGGCATGACCGCCGTCCTCGCGCTGCTGCTCGGCGTCGCCGCGTTGACCGCGCACACCCTGGTCAACGCCGGCCACTGGCTGCGCCGCCCGACCGACCGGCCGGCGCCGGTCACCGAGCCCGTGGCGGTGCTGCTGCCGCTGCGCGACGAGGCCGGGCGGGTCGCCCCCTGCCTGCACGCGCTGCTCGCCCAGCGGGGCGTGCCGGCGCTGCGCGTCGTGGTGCTCGACGACGGGTCGACCGACGGCACGGCGGAGGTGGTCCGCGCGGTGGCCGGCGACGATCCCCGGGTCACCCTGCTCGACGGGGACGCACCGCCGCCGGGCTGGCTGGGCAAGCCGCACGCCTGCTGGCAGCTGGCCGCCCGCGCCGATCCCACGGCGACCGTCCTGGTCTTCGTCGACGCCGACGTGGTGCTCGCCCCGGACGCGGTCGCGGCGGCGGTCACCGAGCTGCGCGCCGCGCGGGTGACGCTGCTGTCCCCGTACCCCCGGATCCTGGTGGCGACGGCGGCCGACCGGCTGGTCCAGCCGCTGCTGCAGTGGCTGTGGCTGACCTTCCTGCCGCTGCGGGCGATGGAGCGCTCGCCGCGGCCGTCGCTGGCCGCCGCGGGCGGGCAGTTCCTGGTGGTGGACCGGGCGGGCTACGACGCGGCCGGCGGACACGCCGCAGTCGCGGACCGGATCCTGGAGGACATCGAGCTGGCCCGCGCGGTCAAGCGGGCCGGCGGCCGGATCGCCCTCGCCGACGGCTCCCGGCTGGCCGCCTGCCGCATGTACGAGGACTGGCCGCAGCTGCGCGACGGCTACACGAAGTCGCTCTGGGCGACCTTCGGCCACCCGGGAGCCGCCGCCTCGGTGGTGGCCCTGCTGCTCCTGCTCTACACCGCTCCCCCGCTGCTGGCGGCGGGCGCCCTGGCCGTCGGCGCGCCGGCGGTGGCCGCCGCGGCGCTGGTCGCCTACCTGCTCGGGGTGGCCGGACGGGTGGTCAGCGCCCGGGCGACCGGCGGGCGGTGGTGGCCCGACGCGCTGGCACACCCCGTGTCGGTCGTGGTCCTCGGCTGGCTGACCCTGCGGTCGTACCATCTGCGGAAGCGGCGACGCCTGTCCTGGCGCGGCCGCCCCGTCACCTAGGGAGGCGCGGCATGGCGCGGATCGTGGTCGTCGGCGCCGGGGTGGGCGGGCTGGCCACCGCCGCCCGGCTGGCCGCCACCGGGCACGAGGTCACCGTGCTCGAACGCGCGGACACGGTGGGCGGCAAGCTCGGCCGGTACGTCCACGACACCCCGGCCGGCCCGTTCCACTTCGACACGGGGCCGAGCCTGCTCACCCTGCCCGACGTCTTCCACGACCTGTTCGAGGCGACCGGCGCGAAGCTCGACGAGTACCTGGACCTGGTGCCGGTGGACCCGATCGTGCGGCACGTCTTCCCCGGCGGCGGCCCGGCCCTCGACTCGTGCGCCGACCCGGCCGAGTTCGCCGCCCGGATCGGCGCGGCCTTCGGCGACCGGGCCGCGGCGGACTGGCAGCGGCTGTGGCGCCGGGCCGCGCGGGTCTGGCAGGCGTCGCACCAGGACGTCCTGCGCCGCCCGATCGGCTCCCCGCTGGACCTGGCCGCGCTGGCCTGGCGGCTGGGCGACCTGGCCGCCATCGGGCCCGGCCGGACGCTGCGCGGGCTGGGCCGGCGACACCTGTCCGACCCCCGGCTGCGGATGCTGCTCGACCGGTACGCCACCTACACCGGCGCCGACCCGCGCCGCGCGCCGGCCGCGCTGGTCGCCGTGCCGTACGCCGAGCTGGCCTTCGGCGGCTGGTACCTGCGCGGCGGGCTGGGCACGCTCGCCGACGCGCTGCTGACCCGCTGCCTGGACCTCGGCGTGGTCGTGCAGACCGGCGCCACGGTCACCCGGATCGACGCCGCGGGCGGCCGGGTGCACGGCGTACGCCTGCGCGGCGTCACCGCGCCGGTCCCCGCCGACGTGGTGGTGGCCAACGTCGACGCGCTGACCCTCTACCGGGACCTGCTGCCCAGCCCGCGCCGGCTGGCCGGGCTGACCGACCGCAGCCTGGCCGGCTTCGTGCTGCTGCTCGGCGTCGCCGGGAGCTCGGGGCTGGCCCACCACACCGTGTTCTTCCCCCGCGACCACGACGCCGAGTTCGACGCGGTCTTCGGCCGGCCGGGGCGTGGCGTGCGCGCCCGCCCGGCGGCGGACCCTACCGTCTTCGTCACCGTGGCCGACGACCCGGTGGTCCGTCCGGCCGGCCACGAGGCGTGGTTCGTGCTGGTCAACGCGCCCCGGCACGGCACCGCCGCCGGCGCGGTCGACTGGCGCCGGCCCGGCCTCGCCGAGGCGTACGCCGACCGGGTCCTCGACGTGCTGGCCGAGCGCGGCGTCGACGTGCGGGACCGGCTGGTGTTCCGGGAGGTCCGCACCCCGGCCGACCTGGCCGACGCGACGGGCGCCCCGGGCGGGGCGATCTACGGCACCGCCGGCGGCCTGCTCCGCCCGGCCAACCGGGGTCCGGCGCACGGGCTGTGGCTGGTCGGCGGCTCCAGCCACCCCGGGGGCGGCCTGCCGATGGTGACGCTCTCCGCCCAGATCGTCGCCGACGAGATCGGCCCCGCCTGGTAGGGCCGGCTGATGTAAGGAAGGGCACCTTCTTAACGCCTGAGGTAGAGGAAGGGCCCCTTCCTCACACCTCGGCAGCCCGGTCAGCCGGCGTCGATCAGGGCGCGGCGGACGGCGGAGAGGAGCTGGCCCAGCCCGAAGCCGGCCAGCAGCACCCAGACGGCGGTCGCCATGGTGATGGTGCCGGCCGCCAGGTCCGGCTCGATCAGCCCGGTCAGCCCGGCCAGCAGGAGCCCGACCAGGGCGACCGAGACCCGGGTGGGGCGCTCCCCCACGGTCACCGCGCCGATCTCCCGCATGCCGGCGGAGACCGCGCGGGCGCGCACGTACTCGTGCAGCCAGGAGAGCGCGCCGGCGGTCGCGACGAGCGCCCCGGGCGCCCCGATCAGCCAGAACGCGGCCAGCCAGGCGACCTCGCCGAGCCGATCGGCCAGCGAGTCGTAGACGTAGCCGAGCCGGGTGGTGCGGTTCGTGGCCACCGCCACCGCGCCGTCGACGCTGTCCGCCACCGCGGCGAGCAACACGAACAGCGCCCCGAGGAAGGGGCCGTTCTGCGGCCGTACGGCGAACAGCGGCACGCAGGCGCAGAGCAGCACGCCGACCACGGTGACCGGCGTCGGGCCGACCCGCAGCCGGCCCAGCACGAACCCGACGTGGTAGGCGAACCGCAGCCAGGCGCGGACGACCGGGGCCGCCGCCCGCGGGTCGAAGCCCCCGTGCAGCCGGGCCCAGGCCGTGGCGTACTCGTCCCAGTTCAGCTGTGTGCCCACCACCGATCAACCGTCGCAGCGGCGCTCAGGTGTCGCGGCGTGTGCGGTCACACCCGCGCGCCGACCTGGAGGTTGTGCCAGACCTCGCGGGTCGCGGTGGAGCGGTTGAGGGTGATGAAGTGGATCCCCGGCACGCCCTCGTCGAGCAGCCGCCGGCACATCTCGCTGGCCTGCTCGACGCCGAGCCGGCGCACCGCCTCCGGGTCGTCGGCGATCGCCGCGAACCGCTCGGCCAGGGCCGGTGGGAAGGGCGCCCCGGAGAGCTGCACGGAGCGCTCGATCGTGCCGATCTGGGTCACCGGCATCACTCCGGCCAGGATCGGGGTGTCGCAGCCGGCCGCGGCGACCCGGTCGCGCAGCCGCAGGTAGTCGTCGGCGTCGAAGAACATCTGGG
Source organism: Micromonospora sp. NPDC049139 (assembly GCF_055586845.1). Lineage (NCBI taxonomy): Bacteria > Bacillati > Actinomycetota > Actinomycetes > Micromonosporales > Micromonosporaceae > Micromonospora > Micromonospora sp. NPDC049139. Next base: position 132,286 of record NZ_JBVJHK010000006.1, on the reverse strand, counting down.
TGATCGCGAACTCGGCGCCGGCCCGGCACTTGCGGACGAAGTGCTCCGTGTCGCTGGCCACGTCGGGCGAGCGCGGGTGCTTGTACGGGAACGCCGCCACCCCCACGCTGAAGTCGCCAGCGTCACGCACCAGGCGGACCAGGTCCTCGGCGTAGAGCACGCCCTCGGGGTGGCGGACCCACTCGCCGCCCGGGTTGCCCGGCGGGTCGCCCCGCACGGCGAGCACGTTGCGCACCCCGACCCCGGCGAGCCGGCCGATGACGTGGCGCAGCTCGGCGACGGAGTGGTCGACCGCGGTCAGGTGGGCCATCGGCAGCAGGGTGGTCTCGGTGGCGATCCGCTCGGTGACCGCGACCGTGGTGTCGCGGGTCGACCCGCCCGCGCCGTAGGTGATCGAGACGAACGAGGGACGCAGCGACTCCAGCTCCCGGATCGCCTGCCACAGCAGCCGCTCGCCCTGCTCGGTCTTGGGCGGGAAGAACTCGAACGAGAAGGTCGGCTGGTGGTCACGGATCAGCTCCCCGATCGCCGGCTGCGGATTGGGGAGGACCGAGGGAAGACCGAGCGCCACCCCACGACTCTAGCGGGCGGGGCACGCCGCGCCCGAGACCTTCCCACAGCGGGGGACGCCGGCCGCGCGGGTCGACGCGCCCCCACCGCACCGGGACCGGGCGGCCGGCGCCGGTCGACGCCCCGCCCTGCGGTTCGGGGGCCGAACGGTCCGCGCGGGGGCGGTGCCCGAGCCGCAGGGCGCCGACCACTTCCCGGCCCCGCCTGCCGGGAGACGGGTCGCCGGCGCGGAGCGGCCCCGGGTCCGCCCGGCCGGGGCCGGAAAGCGTCGTACCCCCGGAGTAGTCATGGTGTAGCGCGGGGCGGGCCGGCCGGAGGTCGACCTGTCGGGGGCACGCGCGGGGGTCAGCCTTCCACCGGTGACGCACGGGTCCCGTCCGGGCCTGCGCCGCCGCCCGCGCCGACGCCCCGCCCGGAGGACCGATGACGCCGCCCCCACCCGCTCCGCAGCTGCTCGGGCCGCTGTTAGCCCAGCTCCGGCTGGCCCGGGGCTGGAGCCAGTTGCGGCTCGCGGTCGAGCTCTGCGCCGCCTCCGGGGTGCCGACGCTCAGCCGGCACGAGGTCTCCCGGTGGGAACGGCAGCTGCGCGTCCCCGGCGAGTTCTGGCTCGGCTGGCTCGCCATCGTCCTCGCGGTGCCGCTCGACCTGCTGGCCGACGCCGCGGCCCGCACCCGGCGTCTCGGTCCGCCGCCGTCCTTCGGCGGGTCCCGGTCCCGGGCGGCGCTGCTCGCCCTGGCCGAGCGCTGGCTGGTCGACCCGCGCGCCGCGCTGCTGCCCGGCGCGCCCGCCCGACCGACCGACGACCCGGGCGACGCCGAGACCTGCCCGGCCGGGTCCGGGCAACCGGCCGACGACCGGGACCTCCCGGTCGGGTCCGGCGCACCGCCTCGGGTCCCGGCCCGGCCGGCGGCTCCGGTGGTGGCCGAGGGCCCCGGGCCCCACCCGGCCCGGCCTTGTGCCCGGCCGGTGCGGCTGGCGGAGCTGCGCCGGCTCGACGACCTCGCCGGCGGGGCCGACCTGGCCGGGCTCGGGGCGTACCGGCTGGGGCGGGCGGTGCGGGCGTTGGCGGGGTGCGGGCCGGCCGCGCGCCGCCGGCTGCTGTCCGAGCTGGCCGAGTCGGCCCAGCTCGCCGGCTGGCTCGCCGCCGATGCCGGGGACGCGGCCGGCGCGCTGGACGCCTACCGGTTGGCGTTGCGCGCCGCCGCGACCGCCGGTGACCCGGCGTTCGCCGGGCACGTGCTCGGCTCGGCCAGCCACCTGCTCGCCGGCGTGGGCGACCCGGAGGGCGCGCTGGTGCTGGCCCGCGCGGCGTACACCGGGGCGCGGCCGTGGGCCACCCCCGGCCTGCGCGCCCTGCTGCTGCACCGGGTGGCGCTGGCGGCGGCGGCCGGGGGTCGGGCCGGGGCGGCGCGGCAGGCGCTCGAGGCAGCCCGCCGCGTGACCGACGCGCCGGAGCCGGGTCGGGAGCCGCCGTGGCTCTACTGGCTCGACAGCCTGGAGCTGGCGGCGATGGCCGGGCGCGCGCTGGTCGCGCTGGGCCGGCCGCGCCCGGCCGAGGCGCCGCTGCACGCCGTCCGGCAGCCCGGTCGCCCGCGCACCTCGGCGATCTACGGCGGCTGGCTGGCCCGCGGCTACCTCCAGCTCGGCGAGGTGGAGCGGGCCTGCGCCGTGGCCGGCGAGGCGCTGCTCGACGCGGTCCGCGCCGGGTCGCCCCGGGCGCTGGGCCACCTGGCCGAGGTGCGGCGGCGGCTGGCCGGGCACGGCGACGAGCCGGCCGTCCGGCGCTACCGGGCGCTGGTCGCGACGGCCGGCCCGTACCTGCCCCGCCCTGGGTCGCCGCCCGGACCGGGCGGCCGGCGGGGTCCGGCGACGCGTTCGGCGCGTCGGGCCCCCGGCGGTGCGGCGGGGTCGAGCCCGACCGGCTAGCGTCGTGGGGTGACCCACGCTGCTCCCGTTTCCCCGGTCGACCGTGCCGGGCTGCGTCAACGGATCGACAAGGCCCTGGCCGAGTTCCTGGCCGGCCAGCGCACCTGGATGACCGGCGTCGACGACGCCCTGATGCCGGTCGCCGAGGCGATCGAGGCGTTCGTGCTGGGCGGCGGCAAGCGGCTGCGGCCGGCGTTCGCCTACTGGGGCTACCGGGGCGCCGGCGGGGTGGACTCCGACCAGGTCGTCACCGCTCTCGCGGCGCTGGAGTTCGTGCAGGCCAGCGCGCTGATCCACGACGACCTGATGGACCGCTCCGACACCCGGCGCGGGGAGCCGGCGGTGCACCGCCGGTTCGCGGCCCGGCACCAGGCGGCCGGCTGGGGCGGCGACGCGCACGGCTTCGGCGACGCCGCGGCCATCCTGCTGGGCGATCTCTGCCTGGTCTGGTCGGACGAGCTGCTGCACTCCTCCGGGCTGGACCCGCGCACGGTCGCCCGCGCCCGGCCCGTCTTCGACGAGATGCGCACGGAGGTCACCGTCGGCCAGTACCTCGACGTGCTGACCCAGGCCACGGGCGACACCTCGCTGGAGCGGGCCGGCAAGGTCGCCCGCTACAAGTCGGCGAAGTACACGGTCGAGCGGCCGGTGCTGCTCGGCGCCGCGCTGGCCGACGCGCCGGCCGAGGTCGTGGCGGCGTACTCCGGGTACGGGCTGCCGTTGGGCGAGGCGTTCCAGCTCCGCGACGACGTGCTGGGGGTGTTCGGCGACCCGGCCCAGACCGGCAAGCCCGCCGGCGACGACCTGCGCGAGGGCAAGCGGACCTATCTGGTGGCGGCGGCCCTGGAGGCGACGGACGAGGCGGGGCGCGAGCTGCTGCTCGGCGGGCTCGGCGATCCCGGGCTGGACGAGACCGGGGTCGCCCGGCTGCGAGAGATGATCAGTGACAGCGGCGCGCTGGCGCGTACCGAGCAGCGGATCGCCGCGCTGACCGACACCGCGCTGGCGGCGCTGGCCACCGTCGACCTGGAGACCGAGGCCCGGCAGTCCCTGGTCGACCTGGCCATCGCCGCCACCCGCCGCACGGACTGACCGCGCCCCACCCACCCACGCCGCCCGCCCCACCCCACCCACGCCGCCCTGCGGTCGTCGACTTGCCCAGACCCGGCCGGCCGGCCGGCCGGCGATCTTGCACGTTCGGCCCGCGTTTTGTCCCGTGCGCCCGGAAATGCCGGGACACAAAAGTACAAGATCGCGGGGGTGGAGGGCGGGGAGGGGGCGGGAGGGGCGGGCTAGAAGCCGAGGGCTTGGGCGCGGCGTTTGATCTCGCGGGCCTGGTCGCCGGCGAGCGCCTTCGCCGGGGTGGCGCCGGGGAGGGTCTCGTCCGGCTCGTAGAGCCAGCGCAGCGCGGCCTCGTCGTCGTAGCCGGCGTCGGCCAGCAGGTTGAGCACGCCGGGCAGGTGCTTGAGCACGGTCTTGTTGGCCACCAGGTCGGTCGGGATCCGGCGGACGCCGTCGCGGCGCACCGCGATCAGCTCGCGGTCCCGGATCATCTGGTGGACCTTGCTGATCGACACGTCGAGGCGCTCGGCCACGTCCGGCAGGGTCAGCCAGTCGGCGGCGTCGGCGGGGCCGGCGGTCTCGGGGGCGGGCACGGCCCGGTCGGCGGGTACGGAGTCGGTCACCCGACCACCCTGCCATGCCCCGGCCGGCCGAAACCAACGGCACCCCGATGAGGTGGCTGAGCAGGTCGGACAGGCGGCGCGAGCGCGACGGGAAGGCTCCCGTCGTAGCCCGGCTGTACCATCCTGTTCAACCTTCACCCTCCGGGCACATAGACTCCCTGCCGATGGACACACAGGTCGCCGACACGTTGCTGGGCTCGCTGATCGACGGGCGCTACCGCATCCGCGGTCGCGTGGCTCGTGGCGGCATGGCGACCGTGTACACCGCCACCGACGAGCGCCTCGAGCGCACCGTGGCGGTCAAGATCATTCATCCGTCCCAGGCGCCCGAGACCCAGGCCCAGGCGGCGGGCTTCGTGGCGCGGTTCACCGACGAGGCGAAGACGATCGCCCGGCTGACCCACCCGAACGTGGTCGCGGTCTACGACCAGGGCACCCACGCCGGCCTGCCCTACCTGGTGATGGAGTACGTCCGCGGCCGCACCCTGCGCGACGTGCTCGCCGAGCGGCGCCGACTCGACCCCGACGAGGCGCTGGCCATCGCCGAGCAGATGCTCGCCGCGATCGCCGCCGCACACCGGGCCGGGCTGGTGCACCGCGACGTGAAGCCGGAGAACGTGCTGGTCGCCGAGGCACCCACCGGCGGCACGGGCAACCTCGTCGACAGCGTGGTCAAGGTCGCCGACTTCGGGCTGGCCCGGGCCGTCGAGGCGAGCGCCGACGACGAGAACGGCAACCAGCTGATGGCCACGGTCGCGTACGTCGCCCCGGAGCTGGTCACCGAGGGGCACGCCGACCCCCGCACCGACGTCTACTCCGCCGGCATCGTGCTGTTCGAGATGCTCACCGGCCGGGTGCCCTACGACGGGGACCGGCCGGTCGACGTCGCCTGGCAGCACGTCGACCGGGACGTCCCGGCGCCGTCGACGCTGGTGCCCGGCCTGCCGAAGGTGCTGGACGACCTGGTCGCCCGGGCCACCCGGCGTGATCCGGGCGCCCGGCCGACCGACGCGGGCGCGCTGCTGGCCGAGGTGCAGGTGGCCCGGGACGACCTGGGCAACGCGAACACGCGTACCGCCGTGTTGCGCCGGGTGGCCGACGAACCGGCGGTGTCCCAGCCGACGATGGTGGTGGCGGCGGTCCAGCCGGTCGAGCGGCCGGCCTGGGCCCGGCTGCCCGACGGCGGCGCTCCGCGGGCGGGCCGTCGCCGGGCCGCCGCGGCCGAGGAGGACGAGAGCCTGGGGTCGCGGCTGTCCGCGCTGCGCGGCCGGGTGATGGGCGACCCACGGGGCCGGATGGCGGTCATCGCCGCCCTGGTGGTGTTGGGCCTGGTGGCCGCCGGGGGCGGCTGGTGGTTCGGGGTCGGCCGCTACACGGTGGCGCCGCAGTTGGTGACCCTGAGCAAGGCCGACGCGGAAGCGCAGGCCGCCCGCGCCGGCTTCACCCTCGCCTACGCCGAGCCGCGCTACGACGAGAAGGTCCCGAAGGACGCCGTCCTGGCGCAGGATCCTGTCTCCGCCACCCGCATCGTCAAGGGCGGCACGATCACGCTGACCCTTTCGCTGGGGCCGGAGCGTTTCCCGGTGCCCGACGTGGTCGGCAAGGAGTTCGAGCTGGCCGAGGCGGATCTGCTCGACGCGAAGCTGGTGGTGGCGAAGGGCACCGCCCGCTACGACGACAACCTGCCCGCGGGCGTCGTGGTGGACACCAACCCGAAGGTGGGCACCGAGGCCAAGCCGGGCGACAAGGTCACCGTGATCCTGAGCAAGGGCAAGGCCCCGATCTCGGTGCCGAACCTGGTCGGCAAGAGCCTGGCCGAGGCCCGGACGATCCTCGCCCAGCTGGGCCTGGTGCTGGTCGAGCCGCCCACCTACAAGGACTCCGACAAGCCCAGGGACGAGGTCCTCGGGCAGAGCCCGGCGGACGGCACCGGGGTGGAGCGGGGCGCCAAGGTCAAGCTGGAGATCAGCAAGGGCCCGCCGCTGGTCCCCGTGCCCCGGGTCATCGACCTGCCGTGCCAGCAGGCCAAGCAGGTACTGGAGAGCCAGCAGTTCCCGGTGGTGATCCAGTTCAACCCGAACGGCATCACCCGCTTCCAGAACCCGCCGGAGAACACGCAGGTGCCGCCGGGCACCCAGGTCACCATCGGATGCCTGTGACGATGCCGGACACCACGAGATGACGGCGCAGGACGGGACGGCGGCGCAGGACGGGACGGCGCAGCACCGGCCGGTCGGCTCGCACACGCCCACCTCCGGCGGCCTGGCGAAGGCGGCCCTGCCGTACGCCGACGCGGCCGGCTCGCAGGTCGTGCAGGTCTACGTCTCCAACTCGCGGGGCTGGGCGCTGCCGGCCGGCGACCCGGCCCAGGACACGCTGTTCCGCGACGGCTGCGGCGAGCGGGGCCTGCCGGTCTTCATCCACGCGTCGCTGCTGGTCAACCTCGGCTCCCCCACGGCCAACACGGTCGAGCGCTCGGCGGAGACGCTGGCCCACGCGCTGCGCCGGGGCCGGGCGATCGGCGCCGAGGGCGTGGTCTTCCACGCCGGCAGCGCGGTCGACGAGAGTCACGCCGACGCGGCGATGCGGCAGCTCCGCGAGACGCTGCTGCCGCTGCTCGACGAGGCGGAGGCGGCGGGCGGCCCGCGGCTGCTGGTCGAGCCGAGCGCGGGCGGCGGCCGGTCGCTGGCGTCCCGGGTGGAACAGCTCGGGCCCTACCTCGACGCGGTGGACGGCCATCCCTGGCTCGGGGTCTGCTTCGACACCTGCCACGCCTGGGCCGCAGGGCACGACCTGGCCGCCGAGGGCTGCATGACCGCGACGCTGGACACGCTGGTGGCGACGGTCGGGGCCGGGCGGCTACGGCTGGTGCACGCGAACGACTCGAAGGACCTGTGCGGCTCGACCCGGGACCGGCACGAGAACATCGGCAAGGGCACCATCGGCGAGCCGGCGTTCGCCGAGCTGATGGCGCACCCGGCCACCGCCGGCGTCCCGATCGTGGTGGAGACCCCGACAGAGAAGCACGTCGGCCACGCCGCCGACATCGCCACCCTCAAACGCCTGCACCCCTGAGACGTCGCCCGTCCGCCCCGGTCCGGACGGGCCGGAGCTGGGCGGAGTTCGCCCACGGCGGCCCGGGCCCACGCGCCGCGATCCCCCCAGGCGCCCGGGCATCCCGGACGCGCCGTGGCCTCCGTAACGGCTCGACCCCGCGTGCCCGCGCCGGGCGTCAGCCCCTGAGGATGCGGGTGACGACCTCGACGGCCCGGTCGATGCCGGCGTCGTCGACGTCCAGGTGGGTGACCAGGCGGGCGACACGAGGGCCGAGGACCGACACGAGGACACCCTCGGCGCGGGCGGCGGCGGCCAGGGCGTGCGCGTCCAGCGGCGCCTTCGTCAGGTCCAGCGGCACCAGGTTGGTCCGGACCGCGCCGGCCAGCACCCCGAACGGGGCGATCGCCTCGGCGAGCCGGGCCGCCTTCGCGTGGTCGGCGGCGAGCCGGTCGACGTGGTGGGCCAGCGCGTACCGGCCGGCCGCGGCGAGGATGCCGGCCTGCCGCATCCCACCGCCCATCCGCTTACGGATGAAACGGGCCCGCTCGATCTGCTCGGCGCTGCCGACGACCAGCGAGCCGACCGGCGCGCCGAGCCCCTTGGAGAGGCAGACCGACAGGGTGTCGAAGAGGGCGCCGTACTCGGCCAGCGGCACGCCGTCGGCGACGTGCGCGTGCCAGATCCGGGCGCCGTCGCAGTGCAGCGCCACCTGCGCGTCGTCGGCGACCCGGCGCAGCTCGCGCAGGGTCGCCAGCGGGATCACCCCGCCGCCACCCCGGTTGTGGGTCTGCTCCACCGCGATCGCGCGGGTGGGCACCGCCCAGTAGCCGTCCGGGCGGATCATGGCGGCGACCGCGTCCGGGTCGATGTCCGCGCCGACCGCCGGCCACGTCCGGGAGGAGATGCCGCCGTACGCGGCCGCGGCCCCGATCTCGTACGTCACCACGTGGGCGTCGGCGTCGCAGAGCAGTTCGTTGCCGGGCGGCACCAGCAGTTGCAGGGCGATCTGGTTGGCCATCGACCCGGTCGGGGCGAACAGCGCCGCCTCGTGCCCGAAGAGCGCGGCGACCTCGGCCTCCAGCGCGTTGACCGCCGGGTCCTCGCCGTAGACGTCGTCGCCGACCTCGGCGGTGGCCATCGCCTCCCGCATCCCCGGCGTGGGCCGGGTCACGGTGTCGGAACGGAGGTCGATCACGTCTTCGCTCGCGGCTGCGCTCGCAGGAAGCTCAGCCACGCAGCATCTCCGCCACCAGGAAGGCCAGCTCCAGCGACTGCTGGGTGTTCAGTCGCGGGTCGCAGGCGGTCTCGTACCGGTCGGGCAGGTCGAGGTCCTCGATGCCCTGGGCGCCGCCGAGGCACTCGGTGACGTCCTCACCGGTCAGCTCGACGTGCAGGCCGCCGGGGTGGGTCTCCAGGCCCCGGTGCACCTCGAAGTAGCCGAGCACCTCGTCGACGATGCGGTCGAAGTGCCGCGTCTTGTAGCCGTTGGACGACTCGTGCGTGTTGCCGTGCATCGGGTCGCACTGCCAGACCACCTTGGCGCCGGCGGCGGTCACCTTGGCGACGATCGGCGGCAGGGCGTCGCGGACCTTGTGGTTGCCCATCCGGCTGATCAGGGTGAGCCGGCCGGGGATGTTGTCCGGGTTGAGCTTCTCGCAGAGCTCGATCGCCTCGTCCGGGGTGGTGGTGGGGCCGAGCTTGACCCCGATCGGGTTGGCGATGCGGGAGATGAAGTCGATGTGCGCGCCGTCGATCTGCCGGGTGCGCTCGCCGATCCACAGGAAGTGCCCCGACAGGCCGTACGCCCGGCGGTCGGAGACCCGCGTGAGCGCCCGGTCGTACTCCAGGGCGAGGGCCTCGTGGGAGCAGTAGAGGGTGACGGTGCGCAGGGCCTCGTCGTCGGTCATCCCGCAGGCGCGGATGAACGCCAGCGCCCGGTCGATCTCCCGGGCGATCGCCTCGTAGCGCTCGCCGGCCGGCGAGTTCTTCACGAAGCCCTTGTTCCAGTCGTGCACGGCGTGCAGGTCGGCCAGCCCGCCGGCCAGGTAGGCGCGGAGCATGTTCATCGCGGCGGCCGAGTTCGCGTACGCCCGGATCATGCGCTGCGGGTCGGCGGCCCGCGCCTCCGGCGTGGCCTCCAGCGAGTTGATCATGTCGCCGCGGTAGGCCGGCAGCCCGCGCGCGTCGGTCGGCAGCGACCGGGGCTTGGTGTACTGCCCGGCGACCCGGGCGACCTTGACCACGGGCAGCGAGGCGCCGTAGGTGAGCACGATCGCCATCTGGAGCAGGGTGCGGGCGTTGGCCAGCAGGTGGCTCTCGGTGTTGTCGGCGAAGGTCTCCGCGCAGTCACCGCCCTGGAGCAGGAACGCCTTGCCCTCGCAGACCAGCGCGAGCCGCTGGCGGAGCTGGTCGACCTCGTAGGGCGCCACCACCGAGGGCACGGTGTCGAGCACCTTGCAGACCTCGGCGACCCCGGCCGGGTCCGGCCACGGCGGGGTCTGCGCGCGGGGCAGCTCCCGCCAGCGGTCCAGGCCGAGGGCCGCGTCCTCGGCGGAGTCGATGGTCGGGCGGCTGGTCTGCAGCCCCGGGCTGCCCACCGCGGGATGGTTCAGCTGATGCCACTCATGGCGCATGACAGAAAGCGTACGGCGACCGACCGGGCGACCGACCGGCGGAGGGCAGGGTTCCGGCAGGTGAGAGATGACTCACCGGAGCGCAGGTCAGGGCGTCGCGGCCGGAGCCGGGGAGTGGCCGCCCGGCGCCTCGGCGGCGATGCACCAGTCGGCGCCGTCGCGGGTGACCGTGAACAGCAGTGGCCGGGCGACCGTGCGGGAGCCGGCCTTGACCGAGACCGTGGTGCTGACCTCCTGGCCCTGGGGGCCCGGGCGGATGTCGGTGATCTCGGCCTGGGGGACGGTGAAGTGGTCGGCGAAGTCGCCGTTCGGGCCGGTCGCGGCGGCGTCGAAGCCCTCCTGGAGGACGGCGCAGAGCTGGTTGCGGCCGGCCGCGACGTCCTTGGCGGTCATCGCGTCGAGGTACGCCTGCACCCGCTCCCGCGACTTGGCGGCGGCCTCCTCGGCCGGGGCCCGTCCGGGCTTGGTCGCCGGGTCCTCCTCGTTGCCGATGCCGCAGCCGAGCAGGGCGAAGGGCAGGGTTCCCAGCAGTACGGCGCCCGCCGCCAGCCTCCCGTGCGTCGCGCGCATCGCCACCTCCGTCGCCGTGGACATCGAGCCCGTTGAGCGGCGAGTCTGTCACATCGACCGACGTGGCTGGCGGTCCGCCGCGCCCGAACCGGTCCGGGGCCGCCGCTCCCCGTCCGGCGGCGGCGCCGGTCGCCGGCGGCCGAGGGCGCGGGGCGGGTGTCAGGGGGCACGGCCGGGCGGGGAGGGACCGGTGCGTCGTCCCTCCCCGCCGTGTGGGTGGTGCGTCGGCCTGCGGCCTAGCCGAGACCGCCCTTGATGGCGCCGATCAGCTCACCGTTGCCGGTGTCACCGGAGAGCTCCCAGAAGAACGCGCCACCGAGGCCCTGGTTCTTCGCGTACGTCATCTTGCCGTTGATGGTCGACGGGGTGTCGTAGCTCCACCAGTTGCTGCCGCACTTGGCGTACGCGGTGCCGCCGACGGTGCCCGTCGCCGGGCAGCTGTTCTTGATCACCTTGTAGTCCTCGATGCCCTGCTCGTAGGTGCCCGGTGCGGGCCCGGTGGCACTGCCGCCCGGAGCCGCCTGGGTCACCCCGGTCCAGCCCCGACCGTAGAAGCCGAGGCCGAGCAGCAGCTTGCTGGACGGAATGCCCTTGCTCTTGAGCTTCTGGACGGCCGCGTCGGACCAGAAGCCCTGCTGGGGGATGCCGGGGTAGGAGTAGAGCGGGGAGTGCGGGGCGGTGGGGCCCTGCGCGTTGAAGGCGCCGAAGTAGTCGTACGTCATCGGCATGATCCAGTTCAGGTGCGGTGCGGCGCCGGCGTAGTCGGTGGCGTCGATCTTGCCGCCGTTGCTGCCGTCCGCCGTGATCGCGGCGGTGACCAGCGCCGACGAGCCGAACTTCGCGCGCACCGCGCCGACCAGGTTCTTGAAGGCGTTCGGGCCGCTGGCGTCGCAGGTGAGGCCGCAGGCGTTCGGGTACTCCCAGTCGATGTCGATGCCGTCGAAGACGTCCGCCCAGCGCGGGTCCTCGACCAGGTTGTAGCAGGACTCCGCGAAGGCGGCCGGGTTCTGCGCGGCCTGGGTGAAGCCGCCGGACCAGGTCCAGCCGCCGAAGGACCAGAGCACCTTGAGGTTCGGGTACATCTTCTTGAGCTTGCGCAGCTGGTTGAAGCTGCCGCGCAGCGGCTGGTCCCAGGTGTCGGCGACGCCGTCGACGCTGTCCGCCGCGGTGTACGCCTTCTCGTAGTCCGCGTAGCTGTCGCCGATCGTGCAGCGGCCGCCGGTGGTGTTGCCGAAGGCGTACAGGATGTGGGTCAGCTTGGCGGCCGAGCCGCTGGTGTGGATGTTCTTGACGTGGTAGTTGCGGGCGTAGACGCCCCACTGCGCGAAGTAGCCGACGACCTTCTTGCCGCCCGGGTCCGGCGGCGGAGTGGTGGGCGGCGGCGTGGTGGTCGGCGGCGCGGTGGTGGTCGGCGGGGTGCTGCCGCCACCGCACGCCACGCCGTTGATCGTGCAGTTCAACGGCGCCTTGTACCCGCCGGTGCCGTTGTAGCCCCAGCTGAAGGTGGCACCGGGCGCGAGCGGGCCGGCCCAGCTCTTCTTGACCGCGACGTAGTGGTCGCCGGTGCGCGTGACGTCCGCGTCCCAGGAGCTGCTGATGCTGGTGCCCGACGGCAGGTCGAACTCGATGCGCCAGGTGCTCACCGAGGAACTCGACCCGTTGGTGACGGTCACCCGGGTCTCGTGACCGGTCCCCCAGTCCTGCACCTTGGTGAAGGCGGCGGTCACGCTGCCGGCGCCGAACGCACTGGCCATCGGGACCGTGGCGGCCGTCACCGCCACGACGGCGCCGATCCAGAGGGCCCGGCGGAGCGATCTCTTCATGTGGCGTCACCCCAAACAGTTAGGAAACTTTCCAAAATGATGCTGCGACGCTACTCACTTCGTCATCACTTCGTCAAGATGTACATGTATCGATTCCCGCTGGGAGCGCGGTCGGCCTCCACCCGGCCCCGCGGCGCGCCCGGCGGCGGCGCGTAACCTCGGCCCATGACCGTCTTCGACACCCACATCGACGCCCTGACCGGCGGCCCGGCGAACCTCGCGCAGCACCGCGGACGCGCGCTGCTGGTGGTCAACGTCGCCTCCCGCTGCGGCCTCACCCCGCAGTACGCCGGCCTCCAGGCGCTGCACGACGAGTACGCCGACCGCGGCCTGGTGGTGCTCGGCGCGCCCTGCAACCAGTTCGCCGGCCAGGAGCCGGGCACGGCCGAGGAGATCAGCGACTTCTGCCAGGTCAACTACGGAGTGACCTTCCCGCTGACCGAGAAGGTCGACGTCAACGGCCCCGACCGCCACCCCCTCTACGCCGCGCTGGTGGGCACCGCCGACGCCGAGGGGCACACGGGCGACGTGCGGTGGAACTTCGAGAAGTTCCTGGTCGCGCCGGACGGCACGGTCGCGGCCCGGTTCGCGCCGACCGTCCAGCCCGACGCGGCCGAACTGCGCGCCGCGATCGAGAAGGTGCTGCCCCCGGCGGCCTGACCACCACCCGGCGCCGGCTCGGCTCCTCCGTGGACGGAACGGTGCCGCTACGTGTCCGCCGGGCCACGGTCGGCGGTACGTTGGGCGTACGGGCCACCCGTCGCCGCCGCCGGCCGCGCCCCCGCCGCCAGCGCGGCGACGGCGGGAATTGTCGACCGCACCGATAGGGAATACGGCCGCAACGAACGGAGTTGGGGACCGACATGACAACTGTGGGACTGATCGGCAGTGGACACATCGGCGGGACGGTGGCGCGGTTGGCGGTGGCCGCCGGCTACGACGTGGTGCTGAGCAACTCGCGCGGCCCGGAGACCCTCAAGGACCTCGTCGACGAGCTGGGGGCGCGCGCCCGGGCGGCCACCCCGGCGGAGGCGGCGGAGGCCGGCGACCTGGTGGTCGTCACCATCCCGCTCAAGGCGTACCGGGACGTGCCGGTCGAGCCGCTGGTCGGCAAGGTCGTGCTGGACACCAACAACTACTACCCGGAGCGGGACGGCACCTTCCCCGAGCTCGACGCCGGCTCGGTCACCAGCAGCGAGCTGCTGCAGCGGCACCTGCCGCGGTCGCGGGTGGTCAAGGTCTTCAACAACATCTTCTTCAAGCACCTGCACGCGCTGGCCCGGCCCGCCGGCGCCGCCGACCGCAGCGCGTTGCCGGTCGGCGGCGACGACGCGGGCGCGAAGGCCGACGCCACGGCCTTCCTCGACCGGATCGGCTACGACGCCGTCGACGCCGGGACGCTCGCCGAGAGTTGGCGCTACCAGCCGGACACGCCGGCGTACGGGACCATCTACTCGGCCGACCCGGCGAACTGGGAGCGCGAGGCGCCGGCCGACGCCGCCACGGTGCGCGCCGCCCTGGCCGCCGCCACCCGCTGAGCACGCCGCGGCGGTGAACGGACGCCGACCGGCACCGACCAGCGGGGCGGTGCCGGCCGTCGTCCCCGGATGGCCACCGCCGGAAGTGCCGCTCACCCGGGTGGGGTGGGCGCGCCGAGCACGCGGAGCAGGCTGGTGCGGAGCGCCGCCGTCGCGTCCGCCTCGGACATCCGGCCGGCGTCGGCCTCCTCGCTCGCGGCGTGGCCCAGCTTGACGACCACGGCGACGAACCAGTCGGCCGGGAGCCGGTCGTCGAACTCGCCGGCCTCCTGGCCGCGCCGGACCACCCGCCCGAGCCGGTCGGCGACCGGCGCGTGACGCTCCTGGTCGGCCTGCGGGCTCACCGGCAGGGCGCTGATCGCCTGGAGCAGGCCGCGGTACTTCCCGGCCTCGCGGGCGCTGACGTCGAGCATGCGCAGCAACGCGTCGGCGGCCGGCCCGGTGTCGGTGTCGGCGGCGTCCATCGCGGCGACGACCTCCTCGGTGACCCGGTCGAGGACCGCCGCCAGCAACTGCTGCCGGGACGAGAAGTGGGCGTAGACGGTCTGCCGGGTCACTCCCGCGGCCGAGGCGACGGCCTCGACGCTCGCGTCGGGGTGGGTGCTGAGGAGCCGCACGGCCGCGTCCAGGACGGCGGCCCTGCTCCGCAGGGCGTCGGCGCGGCGCTTCGGGGACGAGGTCATCTCTTACATCTTGCCAAAGTTGCCGGGCGTCCATATCTTACAAGCTGTAAGAGTTATCCCCGCGCCACGAGACGGGAGCGCCATGCGTCCACGCCTTGACACCGACCCCGAGCAGTTCATCGCCGACTTCTTCACCTCCTTCACCGCCGACCTGTTGGGCAGCGACGAGGACGCCGGGCTAATCGTCGACCGCTACCACACGCCCGACATCGTCCAGGTCGCCGACGGGCACCGGATGGACCGCGACAAGCTGGTGGCGCACACCCGCCCGGTGCGCAGGAAGAGGCCCGACAGCCGCATCGAGGTGCACGAGGCACTGGCGCACGGGGACCGCGTCGCCGCGCGGTACACGCTGCACGTGGACAACCCGAAGCGGCCCCTCGCCATGGAGGTGCACTTCTTCGGACAGTTCACCCCCGACGGTCGGATGCGCCGGTCGCACATGCTCACCCGCACCGTGCCCGCCGATCCCGAACCCGCTCCGGGCCAGCCGGCACCGCGGGCACGCGACCTGCCGACGGAGTCGGCATGACCACCGCCTCCTGGGCCGTGAGTGGCATGGCCTGCGGGCACTGCGCGGCCTTCGTCACCGAGGAGATCGAGCGCCTGCGGGGCGTCACCGCCGTGGCGGTCGACGTCGAGGCCGGCACGGTCACGGTGACCAGCGACAGGGTTCTCGCCGTCGCCGAGGTGCGCGCCGCCGTCGAGGAAGCGGGCTACGAGCTCACCGACCCACTTCCGGAGTAGCCCGCGATCCCCGCGGGGCAGGCGGCCGGCGCGCCGCGCCCCGCGCCGGCCCGGAAGGCCGCCGACCGGGTGGTGGACCTGGCCGTTGCGCCGCCGGGTCAGACCGGGCGGCGGCCGGCGAAGCCGCACTCGACGCGGTGGTACCAGCGCACGTCGGTGTCTCCCTCCAGCCAGCACCAGAGCACCGGCCGGCCGGCCCGCTCGCCCGGGAAGTCGAGCAGTACCGGCGCGATGCCCTTGACCTGGATGTCGTGGGAGTGCAGCTCCTCGACGAGGGCGTGCAGCCGGGCCTCCAGCCCCTTGGCCTCGGCCCGTCCGCCGAGCGGGCTGGCGCCCCGGTCGGCCAGGTCGGCGCGCAGTTCGGCCAGGTCGGCCCGCAGCCGGATCAGCTCGTCGACGCGCGGGCGCAGCGTGGCGATCAGGTGACGGGCCTGGGCGAGGGTGAACACCGGGCCAGTATGGAGCACCACGTCCGGGCGGCCGGCCGGACGCCGCCGCGCCCGTGGCTTCGCGCGCGGTCCGCACCGCCTCCCGCCATGTAGCTAACCTTCCTTGACGGGGCATCAATGCGTAGCTAAGTTTCGACGCAACCGACGGGAGGTCGACATGGAGCGCAGGAAGTTCCTGGCCGGTGCGGGTGCGGTGACCGCGGGCGCGGTCGCGGCGGCGGCCCCTGGCACGCCCGGCAACGCGGCCCCGGGCATCCGCCGCGTGGAGACCGGCCTCGACGTCCTCGTCGGGTCCGACTTCGCGGACCTCGCCGGCCAGCGGGTCGGCGTGATCTCCAACCCCACCGGGGTGGACGCGTCCTACCGCCACCTGGTCGACCTGATGCACGCCTCGGGCGCGGTACGGCTGGCCGCGGCGTTCGGCCCCGAGCACGGCTTCCGTGGCTCGGCGCAGGCCGGCGGCAGCGAGGGCACCGGCGTCGACGCCCGCACCGGGATCACCGTCTACGACGCGTACGGGGCCTCCCAGGCCAAGTGGGAGACCATGTTCACCGAGGCCGGCGTCGACACCGTCGTCTTCGACATCCAGGACGTCGGCGTCCGGTTCTACACGTACATCTGGACGATGTACACCTCGATGGTGGCCGCCGCCCGCGTCGGCAAGCGGTACGTCGTGCTGGACCGGCCGAACCCGGTCGGCGGCCGGGCCTACGGGCCGATGATGACGCCCGCCTACACCTCCGGCGTGGGTCTGAAGGAGATCGTCCAGCAGCACGGGATGACCGTGGGCGAGCTGGCCGGGTTCTTCAACGCGGAGTTCCTGCCCGCCGCGGCGGGGCGGCCCGTCGACCTGCACGTGGTCCGGTGCCGGCACTGGAAGCGCGACAGGCTGGCCGCCGACACCGACCTGCCCTGGGTGATGCCCAGCCCGAACATGCCCACCCCGGACACCGCGCTGGTCTATCCCGGCACCGGCCTGTTCGAGGGCGTCGCCTCGCTCACCGAGGGCCGGGGCACCTGCAGGCCGTTCGAGCTGATCGGCGGCCTGGCCGGCGACTTCGACTACCACTGGTCCGACCGGCTCAACGCGCGCGACCTGCCCGGCGTCGAGTTCCGCGAGGCGTACTTCACGCCGACGGCGGCGGGGCAGAAGCCGGCACTGCTCAACAAGCTCTGCGCCGGGGTGGAGGTGAAGGTCGTCGACCGGGCGACGTACGACCCGATCCGGACGGCGGTCGCGATGCTGGTGGAGGCGCGCAAGTACCCGGCGTTCGCGTGGCGGAGCGACTCGTGGGACGCCGTGCGACCGTACTGGGTGGACAAGCTGACCGGATCGCCGCGGCTACGCACGATGATCGACGCGGGCGCCGACGTGGCCGACGTGGTCGGCGCCTGGGCCGACGAGCTGGCCGAGTTCGACCGGCGGCGGGCGCCCCACCTGCTCTACTAGGGACATCCGGCTGACCCGGCGCTCAGCTGTTCGGCGGCCCGCCGCCGGTCCGGCCGGTTCACCGGAAACGGGCTCACGTCGGTGACCGGCTCGATACCCTCGGCTCTCGGGATCCCCACGGACATCCGGAGCCACTCGATCGGCGAGATCGCCGGTGACGCAGGCGATCGACGTCCCGCCGCACGTCCGGCGGCATCTCGCCACGACTGGCGCGGGACACGTCACGCCGATAGGAGCGTCATGCCCGGGAAGTCACGATCGCCTGTCCTGCACCTCGTGGTCTGCGGCGCCGAGCCCGTCGCCGGACTCACCCCGTTCGTCGCGGCCTGCCAGGAGCTGAGCTGGGAGGTCCACGTCATCGCCGCCCCGGACGCGACGGCCGCGATCGACCGGGCCGCGATCGCCGGCCTCACCCGCCACCCGGTCCACGAGGAGGAGCAGCCGGAGACGCTGTACCCGCTGCCGCCGGCCGACGCCTACGCGGTCGCGCCGGCCAGCTTCGACCTGGTCAACAAGTGGGCGTACGGCCTCAACGACAACCTGGCCCTGCGGCTGCTCAACGAGGCGACCGCCGTCGGCCTGCCGGTCCTCGTCGTGCCCGCCCCGGAGCCGGCGCTCGCCCGGCACCCCGCCTTCCTGGAGAGCCTGGCGCGGCTGCGGCACTGGGGCGTGACGGTCATCGGGGCCGCCGAGGCGGCGGACGAGGTCAGCGCCCCCTTCCCGTGGCACGCCGCCGAGCAGGTGGTCTCCGCCTGGACGCGGTTCGCCCGGGTCCCCGCGCAGGCCGGCGCGGGCCGGGCGCACCGCGCCGACGACCTGGCGCTCCGGTCCGGCTGATCCACCACGGACCCGTGAGGTGGGCGCCGGCGCCCTCCGCCCACGGGAAAGGCCGTCATGCCCGGCGTCAGCCGGTCCCGGCCATCGCGGTGAGGCGCCGGGCGAGCAGGGCGACGGCCTCCCGCAGCTCCGGGGGCTCCAGCACCTCCGCCTCGAAGCCCAGCCGGGCCACGTGCACGGCGAGCCAGTCCAGGTTCTCCCCGCCGACGACGAGCACGCACCACCCGTCGCGATCGTCCTCGACTCGCCCCACCTGGGGCGGCACCAGCTCCCGCACCCGGTCGGGCCGGGCGTGCACCCGCACCCGGGCGACATACCGGTACGGCGCCTCGGTCACGGACCGCTGCACGTAGGCGACCGGGTCCGGATGCTCCCTCGCCCGGAAGCGCCAGGTCGTCGCCGTCACCTCGCGCATCCGGTCCAGCCGGAAGGTGCGCCAGTCGTCGCGGTCGACGTCCCGGGCCATCAGGTACCAGCGGCGGCCGGTGGCGACCATCCGCACCGGCTCGACCGTGCGCTCGCGCTCCCCGCCGTCGCGGCCGGCGTAACGGAACCGCACCCGCACCGCGTCGCGGCAGGCCCGCGCGAGCGTCACCAGCAGCTCCGGGTCGATCTCGACCCCGGGGCCGACCAGGGTCTCGGTGGCGCCGTGCACCGCCCGCACCTCGGCGCGCAGCCGGGGCGGCATCACCTGGTCGAGCTTCGCGAGCGCCCGCAGCGCCGCCTCGCCCGCCCCGGCGACCGTGCCCCCCGACGCCAGCCGCAGGGACACCGCCGTCGCGATCGCCTCCTCGTCGTCGAGGAGCAGCGGCGGCAGCCGGGTGCCGGCGCCGAGCTGGTAGCCGCCGCCGACGCCCGCCGTCGCGTGCACGGGGTAGCCGATCGCCCGCAGCCGCTCCACGTCGCGGCGCACCGAGCGGTCGGTGACCCCCAGCTCGGCGGCCAGCTCGGCGGCGGTCCAGGACGGCCGGCGCTGCAGCAACGCCAGCAACCGCAGCACCCGCTCGGTCGTCGCCTCGACGGTCACGTGTTCATCGTTCCACAGATCGCGGAACGATCCTGTCCGCTATCTACGGGAGGCTGGAACCATGACCGACCGGACCTGGAATCTCCTGCTCCGAGATCAGCTCGCCTGGCACTGGACCCGCCAGCTGCGCGATCGTCTCGACGGACTCACCGACGACGAGTACTTCTGGGAGCCGTCGCCCGGCTGCTGGAGCGTGCGCCCGCGCGGCACCGGCGCCGCACCGGTGCGGGCCGGGTCCGGCGCGATGACCATCGACTTCGCGATGCCGGTGCCCGACCCGCCACCGGTCACGACGATCGCCTGGCGACTCGGGCACGTGATCGTCGGCGTGCTCGCGATGCGCAACGCCGCGCACTTCGGTCACGCGCCCACCGACTACCAGTCGTTCGGGTACGCCGCGACCGCGGCCGCGGCGCTGGCCCAGCTCGACGCGGAGTACGCCACGTGGCTGGCCGGGGTCGAGTCCCTCGGCGAAACCGGCCTCGCCCGCCCGTGCGGGGCGGCGGAGGGGCCGTACGCCGAGCGTCCAATGGCAGCACTGGTGCTGCACGTCAACCGCGAACTGATCCATCATCTGGCCGAGGTGTGCCTGCTCCGCGACCTCTACCTGCACAATGGCCAGCAGACCCGACTGGAGGCGAGCTGAGATGGCCCGCGACGTACAGATCACGTTCGACTGCACCGACCCGGCCGGGTTGGCGGCGTTCTGGGCCGAGGCCCTCGGCTACCAGTTGCAGGCCCCGCCCGGGGGCTTCGAGTCGTGGGAGCAGGCCCTCGACGCGATGGGCGTGCCGCCCGAGCGCCGCAACGACGCCTCGGCTCTGGTCGACCCGGAGGGATCCCGGCCGCGGCTGTTCTTCCAACGGGTGCCGGAGGGGAAGCAGGCCAAGAACCGCGTGCACCTCGATGTGCGGGCCGCCCCAGGGCTCCAGGGCGACGCGCGGATGGCGGCCCTGGAGGCGGAGGCCGAGCGGCTCGTCTCCCGCGGCGCCACCCGGCTCCAGCGCCACGAGCCCGCTCCCCCGCTCGGCGCCGGTCACATCGTGATGGCCGACCCCGAGGGCAACGAGTTCTGCCTCGACTGACCAGCCGCGCGGCGGGTCGGCGACATCGGCGCGGTCCGGACGCGCCGGACCCGTCCGTGCCGGTCGTACGGACCACCGGCCGACAGACGGGTCGGAGCCTCGACCCGCGAGGTCGGACCACGACGGGTCAGTCGGCCTGGGCGGCCAGCTCCCGGGCCCGGTCCCGGGCGGCCTCCAGCGCGGCGAGCAGCGCCGCGCGTACGCCGTGCTTCTCCAGCTCGCGCACGGCGGAGATGGTGGTGCCGGCCGGCGAGGTGACCGCCTCGCGCAGCTTCACCGGGTGCTCGCCGGAGTCACGCAGCATCACCGCGGAGCCGATCGCGGTCTGCACGATCAGCTCGTGTGCGACCTGCCGGGGCAGGCCGAGCAGGATGCCCGCGTCGATCATCGCCTCGACCAGGAGGTAGAAGTACGCCGGCCCGGAGCCGGACAGCGCGGTCACCGCGTCCTGCTGCGACTCGGGCACCCGGATGGTCGAGCCGAGCGGCTTGAACATCTCCTCGGCCAGCGCGAGGTGCGCCCCGGTGGCGTGCGCGCCGGCGGAGATCGCGGTCATCGCCTGGTCGACCAGGGCGGGGGTGTTGGTCATCACCCGCACCACGGGGGTGCCGTCGGGCAGCCGCCGGTTGAAGAAGCTGGTCGGCAGGCCGGCACAGAGCGAGATCACCAGCTTGTCGGCGGGCACCTTCGGCCCGATCTCCTCCAGCAGCGCCGCCGCGTCCTGCGGTTTGACCGAGACGGCGAGCACCTCGGCCTCGTCCACCGCGGCCAGGTTGTCGACCACCCGTACGCCGTAGCGGGCGGTCAGCTCCTCCGCGCGGGCGGGCCGGCGGGCGGTGGCCAGCAGCCGGTCCACCGGCCATCCGGAGCGCAGCAGCCCGGAGAGCATCAGCTCACCGATCTTGCCCGCCCCGATCACCGCGACCGTGTGCACCCCGGACGACATCGCGGGCGTACCCCTCCCTGTCGTGGTCGACGGCGCGGCGGGCCCTGCGGCCCGCCGCGCCGTCGACACCTCGATCAGCTACCGAAGAAGACCTCGGCCTCGGCGTACCGCTCCAGCGGCACGGTCTTCAGCTCGCGGGTGGCCTCGGCGAGCGGAACGCGGACGATGTCCGTGCTCTGCATGGCGACCATCTTGCCCCAGTCGCCCTCGTGCGCGGCGTCGATCGCGTGCAGGCCGAGCCGGGTGGCGAGCACCCGGTCGAAGGCGGTCGGGGTGCCGCCGCGCTGGATGTGCCCGAGCACGACCGTGCGGGCCTCCTTGCCGGTCTTGGCCTCCAGCTGCTCGGCGAGCCACTGGCCGATGCCGCCGAGGCGGACGTGACCGAACGCGTCGAGCTCCTGGTTGTGCAGCACCATCTGGCCGTCGAGCGGCTGGGCGCCCTCGGCGACCACGACGATCGGGGCGTACTGGTGCTGGAAGCGCTTCTCGACGTAGCCGGCGACCTGCTCGACGTCGAACTGCCGCTCCGGCAGCAGGATCACGTTGGCGCCGCCGGCCAGGCCGGCGTGCAGGGCGATCCAGCCGGCGTGCCGGCCCATCACCTCGACGACGAGGGTGCGGTGGTGGCTCTCGGCGGTGGTGTGCAGCCGGTCGATGGCCTCCATCGCGATGTTGACCGCGGTGTCGAAGCCGAAGGTGTAGTCGGTGGCGCCGAGGTCGTTGTCGATCGTCTTCGGCACGCCGATCACGTGGACGCCGAGGTCGTGCAGCTTGGTGGCCACGCCGAGGGTGTCCTCGCCGCCGATCGCGATGAGCGCGTCGACGCCCTGAGCGGCGAGGTTGTCCTTGATCCGCTCGACGCCGTTCTCGATCTTGAAGGGGTTGGTCCGAGAGGAACCGAGGATGGTGCCGCCGCGCGGCAGGATGCCGCGGACCTCCGCGATGCCCAGCGGGCGGGACAGGCCCTCCAGGGGGCCCTTCCAGCCGTCCCGGAAACCCACGAACTCGTGGCCGTAGCTGGCGACGCCCTTGCGGACCACCGCCCGGATGACCGCGTTGAGACCTGGGCAGTCGCCGCCGCCGGTGAGCACGCCGATACGCATGATCTGCTCATCCTCCTGGAGCATCAGGTGAAGCCCGATTTGCCCCAGGATATGTGTCGGATCAGACCATCGGCGCCGTTGCCGGCCCGGGGCGGGCCGTCAGTGCGCACTGTAGTCGGCGCGGGTGCACGCCGGCACCGCGCCCCGGGCCGTCCCACCGGCCGGTCGACCTACCGGTCAGTAGCTGACCTCGCGGTTCTCCCCCGCCCTCGGCGGCTTCCCGGTCACCGCCGCCCTGGCGTGGCCGAACAGGTTGACCACCGTGCCGGACGGCGAGTCCCAGTACTCCGCGGAGCCGGCGTGCACCGTGATCAGCGTGAGCCCGGGGGTGTCCAGCCCGTCCGGGAACCAGGCCCTGAGCACCGGGTTCCACAACTGCTCCGCCCTGGCCCGGTCGTAGCCCTCCCGCGCGGTGCCGGAGATCGAGACCCAGGCGTCGCGCTTCGAGTCGGAAAACGCGACGTTGACCTCCGGGTTGACCCGGATCTGCCGCACCTTGGCGGAGTCGGCGTACGCGAAGAACCACAGGTCCCCGTCGAACTCCGCCTCCTGCAGGCCCATCGGCCGGCTCACCATGCGGCCGTCCACGGCGATCGTCGTCAGCATGCAGATCCGGGCCTCCCGGGCCAGCTCGGTGACCCGTCGCCGGGCGTCGGCGGCGCTGCTCGGTTCGTTGCTCACGGGACCACTCCCTCGCATCGGCTCGACGTCGCACCGGTGCCCGGGACAGAACCGACCAAACCTACTAACCGGTCATCGCACGCCAGCGCGCCAGGTTGTGCCGGGCGTCGACCAGCGCGTCGTGCCGGGCCGACGCGGCGTCCGGCAGCGGCGGCCTGCCCCGGTCGTCCCAGAGCTGGCGCAGCTCCTTGGTGAACCGGGGGATCTCCCGGGGCAGCGCCGGCATCGCCCCCCACAGCTGCGCGAGGACCACGTGGTCGTACGCCGCGTACCAGGCCCAGAGCTCCAGCTGCTCGCCCGGCCGGTCCCTGACCGGCTCGACGAGGAAGTCGTAGAGCTCGTCGCGGATGCGCTCCCGGGAGCGCCAGGCGCGGTCCGCCGGGGACGGCAGCTTGTCGAGCACGTTGCGGCGCACCCAGGGCACGGCCCGCGAGTCGTCGAACTCGGTCGACACGGCGTAGAACTCGCGGCCGTACTCGTCGACGACGCCGATCGACACCAGGTCGACGATGCGGCCGTCCTCGATGAACTCGCAGTCGTAGAAGTAGCGGTAGACCATCACCGCCATCCTCACCCACGCCGGCCGCGTGCCGGCGACCGGGGTTGCCGCGCCCGGCCGCCGGCGGCACCGGGGCCCGCCGGCCGGCGGGCGCGAGGGTGGTCCCGCCCCCCGCGTCCGCCGACCGTGGTCACCGGTGCGACCGGATCCGCCCCCGCCCCCCGGCGGTCCGCCCGGGAACCGGATCCGGCTCCCACGATGCCGGTCGTCGCAGCTCGGGAGTGTCACGGAAGTGATTTGAGGGGTGTACAGCAAGCGACAGGACAGTCATGATCTGATGTGTACCGCTACCGGACGCCGAACCGGTGTCAGTTCACCTCGTCGAGGGCCTTCAGGTTCACCCGGTGAGCGAGTTGTGGTCCTGGACCGGGGAGGGGTTGGGCCGTGGAGATGCGCCTGCCGGAGCCGGGTGACGCGCTCACGGGTGTGGAGATGTTCGCCGGGCTCGAGCCGGAGGTCCGGCAACGGGTCATCGCGGCGGCGGTCCCCCGGACGTACCGCAAGGGTCAGCTGCTGTTCGTGGAGAACGACCCCGGCGAGTCGCTGATCGTGCTGCGCCGGGGCGCGGTGGCGGTCTTCCGCACCGCGCCGACCGGCGAGCGCGCGGTGCTGTCGGTCATCCGCCCGCCCGACGTGCTGGGCGAGGTCTCCCTGCTCGACGCGTCCACCCGCTCGGCCTCGGCCGAGGCGATCGAGGACTGCGCGGCGCTCGCGCTGTCCCGGGGCGCGTTCATGGAGCTGGTGCACTCCAACCCGCGCATCCTCGACGCGGTGATGCGCTCGCTGGGCGGGCTGATCCGCCGGCTCACCGAGCAGAACGCCGACCACGTCTTCCTGGACCTGCCCGGCCGGGTGGCCAAGACCCTGGTTCGGCTGGCCGGCGAGAGCCAGGCCCCGATGATCACGATCGAGCTCAACCAGAGCCAGCTCGCCGAGATGGCCGGCGGCTCGCGGCAGAGCGTCAACCAGGCGATCGGGTCGTTCGCCAACCGCGGCTGGCTGCGCACCGAGGGCCGCCGGATCGTGGTCACCGACGTCGCGGCACTGCGCCGCCGCGCCGGCATGAACGACCGCTGAGGCGTACGCGCCCAGCTCGCCTCACCGCCCCGCCAACCGCACGGAAAGGGGCCGGAGCGGTTGCTCCGGCCCCTTTCGTTGGTGCGGGATGTCAGGGCGTGGCGCTGCCCGGCCCGGCCCAGTTGGTGGTGCTGCCCGGACCGGCCCACTCGGTGCCGTCCTTGCTGCCGCCGCCGGACTGCTCGCTGACGATCCCCTGCGCCTGGAGCGTCGCCAGCGTGGCGGCGTCCACGTCGACGGAGTCGCCCGCGAAGTGGCTCACCCCGTTGCTGTCGGTCCAGTCGCTCTGCAGCATCACGTACACCATCGGGCGTCCCCCTGTGGTCGTTGTTCGACAAATCAGCCGCCTGACTGTAGCCGCAGGACCGGCCGGTGGACTGTCCACAAGCCAACAGCCCGGTACCCGACAGCTGAGGCGGCGGCGATACTGGCACCGGGACGGCGCCGACCCCGGCGCCGGCGGGACCGCCAGTGGAGGGTGTCATCGCCACGCAGTGTGACCGCTGTGGACGCACGGCCGCCGCCGGCGACCGCTTCTGCGGCGGCTGCGGCAACGAGCTCGGCGCGGTGTGTCCGCACTGCCTGCGCCCGCTCGCCCGGGACGTGGCGTTCTGCACCTCCTGCGGCGCGCCCCGGCCGGGCGCCGACCGGCGGGCGGCGCCCCCGCAGGAGGACCGCCGCCGGGTCAGCGTGCTCTTCGTCGACCTGATCGACTTCACCCCGTACGTCGAACGGGCCGACCCGGAGCTGGTCCGCGGCATGCAGACGGGGTTCTTCTCGGCCGCCCGCCGGGTCGTCGGGCAGTACGGCGGCGTGGTGGAGAAGTACATCGGGGACGCGGTGATGGCCCTGTTCGGGGCGCCGGTGGCGACCGAGACCGACGCGCTGCGCTGCGTCCGGGCCGGCCTGGAGCTGCAACGGGTGCTGACCCGGTTCACCCCCACCGGCGCGGACGCGCTGCGCTTCCGGGTCGGCGTGGCCACCGGCGAGGCGCTGGTGGACGTGGCCGCCGCCCGCGACGGCGGCCAGGCGATCGTCGCCGGCGACGTGGTCAACACGGCCTCCCGGATGCAGTCCGTCGCGCCGCCCGGCGGGGTGCTGGTCTGCGGCACCACCTACGCGCTCACCCGGGACACCATCCGCTACTCCGAGCAGCCGCCGGTCATGCTGCGCGGGCGGTCCACGACGACCGAGGTGTGGCTGGCCCTCTCCCCCGTGCGCCGGCAGCCGACCGACCGGCAGCCGGACACGACGCCGCTCATCGACCGGGAACACGAGCTGGGGATGCTGGTCAACGCCCTGCACCGGTCGCTGCGCGACCGGCGCCCCCAGGTGGTGACCGTCTTCGGCCGGGCCGGGCTCGGCAAGAGCCGGCTGGTGCGCGAGCTGTACCGGCACGTGGACCGGCTGGTCGACGAGCCGCTGACCTGGCGTACCGGGCGGTGCCCGCCGTTCGGCGAGAACGTGACGTTCGCGGCGCTGGCCGACATCGTCAAGGCCGAGGCCGGCATCCTGGACACCGACCCCGCGTCGACGGCCGCCCAGCGGCTCGCCTCGGCCGTCGGCGAGCTGGTCGGCCCGGGTGAGCGGGAACGCCTCGTGGACGCGCTGCGACCGCTGGTCGGCCTGCCGGGCACCCCGCTGCCGGCCGAGGAGACCGAGTCGGCGTGGCGGCGCTTCCTGCTGGCGCTGGCCGCGCGCCGGCCGACCGTGCTGGTCTTCGAGGACCTGCACTGGGCCGACGACGCGATGCTGCGCTTCGTGGAGCTGCTCGGCGCCGCCGCCCGGGACGTGCCGCTGCTGCTGCTCTGCACCGCCCGGCCGGAGCTGGTCGACCGGGACCCGAGCTGGGCAGGGACGATCACGGGCTCGGTGACCATCACCCTGCCACCGCTGCGGGACACCGGCATCGCCTCGCTGTACGCCCACATGTTCGGCCAGGCGGCGTTCTCCGCCGACATGCTGACGCCGCTGGTGGAGGTGGCCGGCGGCAACCCCCTCTACGCCCACGAGTACGTGCGGATGCTCATCGAGCAGGGCGCGCTGCGCCAGTCCGGGCGGGGCTGGTCGCTGGAGAAGCACCTCGACCTGCCCATGCCGGAGAGCGTGCACGCCGTCATCGCCAACCGGATCGACCTGCTCGACACCAAGGAGCGCACGGTGCTGCTGGCCGCCGCCGTGGTGGGCGTGCAGTTCTGGCCGGGCGCGGTGGCCGCCGCCCTCGGGCAGCCCGTCGAGTCGGTGGAACGCGCGCTGCGCCGGCTGGAGCAGCGCGACTTCGTGCACGAACAGGCCGCCTCGACCATGGCGGGGCAGCCGGAGTACCGGTTCCGGCACGTGCTGGTGCGCGACGTGTGCTATCAGCGGCTGCCCCGCACCGAACGGGTGGCGCGGCACGAGCGCACAGCGGAGTGGCTGGACACGCTGTCGCAGAGCCGGGACACCGACCTGGCGGAGGTGCTCGCCCACCACCGCTGGGCGGCGCACGAGATCGCCCGGACGCTGGGCATGGACACCGCCCGCTACGCCGGCACCGCCCGCGCGGCGCTGCACCGGGCGGCCCGGCGGGCGTACGCGCTGCACAGCCTCGACGTGGCGGCGAGCCACGCGGGCCGAGCGCTCGGGCTGGCCGACGAGTCCGACCCGGTCGGCCGCCTCCAGTTGGAGCTGCTCAGCACGGAGATCTCCTTCTACCGGGACGGCAACGCCTTCCTCTCCGGCGGCGGCTCGGAGCAGATGCAGGCGCTCGCCGACCGGCTGCTGTCGCACGGCGACGACGCCTGCGCGGCGCGCGCCTGGACGCTGCTCGGCCAGGCCGCGTGGCTGCGCGCCGACCGGGCCGCCGCGCTGGCCTGCCTGGACCGGGCCGTGCAGCTCTTCGCCCCGCTGCCCGACAGCCCGCAGAAGGCGGACGCCTACGCCGAGCTGGGCCGACTGCACATGCTCAACTACGAGCGGGACCCGGCCGTCGCCGCGGCGGACCGGGCGGCGGAGATCGGCGAGCGGCTGGGGCTGACGGAGACCCGCACCAACGCCCGGATCACCTCCGCCACCGCCCGCTACCAGGCGGGCGACCGGTCGGGCCTGGACGAGCTGCACTCCATCGTCGAGGTCAGCCGCGCCGGTCAGCTGATCGCCCTGCCCCGCGCCATCCAGAACCTGGCGTACGCAGTCCGGGAGGAGGGCGACTGGCTCCGCTCGGACGCGCTGCTCTCGTCGTCGCCGGCGCGTACGGCCAGCGGGCAGACGCTGACCACCAGCTACTCGGCGGAGGCGATGCGGGCCTGGTTCGACGGCGACTTCGGCCGGCTGCTCACCGCGGCCGAGGCGTTCGTGGACACCCCCACGGGAAGCTGGGACATGCAGGTCCGGGGCCTGCGCTCCTGCCTGCTGGTCCTGCGGGGCGAGCCGGTGCCGCCGGCCCGGTCCCCGGCCGACCCCGCCGCCGACGACGTCGCTGCCGCGCTCGACGCCGCCCGGCGCAGCGGCTTCCACCGGCTGCACTGGACGATGCTGGCGATGGGCGCGCTCTGCCGGGCGTTGCAGGGGCGCCGCGACGAGGCGGCGGCGCTGATCGACGAGCTGGCCACCTCCTGGTCGGCGGTGCCCGCCCTGGCCAGCGGCGAGTGGATCGCGGCGGCCGCCTACGCGGCCAGCCTCGCCGGGCGGGACACGGCCGCCCGGGTGCGCGCGATGCTGGACCGGGTGGGCCACCGTACGCCCTGGTCGGAGGCGGCGCTGCGGACGGTGACCGGGGCGCTGGCCGCCGCGGACGGAGACCACCGGCGGGCCGCCGAGCTGCACCTGGCGGGCGCCGAGATCTACGCCGGCATCCCGGACGTGACCGACCGGATGCTGGCCCTCACCTTCGCGGCCGTGGAGCTGGAGCGGGCCGGCGAGCCGACGGCGAGCCGCCCGGAGCTGGCCGAGCTGCGCGCCTTCGCGCTGCGCAACGGCGCGCCCGGGCTGCTGGACCTGACCCGCCCACCGGCTGCCCCCGCCGATCCCGCCCTGGCCTGCTGACCCGCCGCCGCGCGGCGCGTGCGCGTCAGGCGGCGACCGGTTCCCGGGGGGTGGGGTCGGCCGGCTGGGTCTTCAGCTTCTGGGCGTACATGTCGACGTACTCGCGGCCGGAGAGCTCCATCAGCTCGTACATGATCTCGTCGGTGACCGCGCGCTCGACGAACCGGTCACCGGTCATGCCCGCGTAGCGCGAGAAGTCGAGCGGCGCGCCGAACCGGATCCGCACCCGGGCGATCTTGGGGATCAGCTTGCCGGGCGGCTGGATCTCGTCGGCGTTGAGCATCGCCATCGGGATCACCGGGGCGCCGCTCTCCAGGGCCAACCGGGCCACCCCGGTCTTGCCGCGGTAGAGCCGCCCGTCGGGCGAGCGGGTGCCCTCGGGGTAGATGCCGGCGATGCCGCCGGCGCGCAGCACCTGCAGCTGGGTGTCCAGCGCCGCCCTGGCCGCCCGGCCGCCGGAGCGGTCGACGGGGATGGTGCCGGAGCCGACGAAGAACATCTTCGTCAGCCAGCCCTTGATGCCCTTGCCGGTGAAGTATTCGGCTTTGGCGATGAATGTCACTTTTCGCTTGACGATCAACGGCGTGAAGATCGAGTCGGAGAACGACAGGTGGTTGCTGGCGAGGATCACCGGACCCGTGTCGGGCACGTGGTGCAGCCCCTCGACCTGTGGGCGGAAGATCAGCCTCAGCCACGGGCCGAGGATGATGTACTTCATCAGCCAGTACAGCACCGGTGTCCTTCTTCCGGAGGGGTCGCGACACCCGCGCCGCCGGGGCGGACCGGGTCGCCGGGCGGGCCCGACGACCCACGCGGGCGCTCCCGGCGGGCAGGCGACGTCAGGGATGAGCCTACGAACCGGGAGCGGCACGCCACAACGCACTCCCGGAACCGGGTCCCGACGTGTCACGATTCAAGGCACGGCGCCCGGGGCGGCGCCGAGGGGGCTCAGGCGACCGCGCCGCGGGCGCGTGATGAGGAGGATGTCCGGTGTCAGCGGGTGGGGCCCGCCGGGGACGGCGGGACAACGGGCTCGACGCGAGCGAGTACGCCGTCGCCGGCGACGTGGATCCGCGCGTCGGCGAGCACCTGCTCGACGTCCTCGCCGCCGGCGGGATCGCGGCCTACCTCCAACCCTCGGCCGACCTGAACCCGGTCACCCGCACCACCACCGTCCCCGCCCGCCCCGTCGACCGGCTCTACGTCGACCGGTCGCACCTGACCACCGCGCGGGACTACCTGACCCAGCTCGCCGACGAGACGGCCACCGACCGGTCCCGCGACGCGGAGCCGGACATCGACGCCGAGTGGGCCCGGATCGTCGCCGGTTTCCACACCACCCCCGCACCGGGCGACAACCCGTGGCCCGCCGCGGAGGACGTGGACGACCCGCCGGGGCCCGCCACGGGCCCGGTGACCCTCGCCGCGCCGGACGAGCCCGCGGGGCCGACCGCCACCGACGTGCGCCGGCTGCCGTACGCCGCGGACGTCTCGGGGATCTCCGTCGGCCGGGGCCGCCAGGACGAGCCCTCGCTGCTGGACGGGCTGGACACCTTCGGCGCGGACCTGCCCGACGACGAGGCGGACGACGAGCGCTACACCCCGCCGCCGCCCCCGCCCCTGCCGCGCTTCTCCAAGTACACGGTGGTCGGCGTCCTGGCGATCGTGGTCGGCTTCGTGCTGTTCCTGTTCCCGTCGATCTTCCCGGTGGCCGACCCCTCGGTCGTCAACCTGTTCGGCTTCACCGGCATCCTCGCCGGCTTCGTCGCGTTGATCTGGCGGCTGCGCCCCGGCGGCGACGAGGACCACGACCCGGACGACGGCGCGGTCGTCTGACCGCCCCGGCCGGGCGGGACTCGCGCCCGCATGCCGGGACGACCGCCGCCCACGCCACGGTCGTGACAGTGGTGTAACTTACTGTCAGCAGGAATACCGCTGTCCGTCACTTCCCTCACTGACTGCCCGGTTGTTCCTCCCTTGCGGCGGTCACTCCTCTGCGGATCGGAATGCCCGATATGCGACAGAGTTCCCTCGTGGTGGTCGCCAACCGCCTACCCATCGACGACGGCGCGGCCCCGGACGGCGCGTGCGAGTGGCGCCGCAGCCCCGGCGGCCTGGTCAGCGCCCTGCACCCCCTGCTGCGGCACACCCCGGCGACCTGGGTGGGCTGGGCCGGCGGCACGGGGCCGGCACCCGCCGTGCCCGACGTGGACGGCGTGCGGATGCACGCCGTACCGCTCAGCGGCGACGAGCTACGCGACCACTACGAGGGCTTCGCCAACGCCACCCTGTGGCCGCTCTACCACGACTCCGTGGAGCAACCGGAGCACCACCGGCGCTGGTGGGAGGCGTACCAGCGGGTCAACCAGCGGTTCGCCGAGTCGACCGCCCAGGTGGCCGAGCCCGGCGCGATGGTCTGGGTGCAGGACTACCACCTCCAACTGGTGCCCGGCCTGCTCCGGGCGCTCCGGCCGGACCTGCGGATCGGCTTCTTCCTGCACGTGCCGTTCCCGCCGCCCGAGCTGTTCATGCAGCTCCCCCGCCGCGCCGAGCTGCTGCGCGGCATGCTCGGCGCCGACCTGGTCGGCTTCCAGCGGGCCCAGGCCGCGCACAACTTCGCCCAACTGGTGGCCAAGGTGCTCCAGGTCCCCGCCACCGACCGGCGGATCGCCGTCGACGACCGGGTGGTCCGGATCGGCGCGTTCCCCGTCTCCATCGACACCGTCGAGATGGCCGCGCTCGCCGCCCGGCCCGACGTGGCCGACCGGGCCCGCCGGCTGCGCCACGATCTCGGCAGCCCCGAGCAGGTGATCCTCAGCGTCGACCGGATGGACTACACCAAGGGCATCGAGCAGCGGCTCAAGGCGTACAGCGAGCTGCTCGCCGCCGGGCACGTCAAGGTGCGCGACACCGTGCTGGTGCAGGTGGCGGTGCCGAGCCGGGAACGGGTCGGGCAGTACCAGATCCTCCGCGAGCGGGTGGAACGCGAGGTCGGGCGGATCAACGGCGAGTTCGGCCGGGTCGGCGAGCCGGCGATCCACTACCTGACCCAGCCGTTCGACCGCGCCGAGCTGGCCGCCCTCTACCGGGTCGCCGACGTGATGGCGGTGACCCCGCTGCGGGACGGGATGAACCTCGTCGCCAAGGAGTACGTGGCCGCCCGGGTCGACGACGCGGGCGCCCTGCTGCTCAGCGAGTTCGCCGGCGCCGCCGCCGAGCTGCCGCAGGCGTACCTGGTCAACCCGCACGACCTGGAGGGGCTCAAGCAGGGGCTGCTCTCGGCGCTGCGGGCGAGCCCCGACGACGTCGGCGCGCGGATGCGGGCCATGCGGGCGCACCTGCACCGGCACGACATCCGGGCCTGGGCCCGCTCCTACCTCTCGGCGCTGGACGAGAGCGGCTCGCTGCTCACCCGGCTGGGCGCCGCCGACTGACGCCGGAGGCCGGGGCCGGGAGCCAGGGCCCAGAGTGAGGGCCCGGAGTCAGGGCCGGCTGTCCGGGGCGGGGTCCTTCGCCAGCCAGTCCAGGATCGCGTCGACCGGCTCCCGCCACCGGGCGTCGAGCATCATGTCGTGCCCCATGCCGGGGAAGAGCAGCGGCGCCGAGCCGTACCGCCGGGCCGCCCGGGTCAGCGCCGCCGCCGGAACCACCCGGTCGTCCGGGCTGCCGAGCACCAGCACCGGCGGGTCGCCCACCGCGGGCTCCGCGTTCCGCCCGGTCAGCAGCTGCCACTGGGCCCGTCGGCTCGCCCGCCCCAGCCGGGCCGCGTACCGCCGGGCCTCGGCCTCGGGCAGTTCCCGGCTGAACAGCTGGCGGCGGTGCAGGCGCAGCGGCCCGCCGAACACCGCCGGCAGCGTGCCGAGCGGATTGCGGCGCAGCGCGGCGCCGAACGTCGCCCAGCCGCCGAGCACCGGCGCGACCAGCACGCCCGCCCGGGCCGGGTAGCGGGCCAGCGCGTGCGCGACCACCAGGGCCCCGGCGCCGTGCCCCACCAGCACCGCCTGGCGCGGCAGGCCCGCCGCCGCCTGCGCCACGTCGTGGGCGTACGCCCGCAGCGTCGCCTCCGGCGCCGGGCCGCTGCCGCCGTGCCCACGCAGGCTCAGCGCGTACGCCGGGAAGCCCCGGGACGCGGCGTGGCCCAGCCAGTGCTCGGCGAACGCCCACGCGCCGTGCCCGAAGCCCGGCACGAACAGCAGCGGCGGTCGCCCCTCCTCCAGCTCGGGCGCCACGCCGAGCACCTCACGCCGGACCGGGCGGACCGGGCGCGCCCACTCCCGCCCCCGCATGACCCGCACCTGCTGACTCACTGCTGCACTCATCGGGCACCCTCCAGGTCGCGCAGGGCGCGCTGGACGGCGCGCAGGTAGTCGGCGTGACCGACCTCGAACCAGTGCCGGCTGCTGTCCTTGACGGGGCCCGCGTAGCGCTCCCCCGCCTTCGCCGTCACCCGGGCGGCGAAGGCCGCCGCCCGGTCGGGACGGGTCAGGCGCATCCGCAGCAGCCGGGCGAAGAGCACCGTCTGCCAGTGCGACAGCGGGAAGACACCCGAGTCCGGCTGCACCAGCCCGGCGACGGCGAGCGTCGGATGGCCGGGGGCGAAGGCGTTGAGCCAGAGCCTGGGCCGGCCCGTCCCCGCGTCGTCGCCGAGCACCTTGGGGTCGAGGAACTCGAAGCGCGGCAGGTAGCCGGTGGCGAAGACGACCAGCTCCGGGTCGATCTCCCGGCCGTCGGACAGCTCCACGGCGTACGGGTGGAAGCGGGCGACGTCCGGCACCGGGGAGATCCCGCCGTGGCCCACGTAGTAGACGAGCTGGCTGTTGGCGATCGGGTGCGTCTCGTACACCCGGTGGTCGGGCTTCGGCAGGCCGAACCGGGTCAGGTCGCCCACGGTCAGCCGCAGCGTCCAGTGGTAGAGCCACTGCCGCACCCGCAGCGGCACCCGCAGCGCCAGCAGCGCGTCGTTGACCTGGTCCGCCGGGCGGCCGAGGACGTACTTCGGGGCGTACCAGTAGCCTCGGCGGGTGGAGTGCCAGCAGCGCGACGCCTGCTGGGCGGCCTCGACGGCGATGTCGCAGCCGGTGTTGCCGGCGCCGACCACGAGCACCCGCTTGCCGCGTAGCTGCGCCGGGTCCTTGTAGGACGAGGCGTGCACGACCTCGCCCCGGAACTCCTCCAACCCCTCGTAGCGGGGCAGCTTCGGCGACCAGTTGTGCCCGTTGGCGACCACCACCGCCGCGTAGCGGGAGGTGCGCTCCGGGCCGTAGCCGCCCGTGCTGCGGGTGGTCACGTCCCAGCGGTCGCCCTCGGCCGGCTCCACCCGGACGACCTCCGTGCCGAACCAGACGTGCGCCCGCAGGTCGAAGTGGTCGGCGTACCGCTCCAGATACGACAGGAGCTGGCTGTGGTGCGGGTAGTCGGGCCAGTCGTCGGGCATCGGGAAGTCGGGGAACTGGGTGAACGGCCGGGACGAGATCAGGTGTGTGCTCGCGTACACCGGGCTGCGGTCGTGCCGCCAGTTCCAGGCCCCGCCGACGCCGGTCTCCCGCTCGTAGCAGTCGACGCCGAACCCGTGTTCCTTCAGGTTCTTGACGGCGACGAGCCCGCTGGCCCCCGCGCCGATGACGCAGACGGTGTCGCCCCGGTCGGAGACCGGCCGGCCGTCGCGGGTCAGGGCGAGCGTGCTCGCCTCCGGGTCGGGCCGGCCGTGATCGGTGGAGGTGGACACCGGGATCTCCTTTTGTGCGGCACGAGGGCCGGGGTCGCGCAGCATCCTCTCCACAACGGAGCGGGATGTCCAGCCCCGGGGCGCGGACGCGGTCAGCCGGCCCCGGGCAGCAGCAGGTCGACGAGGACCGGGAAGTGGTCGCTGGCCCGGCGGGTCTGCGGGGTGTCGACCACGTCGTAGTCGACCACCGTGACGCGCGGGTCGACGAAGAGGGCGTCGATCCGCCGCCGGGGGCTCGCGCACGAGTAGGTGAGCCGGTCGGCCCGGTCCATCGCCACGGCGGCGTCGGTCAGCCCGCCCGCCACGGTGGCCCACGCCGGGCCGTCCGGCCCCTCGTTCAGGTCGGCCGCGGCGATCACCGGCGTGGTGGCGGCGTCGAGGTCGCGTTTGAACAGCGCGGCCTGCCCGGGCCGCTCGGCCGGGTCGGTGGACAGGTGCGAGCCGGCCACGGTGAACCGGGCGCCACCGGCGACCACGCACTCGGCGTACGCGGCGCCGCGCAGGTGCCGGCCGGGGGTGAGCGGGAAGCGTCGGCACCGGGTGTCCAGCACCCGCACCCGCAGGCTGGTCAGCAGCAGGTTGCCCAGCGCGGGCAGCCCGCCGGCGGCCACCACCAGGCCGAACGACTCGGCCAGCGCGGCCGACTTCTGCCGCCACCGGAACCGGCGCGGCCCCTCCTGCACGACCACCACGTCCGGCCGGGCGGCGCGGACCACCGCCGCCAGCGCGGCCGTGTCGTCCCGCTGACCGTGGATGTTGTACGACACGACGCGCAGCGGCACGCCCGGGCTCTGCGTCACGGCCCGCCTCAGATCCGGCGGGCCAGGTCGGCCGCGCCGATGACGCCGGCGGTGTTGCCCAGCTCGGCCGGGCGGATCTCGGCCACCGGAAGCCGGCTGCGCTGGGCGAGCGCGTCGGTGAACGACCGGCGGGTCGGGCCGAGCAGCAGGTCACCGGCGTCGATCACGCCGCCGCCGACGACGAGGACCTGCGGGTCGAGGATCTGCGCCATGTCGGCGAGGCTGGTGCCGAGCCAGCGCCCGACCTGCGCGAACGACTCGGTGGCGACCGGGTCGCCGCCCTGCGCCGCGGCGGTCACCATGCGCCCGGTGATCGCCTCGGCGTCGCCGCCGGACAGCTCCAGCAGGGCCACGGCGCGGTGCGGCTCCTGCCGGGCGGCCGCGCGGGCGAACCGCACCAGGGCGCTGCCGCTCGCATACTGCTCGATGCAGCCGAGCCGGCCGCAGCCGCACTGGTGGCCGTCGGGCACGGTGAGCATGTGGCCCAGCTCGGCGGCGATGCCGTTGGCGCCGCGCAGCAGTTCCCCGCCGAGCACGATGCCGCCGCCGACGCCGGTGCCGATGGTGAACATGACCATCGAGTCGTCGGCGTCCCGGGCCGCGCCGTGGCGGAACTCCGCCCAGGCCGCGACGTTGGCGTCGTTCTCCACGATCACCGGCAGGCCGGTCGCGGCGCTGACGTAGTCCCGCAGCGGCTCGTCTCGCCAGGCGAGGTTCGGGGCGAACAGTACGGTGGAACGGCCGGCGTCGATCCAGCCTGCCGCGCCGATGCCGACCGCCTCGATCGACCGCCCGACGGCCAACTCGGTGACCAGTTCGATGATGACGTCCCGGGTCTTGGCGACGTCGTCGGCGGGGGTGTCCCGTCGGGCCTGCACGAGGACCGTGCCGGCGGCGTCCACGACACCACCGGCCACCTTCGTGCCACCGACGTCGACTCCGATGGTCAGCGTCACCGCTGCCACTCCCCTCTGCTGTGCTGCCCGCGCCCGCGCCGCCGGACGACCGGCGCGTGATCGGGATGTGCGATGGTCAGGCCGCGTCGCCTGGTGGGTGCTCGCCTGCGTCGCCGGGTGCCCGCGTCGCGGGCACCACGGGACGGTCGGCGGACGTCCGCACGGTCGCCGCGACGGCCGGCCCGGCGGCGTCGACGGGCGGTGCGGCGGCCGGGACGGCCACGTCCTCCGCCCGGGTGGCGGCGGACCAGACGTCCCGCTCCGCTGCCGGCTGAGAATCATGCCCGCTACGGGTGGCCTCGCGCCAGACGTGGTCGTCCGCGCCATCCGGTTCGGCGGTCGACGCCGCTGCGGCGGTCGGGTCGGCGGGGGGTTCCGGCGGGGCGAACGCGCGCAGCAGGCTGGCCACACCGGCGGCCAGGTCGCCGGCGCCCGTGGCGAGGCGCTCGGCGAACTCCGGACTCGGATCGCGCAACGCGGCGATGCCCCGACAGACCGGGCAGACGCAGCATTCCGGCCCGCCGGTGGCGAAGCCGCCCCCGGGGCCCCCGGTCGACCCATCCGGGGCGGCGCTGTGACCGAGGACACCCGACACGATCCCACCGAGCGGACCCCACGGGCCCGTCCCGGAGCCGGACGTCGCGAGGCGCGCGCCGGCCAGCAGCGTGGCGACCAGCCGTTCCGCCTCTTCCCGGGCCGAACCCGGATCCGTTGCACCCATGGTCGGCTCCTCTACCCTGCCGCCGGACGCGTCACTGCGCCGCACCGCGTGCTTCTACCCGGCGCTTGAGCTGCTTCAACGCGGTATCCATGACCATTTTCTCCGCCTTGCGGCGGAACATGCCGAGCATCCCGACCGAGAGCTCGACCTCAAGGGTGTAGGTCACCGTCGTCGTGCCGTCCTGGTTCCCCACCAGGTCGTACGAGCCGCGCTGGGACTTCTGCATCTTCGAGGGCGCCACCAGGTGCCACTCGATCCGGGAGAGGTCCTCGGCGTACTCGTAGGCCAGCACGTACTCGTCGGCCATCACCCCGGCGTCGATGACGAACCGGACCTGGCTGGCGTAGCCGTCCTCGTACTCCTCGATCACCTCCGCCCGCCGCACCGCTTCGGTCCACTCGGGGTAGCTCGGGAAGTCGCAGACGACCGCCGCCACCCGTTCCGGTGGCGCGCCGACGACGATCGACTGGGTGGAGGAGTCCGCCATGGGGGGAGGCTACCCGGCGCCGGGCGCGCGTACGCCGCGCCGCCCCCCGCCCGCACCGGGGGCGTGTCCCGCGCGGACGCGGGGAGCACCGGGGCTACCTGCCTATTCTGCCCGCCCGCCGAGGCGGGTAGGTTTCGACAGAGCCGCCCCGTGGTGGTGGCCGGCACGGCCAGTGAGCACGAGGAGTGCAGGTGCGCGAGTTCTCCGTCCCGCCGATCGTCACCGTCGGCGACGCGGCCAACCTCACCGATCCGGTCTGGGACAACGCCGAGGTCGCCCCGGACGCGGTCCAGTTCGTCCGCCCGAGCGGGGCGGCGGACGGCGGGACGGCCTGGGCCGACGTCACCTGCCGGCAGTTCCGCGACGAGGTCGTCGCGGCGGCCCGGGGCCTGGTCGCCGCCGGCGTCCGGCCCGGCGAAAGGGTCGGCCTGATGAGCCGCACCCGCTACGAGTGGACCCTGCTGGACTACGCGATCTGGGCGGCCGGCGCGGTCACCGTGCCGATCTACGAGACCTCCAGCGCCGAGCAGGCCGCGTGGATCCTCGCCGACTCCGGCGCGGTGGCCTGCGTGGTGGAGAGCAACGCCCACGCCACCCTGGTCGCGGGCCTGCGGGACCGGCTGCCCGAGCTGCGGCACGTCTGGCAGATCGACCTCGGCGCGGTGGACGACCTGGTCCGTTCCGGCGCGTCGGTCGACCCGGCCGAGATCGACCGGCGGCGCGCCGCCGTGCGCGCCGACGACCTCGCCACCGTCATCTACACCAGCGGCACCACCGGCCGCCCCAAGGGCTGCGTCCTCACCCACCGGAACATGTACGCCGACATCGCCAACGCGGTGCCGGTGCTGCCGAACCTCTTCCGGCCCGGCGCGTCGACCCTGCTCTTCCTCCCGCTGGCGCACGCCTTCGCCCGGCTGATCCAGATCGGCGTGGTCCAGGCGCGGGCCACCATGCGGCACTGCGCGGACACCAGGAACCTGGTCGCCGAGCTGCAGGACTTCCGCCCCACCTTCGTGCTCTCGGTGCCCCGGGTGTTCGAGAAGGTCTACAACGGGGCCAAGCAGAAGGCCGAGGCGGACGGCAAGGGCAGGATCTTCGCCCGTGCCGAGCAGGTCGCCATCGCGTACAGCGAGGCCCTGGAGACCGCCGGCGGCCCCGGCCTGGCGCTGCGCGTGCAGCACGCGCTCTTCGACCGGCTGGTCTACCGCAAGCTGCGGGCGGCGCTCGGCGGCCGGTGCCGCGACGCCATCTCCGGCGGCGCCCCGCTCGGCGCCCGGCTGGGCCACTTCTTCCGCGGCATCGGCGTCAGCGTCTGCGAGGGGTACGGCCTGACCGAGACCTCCCCCGCCGCCGCCGCGAACCTGCCCGACGCCACCCGGATCGGCTCGGTCGGCCGGCCGCTGCCGGGCGTGACGATCCGGATCGACGACGACGGGGAGATCCTGATCTCCGGCGACCTGGTCTTCCGCGGCTACTGGGGCAACGAGGAGGCGACCGCCGAGGTGCTCAGCCCGGACGGCTGGTTCCGCACCGGCGACCTGGGCCACCTCGACGCCGACGGCTTCCTGAGCATCACCGGCCGGAAGAAGGAGATCATCGTGACGGCCGGCGGCAAGAACGTCGCCCCGGCCGTGCTGGAGGACCAGGTGCGGGCGCACCCGCTGGTCAGCCAGTGCCTGGTCGTCGGCGACCGGCAGCCGTTCATCGCCGCGCTGGTCACCCTCGACGAGGAGGCGCTGCCGCGGTGGCTGTCCGCCGCGGGGCTGCCGGCGGACACCCCGGTCGAGAAGCTACGCGAGCACGAGGGGCTGCGGGCGGAGATCCAGAGCGCGATCGACACCGCCAACCAGGCGGTCTCCAAGGCCGAGGCGATCAAGGTGTTCCGGATCCTGCCCCGCGACTTCACCGAGGCGACCGGCGAGCTGACGCCGTCGCTGAAGGTCAAGCGCCAGGTCGTGCACAAGTCGTACGCGGCGGAGATCGCCGACATCTACCGGCGCTGACTACCATCCGTCACGTGCCCGCCTCGACGCCCACCCGGCCCCAGCCGCATCCCCTCGCCGCCGCGGCGCGCGTGGTCATGCTGGCGCTCGTCGCCGTCCTGACCGTGTTCGCCACGCGCGACGTCACCCAGCTCTGGTGGGTGGCGCTGCTCGCCGCCGCCGGGCTGCCCGCGCTGCTGGCGCCCGAGCACCGGCTGGTCGGCCCGCTCAGCCGGGTGGCCGAGGTGGTGGTGCTGGGGCTGGCCGCGAGCCAGGTCGCCGCCGTCGCGACCATCGGGGGGGACGTCGGCGGGCTGGGCGCCTCCGCGGTGCTGCCCTACCTGGCGGTCCCGGTGACCGTCACCGCGCTGCGCCGCCGGTTCGCCGAGGGCGCCGCCCTGCTGGCGGTCACCGCGGCGACCCTGCTGGTGGCCGGCGCGCTCACCGGGGTCGACGGCGGCCGGCAGATCGGCCAGCTCGGCTACCTCGCGGTCTGCGCCCAGTGGCTGATCCTGGCCGGGCTCGGCCTCTACGCGGCCGGCACCCTGCACCGGCTGATGCAGGTCCGCAACGATGGCAAACCCCAGCCGTACGCCGAGGCGACCCGGCTGCTCACCCAGCTGCGCACGGTGGCGCGGCAGCTGCCCGGGGCCACCCTCGACCCGGGCGGCATCTCCGAGCACCTGCTCGAGGAGCTGCGCGCGGTGGCGCGGGCGGACCGGGCGGCGGTGCTGTCGGCCAGCGGCGGCGGCCGGCTCGTGGTGCTTGCCCAGGTGGGCGTGGACCGGGTGGACTGGGAGACGACGCTGGACGCGGATTCGGCGATCGCCGACGCGTGGGCCAGCCAGCAGCCGCACACCGCCGCCCGCTCGCAGGCCCGGTCGCACCGGGGCGGCGAGGTCTCCGCGCTGATCGTGCCGCTGGTGGCCGGGGTGCGCACGGTCGGCCTGGTGGTGCTGGAGGCGGACGCGGCGCAGGCGTACCCGGCCGGGGTGGTGTCCCGGGTGACCGGGCTGACCCGCCCGGCCGCGCTCCGGCTGGAGGCGGCGCTGCTCTTCGACGAGGTCCGCTCGCTGGCCACCAACGAGGAGCGGCAGCGGCTGGCCCGGGAGATCCACGACGGGGTGGCACAGGAACTGGTGATGGTCGGCTACGGCATCGACAACGCCCTCGCCACCGTGCACGACGACACCGAGGAGACCGCCGAGAGCCTGCGCGCGCTGCGCCACGAGGTGACCCGGGTGATCACCGAGCTGCGGCTGAGCCTGTTCGAGCTGCGCAGCGAGGTCGACCGGCACGGCGGGCTGGCCGCCGCGATCGCCGAGTACGCCCGCACCGTCGGCGCCTCCGGCGGACTGCGGGTCCACCTGTCCCTGGACGAGTCCACCGCCCGGCTGCCGGCCGCCACCGAGGCCGAGTTGCTGCGCATCGCCCAGGAGGCGGTCACCAACGCGCGCAAGCACGCCGGAGCCGCGAATCTGTGGGTCACCTGCGAGGTCGACCCCCCGTACGCCCAGATCGAAGTGTCGGATGACGGTCAGGGGATTGCTGACCAGCGCTCGGACGGGCACTACGGTCTTGCGATCATGGCCGAGAGGGCGGAACGTATCCGGGGCCGGTTGGAGATCAGGCCGCGGCAACCGAGCGGCACGACCGTCGCGGTGGTGCTCGGCTCGTCGCCCCGGCGCGATAACGTGCGCGGTAGCGTAGCGGCAGCAGAAGGGGAGTAACCCGAGGATGACCACAAGTCCGACACCGGCGACCCGTACCAAGGTCCTCCTTGTCGACGATCACGACCTGATCCGCAAGGGCCTGCGGCACGCGTTCGAGCGTGACCGGCAGTTCGAGGTCGTCGGCGAGGCCGCCACGGCGGCGGAGGGCGTACGCCAGGCCGGTGCGCTGCAGCCGGATGTGGTGATCATGGACCTGCGGCTGCCCGACGGCAGCGGCCTGGAGGCCACCCGGGCGCTGCGCAAGTCGAGCGCCTCGATGGGCATCGTCGTGCTCACCATGTACGCCGGCGACGACCAGCTCTTCGGTGCCCTGGAGGCCGGGGCGAGCGCCTTCGTGCCCAAGACCGCGCCGGCCGACGAGGTCGTCGCCGCCGCCCGGCACGCCGCCTCCTCCCCCAGCGCCTTCACCGCCGCCGACCTGGCCGAGGCGATGAAGCGCCGGCTGGCCCCGTCCGGGCCGCAGTTGTCCCCCCGCGAGGGCCAGGTGCTGCGGCTGCTCGCCGACGGGATGAGCGTGGCGGGCATCGCCAAGCAGCTCTTCGTCAGCGAGTCCACCGCCAAGACCCACATCTCGAAGCTCTACGAGAAGCTGGGCGCGGCCAACCGGGCGCAGGCGCTGATGACCGCGCTGCGGCTGGGCCTGCTCGAGGCTCCGGACGCCCCGAAGTTCTGAACGGTTCCCTCCGGGGAGCCCGGTGACGCACCACCGACAGGCCCGCGCCCGCCGGCGCGGGCCTGTCGGCGCATCGACCGACGTCGTCACCTTGCGGGGCGGCGCGCTATGGTCTCCCCGCCGGGCAACCGGCAGAATACCGGCGCGGGCAACGGCGTCCGCACCGCCGACACGAGGGGTGAGCGCATGCAGCGGCCGGACTGGGCACCCGACGAGATCGACATCGAGCGCCCCAGCGTGGCCCGCATGTACGACTACTACCTCGGCGGCTCGCACAACTTCGCGGTGGACCGGGCGGCGGCCCAGGCGATGGTGGCCGCCGTGCCGGAGGCGCCGCTGATGGCACAGGCCAACCGGGCCTTTCTGCGCCGGGCGGTGCAGTTCCTCCTCGACGCCGGCGTCCGGCAGTTCCTGGACATCGGCTCGGGCATCCCCACCGTCGGCAACGTGCACGAGATCGCCCAGCGCGAGGCTCCCGACGCCCGGGTCGTCTACGTCGACGTGGACCCGGTGGCGGTGGCCCACAGCCGGGAGATCCTCGACGGCAACGACCGCGCCGCGGTGGTGCAGGAGGACCTGCGTCATGCCGAGCGCATCGTCGCCCACCCCGAGGTCCGCCGGCTGCTCGACTTCGACCGGCCGATCGCGGTGATGATCGTGGCGGTGCTGCACTTCGTCTCCGACGACGACCGGCCGGCCGAGCTGCTGCGGACGCTGCGCCAGGCGCTGGCGCCGGGCAGCTACCTGGTGCTCTCGCAGGCCAGCGCCGACGGCCGCGGCGACGAGGAGCGGGCCGACGCCGAGCGCGTCTACCGGCGCACCGACAATCCTCTGTGGATCCGCGGCCGGGGCGAGCTGACCGCGTTCTTCGACGGCTTCGAGCTGGTCGAGCCCGGCGTGGTCTGGGTGCCGCAGTGGCGCCCGGAGTCCGCCGACAGCGCCGAGGACGCCGAGCGGGCGGCCTTCATCGGCGGCGTCGGGCGGCTCGATGGGTGAGCCGCCGGGGGCCGCGGCCCTCGCCGTGCCGCCCGGGACGACCGTGCGGCACCCGTCGCGCCCGGGAGCGTTCGCCCGGGCGTGGGCCAAGGCCGTCTCCGGCACCAGTTACCTGCCGATGACCCAGGCACAGCTGGAGGCGCTGCTGCAACGCCTCACCGACCAGCTCGCGGCGGCACTGCTGTCCGACCCGTTCGACCTGCGGGTCGGGCACCGCGTCGGCACGGAACTGGTGGCCGCGCACATCGCGTCGCCCGAGGCGCTGGGGCGTACGGTCGAGGTCGTCCAGCTCCGGCTGGCCCGCGACCTCGGGCTGGTCGGCGAGGAGGTCGGGGACCGGCTGGCCCGGCTGCTGGCCGCGGTGTCCATCGGGTACTCCCGGGCGTTGCGGGACCGGACGCTGGACGAGCAGGAGTCGATCCGGCGGGCCGCGATGACCGCCCGGGCGCAGGCGGAGCGGGCGCTGCGCGCCAGCGAAGCCCGCTTCCGCCACCAGGCGACCCATGATCCGCTGACCGACCTGCCCAACCGCGCGCTGTTCACCGAGCGCCTGAGCGCCGCGATCGACTCCCCCGGCCAGGGCGGGGAGCGCGTCGGGGTCTGCTTCCTGGACCTGGACCGGTTCAAGGTGGTCAACGACTCGCACGGGCACCAGGTCGGCGACGGGCTGCTGGCCACCGTTGCCGACCGGCTCCGCCGGGCCGTCGACGGGCACCTGGTGGCCCGGCTCGGCGGCGACGAGTTCGTCGTCCTGGTCGAGCGCACCACCGGCACCGGCGACGTCGTCGCCGTGGCGGAGGCGGCGCTGGCCGCGGTGCGGGAGCCGGTGCTGGTGGACGGGCACGAGCTGTGCGTGTCGGCGAGCATCGGCATCGTGGAGCGGCAGGTCGCCGGCACCTCCCCCGGTGACCTCATGCGGGCGGCCGACAGCACCCTGCACTGGGCGAAGGCCGCCGGCGGCGCCCGCTGGGCGCTCTACGACGCCGACCGCGACCGCCGGGAGCTGGCCCGGTACGCGCTCTCCGCGGCCATCCCGGCCGCCCTGGAGCGGGGCGAGTTCTACCTCGACTACCAGCCGCTGACCTCGCTGCGCGACGGCCGGGTGGTCGGCGTGGAGGCGCTGGTGCGCTGGCGTCACCCGGAGCTGGGCGTCCTGCGACCGGAC
Organism: Micromonospora sp. NPDC049139; assembly: GCF_055586845.1. Lineage (NCBI taxonomy): Bacteria > Bacillati > Actinomycetota > Actinomycetes > Micromonosporales > Micromonosporaceae > Micromonospora > Micromonospora sp. NPDC049139. Next base: position 88,579 of record NZ_JBVJHK010000006.1, on the reverse strand, counting down.
AGCTTCATCGGCCTGGCCGAGGAGACGGGGCTCATCGTCCCGCTCGGCGGGTGGGTGCTGGCCGAGGCCTGCCGGCAGGCGGGTAGCTGGTCCGCCGGAGTCGCGACGGCGCCGTTCGTCAGCGTCAACCTCGCGGTACGGCAGGTCCGCCGCCCCGGCCTGGTCCAGGAGGTCCGCGGACTGCTGCGGCGCACCGGCCTGCCGCCGGAGCGGCTTCAGCTGGAGATCACCGAGAGCACCATGATGAGCACCGCCGAGGAGCCCGTCCGGGCGCTGCGGGTGCTGGCCGACCTCGGCGTCCGGATCGCCATCGACGACTTCGGCACCGGCTACTGCAACCTGGCGTACCTGCGGGACCTGCCGGTAACCGAGCTGAAGGTGGCCGGCCAGTTCGTGGCCGGGCTGCGCGCGCCGGAGAGCCGGGCCGACGAGCGGATCCTCGCCTCGCTCGTGTCCCTGGCACACGCGCTGGACCTGACCGTCACCGCCGAGGGCGTGGAGACCGCCGGGCAGGCGGAGCGGCTGCGGGCGATCGGCTGCGACGCCGCGCAGGGCTGGCACTTCGGCCGCCCGGACTCGGCCGAGCGCCTCCTCGAACGCCTCCGCTGACCGCCGGCCACCCCACCGGCGACGCCCCTTCCGGCCGCTGTCGACCTGCCCCACCGGGCGGGACACCCGGGCAGCGCACCGCACCCACCCCGACCACTGTCGCCCTGCTCGACCGCGTGCGGCAGGGGGCACCGTCCTGGCCGCTGTCGACCTGCCCCACCGGGCGGGGCACCCGGCAGGGTTCCGTTCCATCACTGTCGACCTGCCCCACGGGGTGGGGCAGCAGAGGGGGGCAGGGCGCCCGTAGGCGTGCGACGGTGGCACCGACCGGTCCTGGGACGGGACGGCAAAACCCTTGGTCTCACAGACGGGGCAGCTCGACAGCGTGCAGCCGGGCACACCCGGCGCCCCGCCAGGCGGGCACCATACCGGCCAGCAGACGGCACCAGCCGGCCAGTAGACGGCACCAGCCGGGCTGACGCACGCCCGGTCGAGAGGGCGTCAGCCGGCCAGCAGGGCGGCCATCCGCCGCGCCTGGGTCTCCCAGCGCCACTCCCGCTCCACCCATGCGCGACCGGCCGCGCCGAACTGGCGGGCCAGGTCCCGGTCGGCGAGCAGCGTGGCCACCCGGTCGGCGAGCTGGGCGACGTCCCGGCCGCGCACCACAAACCCGGTCTCGCCCTCGCGTACGGCGTCCGGCGCGCCGCCGGAGTCGCCGGCCACCACCGGCAGGCCGGTCGCGGAGGCCTCCAGGTAGACGATCCCGAGCCCCTCGACGTCCAGCCCCCGGTTGCGGGTGCGGCACGGCATCGCGTAGACGTCGCCGGCGGCGTAGTGGGCGGGCAGTTCGGCGGACGGCACCGAGCCGGTGAATACCACGTCCCGCTCGACCCCCGCCTGGCGTGCCAGCTTCTCCAGCGTGGCCCGGTAGGGCCCGCCGCCGACCACCAGCAGCGCGGCGTCCGGCACCCGCCGGCGGATCTCGGGCATCGCCCGGATCAGCACGTCCTGGCCCTTGCGCGGCACCAGCCGGGAGACGCAGACCACCACCGGGCGGTCGGCCAGGCCGAGCCGACGCCGCACCGGTTCGCCGTCGATGGAAGGGTGGTAGGTGTCCACGTCCACCCCGGGCGCGAGCCGGTGCAGCTCGGTCACCCCGTGCAACGCCCGCTCCAGCCGCACCCTGGTGTACTCGCCCAGGTAGGTGGTCACATCCACGCCGCGACCGATCCGGCGCAGCGCGGCCCGGGCACCCGGCAGCGCGGCCCAGCCGACCTCGTGGCCGTGGGTCTGCGCCACCGCCCGGCGGATGCCCGCCCGGCGCCGCAGGCCGGCGGCGAGCAGCCCGAGGGGGGCCGCCGCGCCGAACCACACGGTGTCGCAGTCGTACGCCCGGGCCAGCCGGGCGGCCCGGCGGGCCACCAGCGGGGTGGGCAGCAGCACGCCGGTGCGCTCCCGGACCACCTCGAAGGGCTGGTCGGCGTCGAACTTCTCCGCGCCGCGCCAGGTCGAGGCGTAGACGACCACCGAGCCGGCGGGCTGGCGCACCGCGAGGTTGTGCACGAAGGACTGGATGCCGCCCGGGCGGGGCGGGAAGTCGTTGGTGATCAGCAGCGTACGGCTCATCGGCCGGCCTCCCTGGCGTGGGCGCGGGCGGCGGCCATCCGCTCGACGGTGGACGGGTGCGTGGCGGAGTAGAGGTATTCCCAGCGCGGCGGATCGGGGTCGGCCAGGTTGATCCCGGCGAGCCGGCGCTGCATCGCCTCGAAGGCGGCCGGGTCGCCGGTCAGGGCCAGCGCGTGCGCGTCGGCGCGTGCCTCCACCCGCCGCGACATCAGCGCCTGCACCGGGGTGGCGACCAGCCCGGCGACCGTCACCAGGGCGATCAGCAGGGGGAACGCGCGCGGTTGGGCGACCGAGTCGACGCCGGCCAGCCGCAGCAGCGGGCCGGAGGACCCGACCAGGTAGAGCGCGACCACCGCGGCGGCGGCGCCCAGCGCCCCGGTCAGCGTGCCGACCGCCACGTCGCGGTCCTTGGCGTGCCCCAGCTCGTGCGCCACGACGGCGGTCACCTCGGCCGGGGTCGCCTCGCGCAGCAGCGTGTCGTAGACGACCACCCGCCGGGTCGGCCCGAGGCCCGAGACGTACGCGTTCACCGCCCGGGTGCGCCGTGAGGCGTCGGCGACCAGCACGTCGCGCACGGGGACGCCGTCGCGGGCCGCCATCGTCATCAGCTCGGTGCGCAGCGGGCCCTGCTCCATCGGGGTGAACCTGTTGAACACCGGTTCCACCAGCACCGGCAGCACGAAGGAGAGCAGCGCCACCAGGGTCGCCGCGCCGGCCGCGCCGAACGCCCACCACCAGCGCGGCGACAGCCGGATGACGGTGTAGAAGCCGAGCAGCGCCACCGCGCCGATGACGGCGCTGACCGCGTACGACTTGAGCAGGTCGACGGTCCAGCCGCTCCAGCCGTTGGTGGCGAGCCCGTAGCGGGTGAGCACGCTCTGGCGCCAGGCGGCGAACGGGAGGGTGACCAGGTCGGCGACGAGCACCACGGCGAGCCCGCCGAGCACGGCCTGGGCGATCCAGTGGCCGCCGAAGGGACGGCCGGCCAACTCGACCAGCCGGCTGCCCAGCGGGGTGAGGCCGAACGCCAGGGCGACCAGCAGGCCGACGGCCAGCGCGGCCCAGCCGGCGGGGCGCAGCGCGGAGCGGAACTCCCGGCTGCGGGCGACCTGGTCGGCGGGGAGGTCACCCAGCGCGGCCAATTGGTCGGCCCGCGGCGCGGGCGGGCGCTGCCACGGGATCAGCACCGCGGCGGTCACCACCAGGGCCACGGTCAGGCCGACCAGGGTCAGCACTGCCCAGCCGCGCGGGCTCACCGGGGCCCACCCGGCACCGCGCGGCGGCCCGCCGGCGGCACTGCCCGCGACCGTCGAAAGCCCGCGGCGCCGCCGATCGCGGCGGGGCTGCCGCCACCGCGCCGTACCCGCGTCATGCGCCGCTCCCTCCCGCCGTGAGCGCCCATCCTATTGCCCGCGTCGGCGGCGTTTGCCCCGACCGGACCCGCACCCCGCCGCCGGCTGCCCTCTCTGGCGGCCCGCCGAGGTCGGGCGTGGCCGTCGCAGCCCCGGCGTCGGCCGCCGTCGTGCCCCGCCGACGCCATCGCACACCACCATGACGCCACATGATGCCAAAACCTGTCTTGCGATGACGCCATGATGATGTCATAGTGGCGTCATGGATCTGACGTCGTATGTCGACAACCTCCGGCAGGAGCTGGCCGGCGTCGCCGAACTCGGCGGCGAGGAGGCCCGGGCGCTGGCCGAGCGACTGGCCGGGCCGCTCGAGTCGGCGCTCCGGCTGGCGCTGCTGGACGCGCTGACCGCCGCGGCGGCGGAGATCACCCGCGACCTGGCACCCGGTTCGGTCGAGCTGCGCCTGCGCGGGCGCGAGCCGAGCTTCGTCGTGACGCCACCGCCGACCGGCCCGGAGTTCCAGGGCGAGCCCGAGGCTCCCGAGCCGGCCACCCCGCCACCGGCGGACACCGAGGAGGGCGCCACCTCGCGGATCAGCTTCCGCCTCTCGGAGCACCTCAAGAACCGCATCGAGGAGGCGGCCACCCGCGACGGCCTCTCCGTCAACGCCTGGCTCGTCCGGGCGGCGACGGCCGCCGTGGCGCCGACCGGGGCGGCGGGCCGGCACGCGCCGCGACGCGCCCCCCGGGGCGGGGAGCGCTACACCGGCTGGGCTCGCTGAGCGCCCGCCCGGTTCGCGTCACCACCTCCGACCATCCGTCCCGTTCCCGGGACATCCACTCCGTCCAGAAGGGACCGTCATGCCCACATTCGACACCCCGGCGCCGATCTCGGCCACCGTCGACATGGTCGTCGGTGACGCTCGGATCACCGCGACCGACCGCACGGACACGGTCGTCGACGTCCGGCCGAGCAACGCCGCCGCCGACGCCGACGTCCGGGCCGCCGAACAGACCCGAGTGGAGTACGCCGACGGCCGGCTCCTGGTCAGAGCGCCCCGGCAGCGCGGATTCGGCCTGGTCGGCAAGCCCGGCTCGATCGACGTGACGATCACGCTGCCCGCCGGCTCACACCTGCACGGCAATGCCTCGGCGGGGGCGTTCCACGGCACCGGTCGGCTCGGCAACTGCCGGATCCGGATCGCGGCCGGCGACATCGAGCTGGACCGCACGGCCGACGCCGATCTCGACACCTCCGCCGGCGGCGTCCGCGTGGAGCACGTCGCGGGCCAGGCCCGGATCAGCACCGGGTCCGGCCGGATCCGGGTGCAGGAGGTCGAGGGTGACGCGGTGGTCAAGAACTCCAACGGCGAGAGCTGGCTGGGCACCGTCACCGGCGAGGCGCGCGTGAAGGCGGCCAACGGCGACATCGCCGTCGACCGCGCGCACGCCTCGGTCACCGCCACCACCGCCAACGGCGACGTCCGGATCGGCGAGGTCTCGGCGGGCACGGTGTCGGTCAGGACCGCGAGCGGCGGGCTCGACATCGGCGTGCGCTCCGGCACCGCCGCCCTGCTCGACCTGCACACCCAGTTCGGCCGGGTGGACAACCACCTCGAGGCGTACGAACCGCCTGGCGAGCCCGAGAGCGCCGTGCGCGTGACCGCCCGGACCTCCTTCGGCGACATCGTGATCCACCGCCGCTGATCCCCCACGCCACCACTTCCCAGCCGGCTCGGCGGCCGGCCCAGCCCCCGACCGGCCCGACGGCCGGCGTGGAAGGAGAAGACGTGCCACCCCACTCGACCCCGGCGGCCATCACGGTCGCCGGCCTCCGGAAGTCCTTCGGCGACCACGTGGTGCTCGACGGGATCGACCTCACCGTCGCCGCAGGGACGATCTTCGCGCTGCTCGGCCCCAACGGCGCCGGCAAGACCACCACCGTGCAGATCCTGTCCACCCTGATCGGCGCCGACTCCGGCGAGGCGCGGGTCGCCGGTCACGACGTCGCCCGGGAGCCCGACGCGGTACGCGCCGCGATCGGCGTGACCGGCCAGTTCTCCGCCGTCGACGGCCTGCTCACCGGCGAGGAGAACCTGCGGCTCATGGCCGACCTGCACCACCTGTCCCGAGCCGAGGGGCGGCAGCGCGCGCGGAGCCTGCTCAGGATGTTCGACCTGGTCGAGGCGGCCGGCAAGCCCGCCGCCAGCTACTCCGGCGGAATGCGCCGGCGGCTCGACCTGGCGATGGGGCTGGTGGGCCGCCCCCGCGTGGTGTTCCTCGACGAGCCGACCACCGGGCTCGACCCGCGCAGCCGGCAGGCCATGTGGCAGATCGTACGGGACCTGGTGGCGGACGGCGTCACCATCTTCCTCACCACCCAGTACCTGGAGGAGGCGGACCAGCTCGCCGACCGGATCGCCGTGCTCGACCACGGCCGGCTGGTGGCGGAGGGCAGCGCGGCGGAACTCAAGCGGCTCGTCCCCGGCGGGCACGTCAGCCTGCGCTTCGCCGACCGGGCCGGGTTCGACTCGGCCGTGGTCGCTCTCGGCGACTCGTCCCGCGACGCCGCCGAACTCACCCTGCACGTGCCCAGCGACGGCGGTGTCCGGTCGCTGCGGAACCTGCTCGACCTGCTGGACCGCCAGTCGATCGCCGTGGAGTCGCTGTCGGTGCACACGCCCGATCTCGACGACGTCTTCCTGGCCCTCACCGGCCAGCCCGAGAAGGTGGGAACCCCCCGATGAGCACCCTGACCTACGCCGTACGCGACTCCGGCACGATGCTGCGCCGCAACCTGCGACGCGGGCTGCGCTACCCGTCGATGACGGTGCTGCTCGCCGGCATGCCCATCCTGCTCCTGCTGCTGTTCGTCTACGTCTTCGGCGCGACCCTCGGCGCCGGGCTGGGCGGCGGTTCGGGCGACCGGGGCGACTACGTCGACTACGTCACCCCGGGGATCCTGCTGATAACCACCGGCCTGGCGGCCACCGGGACGGCGGTGTCGGTCGCCATGGACATGACCGAGGGCATCATCGCCCGGTTCCGGACCATGGCGATCGCCCGGGTGTCGGTGCTGACCGGCCACGTCCTGGCCAGCATGGTGCAGACCATGCTCAGCCTGGCGGTGGTCACCGGCGTCGCGCTGCTCATCGGGTTCCGGCCCAGCACGGGTGTCACGGCCTGGATCGCGGCGGTCGGGGTGCTGGCCATGACCACCTTCGCGTTCACCTGGCTCTCGGTCGCGATGGGTCTGGTCTCCAAGAGCGTCGAGACGGCGAGCAACCTCCCCATGCCGCTGACCTACCTGCCCTTCATCGGCAGCGGATTCGTGCCCACCGACTCGATGCCGGACGGGCTGCGGCAGTTCGCCGAGCACCAACCCTTCACCCCCATCATCGAGACCCTGCGCGGGCTGTTGACCGGCGGGCCGGTGGGGACGAACGCCGCTCTCGCGGCGGCCTGGTGCGCCGCCATCGCGCTGGTCGGCTATCTCTGGGCGAAGAAGCTGTTCAACCGGGACCCGTCCCGCTGACCCGCACCGGCCACGGGTGCCCGGCCGACCGGACGGGGCACCCGTGGTCGCGGTCGCGGATCGGAGTCCCGGCGCGGAACTCCGACCGTGGAGGCCAGCAACGCCGGCCGTGCGGCGCCCGCGGCCGGCCCGGTCACGCGACCTGGTGCCGTCCGGCGGGCCGGCGGGCCGCCCGGGGTGCGGACAGCACCTCCACCTCGAACCCGGCCCGGGCGAACACCTCGACCGCCCGGGCCTCGGCGCCGCCCAGCCCGGCGGCCGGGGACGAATCGTCGAACAGGGCGGTGACCAGGCAGTCGGAGCAGCCGCTCCCCCGGATCCCGCACCCCGCACAGTCGATGAGCATCACGCCTCCTGGTGCGCTGCGGCGACCGGGCGCGGCGTCACCGTCGCCACCCGAACACCGTCGGTCACCACGACGCTAGGCGCGGGGTACGACAGAAAGGGACAACGGGGTCGCGGACGCTGGAATGCGATCAAGCACCCCGATCAGGACCGGGCGAGCCGGCGCAGCAGCGAGTCGGCCCCGAGCGGGTACGCGCCGTGCCGGCGTACGCCGTCGGCGACCTCGCGGTCGGAGGAGACCACCACCACCGGCCGGCCCGGCGGCTCGGCGCGGACCAGGCGCCGGATCAGCTCGTCGGCGGTCTCGCCCTTGCGGGAGAAGAGCACCCGGACCCCGCGCGGCGACGGGGGCAGCCCGTGCATCCGTTCCGCGCCGTCGAAGACCACGGTGACCTCGTCGCCGGTCTGCGCGGCGATCCCGCCCAGGCCGGTGATCAGCCGCTTGCGCTGCTGCTCCAGCGACATCTCGCCGAAGCCGCGCTTGGTGACGTTGTAGCCGTCGACGACGAGGTGCGCCCGGGGCAGCGCCAGCAACTGGTCGAGGCGGGCCGGGTCGTCGGTGTCGCGGGCGCGGGTGGCGGCACCGGCCGCCGGAGCGGCGGTCTGGTCGGCGAAGGCGTCGGCGACGAAGTCGGCGGGCAGCTTGTCGACCGGGTCCAGCGCCAGCTCGCGACGCAGCCCGACGGCCGCCTGCCCGATGGTCTCCAACAGCAGCCACAGTCGGGCGTCGTCCACCGACCGGGCCTCCTTGGCGCTGGCCCGGGCGATCCCGGCCGCCGCCTCCGCCTCGGCCAGCCGGGCCCGGACCCGGCGCAGCTCGGCGTCGGCGTCCGCCGCCGCCCGGGCGGCCCGGCCCCGCTCGGTGGCCAGCAACTCGTTGGCCTTGCGCTCGCGGGCCTGCGTCTCGCGCAGCGACCGGCCCAGCTGCCGGCTCTCCTCGCGCAGCTGCCCGAGTTCCTCGCGCACCCGGGCCAGCTCGTCGCGGAGCTTCTCCGCCTCCACCCGGGCCACCGCCCGGTCGTGCTCGGCGCGGGTGGCCCGCTGCTCAGCCTCGCGGACCAACTCGGCGACGACCGCGCTGTCGGCCTCCGCGCGCACCGCCGCGCCGCTGGCCTCGATCAGCTCCCGCCACCCCCGGGGCCGGGCCAGGTAGGCCAGCGCGGCCACCTCGACCGGGTCGGCGGCGGCGGGCGCGGTGCCCTCGAGTACCGCCGCACCCAGGTCGCCGGTGTCGGCGAGCACCCGGGCCGTGATCCGCTGCCGGAACAGCGGATCCCCGGTGAGCTGGGCGGCGATCGCCGGGGCGCCGAGCCGGGCCCGGCGGTTGGGGGCGAACTTGGCGACCCGGCGCAGCGGCACCGGCACCTCGTCGGCGGGCAGCCCGGGCAGCACGGCGGCGGTGAGCGCCACGATCCGCTGGCGGACCGGCTCGGGCAGCACGGGTTCCGGCTCGGGCGTGGACCCGTCGTCCGCCGATCCCTCGGGCGCGGATCCCTCGGGCGCGAGGCCGTCGCCCGCCGGCCCCTCGGGCGCGGATCCCTCAAGCGTGGACCCGTCGTCCGCCGGCCCGTCGGCGACGCCCCCCTCGGCCGCCGCGCGGCCGGGCTCGACACCGGCCGCCTCAGGCGCCGGCTCGATCACCGCGGGCAGACCGCTCCCGTCGGAGCCGAGCCCACCGGCGTCGCGCACGGCGTCGACCGGCTCCTCCTGCGGGAGGCGGTCGTCGTGCGGCTCGGTGAGGGGCATGTGGCAAGTCTCCCACCGCGACCGGGCCCACCGCCCGGTGAGTGAGCCGATCTCTCATCCTAGACCGGTGGTGGCGGCTGGTGCCGGTGGGACGGGAGTGTCGGACCGGGACGCTAGCGTGCCGCCGATGGCAGAGACGGAGTACGTCCAGGAGCCGCTGGCCGGCTTCGACCCGGGCGCGGGCGGGATCGATCCCGCGCTGCCGCTGTACGCGACGACGTTCGTGGTGGTCGACCTGGAGACCACCGGCGGCGCGCCGGATGGCGGCGGGATCACCGAGATCGGCGCGGTGAAGGTGCGCGGCGGCGAGGAGCTGGGCGTGCTGGCCACCCTGGTCAACCCGGGCGTGCCCATCCCACCGTTCATCACGGTGCTCACCGGGATCACGCAGGCCATGCTGGTCCCGGCCCCGCCGATCGAGCAGGTGCTGCCGAGCTTCCTCGAGTTCGTCTCCGACGCCGTGCTGGTCGCCCACAACGCCCCCTACGACGTCGGCTTCCTGAAGGCCGCGTGTGCGAAGCACGGCTACCGCTGGCCCAATCCCCGGGTGCTCGACACCGCCGCGCTGGCCCGCCGGGTGCTCACCCGCGACGAGGTGCCCAACCGCAAGCTCGGCACGCTCGCGGCCTACTTCCGTACCACCACCCAGCCGACCCACCGGGCGCTCGACGACGCCAAGGCCACCGTCGACGTGCTGCACGGGTTGATCGCCCGGCTCGGCGGGCACCGGGTCGACACGATCGGCGACGCCATCGAGTTCGCCCGGGCGGTCACCCCGACCCAGCGGCGCAAACGGCACCTGGCGGAGGGGCTGCCCAAGGCACCCGGGGTCTACATCTTCCGGGCCGCCGACGACCGGCCGCTCTACGTCGGCACCTCCGGCGACATCGCCACCCGGGTGCGCAGCTACTTCACCGCCGCCGAGAAGCGGGCCCGGATCTCCGAGATGCTCGCCGCGGCCGAGCGGGTGGAGGCGGTCGAGTGCGCCCACTCGCTGGAGGCGGAGGTCCGCGAGCTGCGGCTGATCGGGGCGCACGCGCCGCCGTACAACCGGCGGTCGAAGTTTCCGGAGCGGGCGGTCTGGCTGAAGCTGACCGACGGTCCCTACCCCCGGCTCTCGGTGGTCCGGGGCATCGCCCCCGGCGACACCGGCTACCTCGGCCCGTTCAGCTCCCGCCGGGCGGCGGAGCTGGCCGCCGCCGGCTTCCACGACGCCGTGCCGCTGCGGCAGTGCACCCACCGACTCTCGCTGCGCACGGTCACGCCGGCCTGCGCGCTGGCCGAGCTGGGCCGCTGCCCGGCGCCCTGCGAGCACCGGATCACCCCGGAGGAGTACGACGTCCGCGCCGTCGCGCCGTTCCGCACCGCGGCCGCCAGCGACCCGCAGCCGGTGGTCGACGCGCTGTTGACCCGGATCGAGGTGCTCTCCCGCGACCAGCGCTACGAGGAGGCGGCGGTGGTGCGTTCGCGGCTGGCCGCGGTGCTGCGGGCGACGGTGCGGATGCAGCGGCTGGCCGCTTTGACCGGGATCGCCGAGCTGGCCGCGGCCCGCCCGGCCGCCCGGGGCGGCTGGGAGCTGGCCCTCGTGCGGCACGGCCGGCTGGCCGGGGCGGGGGTGTCGCCGCCCGGCGTCCACCCTCGACCGACGATCGCCGCGATCCGGGCGACCGCCGAGACGGTGCCGCCCGGCCACGGCCCGGTCCCGCACGCCTCGGCGGAGGAGACCGAACGCATCCTGTCCTGGTTGGAACGACCCGAGACCCGGCTGGTCGAGATGTCCTCCGGATGGGCTTCCCCGGTGGCTGGCGCGGCGCGCTTCCGCGACCTGTTGAGCAAGGCCGAGAGCGCCGCGTCCCACCAACTCTCGACCGAACGCTCATGACCAAGTGTCCGATCGGACGACGTCGACTCGCTTAGGCTGTTAGAGAAGTGCAGTCCTGCCCGTTTCGTGGGCCTGCTCCCGGTTGCCGGGTCCCGGCGGCCGTGGGGCCGGGGTGAGGAGGTGTCCCACGTGGACGTCGACGCCGGACGCGGCGCCGCCCTGGGGGGCGCCCTTCCGACCCAACCGGGCGAGCTGCCGCTGGCCCGCCGGCTCCGGTCGCTGCTGAGCTGGCCCACCGCCGACACCGACCCGGTCAACCACCTCGTCCGGACCCATCGGACGATCCACCCGGGCACCGAGCCCTCCGTGCTGCGTCGCGCCTACACCATCGCGGAGAACATGCACCGCGGGCAGTTCCGCAAGAGCGGCGAGCCCTACATCACCCACCCGCTGGCGGTGGCCCAGATCTGCGCCGAGATCGGCATGGACGCCACCACCCTCGTCGCCGCGCTGCTGCACGACACCGTGGAGGACACGCGCTACACGCTCCAGGCTCTCGCGGAGGACTTCGGGCGGGAGGTGGCGCACCTGGTCGACGGGGTGACCAAGTTCGACAAGGCGTTCTACGGCAAGGCCGCCGAGGCCGAGACGATCCGCAAGATGATCATCGCGGCCGGCAAGGACGTCCGGGTCCTGATCATCAAGCTGGCCGACCGGCTGCACAACATGCGCACCCTGGGCGTCCGGTCCGCCGCGTCCCGGGAGCGGATCGCCCGCAAGACGCAGGAGGTGCTGGTCCCGCTCTGCGACCGGCTGGGCATCCAGTTGCTCAAGCGGGAGCTCGACGACGTGGTGCTGCTGCACCTGGAGCCGGAGGAGCACGCCCGCATCGCCCGGCACGTGCACGACCGGCCGGGCTGGGACGCGTACCTCGACGAGGTGGTCGCCCGGGCGAAGTCGGCGCTGCGCCGCAACCGGGTCGACGCCGAGGTGACCCCCCGCCCCCGGCACCTCTACTCGATCTGGAAGGACACGGTGGCCGGCGGTCACGCCGCCCCCTACGACCTGCCCCGCATCGCGATCGTGGTGGACGGCCCGGCCACCGACTGCTACGCGGCGCTGGGCGCGGTCCACGGCCTGTGGCGACCGGTCCCCGGCCGGTTCAAGGACTTCATCGCCTCCCCGAAGAACAATCTCTACCGCTCCCTGCACACCAGCGTCTGCGGGCCGAAGGACCGCACCGTGGAGGTGCTGATCCGCACCGAGGAGATGCACCGCTCGGCCGAGTACGGCGTCGCCGCCGACTTCCGCTTCCCCCGGCCGGGCGGCACCGCCGCCTGCGCGGAGCAGCTCGACTGGCTGCGCCGGGTGCTCGACTGGGAGCAGGACGCGGCCGACCCGGCACAGTTCCTCGAGTCGCTGCGCTGCGACCTCGCCGAGACCCAGATCCAGGTCTTCGCCGACGGGCGGCAGGTCGTGCTGCCGGCCGGGGCGACCCCGGTCGACCTCGCGTACGAGCTGGACACCGAGCGTGGCGACCACTGCCTGGCGGCGCGGATCAATGGCCGGCTGGCACCGCTCTCCTCCGCGCTGGAGGAGGGCGACGTGGTGGAGATCTTCACCGAGACCGACGCGGCGAACGGCTTCGACGCCGACGCCGCCCCCCGCGGCCCGCGCCGGGAGTGGCTCGGCTTCGTCAAGTCGCCGCACGCGCAGATGCAGATCAGCCGGTGGTTCGCCGAGCACACCGAGCCCGGCATCTCCATCCCCGACAAGGTCCGCCTCGGCCGGGCCACCATCGGGCTGGCGCTGCGCAAGCACGACCGCGGGCTGGCCAGCGACCTGCCGCTGCTGCGGCTGTCGGAGGAGCTGGGCTACCCCGACCTGGAGACGCTGCTGGTCGCGGTCTTCGACCGGGTCATCGAGCCGGACACGGTCGTACGCCAACTCATCGACCTGGTGGACCACAGGCAGTGACCGCCCGTCGGGCCCGGGTCGTCCGAACGTTCCTCGGGGCCACTAGCCTGGAGTCATGATCCCCCGCTCGCGCGCCACCGGCCGGGCCGTCGCCTACCAGGTCTTCTATCGGCTGCCGCTGCCGGTGCGCCGCCGCCTGGTCCGGCTGGCCGTGCCGAAGTACATCGTCGGCGCGGTCACCCTCGTCCGCGACGCCGAGGCCGAGGGGGCGGGGCGGCTGCTGCTGCTGCGCCAGCCGCCCGGCCGGGGCTGGGGGCTGCCCGCCGGCCTGTTGGAGAAGGGCGAGGCGCCGGTGGTGGGAGCCGCCCGGGAGTTGTACGAGGAGTCCGGCATCCGGCTCTCCCCCCGCCAGCTGAGCCCCGCCGTCCCCAACGCGATCGTGCACGCCAAGGGCTGGGTGGACGTGGTGTTCACCGCCGAGGTGCCGGCATCGACCACCGAGCTGAAGGTCGACGGCGCCGAGGTCTTCGAGGCCGCCTGGCACCCGCTGGACGACCTGCCCGAGCTGACCTGGCCGACCGCCCGGCTGCTCGCGTACTACGACATCGGGCCGTTGGCCGGACAGTTCCCGCCCCCGGTGCCCGACACGCGGCCGTGAACGCCGACCGGGACGACCGAGCGGCCGCCACCACCGCTCCGGCCGACCGCGGCGCGGCCACCACCGCCGGCCGGGCCGACCGAGCGGGCGCCACCACCGCTCCGGCCAACCGCGGCGCGGCCACCACCGCCGGCCGGGCCTACGCCCCCGCCACCGTCCCGGTCGACGTCTGCGCGGTGGTGCTCGCCGCCGGCGAGGGCACCCGGCTGCGGCCGCTGACCGAGCGGCTGCCGAAGGCGCTCTGCCCGGTGGGCAACGTGCCGCTGCTGGACCGGGCGCTGGACCGGCTGGCCGGGCTCGGCCTGGTCGGGCCGGCCCGGGTCGCGGTCAACGCCTGCTATCTCGGCGCGCAGGTCGTCGCGCACGTCGGGGACCGCGCCCACCTGTCGGTCGAGCCGGGCGCGCCGCTGGGCACCGCCGGCGGGGTGGCCAACCTGCGGAACTGGATCGCCGGGCGCGGGGTGCTGGTCGGCAACGCCGACGCCTACCTCGCCGACCCCGAGCGACCCCCGGGGCCGGACATCGCCGCGCTGCTGCGCGACTGGGACGGCGACTCCGTACGCCTGCTCGGCCAGCCCGCCGCCGATCCGCGGGCCCCGGGCACCTTCGACGGCCACGTGTTCACCGGCTTCTCGCTGCTGCCGTGGCGGCTGGTGCGGGAGCTGCCGGTCGGGTTCGGCGACCTCGTCCGGGCGGTCTGGCGCCCGGCGGAGGCGGCCGGCGCGCTGACCGTCGTGCCCTATTCCGGCACGTTCTACGACACCGGCACCCCGGCCGACTACCTGGCGGCCAACCTGCACGCGGCCGGCGGCGGCAGCCTGGTGGCGCCCACGGCCACGGTGACCGGCCGCTGCCGGGCGGCGGTGGTCGGCGCCGACGCGGTCGTCCAGGGCGACGTGGAGCGTGCCGTCGTCTGGCCGGGCGCCACCGTCGGCCCCGGCGAGCGCCTGCGCGACGCGATCCGCGCGGGCGCCACCCTCACCGTCCCCGCCACACCCCCGTCCCGGGGCCCGGGAACATCTAGCATGGGCGACGACGCCGACGAACGGAGAAATGTCCCGTGATCACCGCGATCGTGCTGATCGACTGCGCCACCGACTCCATCCCCGAGGTGGCCGAGGCCCTGGCCGCCCTCCCCGGCGTCAGCGAGGTCTACTCGGTGGCCGGCCACGTCGACCTGATCGCCGTGGTCCGGGTCCGGGAGTTCGACCAGATCGCCAAGGTGATCGCCGGCAGCATCTCCAAGGTGCCGGGGGTGCTGAACACCGAGTCGCACATCGCGTTCCGGGCGTACTCCCAGCACGACCTGGAGGAGGCGTTCGCGATCGGGCTCGCGAACGCCGACTGACCACGGACGCCGGCCGGGCCGGCGCGGGCGCGTGACGGCCGGTCCACCCACTGGTGGACCGGCCGTCACGGTACGGCGACGTCAGCTCTGCGTGGGAGCCGGCGTCTCGGTGGTGGTGCCGCCCGGAGCCGGCGACTCGGTGGTGCCGCCCGGAGCCGGGGTGCCGGTGGTGCCGCCCGGAGCCGGGGTCGTGCCGCCCGGGCTCGGCGTGGCGGTGCCGCTGGCCTGCGGAACCGGGATGCCCAGCTGCTCGGCGAGCTGGACCAGCGCGTCGTAGTGCGCCTGCAGGGTCGGCAGTGCGGTCTGGGCCAGCTGGACCACCGTCTGGTCGGAGCCCTGCGAGATCTCCGTCTGGGTGGCCTGGATGGCCTGGACGTGGCCGGCCAGCTCGCTGGTCACCCAGAGCCGGTCGAACTCCTCGCCGCTGGCGTTGTTGAGCTGGTCGAGGACGGACTGCTGGTCCGCGGTGGGCTCGGCCGGCAACTGCACCCCGAGCTGGGACGCGGTCTGCTGCACCGTCTGGTCGAGCTGCGTGTGGTCCGTCTTGAACCGGGCACCCAGGTCCTTGACCCCCTGGTTCTGGCCCTTCTGCTGGGCCAGGTCACCCGCGGTGATCTCGAACAGGTTCACCTGGTGCATGGCCTGCAGGTACTGGGTGTCCTGCTGCGACGGCTGCACCGCGGCCTGCGCCGCCGCTGCCGGCGCGATTCCCACCAGCACCAGCGCGGCCAGCAGGCCGAGGCGTTTGATACCCAACATGCTTCCTCCCCCTCGAGACGTTGGATCGCACGGATACCCGGCTGACCGGCGTTATTCCTGCGATCCCCGCCCAGGGGGCGACGGACGACACGCCACGCGCGGACCGTGGGAGGGGCGGAAACGGACGTGGCGCCCACCGGAGGACTCCGGTGGGCGCCGCGTCGGGTGTCGCGAGGTCAGCGACGGCTCTCGCCGCTGCCGATCTGCTCCCGGTCGGGCCGCGGCTCGACCGGCGGGTGGCCCGGCGAGACCGGCGCCTCGGCCGGCTTCTCGATCGGGTAGAAGAAGCCCCGGATGGCCGGGCCGAGGGCCCCGAGCCGGTTCATCTTCTTCGGCACGACCCAGCCGGCGTACTCGAGCCCGCCGTGGCCGTCGTGGTCCCCCGCGCTGAGCGGCTGGTGCACCTCTTCGAACCGGCCGTCGGGCAGTCGCCGGATGATGCCGGTCTCGACACCGTGGGCGAGCACCTCACGGTCGTGCTGCTGGAGACCGAGGCAGATCCGGTAGGTGAAGTAGTACGCCAGCGGCGGGAGCACCAGCAGGCCGATCCGGCCGGCCCAGGTCATCGCGTTCAGGCTGATCATGAACTTGTCGGCGATGACGTCGTTGGCGCCGGACAGGCTCAGCACGATGAAGAACGAGACGGCCATGGCGCCCGCCGCGGTGCGCGCCGGCACGTCCCGGGGCCGCTGGAGCAGGTTGTGGCTGCGGGTGTCCTTGAGGCGCCGGGCCTCCAGGAACGGGTAGAGCGTGGAGAGCCCCACCAGGATGCCCGGCAGCACCACCGTCGGCCAGAACAGCGGCGGGATCACGTACCCGTCGCCGATCGGGATGTTGATCTCCCAGGCCGGCATCAGGCGGGTCGAGCCGTCGAGGAACATGACGTACCAGTCGGGCTGGCTGGCGGCCGAGACCACCCACGCCTCGTACGGGCCGAACAGCCAGATCGGGTTGATCTGGAACAGACCGCCCATCAGCGCGATCACGCCGAAGACGACCATGAAGAAGCCGCCCTGCTTGATCGCGTAGCGGGGGAACATCCGCTCGCCGACCACGTTGCCGTTGGTCCGGCCGGGGCCGGGCCACTGGGTGTGCTTCTGCTTGAAGACCAGGCCCAGGTGGACGCTGATCAGCGCGACCAGCAGACCCGGGATGAGCAGCACGTGGGCGATGTAGAACCGGCTGATAATGATGGTGCCGGGGAACTCCCCGCCGAAGATCGACGAGGTGACCCAGGAGCCGATCACCGGGATGGAGAGCATGATCGCCGAGGCGATCCGCAGGCCGGTGCCGGAGAGGCCGTCGTCCGGCAGCGAGTAGCCGGTGAAGCCGGCCAGGAAGCCGACCCAGAACAGCAGCGAGCCGATGATCCAGTTCGTCTCGCGCGGCTTGCGGAACGCGCCGGTGAAGAAGACCCGGAGCATGTGCACCACGATCGCGGCCATGAACAGCAGCGCCGACCAGTGGTGCATCTGCCGCATGATCAGGCCGCCGCGGACGTCGAACGAGATGTCCAGGCTGGAGGCGTACGCGGCCGACATCGGCGTGCCCCGCAGCGGGGCGTAGCTGCCGTTGTAGACCACCTCGGTCATCGCCGGCTCGAAGAAGAAGGTCAGGAAGACACCGGTCAACAGCAGGACGATGAACGAGAAGAGCGCGATCTCGCCGAGCAGGAAGGACCAGTGGTCCGGGAAGACCTTGTTCAGCAGCCGGCGCAGCGGGGTGGCCACCTGGAAGCGGTCGTCCACTCCCCGGGCGGCGTTACCCGGCACAGCTGCCATGTCAAACTTGCGCCGCTTCACGGCCGCTCCCAGAAGTCGGGCCCGACGGTCTCGGTGTAGTCGGACTTGGCCACGAAGTAGCCCTCGGAGTCCACCTCGATCGGCAACTGCGGCAGTCGCCGGCTGGCCGGACCGAAGATGGGCCGGGCGTTGTCGGTGATCAGGAACTGCGACTGGTGGCACGGGCAGAGCAGACGGTTGGTCTGCTGCTCGTACAGGCTCGCCGGGCAGCCGGCGTGCGTGCAGATCTTCGAGTAGGCGGCGTAGTTGCCCCACATGTAGTCGCCGTGCCCGACCCGCTCGTTGGCCCGGCGCGACTCCCGCGCGTCGCTGTCCCGCAGGTGGATCAGCAGGGTCGGCGAGTCGGCGTGCAGGTTGCTCACGCCGTGGTCGATGCCGGGGAAGACCGTGATCTGGCCGCCGGTGCTGACGTCCGCCGGGCGGACCGGACGGCCGTCCTCGCGGACCAGCCGGACCTTGCCGCCGCCCTCGGTCGGGGCGAACCCGGTGGTGAACATCTGGTTGTTCTTGTGCGGCTGGGAGATCAGGCCACCGACCAGGGGTGCGGCGACCACCGCGCCGACCGGCGCGAGACCGGCCAGCAGCGAGATGCCGAGCAGCGGCCGGCGCTTCACGCCCAGCTCGTCGGCCATGTAGAGCATGGTCTGGCCGGTGATGATCCGGTCGTCCTCGCTGACGGCGCCCTCGTGCCGGTCCTGGATCGAGACCTCCTTGGGCAGCAGCTTCTTGCCCCAGGTCAGGATGCCGAAGCCGATGCCGAGCAGGGCCACGCCGAGGGTGACGCCGAGCAGCGGGGTGTACCACGTGTCGCCGCCGCGGCCGGGAGCGTACTCCCACGGCCACCAGATGTAGACCACCAGGAAGGCGGTCGCCGCCAGCCCGGTCAGCAGGAAGAACGACGCGACGGTGCGGGTCAGCCGGCGCTCGGCCTTGCTGCCCGGGGCGACCTGCGGCTCGTAGTGGACGATCTCGATGTCGTCCCGGCGCGCGCCCTCGCGGACGATGTCGAACTGGCTGAGCCCGGGGGTCGTCACGTCGAGCGGTTCCCGGCCCTGCTGGGCCTGGTGCTCGGTGTGCGTGGTCATGCCGTCACCTCGCTACGGGCGGTGCCGGACCCCGGCACCACAGCACTGAATCGGATGATCCGCCCGGTCACGACTTGCCCGCGATCCACAGGCTCGCGAAGACGAGCGCGACGATGCCGACCAGGAAGATCGCCAAGCCCTCGGTGGACGGCCCGTACCGACCGAGGTTGAAGCCACCCGGGTCCTGGTCGTGCTTCAGGGTCTCCTGGATGTAGGCGATGATGTCCGCCTTCTGCTCCGGGGTGATCTGGTTGTCGCCGAAGACCGGCATGTTCTGCGGGCCGCTCAGCATCGCGGCGTAGATCTGCCGGTCGCTGGCCGGACGCAGGCTCGGGGCGTACTTGCCGGAGGAGAGGGCGCCGCCGCCACCGCCGAAGGCGTGGCACTGCGAGCAGTTGATCCGGAACAGCTCGCCGCCGGCGGCGATGTTGCCGTCGGAGTGGAGGTCCTCGCCGTCGGGCAGGACGGGACCGCCGCCGAGCTCCTGGATGAACTGCGCGAGCTGGCGGGTCTCCTCGTCGGTGAACAGCTCCGGCTTGCGCTCCGCCTGGGCCTCCTGGCGGGCCATCGGCATCCGGCCGGAGCTGACCTGGAACTCGACCGAGGCCGCGCCGACGCCGATCAGGCTCGGCCCACGGCCCTCGACGCCCTGGGCGTTGCGACCGTGACAGGTCACACAGCTCACGTCGAACAGCGCCTTGCCTTCCGCGGCGGCGCCGGTGAGCGGGGCGTCCTGCGCCTGCACGCCGGGGGCGAAGACGGTGTAGGCGCCGCCGGCCAGCATCAGCGCGGCGAACAGCCGGACCGCGGCACCCAGCCGGCGGCGGCCCCTGCTGCGCGCCGCGGGCCGCTCGCGCAGCCGCGCGAGCAGACCGCGTCGGCGGTCGTTGTCAGAAGTCATGACCTGTGTCCTTAACCGGTTGGACCTTGTCTCAGGGGACGGAGCAGCGGCGCGGTTCGTGACGCGCCAAGATCACTGAAGCCAGTAGATCATGGCGTAGAGCCCGATCCACACGACGTCGACGAAGTGCCAGTAGTAGGACACGACGATCGCCGACGTGGCCTGCGCCGGCGTGAACCGGCCCATGGTCGTGCGGATCATGAAGATGATGAAGGCGATCAGACCGCCGGTCACGTGCAGACCGTGGAACCCGGTGGTCAGGTAGAACATCGACCCGTACCCGTCCGAGTTGATCTTGATGCCCTCGTGCACCAGCTCGCGGTACTCGTTGACCTGACCGAGCACGAAGATCAGGCCCATCACGAAGGTGATCGTGAACCAGCGCCGCAGGGCGTGGACGTCACCCTTCTCGGCGGCGAAGACACCGAGCTGGCAGGTCACCGACGACATCACCAGGATCACCGTGAAGGTGGTCGCGTACGGGATGTTGAGTACCTCGGTGTGCTTCGCCCACTGCTCCGGCGCCGCCGCGCGGATGGAGAAGTACATCGCGAACAGCGCCGCGAAAAACATGAGTTCACTGGAGAGCCACACGATCGTCCCGACGCTGACCATGTTGGGTCGGGTCAGGGAGTGGATCCGGCTCTTGTCAATGGCTGGGGCCGCAGTCACGCGGTCATTATTGCCCTTGACCGGGGCCGGCGATCAGCGGGGTGGCAAACCGGTGGCGTCGGCAGCCCGATCGGGGTCGTCCGGTTCGCCTGACCTAGGCTGAAAAGCGTGCTGCACGTCGATCCGATCTTCACCGCAACCTCGGCCGCCGCGCCCACGGTGACCGCGGCCACCCCGCCGCCGTTCACCGTCACCTCCGTGTTCACCGAGACCCGGCTGGACAGTTGGCTGGCCGTCGGCCTGGTGCTTGCCGCCGGCATCTACCTCTACGGGGTGCACCGGCTCCGGCTCCGGGGCGACCGGTGGCCGGTGGCCCGGACGGTGTTCTTCCTCGGCCCCGGCCTCGGCGGGATCGCGGCGGTCACCGTCAGCGGCCTGCACGCGTACGACACGGCGCTGCTGTCGGTGCACATGGTCCAGCACATGGTGCTCTCCATGATCTCGCCGATCTTCCTCGCGCTGGGCGCGCCGGTGACGCTGGCCCTGCGTACCCTGCCGCTGCGGCCGCGCAAGCGTCTGTTGGCGATCGTGCACAGCCGGGTCGCGCGGATCTACAGCTACCCGCTGGTGGCGTTCGCCATCTTCGTGGTCAACCCGTTCGCGCTCTACTTCACCGACCTGTACCGCTACACGCTCGAGCACGCGTGGGCGCACGAGGTCGTGCACGCGCACTTCATCATGACCGGCTGCGTGTTCTTCTGGCCGCTGCTCGGCCTCGACCCGCTGCCGGGGCGCTGGCCGTACCCGGGGCGGGCGCTGCTGATGCTGCTCTCCGTGCCGTTCCACACGGTGCTCGGGCTCACCATCATGCAGAGCACCACGCTCTTCGGCGGCGACTGGTACCCGTCGCTCGGGCTGACCTGGTCCGACCCCTGGGAGGACCAGGTGGTCGCCGGCGGCATCCTCTGGGCCGGCGGCGAGTTCGTCAGCGTCACGATGCTGGCCGTGCTGGTCGTGCAGTGGATGCGCCACGCCGAGCGGGAGGCCCGCCGGATCGACCGCGACCTGGACCGCCAGGAGGCCCGTCAGCGCGCCGCGGAGTCCGCCGCCTGACCTGCGCCGACGGTACGCCCCGGCGCCGCCGACGGGCGGACGTCACGCACCTCACACCGACGGGTAGGATCAGCCGGCAGCTACGAGGTGGGAGCCTGTCCAGCCAATGAGTGAGCGCAGCGAGCGAATCACCAAGCGCAGTGCGACGGTGCCTCATGACGGCACCGCTCACAGCCCGATCCCCGGCCGAGGCCGTGGTGACGCTGTGGGATCCACCGGCGCGGCGTGGACTCGGACCGTTCGGCGAAGCGGAGTGTCGGCATGAGTGATCGTCTTTGCACCGTCCTGCTCTACAGCGACGACCCGCAGGTCCGTGACCGGATGCGGCTCGCCGTCGGCACGCGCCCCGCGCCCGGTCTGCGGATCGAGTTCGTCGACGCGTCCACCTACGCGGAGTGCGTCCGGCTCGTTGACGACTACGAGATCGACCTGCTGCTGCTCGACGGCGAGGCGACCCCGGGCGGCGGCATCGGCATCGCCCGGCAGATCAAGGACGACCGGGACGACGCTCCCCCGACCTGCGTGGTGATCGCCCGCGCCGCCGACCGATGGCTCGCGGCCTACGCCGAGGTCGACGCCACCCTGGTGCACCCGCTCGACCCGGTGACCACCGGCACCACGGTGGCCGAGCTGCTGCGGACGCACGCCCCCGCCTGACGTCCCCCGCTCCGGCCCGTCTCGGCGCCGGACCACCCGGCGCCGGTTCCATCCCACCCGCTTCGCACGCTCGGGAGGCCCGCCATGGGCGATCGGACCTGGCCGCACCTGCTCGCCGCGCTGCTGCGCGGGGAGGAGCTCTCCACCGCCGACACCGCCTGGGCGATGGGCGAGATCATGTCCGGCGCGGCCGCCCCGGCGCAGATCGCGGGCTTCGCCGTCGCGCTGCGCGCCAAGGGCGAGACCTCGGCCGAGCTGGCCGGCCTGGTGGAGGCGATGCTCGGCCGGGCGGTCGCGGTCGAGCTACCCGAGGCGCTGCGGGACACCGCCCTCGACGTGGTCGGCACCGGCGGTGATCTCGCGCACACGGTCAACATCTCCACCATGGCCTCCCTGGTGGTGGCCGGCGCCGGGGTCCGGGTGGTCAAGCACGGCAACCGGGCGGCGTCCTCCTCCTGCGGCACGGCGGACGTGCTGGAGTTCCTCGGCGTGCCGCTGGACCTGGGGCCGGAGGGGGTGGCCCGGTGCGTCGCGGAGGCCGGCATCGGCTTCTGCTTCGCGGCCCGGTACCACCCCGGCATGCGCCACGCCGGCCCGGTACGCCGGGAGATGGGCGTGCCCACCTTCTTCAACTTCCTCGGCCCGCTGACCAACCCGGCCCGGCCGCGGGCCGCCGCGGTCGGCTGCTTCGACCTCCGGATGGCCCCGGTGATGGCGGGCGTCTTCGCCGCCCGGGGCGACTCGGCTCTGGTGATGCGCGGCGAGGACGGGCTGGACGAGTTCACCACCGCCGCGCCGACCCGCGTCTGGGCCATCCAGGCAGGCAGCGTCAGGGAGGCGCTGCTGGACGCCACCGACCTCGGGGTGCCCAGGGCCACCCTGGCCGACCTGCGGGGCGGAGACGCCGCCTACAACGCCGACGTGGTGCGCCGGCTGCTGGCCGGCGAGACCGGCCCGGTGCGCGACGCCGTCCTGGTCAACGCGGCGGCGGCGCTGGCCACCCAGGGGCCCCTCGACGGCGACCTCACCGAGGCGTTGCGCGTCGGGATGGGCCGGGCCGCCGAGTCCGTCGACTCCGGGGCCGCCGCCCGCGTCCTGGACCGCTGGATCGAGGCCGCCCGCGCCGACTGATCGCCGGCGGCCACCCCGGCGGGCCGGGTGGCGTGCGGAAGTTGTCGGGCCCCCGTGGGAAACTACAAATGAGTAGTTTTCCACTTCCATCATGCGCTGTTCACCACAGCACATCCGTCGTGCGCCGTGCGGCGCGGCAGTTCCGCCGTGCGCCCCCCGACGGGACCCGAGCGAGAGGAGACGCCCGTGTCGGAGCGCGAGCTCTACTGCGCCACCTGCGAGGGCGTTCAGCCGTTCGAGGCGCCGCCGTGCGTCGACGGCCACGGCGTCGACTGCCCCGAGCTGGCCTGCACGGGCTGCGGCGAGGCGGTGCTCGTCGCCACGTTCACCTTCCGGGCCCCGCGCCTGGCGCAGCGGCACCGCCGGCCGTCGCCCCACCGCCGCGCCGCCTGACCCCTCCGCGTCGTCTGCACGATCGCCACCCGACCCGGTCCGCGCCGCCTGGACCATCGCCACCGCGCCGCCTGAGCCCGGCCGCGCCGCCTGACGCGGCCCGCGCCGGCCCCACCGCCCCGCCCGGCGGCGCGGCGCACCCCCCGGCCCGGCACATGCCCGGCGCGGCACGCCCCGGCCGGTCCTCGGCTGCCCCGCACGTCGGCGATCACGGCACGAAGGCCCGCCTCCCCTCGGGGAGGCGGGCCTTCGTCACGTGCAGGGGGCCGTCGTCGGCCGCCGGCTCAGTGCTCGGCGGTGCGCCGGGTGCCGCTGTAGTACTCGAACAGCAGGCCGCAGGCCGCGAAGATGACCGCCACCGCACCGACGCCCAGCAGCCAGAACTGCCAGAACACGAGGCCGAAGCCGGTCAGCGCGGCGGCCAGCGCCAGGCCGAACGGCCAGTAGCTGCCCGGGCTGAAGAAGCCGACCTCGCCCGCGCCGTCGGCGATCTCACCGTCCGGCCGGTCCTCCGGCCGCAGGTCGATCCGGCGCGAGACGAACCAGAAGAAGCCGCCGCACATCGCGCAGAGCAGGAAGCTCAGCAGCAGTGCGATCGTGCCGACCCACTCGACGTGGCCACCGGAGTCGGCGGCGGTCCAGCCCCCGTAGAGGGCGGTGGCGAAGAGCAGGAACCCGGCGATGACCAGGAAGATACGCCACTCGGTCTTCATGCCAGCCCCCTCAGCTTCCCGTACCGGCCGGCGCGCTGTCCGGGTTGAAGTTGGCCTCGGTGCGACGGGTCTCGAACGGCCGCGTCTTCTGCGCGTACGGCTCCTCGCCGATGGCCGTCAGGGCCTCCTGCGTGGACTTGCCGTCCCGCTTGGCCGCCAGGAACTGGTCGTACTTCTCCGGCGAGACGACCCGCAGCTCGAAGTTCATGAAGGCGTGGTAGCTGCCGCACAGCTCGGCGCAGCGGCCGACGAAGGCGCCCTCGGTGTCGAGCTTGGAGACCTCGAACACGTTGCGGATCTTGCCCGGCATGACGTCCCGCTTGAACAGCAGCTCCGGCACCCAGAAGGAGTGGATGACGTCGCGGCTGGTCTCCTCGAACCGGATGGACCGGTCGGTCGGGAGCACCAGGATCGGGATGACCTCGCTGGTGCCGAGCACCGAGGCGACGGTGTTGGCGTCCTTGCCCTGGCCGTCGCGGTAGTTGAACTGCCAGTTCCACTTGAACGCGACCACCTCGACCGTGACGTCGGGGTTCTTGGTCGTCCGCACCACGTCGGTCTGCACGACCGCCGTGTAGTAGAAGAGCACGGAGACGATCAGGATCGGCGCGATGGTGTAGAGGAACTCCATCGGCATGTTGTAACGGGTCTGCACCGGCAGCTCGTTGCCCCGCTTGCGGTAGCGCACGATGCACCAGAAGATCAGGCCCCACACGAACACGCCGACCGCGAGCGCCGCGACGCACGAGGCGATCCACAGGTCGTACATCCGGTGGGACTCGGGCGAGATGCCGCCCTGCGGCCAGCCGAAGCCGCCGAACGCGGCGCCGACGTCGCAGCCCGTGAGCAGGACCAGCAGCGCCGCCCCGCCGAGACCGAGCCCGGCGATCCGACCAGCACCACGCCCCCGGCGCCCACCGGCTCCTGGGGAAGCGCTGTGCCGTACGGCCGACGGCCGTACCTCCGAACTCCTTGCGACCACCTGGTCCTGCCTCCCTAGCGCGCCGCGGTGTCTGTTCTGTTCTGCCGGTCTCCGCCGGGGGCGGAGCGACAACACCGGCGGCAAAGGCGTCACCGACGGTCGCAGATTACTCGACCATGACGGGCTCGACCGTCTTGGGGTCACTCTCCGCCCCCATCGGGGGGATCTTGGGCGTGCCGGCGCGATAGCGTTGGCTTCCGTGAGCGCTTCCCCGGTCTACCTGGACGCGGCCACCGCCGCGCCGCTGCACCCGGTCGCCCGACAGGCGCTGCTGGCCGCCCTCGACGACGGATGGGCCGACCCCGGCAGGCTCTACACCCAGGCCCGCCGCGCCCGCCAACTGCTCGACGCCGCCCGCGAGGCCACCGCGCAGACGCTCGGCGTGCGCGCCGACGAGATCTCCTTCACCCCCAGCGGTACGACGGCCGCGCACGCCGCCGTGCTCGGCGGCCTGGCCGGCCGGCGGCGGGTCGGCCCGGCCCTGGTGCACTCCGCGATCGAGCACTCGGCGGTGCTGCACGCCGCCGAGCGGCACGTCGCCGCGGGCGGCACGGCGACGTCGGTGCCGGTGGACCGGCGGGGCCGGCTGGACCTGGACGGCTGGTCGGCGGCGGTGCGGGCACCGGGCGTGGCGCTGGCCGCGCTGATCGCCGCCAGCCACGAGGTCGGCACGCGCCAACCGGTCGCCGAGGCCGCGCGGGAGTGCGCCGAGGCCGGGGTGCCGCTGTTCGTGGACGCCGCCCAGGTGGTCGGCCGGGCGCCCGTGCCGGCGGGCTGGTCGGTGCTGGCCGCCAGCGCGCACAAGTGGGGCGGCCCGCCCGGGGTGGGGCTGCTGGTGGTGCGCAAGGGCACCCGGTGGGAGTCGCCCTGGCCGGCCGACGAGCGGGAGTCCGGGCGTACGCCGGGAACGCTCAACCTGCCGGCGGTGGTCGCGGCGGCGGCGAGCCTGCGCGCGGCGGCGGCCGACGCGGCGGCCGAGGCGGCCCGGCTGGCGCCGCTGGTGGACCGGATCCGGGCCCGGGTGGCGGCGGAGGTGCCCGACGTGGAGGTGGTGGGTGATCCCGACGACCGCCTCCCGCACCTGGTGACGTTCTCCTGCCTGTACGTCGACGGGGAGGCCCTGCTGCACGCGCTGGACCGGCGCGGGTTCGCGGTCTCCTCCGGCTCCTCCTGCACCTCCTCCACGCTGCGCCCGTCGCACGTGCTGGAGGCGATGGGGGTGCTCTCGCACGGCAACGTGCGGGTCTCGCTGCACCGGGAGACGACGGAGGCGGACGTGGAACGGTTCCTCGCCGAGTTGCCCGAGGTCGTAGCGCGGCTGCGCGCCGAGGCGGGGGTGGTGGGGCTGTGACGGCGCCGGCGGAGATCCTCGACTGTCGTGGTCAGCGCTGCCCGCTGCCCGTGATCGCGGTGGCCCGGCGGCTGCCCGAGCTGCCCGTCGGCACGGTGGTGCGGGTGCTGGCCGACGACCCAGCGGCGGCGGTGGACATCCCGGCCTGGTGCCGGATGCGCGGCCACGAGTTCCTCGGCACGGTCACCGGCCCCGACGGCCCGGCCTTCGACGTCCGCCGCCTCCACTGAGAGGTGTCAGGAAGGGCACCCGGTCGACGCGGAGGGCCCTTCCTGACACCGAGGTCGGGGTTACGGCAACAGGTGCGGCCGGACGTCCTCGGCGGCCACGTCGCCGTACGACTCGGCCATCCGCTTGACGAACAGGTCACGGCGGACCTCGTACTCCTGCGTGCCCACGGTCTCCAGCACCAGCGTGGCGAGCAGGGAGCCCACCTGGGCGGCCCGCTCCAGCCCGAGGCCCCAGGACAGCGCGGTGAAGAAGCCGGCCCGGAAGCCGTCGCCGACCCCGGTGGGGTCGACCGCCCGGATCTCCCGCGCGATCGGCACGTGGATCGGGTCGATGTCGCGCCCGGCGATCTCCACGCCGTGCTTGCCCAGCGTGGTGACCCGGACCTTGACCCGGTCGAGCAGCTGCGCGTCGCTCAGCCCGGCCTTGCTCTGCAGCAGCGACTTCTCGTAGTCGTTGGTCATCAGGTAGTCGGCGCCCTCGATCAGCGCGACGACGTCCTCGCCGTCCATCCGGGCGAGCTGCTGGGACGGGTCGGCGGCGAAGGGGTATCCCCGCTCCCGGCACTCGGCGGAGTGCCGCAGCATCGCCGCCGGGTCGTTCGCGCCGACCAGGACCAGGTCCAGCCCGTCGAGGCGGCGGGCCACCGGCTCCAGCTCGATGTTGCGGGCCTCGCTCATCGCGCCGGCGTAGAACGAGGCGATCTGGCACATGTCGGTGTCCGTGGTGCAGACGAACCGGGCGGTGTGCGCCACCTCGCTGACGTGCACCGAGCCGCAGTCGACCCCGTGCCGCTCCAGCCAGGAGCGGTAGTCGGCGAAGTCCGCGCCGACCGCGCCGACCAGCACCGGGCGCAGGCCGAGCTGCCCCATGCCGAAGGCGATGTTCGCCGCCACGCCGCCGCGACGCAGCACCAGGTCGTCCACCAGGAAGGAGAGCGACACCTTGTGCAGCTGGTCGGCGATGAACTGGTCGGCGAAGCGGCCGGGGAAGCTCATCAGGTGGTCGGTGGCGATCGAGCCGGTCACGGCGATCTTCATGTCAACCCTCGGGGTCGGGAGCAGGGCGCCGGTCAGCCTACCGGTCCGGCCCCCTCAGGATGACCCGTCGGTCCGGCCTCGGTCATCTTCTCGGCTGCGCTACCGGGCCCGAACGCGGCAGCGGGGCCGCCCCGAGGGGACGGCCCCGCTGGTCGCGAGCGGAGGTGGGCTCAGCTGAACGAGTCGCCGCAGGCGCAGGAGTTGCCCGCGTTGGGGTTGTCGATCGTGAAGCCCTGGGCGTCGATGCGGTCGGCGAAGTCGATGGTGGCGCCGGCCAGGTAGGGGGCGCTCATCCGGTCGACGACGACCTCGACGCCGTCGAAGTCGGTGACGACGTCACCGTCGAGCGAGCGCTCGTCGAAGAAGAGCTGGTACCGCAGGCCGGAGCAGCCACCCGGCTGCACGGCGACCCGGAGCCGCAGGTCGTCGCGGCCCTCCTGCTCGATCAGGGCCTTGACCTTCTGCGCCGCGACGTCGGTGAGGACGACGGACGTGGGGGCCTTGGCCTCGGTCGACTCGGTCTGCGCTGGCGTGGTCACGTGAAATCTCCCTGCGCGGTTGGGTCCGGACGGACTGGCCAACATCTCACGTCGCCCAGCCATTCCCGGTGTGGTCCAGATCCGATGGTACGCCGCTGCGACCGGCCTCACCCGGCCGCCGTGACGCGGGCCGCCGCAGCCGGCGCGCCGGCGGACCCGACCGGGCGGCGGGCGAGCGGCTCCCGGCCGCGCGGCGCCGTCGGCGAGCGCGCCGGCCAGGTCACGCCCGCGGGCCGGTCAGCGGCTCCACTGCCGGGCCAGCCGGGCGCCGAGCGCCCGCAGCCCCTCGGCCGGGCGCTCCAGCGCGGCGGCCAGCCCGCCGCGCTCCTCGCCCCCGAAGTGCTCCACCAGGCTGTACGCGTCGGTCACCCCGGCCGCGCCCGCCTCCCGCCGGCCGGCGCTCACCTGGCCGGCCAGCACCACGCAGGGCAGGCCCCGGTCCCGGGCGGCGCCGGCCACCCCGGCCACCACCTTGCCGCGCAGCGACTGGTGGTCGAACGAGCCCTCCCCGGTGACCACCAGGTCGACGGCGTCCAGGGCGGCGTCCAGCCCGATCGCCCGGGTGACCAGGCCGATGCCCGACTCGCAGTGCCCGCCCAGCGCCAGGACGGCCGCGCCGAGGCCCCCGGCCGCGCCGCCGCCGGGCAGGGCGCCCAGCCGGTCGGGGCAGCCGGGCAGGTCCCGCTCCAGCACGGCGGCGAAGCGCTCCAGCGCGGCGTCGAGCAGCAGCACGTCCGCCCGGTCGGCGCCCTTCTGCGGGCCGAACACGTTGCTCGCCCCGTGCAGGCCGAGCAGCGGATTGTCCACGTCGGTGGCGGCCACCAGCCGGGCGTCGCGCAGCCGGGGCGCCCCGTCGAGCGCGACCGCGGCGGCCAGCGCCGCGCCGCCGTACGGCAGCGTCCGGCCCCCGTCGTCCAGCGGGGTCACGCCGAGCGCGGTGAGCATCCCCGCGCCGCCGTCGTTGGTGCCGGAGCCGCCCAGGCCGATCACCACCGTGCGGGCGCCGGCCTCCACGGCGGCGGCGACCAGCACCCCCAGGCCGTACGAGGTGGTGGTCTTCGGGTCGCGCTCGCCCGCGTCGAGCAGGTGCAGCCCGCACGCCTGGGCGCTCTCCAGCCAGGCGGTCGTCCCGCCGTCGGTGGTGAGCAGGATCTCACCGGCGACCGGGCGGCCCAGCGGGTCGACGGTCGGCACCGGGGTCCGGCGCCCGCCGAGCGCGTCGCCGAGCACGTCGAGGAAGCCCGGCCCACCGTCGGACAGCGGCCGGACGAGCAGGTCGTCGCCGGGAGCCACCTCGCGCCAGCCGGCGACCACGGCGTCGGCGACCTCCGGGGCCGACAGGGTGCCGGCGAACTTGTCCGGGCAGAGCAGCACGCGCATGCCGAGCAGTGTGGCAGCCCACACCGGTGGAGGCTGCGCTCAGGCCACCCTGTGGGACCATGGGATACGTGACTTCGACCTGGGTGGAACCCTCCAACACCGCAACGGCACTGCTGCTGCTCGGCCGGGGCAGCGACCCCGCCACCGAGCGTGGCGTCGAGTGTCCGGGTGACCTTCCGGCGCCCAGCGACCCGGACCTGGTGGCCCGGGCGGCGGCGGCGAAAGCGAAGCTGGGCAGCAAGGTCTTCGTGCTGGGGCACCACTACCAGCGCGACGAGGTGATCCAGTTCGCCGACGTCACCGGCGACTCGTTCAAGCTGGCCCGCGAGGCGGCGGCCCGCCCCGACGCGGAACACATCGTCTTCTGCGGCGTGCACTTCATGGCCGAGAGCGCCGACATCCTCACCTCGGACGCGCAGAAGGTCGTCCTGCCGGACCTGGCCGCCGGCTGCTCGATGGCGGACATGGCGGTGCTGTCGCAGGTCGAGACGGCCTGGGACGTGCTGACCGACCTGGGCATCGCGGAGCAGACCGTCCCGGTCACGTACATGAACTCCTCGGCGGACATCAAGGGCTTCGTCGGCCGTAACGGCGGCGTGGTCTGCACCTCGTCGAACGCGAAGCGGGCGCTGGACTGGGCGTACCAGCAGGGGTCGAAGGTGCTCTTCCTGCCCGACCAGCACCTGGGCCGCAACACGGCCGTGCTGGAGATGGGCCTCTCGCTGGACGACTGCGTGCTCTACGACCCGCACAAGCCGAACGGCGGGCTCACCCCGGAGCAGCTGCGCGACGCGAAGATGATCCTCTGGCGGGGGCACTGCTCGGTGCACGGCCGGTTCACCCTCGACAGCGTGAACGACGTGCGGGAGCGGGTGCCGGGGGTGAACGTGCTGGTCCACCCGGAGTGCCGGCACGAGGTGGTCACCGCCGCCGACTTCGTCGGCTCGACGGAATACATCATCAAGGCCATCGAGGCGGCCCCGGCCGGCTCGGCGTGGGCGGTCGGCACCGAGCTGAACCTGGTCCGCCGGCTCGCGCTGGCCCACCCCGACAAGCAGATCATGTTCCTGGACAAGGCGGTCTGCTACTGCTCGACCATGAACCGGATCGACCTGCCCCACCTGGTCTGGGCGCTGGAGGAGCTGGTGGCCGGCCGGGTGGTCAACCAGGTCACGGTCGACCCGGACACCGCGCACCACGCCCGGGTGGCGCTGGACCAGATGCTCGCCCTGCCCGGGGCCGACACCCCGCCGCCCGCGGCAAGCTGATCACGCTCGGTAGCACCACTGGTACGTAAATGGGCCCGATCACCGATTAGTGCCCTGAGGGGCGATCTGACCGGGTCCATTTACGTCACGGAGGGCTATGCTGCCGGGGCGACGAATCACGCGGCCGTTTCGACATGACCGCATTCCGGGTAGCGAAGACATCGCGGGCCCACCATCAACACGGCAGCACCGACGCGCTGGAGGTTGCGTTGACCGACGACGTCCTGGTCGTACACGGAGGTACTCCGCTGGAAGGGCGGATCCGCGTGCGCGGCGCGAAGAACCTGGTCTCGAAGGCGATGGTCGCCGCTCTGCTGGGCGACAGCCCGAGCCGGCTGTTCGACGTGCCGAAGATCCGTGACGTCGAGGTGGTCCGGGGCCTGCTCGGCCTGCACGGCGTGAAGGTCACCGACGGCGAGGAGGACGGCGAGCTCGTCTTCGACCCCGCGAACGTGGAGAGCGCGAGCACGGACCAGATCAACGTGCACGCGGGCTCCAGCCGGATCCCGATCCTGTTCTGCGGGCCGCTGCTGCACCGCCTCGGCCACGCCTTCATCCCGGACCTGGGCGGCTGCCACATCGGGCCGCGCCCGATCGACTTCCACCTCCAGGCGCTGCGCGAGTTCGGGGCGACGGTCGAGAAGACCCCGGAGGGCCTGCACCTGTCGGCACCGAACGGGCTGCACGGCACCAAGTTCTCGCTGCCGTACCCGAGCGTCGGGGCGACCGAGCAGGTGCTGCTGACGGCGGTGATGGCCGAGGGGGTCACCGAGCTGCGCAACGCGGCGGTGGAGCCGGAGATCATCGACCTGATCTGCGTCCTGCAGAAGATGGGCGCGATCATCAAGGTGCACACCGACCGGGTGATCGAGATCCAGGGCGTGCCGAGGCTGCACGGCTACACGCACCGGCCGATCCCGGACCGGATCGAGGCGGCGAGCTGGGCCGCGGCGGCGCTGGCGACCCGCGGCCACGTCGAGGTCCTCGGCGCGCAGCAGGCCGACATGATGACGTTCCTGAACATCTTCCGCTCGGTCGGCGGCGAGTACGAGGTCACCGACGCCCGGCCGCCGAAGCTGGGCGACCCCGGCCAGGAGGGCGGCATCCGGTTCTGGCACCCGGGCGGCGAGCTGAGGTCGGTGGCCCTGGAGACCGACGTGCACCCGGGCTTCATGACCGACTGGCAGCAGCCCCTGGTGGTGGCGCTCACCCAGGCCCGGGGCCTGTCCATCGTCCACGAGACGGTCTACGAGCAGCGGCTGGGCTACACCGAGGCGCTGAACTCGATGGGCGCGAACATCCAGGTCTACCGGGACTGCCTGGGCGGCACCCCGTGCCGCTTCGGCCGGCGCAACTTCAAGCACTCCGCGGTGATCGCGGGGCCGAGCAAGCTGCACGCCGCCGACCTGGTCATCCCCGACCTGCGGGCCGGTTTCAGCCACCTGATCGCCGCGCTGGCGGCCGAGGGCACCTCCCGGGTCTACGGCGTCGACCTGATCAACCGGGGCTACGAGGACTTCGAGGCGAAGCTCGCCGACCTCGGCGCGCACGCCGAGCGTCCGTAACGTCGACCACTCCCGACCGCGCCCGGTGCACCGCGATGTGCACCGGGCGCCGTCGTTTGGCTACCCTTTCCGCGTGCCGTCGCTGTTTCGCCGCAAGTCCACCGACCTCGTCGACGAGGCCGTCACCCCGGTGACGCCCGACGAGGAGTCCTCGTCCGCCCAGCCCCGGGGCTACACCCCGAGCAAGAAGGAGCTGGGCAAGGCCACGCCGAAGCGGCCCAGCGCCGGCCGCCGGCCGGCCGCGGCCACCAAGCCGCTGACCAAGGAGGAGGCGCGGGAGCGCCGGCGCCAACTGCGCGCGGAGTCGGCGGCGGAGTTCCGCCGCGAGGGTGGGCCCCGTGACCGCGGCCCCGAGCGGCTGCTGGCCCGCAACGTGGTCGACTCCCGGCGTACGGTCGGCACCTGGTTCTTCGGCGGCGCGCTGATCGTGCTGATCGGTTCCAACGCGGCGATGCCCCCGATCGTCCGCCTGGTCTCCAATCTCCTCTGGGGCGCGCTCGCGCTGGGTGTGGTGGTCGACTCGTTCCTGATCTCCCGCAAGATCCGCAAGCTGGTCCGGGAGCGTTTCCCGAACACCGGGCAGCGGATGGGCTCGCTCTACCTCTACGCCATCATGCGGTCGATCACCTTCCGCCGGATGCGCGCGCCCGAGCCCCGGGTCAACATCGGCGACCCGGTCTGACCCCGCCGCACCGGCGGCGGAGGCGACCGTGTTCGGCGCCTGACGGCCCCTCCCGCACCGCGGCGAGGGGCCGTTCGTCGTCGGTGGACCGGGGTGGGGCCTACGGCACGCCGAGCAGGCGGAGCAGCGCGGTGGTGCCGGCGGCGGCGAGCACCACCAGCACGAACGGCGCCCGCCGCCAGGCCAGCAACACGCCGACCAGCACGCCCAGCGGCCGGGCCCAGCCGGCGAACCGGCCCGCCTCGGTCAGCGCGGCGGTGGCGCCCAGCGCGGCCAGCAGGGCGGCGGCGCCGACCGGCAGCAGCCGCCGGGACCACTCCGGCAGGTCGAGCCGGTCGCGCAGCAGCACCCCGGCGACCCGGAAGCCGTACGTCCCGGCGGCCAGCGCCACGATCACGGCGATCAGCACGACCCCTCCCCAGTTTGGCCGACCGGCACGGACCCGCCCCGCGGCGGCGTCCTCTCCCCCGCACGCACCGGCTTCCCCACCCCGCCCGGCGGTTCGGCGGCGGTTCCCGCGACCGTTCCGCCACCCGCGACCGGCGCGTTCGGCGTCCGGCTGCCGCCCGCGACCGGCGCATTCGGCGTCCGGCTGCCGCCCGCGACCGGCGCGTTCGGTGTGTGGCTGCCGCCCGCGACCGGCGCGTTCGGTGTGTGGCTGCCGCCTTTCGCGGCCCGCCGACCACGGCGTACGGCGGCGACGGCCAGCACGGCCGGGCCAGCGAGCGCCAGCAGCACCGGCAGCCCGGCCGGCAGCAGCGGGGTGGCCAGCACCGCCAGCACCGCGCCGGCCAGCGCCACCCGCCGGGTGTCGCGGTCGCGCAGCGCCGGCAGCAACAGCGCGATCAGGCCGGCCGGGAACGCGGCGTCCAAGCCGAACGCGGCGGGGTCGCCGACCACGCCGCCGGCGAGCACCCCGAGCACGGTCCCCACGTTCCAGGCCAGGAAGAGCAGGGTGCCGGCGAGCCAGAACGCCCGCCGGCGCGCGCCCCCGGCGGGGCGGGCCAGCGCGAAGGCGGTCGCCTCGTCGGTCATCAGGTGGCTACCGAGCAGCCGACGCCACAGCGGGCGGCCGATGCTGTCGGCGAGCGCCAGCCCGAACGGCAGGTGCCGGGCGTTGAGCAGCAGGCCGGCGAGGACCGCCGCGAGCGGACTCCCGGTGGCCACCAGCCCGACCGCCATGAACTGCGCGCCGCCGGCGTAGACCAGCACGGACATGACGACGGCCGCCCAGCCCGGCAGGCCGGCGGCCACCGCCACCGCGCCGAACGAGGCACCGACCGCGACCATCGCCGCCCCGATGGCGGCGACGTCGCGGACTGCCGCGCCCTCGACCGTTCGCTGTACCGTACGCATGGTCCATCATGATGAACGCGCCACACCTGTTCGTCAAACCGAACAAACGGAACATTGGAGCGAACGATGTCCGCCGAACCGACTCCACCGCTGGCCACCATCGCCGTCGCGCTCCGCCGCGAGCGCGAACGCGTCGGCATCTCGCTCACCGAGCTGGCCCGCCGGGCCGGCATCGCCAAGTCCACCCTGTCCCAGTTGGAGTCCGGGGTCGGCAACCCCAGCGTGGAGACCCTCTGGGCGCTCGGGGTGGCGCTCGGCGTGCCGTTCAGCCGGCTGGTCGAGCCGCCGGCGGCCACCGTCCGGGTCGTACGCGCCGGCGACGGCCCCCGGATCCGCTCCGAGCACGCCGACCTCACCGCGACGCTGCTCGCCGCCGGCACCGCCCACATCCGCCGGGACGTCTACCTGCTCGAGCTGGAGCCCGGGACGGTACGCACCGCCGAGTCGCACACCCCCCGCAGCGTCGAACACATCGTGGTGGGCGCCGGGCGGCTGCGCGTCGGGCCGGAGGGCGACCTCGTGGAGCTCGGCCCGGGCGACTACGCGACCTTCCCCGGCGACGCGCCGCACCGCTACGAGGCGCTGGCCCCCGGCACCTTCGCCGTCCTGGTGATGGAACACCCCTGACCGTCCGGTCCGGCCTCGCCTCCCGCGGCAGGAGCGGGCGCGGGCTCCCCGGAGTCGGGCCCAGCTCGCCCGGCGGCAGGCTCCACTCGCGCGGAGGGGCTCAGCCACCCCGGTAGAGCCGGGCCACCACGTCCTCGATGTCCGGCTCGACGATCGAGACGTCCCGCAGTGAGCCCAGGGCGGCCAGGGCGGCCACCACCTCGGCCACGCCCGCCGACTCCAGCGCGAAGGCCAGCCGGTGCCCGTCGGCCTCCACCCGGTGCAGCGGCGCGCCGGGCAGCGCCGGCGGCTCGGGCAGCGGGGCCTCCAGGTCGGCGACGAGCAGCCGACGGGAGCCGTACCGCTCGTGCAACGCGGCGATCGACCCGTCGTGCACCACCCGACCGTGGTCGACCACCACCAGGCGACGGCAGAGCCGCTCGATGTCGGCCAGGTCGTGGGTGGTGAGCACCAACGTGGTGTCCCCGGCCCGGCCCAGCTCGCCGAGGAAGCCACGGACCGCCTGCTTGCTCACCACGTCCAGGCCGATCGTCGGCTCGTCGAGGAAGAGCACCTCGGGGCCGTGCAGCAGGGCGGCCGTCAGCTCGCCGCGCATCCGCTGCCCCAGGGACAGTTGCCGGACCGGGGTGTCCAGGAAGGCGTCCAGGTCGAGCAGGCTCCGACAGCGGCGCAGCCGGGCGGCGTGCGCGGCGGCCGGCACCCGGTAGACGTGCCGCAACAGTGCGAACGACTCCCGCAGCGGCAGGTCCCACCAGAGCTGCGAGCGCTGGCCGAAGACGACGCCGATGCGCAGCGCGAGCCGGGTGCGCTGGGCGACCGGGCGCAGGCCGCAGACGCGCACCTCGCCGGCGGAGGGCGTCAGCACCCCGGTGAGCATCTTGAGCGTGGTGGACTTGCCCGCGCCGTTGGGCCCGATGTAGCCGAGCGTCTCGCCCCGGGGGACCCGCAGGTCGACCCCGTCCACGGCGGTGACCCGGCGCTTCTCCCGGCGCAGCCGGCCGGCCCGCACCCGGACCGTGAACTCCTTGCGCAGCCCGTCGACCACGATGACGTCCTCGCTCACGACCCCGTACTCCGGTAGTGGCGCACGCCGGTGCGCCAGGCCGCCGCAGCCCCGGCGGCGGCGACCAGCGCGACGGCCGGCGCGGCCCAGCCGACCCAGCCCGGCAGGCCGAGCGGGTCGGCGCGGCCGAGCAGCGCCAGCGCCGGGTGGTAGCTGACGAAGGCGAAGCCCAGACCGTACGCGAACACGGCGCGGAACCAGCCGCCGAACACGGTGACCGGGTACGAGGTGAAGTCCCGGCCGCCGTAGGTGACCGAGTTGGCCAGCTCGCCCGAGTCGACCCACCAGAAGGAGACGGTGGCGGTGGCGACGAAGACCGCCCCGAAGAAGACCACGCCGGCCAGCGGGGCGACGACCACCAGCAGCGCCCGCGCCGGGGTCCACTGGACGCCGGCCGAGCCGACCGCGACGACCAGTACGGCGAGCCCGAAGACCGCCCGGGACACCTTGCGCAGCGGCAGGTCCATGAGCAGCAGCTGCGGCAGCGCGCCGAGCGGGCGGACCAGCACGGCGTCGAACAGCCCTGTGCGCACGTAGCGGGGCAGCCGCTCGATGTTGCCCACCAGCAGATCGGCGGTGGCGAACGCGCAGGTCGAGAGGCCGACGATCACCAGCGTCTCGCGGAGCGTGAAGCCGCCCAGCTCCCGCGTGACGCCGAAGATCACCAGCACGGTCAGCACGTCGAAGACGGTGGACCCGACGTTGCCGAGCACGTCGACCACGAACGACGTCCGGTACGCCGTCTGCGACCGCGCCTGCGCCCCCAGCAGCGCCCGGTACGCGGCCAGCGCCCCGCCGCCGCGGCGCCGGGCGGCCGACGCCACCGCCCCGTCAGCCACCCTGCACCACCAGGCGGCGTTCCGCGCGGCGCTGCACGAGCCGGCAGGCGGCCAGGACCAGCACCGCCCAGGCGAGCTGGAGGCCGACCAGCCCGACCTGGGTGCCGGTCGGGTCCCGCTCGACGAGCACGTCGAGCGGGGTCTGGAGCAGGCTCGGGAAGGGGGTGCCCAGCCAGAGGACGTGCTGGAGCCACTCCGGCAGGAAGCGCAGCGGGAAGTAGAGCCCGGCGAGCACCCCCGAGGCGAGGGTCCAGAGGATCATCGGCCCCCGGACGTCCTGCAACCAGTACGCGGTCGCGTTGACCAGGAACCGGCAGCCGAAGCAGAGCACCACGGCGGCGACGGCGGAGAGCACGAAGAGTGGCAGGGTGGACAGGCGTCGGGGCACGTACACCTCGAAGAAGAGCGGCCCGACCAGCACCGGCGGGAGCAGCCGGACCAGGGCGGCGTGGCCGGCGCGGCCCAGGTCGGTGGCAAGGTGGCTGGTCACCGGGTGCACCGGCCGGAGCAGGTCGCTGGCGACGTCGCCGGTGCGGATCCGGTCCGCCAGGTCCGTCCACCCCCAGAGCAGGACCACGGCGAGCAGGCCCTGACCCACCCAGACGAAACTGGCGAGCTGGGTGCGGTCGTACCCGGCCACCGTGCCGGCGGCACCGGCCGCGGCGAGGAGGACGTAGCAGCGCAGGAAGCCGAAGACCGTGTTGGTGACGACGCCCGCCACGGTCGCCTGCCGATACGTGGCGTAACGCCGGAAGCCTGATCCGGTTATAGCACCAAATGTCCGGAACCATAGGATAACGTTTGGGGCGGTGGGCGGTGCCACAGTGGCGGTGAGCGAGCCCACGCCGCTACCCTCCTTCCGCAGCCACGCCATGCCGGGACGGGCGACTCTACCGGCACGTGGGGCGCCCAGCGCGACAATTTGCAACGAGGTGACATCGCCGTGAGCGAGCGGACGCGAGCCGGCCACCGGGGCGCCGCCGTGAGCGAGCGGACGCGAGCCGGCCACCCCGACGCGCCCGTTCACCGACGGCGCGCTACGGCCGTTCCGCTCACCCGCCGTGGCGACAGGTCCCCCGGATGAGCCGCTACGCCGACCGGTGGCACGACACCGGCGAACCGTCCTGGATGGT
Source organism: Micromonospora sp. NPDC049139 (assembly GCF_055586845.1). Classification (NCBI taxonomy): domain Bacteria; kingdom Bacillati; phylum Actinomycetota; class Actinomycetes; order Micromonosporales; family Micromonosporaceae; genus Micromonospora; species Micromonospora sp. NPDC049139. The sequence continues at coordinate 50,463 of NZ_JBVJHK010000006.1, read as the reverse complement.
CGAGCCGACCACCGAGTGGCACCCGCAGTTCCCGGGCCAGCGCTACCCCGGCGACATCGGCATCCAGCACGCCCCGCCCACGCCCCGGGGCCGGGCGACCGCCGTCGGCCGCGCCGAGGTGCCCCCGCTCGCACCGACCCGGCCCGACGGGACCTACCTCGGCCGGTCCTGGGACGACGACCCCGACGGCTGGACCGGTCGACAGGAAGGGTGGAACGGCCGGCAGGAAGGCTGGAGCGGCCCGCTTGGCGGCCCCGACGGGCGGCGGCGCGACGACGAGCCGTACCGCCGGCCGCACGCGGAGCCGACCTGGCCGGACGACCGGCAGCCGCCGCACCGGCAGGAGCCGCCGCACCGCAACGCCCGGGACGGCTTCGACGGCCCCGGCCGCTCCGGCGCGGGCCGGCCGGTCGACTCCCCCCGGCCGCGCGACCACGCCGGCCACGACCGCTACGACGCCCGCCCGCCACGGCACGAGCCGGCCGGACGGGACCGCCCCGTCTCGCCCGCCGGCCGCCCGGAGCCGGGCTGGCTGCCCGAGCCGGGCGAGGACCCGCGCCGGTCGCCGGCGTACCAGCGGCCGGACCCGGGCTACGACCGCCGGCCGGAGCCAGGTCACGACCGCCGGCCGGGCCCGGGCCACGACCGCCGGCCGGAACCCGGCCACGACGACCGGAGCGAGCGCGGCCACGACGACCGGACACAGCGCGACCACGACGGCCGCTCCGAGCGCGGTCACGATCCGCGGGTCGGAGCAGGGCACGACCGCCGGCCGGAGACCGACGACGACCGCCGCACGGGCGAGGGGGCCCGCCGGCCCCGGTACGAGTGGGGTGCCCCCACCGAGCACCGCCCCTCGGACGCGTCGCGGGACCGTTCCTCGGACGGGAGGCGGGACGGTTCCTCGGACGAGCGGCGGGGGCGCGTCGGGGACGGGCCGTGGGAGCACGCCGCGTCGGGGCAGTGGGAACGGCGCTCCGACGGGCGGGAGGAACGCGCCCCGGGCGGACGGGGCCGCGAGCCGGGCGTACCCGACGACGGGTGGCAGCGCCCCGACCGGGCCGCGAGCGGGCAGCCGTACCGTGCCGGGGAACGGCGCCAGCCGGAGCCGGACGAACGGTGGCAGGCACGCGAGGCGGCGGCGCGCGCTGAGGCGTACCCGGATCGGCGTCCGCGCGAGGCCGCCCGGCCCGAGGCGTACCGGGAGCACGACGCGTACCGGGAGCCGCGTAGGCACCCGCAGCAGGACGGCTTGCCCTGGCCGTCGTCCGGCCCGGCGCAGCCCGGTTTCGACCGGGACACGCGCCACACCGCACCGCACCCGGAACACCGGCGGTCGGCCGAGCCGGCCGACCGTCCCCACCACCACGGGGGCCCGCACGAGGTTGCCGCACCACCGGCCCAGCCCCGGTACGACGAACCACGCCCGTACCCGCCGTCGCGGGGTCCCGCTGGCGGCGACCGCCCGGTGTCCGGCGCGCCGGTCTCCGGCGTGTCGGTCTCGGTACCGCCGATCTCCGGCCCGCCGATCTCGGTGCCGCCTGCCGCCGGCCCGCCCGCCCCGGTACCGCCCGGCTCCGGCCCTCGGGGCTTCCTGACCCCGCGTAACGAGGTTGCGGTCCCTGGCCGGCCGGTCTCCCCCGCGCCGTCCCGCGACGTGCCGCCCACGGACCGAACCGGCCCGGTCGCACCGTCCCGCGACCTGCCCGTGTCGCCCGCTGGTCCCGCCCCGCGCCCGACCCCCGCTGCGGGTCCCCCCGCCGGCCCGCCGTCACCGGCCGGGCCGGCCGCCGCCCGGGCGACGGCGGCAGCCCCGGTGTCGCCGGCAGCCCCGGTCAGGGGTGACGCGGTACCGCCAGCAGGCCCGGCCGCCGGCCGCCCGGTGTCGCCCGCAGCCCCCGTGCCGTCGGCAGGCCCGGTGTCGCCAGCAGGCCCGGTGTCGCCAGCAGGCCCGGTCAACAGCCGACCGGTGTCGCCAGCCGGTTCGGTCCGGGGTGACGCGGTTGCGCCGGCAAGTCCGGGCGCCGGCCGCCCGGTGTCACCCGCATCTCCGGTCCCGAGCCGGCCGGTGTCGCCGGGAGGTCCGACCACCAGCCGACCGATCTCCCCGGCAGGCCCGACCGCCGGCCGACCGGTGTCGCCGGGGGGTCCGACCAGCGAGCCACCGGCTGCTGGTTCTCAGCCCCCGCTGCCCTCCGCCGAGGAGCAGTTCCAGGCGGCCGGCCACGTGCCGCGACCTGCTCCCGCGGACGACGTCACGCCGGTCCCGGCGCCGCCCGCCGCCCGACTGCGGCTGGAGTTCCTGCCGGCACCGAGGGTCACGTCCAGCACCGGATCCTCCGGCCCGGCCCCGGCACACCCCGAGCCGGTCCCGCCGACCCACCCGTACGGGCCCACACCGCAGCAGGGCCTCGGTGCCGAACCTCGCGGCGCCGAGCCCGTGATCGGACCACCGGCCACCACGCCGCCGACCGACCGTCCGGCGAGCGTCCAGCCGGCCGGTCCGCGCCCCGCTCCCGAGGACAGGGGTGCGGCGACCACCCCAGCGGTACCGTCGGAGACGCCAGCGGCCACGATGCCGCTCACAGCGGGCATGCCCAGGGTGTACGTTCCGCCGGCACCGGCGGCCCCGGCCCGGCCCCAGCCGGCCGCGCCGAGCGGCGCGGACGCCTGGTTCCGGCCCTCCAAGCCCATGACGCCTTCCGCAGAGACGGACGACGCTCGTCCCGCGGAGGCGGACAGCCCCCGCCCCGCTGCCCCGGCCGACGCGTCCCCGAGCGCTGTGTCGACACCCCCGGCGGCGACCCCGAAACCCGTCCAGGACGACCTCCTATCGCCCGAGCCCACCCACGACCGCCTCGACAGGGCGGCTGGGACCGATCCGGTGACACCCGCACCGGCCTCGCCGGGGACCTCGTCGACGGCCGCCTCGTCGGTTACCTCGCCCGTGTCTTCGCCGCCTGCCTCCGGTCCCCCTGCCGGACCGGTATCCGGGCCGCCCAGGGCACCCGCCCCGACGACCCCTGCGGCGGGCGACCCGGTTCCCCCGAGTCACTCGGCCGCCACACGATCGGAGCCGACGGAGCTCCACCTCGCCTCCGCACCGGCACGCCCTGTCTCCGGACCACCTGTCCCCCGCCCTGTCTCCATGCCCCCTGCCCCGCACGTGTCGGCATCACCCGCCGGGCCAGAGTCGGCACCCCCGGTCCCGTCGGAGTCGGCACCGCCCGCCCGGTCAGAGGCGACACCGCCCGCCCGGTCAGAGGCGACACCGCCCGCCCGGTCAGAGGCGCTGCCCGCAGTGCCGCCGGAATCGGCACCACCAACCCGGACGGAGGCCGTGCCCCCGGCCCCGCCGGAGTCGACACCGCCAGCCCAGACGGAGTCAGCACCCCCGGCCCCGCCGGAGTCGACACCGCCAGCCCAGACGGAGTCAGTACCCCCGGCCCCGCCGCAATCGACACCGCCAGCCGCGTCGGATCCGGTGCCAAGGGAGCACGCCGCTCCTGCCTTAGTCACGCTTGACGGTCCTCAGACCGGCCAGTCCAGGCCCGAGGACCTGGCACAGACCGTAACGGCGCCTGCCCCGGGCGCTTCTGCCCCGCCGCCCGCAACGGCCGCTGCGCCCCTGCGCACCCCTGGCACCGACGCCGCGACCACGGCTGGACCCACCGGTGGAACACCATGGCTGTCACCGAGGGGTTTTGACACCCATGGCGTTCCACTCGACGCGACCGATCCGCGCTCAGCGTCCGCGCACGCAGACCCGGCAGTGCGGGCAACCGCACCGCTGAGCGGCGCAACCGGAACGGTTCCCCCCGCGCGACCGGTCGACGCATCCCCGAGCGACTTCGTCCCTGGACCGGCGACTGTGAGCAGCGCACCCGACGCCGTTCCATCGGCGGCGGCGCCGGCCCCGGCCACGCCGGTTTCCGGACCGCCTGCCCAGCCCGTGTCCGCACCCCCGGCGGGCCCCGCTGCCTCACCCACGGCGCGGCCCGTGTCCGCGCCGCCCGTTGCGACCCCGGCACAGGCCGCACCCGTACCGCCCGTTGCGACCCCGGCACAGGCCGCACCCGTACCGCCCGTTGCGACCCCGGCACAGGCCGCACCCGTACCGCCCGTCACGGGTGCGGCGGCCGGGGGTGTCTTGCCGGCTCCGGCGCCCTTCCCCGCCCTGTCGGTGGACGGGCCCTTGCCCGCCCCACCCGAAGGGCACACCCCGGTGCCCGAAGACCGTCCGGAGGACGGTCCCGCGCCCGGTGCCGCGCCGGCCCGCGCACCAGTCACCGCGCCGCTGGCACAGGCCCTGCCCACTCCGCCCGTCGCGCCCGTGTCGGCCCCGCCGACCCGGCCCTCCGCCGCAACCACCGACAGCACGCCGTCGATGCCGGCTCAGCCGGTCACCACGCCACCCTCCGAAAAGCCGGCAGTGCCACCCGGCGTCCCCGACGTCGCGCCGGGACAGGGGGTGCCCACGCCGCCAGCACCGCCTGTCGACGCGCGGCCGGCGTCGCCCCTCACCATGTCACCGGCGCAACCACCATTCGCGCTGCCCGTCTCCGAGGCAGCCGCGCCGCCTGTCTCCGCGCCGCCGGCGCAACCAGTGCCAACAGCGCCCACACCGCCGGCGCGACCGGTGCCAGCGTCACCCGCGCCGCCCGTTGCCGAGCCGCTGACTCCTTCCGCCACCGGGCCGGTACCGCCCGTTCCGGCAGCGCCGGCACAAGCGGGACCGCTGGCACCGGCCGTCACCGCGCCGGCACCGCCCGTCCCAGCACCGCCCGTCTCGGCACCGCCCGTCCCAGCACCGCCCGTCTCGGCACCGCCCGTCTCGGCACCGCCCGTCCCAGCACCGCCCGTCTCGACACCGCCCGTCCCAGCACCGCCCGTCCCAGCACCGCCCGCCCCAGCACCGCCCGCCCCGGCACCGCCCATCTCGGCGCCGCCAGGGCGGCCGGCGCCAGCGCCGCCCGTCTCGGCGCAGCCGGCGTCCGCAGCGTCCGCGCCGGCCGTGTCGACGCCGGTCGGGCAGGGCCCGTCGTCTACCGGCGAACGGCGCGAGCCGCACGCCCCGGAGCAGCGCGGCCAGGAGCAGCACACCCCGGAGCAGCGCGGCCCCGAGCAGCACACCCCCGAGCAGCACGGCCCAGGGCAGCACGGCCCAGGGCAGCGCGGCCCGGAATCGCGGGACGTCGACCGGACGAGTGCCGCGCAGGGCGACCCGGAGCAGGTGCTGGCGGCCTACCGCTGGCGGCTCGACCCGGAGACCCTGCGCGAGGTGGTGGAGGTGCCGGAGGAGTTCCGGACGATCCGCCGACGTCTCACCGAGAAGCTGGGCGCCGCCGTGGACAACCGGTCGCGCGCCCGGCTGCTGAGCCTGCGGGCGGTGGTCTCGCGGCTGCTCGGCGAACTGGACGACGCGCTCGCCGACGGTCGGCTCGCACTCACGTACGCGGAGGCGACCGGGGAGTTGCGGCGCACGGCGGTCGCGCAGGCACGACTGGCGCACGTGCTGCGCTGGCGCGGCGAGTTCGTGGAGGCCGACCGGCTCTTCGCCGAGGCCAACTCGACGGAGCTGCCCGACCGGCTGCGCGCGGCGCTGCACGAGCACGCGGGGCGGTCGTGCTACGACCAGGGCCGGTTGATGGAGGCGTGCCACCACTTCGAGCGGGCCCTCGACCTGCGCGGCGACGGGGACGCCGAACTCCAGGCACGGATCCGGCTCAGCCTGGACTCGGTGGCGCAGCGGGTGGCGGAGACGGGCTTCGGGCCGTACCCCCGGAGTCGGGACGAGGTGCTGGAGCGTGACCGGCCCCCGGTGCCGGCGCGCGACGGCGACCTGTGGGGTTTCGCCGACCCGGACGGCGACATGGCCGTCGCGGCCGAGTACGCCGAGGCGCAGGCGTTCCGCGAGGGGCTGGCCTGGGTGCGGCGGCCGGAGACGGAGCGGTGGTCGCTGGTCGACCTCGCCGGCGCCACCGTGCTCGGGCCGTCCTACCCGGTGGTCCGTCCGTTCAGCGACGGGCTGGCCTGGGTGTCGGACGGCGCCTCCGGGTGGGTGGCGATCGACGCCGGCGGCGAGGTGGTCGTGGCGCACGGCTTCGCGGACGTACGCCCGTTCCACCGCGGCGTGGCGGTGGTCCGCCGGGAGGGCTGGGGGGCGGTCGACCGCAACGGCCGCATCGTGGTGCCCACCCGGTACCACGGGTTCGCCACTGTGCTGGCCGACGGCCGGTACGTCGACGGTTTCACCGACGAGGGGCTGGCCGTGGTGGACGTGGCCGGCCGGCGGGGCGTGGTGGACCGCACCGGGAAGGTGCTGGTCCCGCCCGCCCATCCGGCGCTGGTCATCCACCCCGTCGCGTTCCTGGTCGACGACGGCACCGGGCACTGGGGTGCGCTCGACCGGCGGGGCGAGCCGCTGATCGAGCCGGTGCACCGCGACCGCGACGAGGTCGTCGCCGAGATCGAGCGGCTGCTCGTCGACACCCACCCGGTGCTCTGAGCCGCGTCCCCGGCCGGTCATGATCGGCAGGAGTAGGGTCGTGAGCATGGAATTCCGTCACCTGGGCCGTTCCGGCCTGATGGTCAGCGAGATCTCGTACGGCAACTGGATCACCCACGGCTCGCAGGTCGAGGAGGACGCGGCGTTCGCCTGCGTCCGGGCCGCCCTGGACGCCGGCATCACCACTTTCGACACGGCCGACGTGTACGCGGCCACCCGCGCCGAGGACGTGCTGGGCCGCGCGCTGGAGAACGAGCGGCGCGAGGGCCTGGAGATCTTCACGAAGGTGTTCTGGCCCACGGGGCCGGGCCGCAACGACCGGGGCCTGTCCCGCAAGCACATCATGGAGTCGATCGACGGCTCGCTGCGCCGGCTCCGCACCGACTACGTGGACCTCTACCAGGCCCACCGGTACGACTACAGCACCCCGCTGGAGGAGACGATGGAGGCCTTCGCCGACGTCGTGCACTCCGGCAAGGCGCTCTACATCGGCGTCTCGGAGTGGAAGGCGTCGCAGATCCGCGAGGCCCACCAGCTCGCCCGGGAGCTGCGCATCCCGCTGGTCTCCAACCAGCCGCAGTACTCGATGCTCTGGCGGGTCATCGAGTCCGAGGTCGTCCCCACCAGCGAGGAGCTGGGCGTCGGGCAGATCGTCTGGTCGCCGATGGCGCAGGGCGTGCTCTCCGGCAAGTACCTGCCGGGTCAGCCGCCGCCGGCCGGCTCCCGCGCGACCGACGAGAAGTCGGGCGCGGGCTTCATCGCCAGGTTCCTGGCCGACGGCGTGCTGACGCGGGTGCAGCGGCTCAAGCCGCTGGCCGAGCAGGCGGGCCTGAGCATGGCGCAGCTCGCCGTCGCCTGGGTGCTGCAGAACCCGAACGTGTCCTCGGCGATCATCGGCGCGTCCCGCCCCGAGCAGGTGCAGGACAACGTCAAGGCCGCCGGCGTGCGACTCGACGCCGATCTACTCAAGGCGATCGACGAGATCATCGACCCGATCGTCGAGCGCGACCCGGCCCGGACCGAGTCCCCCGCCGAGCGTCCGTGACACCCCCGGCCCGGCCGGCCCCCACGAAGGGGACCGGCCGGGCCGGGCAGCGCCGGGCCGACGAACGGGCCGGGCCGGGCGACGACGGGCCGGGTGCGACCCGCCGGTCAGCTCTGCCAGAAGCGGATCAGGTCCAGGCCGAGCGCGTAGAGCCACGGCGGCAGGCCGAGGACGTCGCCCACGGCGAAGACCGCCCCGAAGAACCAGCCGCTGATCCGCGGGTTCCACAGCAGCGCGAACAGCAGGATGAAGCCGAACGGGGCGAACAGGTCGTACATCTTGCGCCACTGCGCGTTCAGCCACGGCTGGATCATGTTGCCGCCGTCGAGGCCGGGCACCGGGAGCAGGTTGAGCACGCTCGCGGTGAGCTGGAGGAACGCCAGCAGCGCCACGCCCGCCCAGAACTCGACCGGCCCGCCGCCGGCCGCGCCGAGGCGTACGGCGGCCACCAGGACCAGCGTGAACAGCACGTTGGTGGCCGGGCCCGCGAGGCTGACCAGCGTGTGCCGCAGCCGCCCGGGGATGGCGTGCCGGTCCACCCAGACCGCCCCGCCGGGCAGGCCGATGCCGCCGAGCAGCACCACCAGCACCGGCAGCCCGATCGACAGCAGCGGGTGGCTGTACTTCAGCGGGTTCAGCGTCAGGTAGCCCCGGTGGGCCACGCTGCGGTCGCCGGCCCGGAACGCGACGATCGCGTGGGCGTACTCGTGCAGGCAGAGCGACACCAACCAGCCGGACACGACGAAGAGGAACACGTCGAGCCGCACGTTGCCGAACCCGTTCCAGGTCAGCACGCCGCTCGTGGCGAAGAGCGCGACCAGGGCGAGGAAGACCGGGCTGGGCCGGAACGCCGCCCGGGGCACGCCGAGCACCAGCGGCTCGCCCCCCGGGCGGTCGCCGGCCATCACTCCGCCGGGGGCAGCAGGCTCATCCGGTATTCCACCCGGTCGTCCTCGACGAGCGCGACCGAGGTGACGCCGGACGCCGCGAGCTCGCGCCAGGTCTGGCCGATCCAGGACTCGGCGTCCGCCTGGCTGCCGAACGACTCCGCCGGCCCCTCGACCGACTCGCCGTTCGTGCCCTCGTACCGCCAGCTCCACGCCATGCCGCGTCTCCCCTCGCCGCTGATGTCCCGTGGGACGAACCCCCGCCAGCGTAGTCGGCCGCGCCCGTACGGGCGCGACGCTCGGCGGCCGGGGCTCCGACGGGCTGATCAACCGGGGGCGACGGGCCGGTACCGTGGCCCGGTGCTGACTCAAGGAGTGGTGCTCAGCGAGCGGTACCGGCTGGGCGAACGGGTGGCGACCGGCGGCATGGGCGCGGTCTGGCGGTGCACCGACATCATGCTGGAGCGCGAGGTCGCGGTGAAGGTGCTGCTGCCGGCGCTGACCGCCGATCCCGAGTTCACCGCCCGGTTCCGGGCCGAGGCCCGGATGCTGGCGGCGCTGCGTCACCCGGGTGTGGTCGCCGTGCACGACGTCGGCCGGTCCACCCTCGCCGACGGCAGCCAGGCCGACTACCTGGTGATGGAGTACGTCGACGGCCAGCCGCTGAGCTCCTGGCTGCGGCGGGCGGGGCGGCTCGACCCGGCGTCCACGATGTCGGTGGTGGGGCAGGCCGCCGCGGCGCTGCACACGGCCCATCTCGCCGGCATCGTGCACCGGGACGTGAAGCCCGGCAACCTGCTGGTGAAGTCCGACGGCCGGGTGGTGCTGGTGGACTTCGGCATCGCCCGCTCGGGCACCACGGCGGGCATCACCGCCGCCAACGTGATGCTCGGCACCGCCTCGTACATGTCCCCCGAGCAGGCCGCGAACCAGCCGGTCTCCCCGGCGACGGACATCTACGCGCTCGGCGCGGTGGCGTACGTCTGCCTGGCGGGGCAGCCGCCGTTCGACGGCGACAACCCGCTCCAGGTGGCGCTGCGCCACGTCCAGGAGGAGCCGCCGCCGCTGCCGCCCGGCACCCCGCCGCCGGTGGTCGCGCTGGTGGAGCGGGCGATGGCCAAGCGCCCCGCCGACCGGTACCCGGACGCGGCGGCGCTCGCCGACGCGGCGGCCGAGGCGCGGGACGCGACGCTGGCCGTCGTCCCGGCCTCCGCCCGCCCGCCGTGGGCCGTCGCCGGGCCGGCCCCCGCCCCGCTCGCGTCCCTGGCCGGCGGGGGCACCGACCCGGGCGGCAGCTCTCTGCCCGGCGCGGGAACCGGTCCAGGCGGCAGGTCCCTCGCCGGCGCGGGAACCGGCCCGGGCGTCAGCTTCCAGCCCGGCGCCGGGCCGGGTGGCCTCGCCGCGCCCGCGCCGTCCGCCGCCGGGGCCGACGCGGGCCGCATGCTCCCCATCGACCCGTTCGGCGCGCTGCCGCCCGCTCCAGCCGGGCACCGGCCGGTCGCGCCGGCTGCGGAGGCGGCCCCGTTCGGGCGCCCGGGTCATCCGGCGGCCGAAAGCGACACGTGGGGCGGGCTGCCGCCGACCCGGGAGGACCCGGTCGAGGCGCGGCCGTCGCGACGGCGCCGGGGGGCGCTGGTCGGCGCGGCGGCCACCGTGTTCGTGGTGCTGGCCGGGGTGGTGGGGGCGACAACCCTCTTCTCGGGCGGAGACCCGGCCGGCGGGGACACGCCTACGGCGCTGACCGGCAGGTCCGTGGCGGCGGGGACTTCGGAGCCGGAGGGCGGCGACGGCACGGGGCAGCTCCAGGTCGACCCGTCGTCGGGCGTCACCCGGTCGGCGGCCCCGTCGTCCGGGGCGCCCTCGTCGACGCCCGGCCGCTCCTCGGCCCCCACGACCGGTGGCGAGCCGACCGTCACCTCGTCGGGGCGGCCCAGCTCCGCCCCGACGACCAGCCAGCCGGCGAAGCCGAACCCGTACACGCCGGTCGAGGCGTGCGGCAGCGGGTACAAGGTGATCGACTCGGCCGCGCTGACCGCCTCGGGCGTCCGCAAGGGCCGGGTCTACCTGCTCTACCACGCGGGCACCGGCACCAACTGTGTGGTGACGATGAAGGAGTCGGCGGTGGGCACGGCCACGTCCGCCTCGGCGTGGCTGGAGGTGCAGGGGCGGGCACGCAGCACCGACAGCGGGTCATTCTCCTACTACGCCGGGCCGGTGCGGGCGAAGGCCGCCGGGGTCTGCGTGAAGTGGGGCGGGTCGACCGGCGGGGCCAGCTACGGCAGCGGCTTCGAGCACTGCGACTGAGCGGAGCCCGCGGCGCCTCACCCGCCGTGGGCGGGCCTGCGGCGGCTGACCGCACCCGCCCGCCCACCGCCGGCCGGACCCGCCAGCCGCCGCCGGACCCGCCGGCTGGGCCGCTGGCCGCCCGCCCGCTGGGACCGCCGGCTCCTCGTACCTCCGGGGGCCACGCCCCGGGGGCTGGCTCTAAAGTACGGGCATGTCGGTTGACGGGTGGAACACGGTCCTGGTGCTCGGCGGCATCCGGTCCGGGAAGTCGGAGTTCGCCGAGTCCCTGGTCGCCGAGGCGCCGACGGTCCGCTACGTGGCCACCGCCGCCGACGCGCCCGCCGACGACGCGGAGTGGGCGGCCCGGCTGGCGGCGCACCGCGCCCGTCGACCGGAGAGCTGGACCACCGAGGAGACCGCGGACGACCCGCGCCGCCTGGCGGACGTGATCGCCTCCGCCGGCCCGAACGAGACGCTGCTCGTCGACGACCTCGGCGGCTGGGTGACGGTGCTGCTCGATCCGGCCCACCAACCGGCCGACGACACCGCCACCGTCGCCGAACTGGCGGCGGCGGTGCGCGGCTGCGCGGCCCGGCTGGTGCTGGTCAGCCCCGAGGTCGGGCTCTCGCTGGTGCCGACCACCCCGCTCGGCCGGGCGTTCACCGACGCGCTCGGCGCGGCCAACCGGGCGGTCGCCGACGCCTGCGACGCGGTCGTGCTGGTGGTCGCGGGGCAGGCGGCCTGGCTGAAGCCCGGCGCCCCGCAGCCGGGCGTCGTGCCGGCCCAGGCCGGCCCGGCCCCGCTCACCGCGACGGGTGTGCCGGCCGCCACCGGCGCGACGACTGAGCCGGCCGCCGCCACGACCGCCACCGGCGCGGCCGGCGGGCCGGTGGGCGCCGCGGAACGCGCCGCGGGCGGGCCCGCCCCCGCGTCGGCCGAGCCCGACGGCGCCGCCTGGGCCGCACCGACCATGGCGTTGCCGGTGGTCGCCACCGGCCTGGTCATCCAGCCCGGGATGGAACTGCCCATGCCCGACGAGTACGCCGGCCCGCAGGCGATCGAGCGGCTCGCCACGCTGGACGTGCCCGGGGCGGGGCTGGGCGCCCTGGAGCGGGTGGTCGGGTTCGCCGCCGCCACCCAGGGCACCGCCACGCCGGCCCCGTGGGGCTCGGTACGGGTGCTGCTGCTGCACGGCGACCACCTCGGCGGCGCCGCCGCCGGCAGCGTGGACGGCGAGTCGGCGCGCCGGGCCCGGCAGGCCCGCGCCGGCAGGGGGGTGCTGGCCCGGTTGGCCGCCGAGAGCGGTGCCGACGTCCAGGTCGTGGAGACCCCTGTCTCGGCACCGATGGAGGACGAGCCGGCGCTGACCGGCGAGCAGGTCGAGGCGGCCCTGCGGGACGGCTGGCGGCTCGCCGAGGAGGCCGCCGACGCGGGCGTACACCTGCTGGTGCTGGGGGCGTGCGGTGCCGGCACCGAGGCCGCCGCGGCGGCGGTGCTGGCCGCGACGGCCGGCGCCGAGACGCCCGCGGTGCTCGGCCGCGTGGTCATCGCCTCCGGCGAGATCGACGACGCGGCCTGGATGCGGCGGTGCGCCGCCGTGCGGGACGCGCTGCACCGGACCCGGCGCTCGCCGCGCGGCGCCAAGGACGTGCTGGCCGAACTGGGCGGCGGGGACGTCGCCGTGGCCACCGGCGTCCTGCTCGGCGCGACCGCCCGCCGGCTGCCGGTCATGCTCGACGGGCCGGTCGGCGTGGCCGCCGCCATGGTCAGCCGTGACCTGGCCGGGCAGGCCCGGCACTGGTGCCTGCTGGCCGACCACCGCGGGGATCCCGCCGTCCGGCTCGCCGCCGACGTGCTGGGCCTGACCCCGCTGCTCGACGTGCACCTCGACCTCGGCGAGGGCGCCAACGCGCTGGCCGCGCTGCCGCTGCTGCGATCGGTGCTGGCGCTGGCCGCGGCGCTGCCGGCCCGCCCGTCGCCCGGCGGCGGCGGGGAGGACGGCGACGACGACGGCGAGCGGGAGCCCGGTGTCGACACCGACGAGCCCGACTTCCGCGAGCCGGAGCCGGCTGGCCCCGGGCCGACCAGCACGGAACCGGAGACGGAGCCGGTGGACCCGTCCGGCCGGCGTGCCGGCTGAGTCGCGGCTCGCCGACGGGGCGCGGCTGGCGCTGACCACCTTCACCACCCTGCCGGTGCGCGCCGGGCGCATCGACCGGCCGGCGGCGGGGACGGCAATGGCGCTCGCCCCGGCGGTCGGCGCGCTGCTCGGCGCCGTCCTGGCCGCGATCCTGCTGCTCCCGGGCGCGCTCGCGCCCCCGCTGGTCGCGGCGGCCGTGACCGTCGGCGCCGGCGCGCTGCTCACCCGCGGACTGCACCTGGACGGGCTGGCCGACACCGTGGACGCCCTGGGGTCGTACCGGCGGGGGGCGGCCGCGCTGGAGATCATGAAGAAGCCGGACGTGGGCCCGTTCGGGGTGGTCGCGCTGGTGGTCGTACTCCTGGTGCAGACGGCGGCCCTCGCGGAGCTGGCCGGCCGGTCGTGGCCGGCGGCGCTCGCGGCGGTGGTGGCGGCGACCGCCGCGGGCCGGCTCGGGGTGGCGGTGGCCTGCCGGCGCGGGGTGCCGGCGGCCCGCCCGGAGGGGCTCGGCGCGCTGGTCGCCGGCACCGTCGGGCCCGTCGCGCTGGTAGGCGGGACGGTCGCCGTCGCGCTGCCGGCCCTCGCGGCCGTGCCGGGCCGCCCGTGGCAGGGGCCGCTCGCCGTCGCCGCCGCCCTCGCCGTCGCGGTGGGGCTGCTGCGGCACGTGGTACGCCGACTCGGCGGCGTCACGGGCGACGTGCTCGGCGCGACCGTGGAGGTGGTCACCACGCTGGTCTACCTGGGACTGGTGCTGTCCGGCTGAACGGGGCACGCCGCGGCGGGTAGCGTTCTCCCACGACAGCACCGGCGCGGCCATCCGGGGGACGACATGCTCATCACGGACGACTTCCTGCCCGTACCGGTCCCGGAGTCGCTGAGCGCGACCTATCTGGTGCCCATGACGGGGCTGCCGAAGGTGAGCACGAAGACGGCCGTGCAGCGGCTCAGCGGCCGGCTGGCCGAGCCGGTGCACGGGCTGGCCCGGCAGATGCTGGACAGCCCGCTGATGACCGTGGACACCCGCCCGATCGGCGAGTTCCCCGCGCTGCCGCCGGACCTGCTCACCGCGTTCGGCGCCACGGAGGCGCAGCTGGCCCGGCTGGCCGCCGCGAGCCACCTGGTGGTGGTGCAGGCCGAGTACCGGCCCGGCTGGCCGCCGGCCCACGAGTGGGCGGCGCGGGCGGTGGCCGCGGCCGTCGCCGAGACCGTTGACGGCGACGTGGTGGACGTCTTCGGCCTGCAGTTCCTCGACCCGGCGACGGCGTTGCGCTCGCTCCCCGACGAGCAGGGGCGCATCCGGCTGGTCGACTGGGTGCTGGTGCCCTACTCCTCGGACGCCGAGGGCCTCTGGTTCACCACGAAGGGGCTGCGTCGCTTCGGGCTGCTGGAGTTGCAGACCCAGGGCGTGCCGGACCACCTGACCCGGGCGTGGGGCGCGGTGATGACCGGCGCGGCACGGCGGCTGCTGCGGGACTGGACCGACGGGCTCTCCGGCGAGGAGGTGCCCGCGTTCGTGCAGCTGCCGGTGCTGGCCACCGTGACGGGGCACGACATCGCGGTGGCGTACGGCAATCCGGAGCAGCACGGGGCGACGGCGCCGGTGCTGCTGCGGCTGGAGCTGGACCCGGCCACCGATCCGGACGCCGACTCGTTCCTCAGCCTGCGTCCGCCGGCCGGGCACCCGGGGCCGGACGGCCGCTACTTCGCCGCCGCCTGCGCGACCCTCTTCGCCGGCATCCAGCCGGACGTGCGCTACGCCCGCCCGGGCGACGCGATGAGCAGGGCGATCGCCACCGCGCGCGCCGGGCTGGGCGACATCCGGGCCCGGTTCCTCGCCGGCCGGCTCCCGCCGGAGACGCAGCTCGTGGTGAAGTACGGGCTGCCGGGCGACGACGGCCCGGAGTACGTCTGGGCCGGGGTCACGTCGTGGGAAGCGCCGGAACGGATCGTCGGCGCGAGCGCCAGCGACGCCAACACCGACCCCACCGTGCGCATCGGCTCCCCTGTCGTGGTGGAGGCGGCGGACGTGGTCGACTGGGCGGTGCTCGACGGCACCGGCGTCATCGAGGGCGGCTGGACCCAGGCCGTCCTGGACGCCGGCGAACGCCCCCCGCCCCCGGTCTGACCACGCCAGCCACCCAGCCACCCCCGTTCCCAGCCAACCCCGTTGATCATGAAGTTATTGCCGGGACACGCCGATCCGGACGGCTACAACTTCATGATCAACGGGTCGTGGTCACTTCACCGAAGGGGTGACGAACGGGGGGCGGGTGACGCGCATCTGGGCGCGGCGGCCGCGGATGTCGACCTCGACCAGGTCGCCGTCGGCGAGGTTTGCGGCGGTGTCCAGCAGCGCCAGGGCGATGCCCTGCTTCTTTGTCGGGGAGAACGTGCCGCTGGTGACCGCGCCGACCTGCCCGTCGCCGACGAACACCGCCATGCCGGGGCGCGGGATCGCCCGGTCGACGGCCGCCAGGCCGCGCAGCGTACGCCTCGGGCCGGCGGCCTTCTCGGCGAGCAGCGCGTCGCGACCCCAGAAGGCCGCCTTGTCCCAGCCGACCGCCCAGCCGGAGCGGGCCTGCACCGGGGTGATCTCCAGCGACAGGTCCTGCCCGTGCAGCGGGTACCCCATCTCGGTGCGCAGGGTGTCCCGGGCGGCCAGCCCGCAGGCGCGCAGCTCGAAGGGCTCCCCGGCGGCGAAGAGCGCGTCCCAGACCGCGACGGCGTGCTCCGCCGGCACCACCAGCTCGAAGCCCAGCTCGCCGGTGTAGCCGGTGCGGCACACGGTCAGCTCGACCGGCCCGGACGCCACGTCCAGGGTCGCGGTGGAGAAGCTCATGTAGCCGTGGTCGGTCGGCAGACCCAGCGCGCCGAGCAGCTCCGCCGAGCGCGGCCCCTGCACGGCGAGGACGGCGTACGCCTCGTGCTCGTCGGTGACCGTGACCGACGCGGGCACGGCGGCGCGGAGCCGGCGCACCACCTCGGCGGTGTTCGCCGCGTTCGGGATGAGGAAGACGTGGTCGTCGGCGTGCAGGTAGGCGATGATGTCGTCCACCACGCCGCCGGTGGCGTCGTCGCAGCACAGCGTGTACTGCGCCTGGCCCGGCCCGATGCGGCGGAGGTCGTTGCTCAGGCAGGCGTTGACGAACTCCGCCGCGCCCGGCCCGGTCACCCGCGCCTTGCCGAGGTGGGAGACGTCGAAGACGCCGACTCCGGTCCGCACCGCGGTGTGCTCCTTGAGCACGCCGCCTCCGGCGTACTCCAGCGGCATCTCCCAGCCGCCGAACGGGGCGAACTTCGCGCCCGCAGCGGTGTGCCGCTCGTGCAGGGGGGAACGGCGCAGCCGGGTCGCGGCGGCGTCGGAGGTCACGTCGGTCATGGGTGGGAACTTACCGGGGCCTGAACGGCTGGTTAGCATCGGCGGGACCCGCCGGAGCCGTCGGCGGGACAGCCCCGACCTCCGACGGGTACGTTCCGCCGGAGACCTTCATCGCCGGTACGCCACGACGCGACCGGCCCGGCCCGCCCGGAGTAGCTTCAGTGACATCGCCCAGCACCACCCTGAGCCTGGTCGACACCGACCCCGCCGAGCTCGCCGTCGACGCGATCGTGATCGGCGTGCACAGCCAGACCGGAGAGCAGGACGCCACCAGCGGCCCCGCCGGGACCCTGCTGCTGGCCAGCGGCGCGGAGAGCATCGCCGCCGCCTTCGACGGCAAGCTGACCGAGACGCTGGCCCTGTTGGGCGCGACCGGCGGCCCCGGCGAGGTGATCAAGCTGGCCACGCTGGGCACCGTGACGGCCCCGGTGGTCGCGGCCGTCGGGCTCGGCCCGGAGCCCACCGGCGCCGCCCCGGCCCCGGAGACCCTGCGCCGGGCGGCCGGCGCGGCCGTCCGGGCGCTCGCCGGCGCGCCGCGGGTGGCGCTGGCCCTGCCGCTGCCGGACGACGCCGACGCGCCGGCCGCGCTGCGCGCCGTGGCGGAGGGGGCGCTGCTCGGCGGGTACCGGTTCGCCGGCTACAAGACCCGGCCGCAGCCGGCCCGGCGGGAGCCGGTGGCCGAGGTGCTGGTGGCCGTCCCGGACGCCGGTGACGCCGGCGCCCAGGCCGAGATCGCCCGGGCCCAGGCGGTCGGCGGCGCGGTCCGGCGCAGCCGGGACTGGGTCAACACCGCCCCCAACGAGCTCCGCCCGCCGTCCTTCGCCGACTCGGTGGCGGACGCCGCCCGCGAGGCCGGCCTCGAGGTCGAGGTCCTCGACGAGGCCGCGCTGGCGGCCGGCGGCTACGGCGGCATCATCGCCGTCGGGCAGGGCTCGGAGGCCCCGCCGCGCCTGGTGAAGCTGAGCTACACCCCGGCCGGCGGCGGCAACGGCAAGCGGGTCGCGCTGGTCGGCAAGGGCATCACCTTCGACACCGGCGGCATCTCGATCAAGCCGGCGCAGGGCATGTGGGAGATGAAGTCCGACATGGCGGGCGCCGCCGCGGTGGGCGCCACCATGCTGGCGATCGCCGCGCTCAAGCCGTCGGTGGCGGTGACCGCGTACCTGCCGATGGCGGAGAACATGCCGTCCGGGCGGTCGTACCGGCCGGGTGACGTGATCAGCATGTACAACGGCAAGAAGGTCGAGGTGCTCAACACCGACGCCGAGGGCCGGATGATCCTGGCCGACGCCATGGCGCGGGCCTGCGAGGACGGCTGCGACTACCTCTTCGAGACCTCCACCCTGACCGGCGGGCAGGTCATCGCGCTGGGCAAGAAGATCGCCGGCGTGATGGGCAGCCCGGAGCTGTGCGAGCGGGTCAGGGTCGCCGGCGACGCCGTCGGCGAGCCGGCCTGGCCGATGCCGCTGCCGGACGACGTGCGCAAGGGCATGGACTCCGACGTGGCCGACATCTCGCAGGTCAACGCCGGCATGGACCGGGCCGGTCACATGCTCCAGGGCGGGGTGTTCCTGCGCGAGTTCGTCACCGAGGACGTGGCCTGGGCGCACATCGACATCGCCGGGCCGGGCTACCACTCGGGCGAGCCGACCGGCTACTGGACCAAGGGCGGCACCGGCGTCCCGGTCCGCACGCTCGTCCAGCTCGTCGAGGACGTCGCCGCCAACGGCTGACGTGTAAGGAAGGGCCCCTTGTTAACGCAATGCGTTAACAAGGGGCCCTTCCTTACACGTGGTGGCGGGGCCGCCGGGTCAGAACAGCTCGGGGCGGCGCTTGCGGCGCTCGTTGTAGTCCCGCATCCGCTGCGGGTAGCCCATCAGCCGGACGTCGTAAACGGGGATGCCCATCCGGTACGCGAAGCGGCGGGCGCCGTCCGGGCCGTCGATGCGGCGGCGGGTCCACTCGCCGTCGTCGGCGATCAGCATGACGGTGGTCTCGGTCACGGTCGTGCGGGGCTCGATGTACGCCTCGACCCCGCGCCGGCTCCGGACGAAGTTCTCCAGATGGTCCAGATCGGCGCGGTCGGCGGCGCGGTCCAGGCTCACGGCGCGGGCCTTCTTGCGTCGTCGGAACAGTCCCACCGGCCGTCTCCCCCAAGCTCCGTCATCGAAGGCAGTGCCCAGCGTACGTGTCTCGGACGTGTCGTTGGGCACCTCACTACGCGGCCTGTGCCCGGTGGTGACAAGATGACCGAGGTGGGGTGTGTCCGTGGCCCCCCGCCGTGACCCCCCGAAGCAGTGACGCGACCTGGGAGTTGGACGTGAGCGAGCCGAATGACGCAACCTTCGACATCGTCATCCTCGGAGGTGGCAGCGGCGGCTACGCGACCGCCCTGCGCGCCGTCCAGCTGGGCCTGACGGTCGCGCTGGTCGAGAAGGGCAAGCTCGGCGGGACCTGCCTGCACAACGGCTGCATCCCGACCAAGGCGCTGCTGCACGCCGCCGAGATCGCCGACCAGACCCGCGAGTCGGAGCAGTTCGGCGTGAAGGCCGAGCTGGTCGGGATCGACATGGCCGCGGTCAACTCGTACAAGGACGGCGTGGTCTCCCGCCTGTACAAGGGCCTGCAGGGCATGCTCAAGGGCAACAAGGCGATCACCATCGTCGAGGGTCACGGCAAGCTGGTCGGCAGCAACGTCGTCGAGGTCGACGGCAAGCGCTACACCGGCCGCAACGTCGTGCTGGCCTCCGGCTCGTACGCGAAGAGCCTGCCGGGCCTGGAGGTCGACGGCGAGCGGGTCATCACGAGCGACCACGCGCTGGTCCTGGACCGGGTGCCGTCCTCCGCGATCGTGCTCGGCGGCGGCGTGATCGGCGTCGAGTTCGCCAGCGTCTGGAAGTCCTTCGGGGTCGACGTCACGATCATCGAGGCGCTCCCCCGGCTGGTCGCCGCCGAGGACGAGGAGTCGTCGAAGGCGCTGGAGCGGGCCTTCCGCAAGCGGAAGATCAACTTCAAGGTCGGCAAGCCGTTCGAGAAGGTCGAGAAGACCGACAGCGGCGTCAGGGTGACCATCGCCGGCGGCGAGACCGTCGAGGCGGAGCTGCTGCTGGTCGCCGTCGGCCGTGGCCCGAACACGGCCGGCCTCGGCTACGAGGAGCAGGGCGTCAAGATGGACCGCGGCTACGTGCTGACCGACGAGCGGCTGCGCACGAGCGTGCCGAACGTCTACGCGGTCGGCGACATCGTGCCCGGCCTCCAGCTCGCCCACCGCGGCTTCCAGCAGGGCATCTTCGTCGCCGAGGAGATCGCCGGCCAGAACCCGGCCGTGATCGACGAGGCCGGCATCCCGCGGGTCACCTACTCCGACCCGGAGCTGGCGTCGGTCGGCCTGACCGAGGCGAAGGCCAAGGAGCAGTACGGCGCCGACAAAGTGAAGAGCTACAACTACAACCTGGGCGGCAACGGCAAGAGCCAGATCCTCAAGACGGCCGGCTTCGTCAAGCTCGTCCGGGTGGAGGACGGCCCCGTCGTCGGCGTGCACATGGTCGGCGCCCGGGTCGGTGAGATGGTCGGCGAGGCGCAGCTCATCTACAACTGGGAGGCGTACCCGGCCGAGGTGGCGCAGCTCGTGCACGCCCACCCGACGCAGAACGAGGCCCTGGGCGAGGCGCACCTGGCGCTCGCCGGCAAGCCGCTGCACGCACACGCCTGACCACGACAACCGCGGCGTCCGGCGACGGGCGATGATCCCACCAGGGGAATGAAGGAGTCTTAGAAGATGCCGGTATCGGTCACCATGCCCCGGCTCGGCGAGAGCGTCACCGAGGGCACCGTCACGCGCTGGCTCAAGCAGGAGGGCGACACCGTCGAGGTCGACGAGCCCCTGCTCGAGGTGTCGACCGACAAGGTCGACACCGAGATCCCGTCCCCGGCGGCGGGCGTGCTGAGCCGGATCGTGGTCGGCGAGGACGAGACCGCCGAGGTCGGCAGCGAGCTGGCCGTGATCGCCGGTGAGGGCGAGGCCGCCCCGCAGCAGGAGGAGCCGGCCGAGGAGGCCGCCGAGGCCGCCGCGGAGCCGCAGGCCGAGGCGGAGCAGCCGGCCGTCGAGGAGCCGCGGGCGCAGGCCGCCCCGGCACCGTCGGGCGAGGGCACCCCGGTCAAGATGCCGGCCCTCGGCGAGAGCGTCACCGAGGGTACGGTCACCCGCTGGCTCAAGCAGGTCGGCGAGACCGTCGAGGTGGACGAGCCGCTGCTGGAGGTCTCCACCGACAAGGTCGACACCGAGATCCCGTCGCCGGTCGCCGGCACCGTCCTGGAGATCAAGGTCGCCGAGGACGAGACCGCCGCGGTCGGCGCGGACCTGGCCGTGATCGGTGCCGCCGGCGCGGCCCCGGCCCCGGCCAAGCCCGAGCCGAAGCCGGCGCCCAAGGCCGAGCCGAAGCCCGAGCCGAAGGCCGAGGCCAAGCCGGAGCCCAAGGTCGAGGAGCCGACCCCGGGCCTGTCGTACAACGAGCCGGCGGCGGAGGCCGAGATCTCGGCGCGGCCGGCGCAGGCCGAGCAGAAGGCGATGCCGGCGGCCCCGGCCCCGCAGCGCCCGGCGGCGCCCGTCCAGGGCGGCGAGGAGGCGGCCGGCTACGTGACCCCGCTGGTGCGCAAGCTCGCCAGCGAGCACGGCGTCGACCTGGCCTCGGTCAACGGCACCGGCGTCGGCGGTCGCATCCGCAAGCAGGACGTGCTGGACGCGGCGGAGAAGGCCAAGGCGGCCAAGGCCGCGCCGGCCCCGGCGCAGCAGCCCGCCGCCGCGGCGGCCCCGGCCAAGCCGGCCGCCAGGCCGCAGCCGAGCGCGAAGCGCGGCACCACCGAGAAGCTGCCCCGGATCCGCGCCACCATTGCCAAGCGGATGCAGCAGTCGCTGCACGAGATGGCGCAGCTCACCACCGTGGTCGAGGTGGACGTCACCAGGATCGCCAAGCTGCGGGCCCGCGCCAAGGACGCGTTCCAGCAGCGGCACGGCGTGAAGCTGTCGTTCCTGCCGTTCTTCGCCCTGGCGGCCGTGGAGGCGTTGCAGACCTACCCGATCGTCAACGCCAGCATGGACCTGGAGGCGGGCACGATCACCTACCCCGACGCCGAGCACCTCGGCATCGCGGTGGACACGGAGCGCGGCCTGATGGTCCCGGTCATCCACGGCGCCGGCGACCTGAACCTGGGTGGCATCGCCAAGCGGATCGCCGACCTGGCCGAGCGCACCCGCACCAACAAGATCAGCCCGGACGAGATCGCGGGCGCGACCTTCACGCTGACCAACACCGGCAGCCGGGGCGCGCTGTTCGACACCCCGATCGTGCCGTCGCCGCAGTCGGCGATGCTCGGCACGGGTGCCGTGGTCAAGCGCCCGGTCGTGGTCAACGACCCGGAGCTGGGCGAGGTGGTCGCCGTCCGGTCGATGGTCTACCTGGCCCTGTCGTACGACCACCGACTGATCGACGGCGCGGACGCCGCCCGCTTCCTGGTCGCGGTCAAGGAGCGGCTGGAGGCCGGCAACTTCGAGGCCGAGCTGGGTCTGTAGTCCCGCACGACGCACAGCGGGCGCCCCGGTCACGGACCGGGGCGCCCTCGTCGTTCCCGACGTGGCTCGGACCTGCACGCCGCCGCCCCGCCAGCCCCGCCCACGCCCGACGCGCCCCGGCCCTGCCGGTACGGGAGCCGCCCTGCCGATGCGTCGCCCGCCCTGCCGACGCCGGGGCCGGCCGTGGCCCGAATCCGGCGCGGCGCGGCCGGGGCGCTGCGAGAGTGGGTTGGTGGGTGGCTTCCGGTGGCACGAGCGGTTGGGGCCTGCCGTCTCGATCGCCCCCGGCGCCCGGGTCGACCGGTTCGAGGTCTTCTTCGACCTGGTCTTCGTCTACTCGTTCTTCATCATCACCCGGGCGACCGCCGCCAACATCTCCGGCCGTCAGCTGCTGCACGCCCTGCTGGTGCTCGCCGTGCTCTGGTGGTGCTGGGTGGTGCACTGCGTGGTGGCCACCCGGGTCCGGCTGGGCGAGGGCTTCGTGCCGGTGCTGATGGTCGTCGGCATGGCCGCGCTGTTCTGCTTCGCGCTGTCCCTGCCGCAGGCGTTCGGCGACACGGAGGACGTGGCCGCCGGGCCGATGGTGGTCGCGTTGAGCTACGTGGTGATCCGCGGCGTACACCTGTTGCTGTACTGGCACATCGCGCGGGAGAAGCCCGGCGAGCGCCGGCTGCTGGCGAAGTACTCCCCCGAGCTGACGGTCAGCACCCTGCTGCTCACGGCCGCCGCGCTGATCCCGCCGCAGATCGACGACCCGGGCCGGGCCGTACTGGTGCGGGACGGGCTCTGGATCAGCGTCGTCCTGCTCCAGTACGGCATGGGCCTGGTGGCCGGCGCCTGGGGCTGGACGGTGACCTCCGCCGAGCACTGGACCGAACGGTACGACCTCATCCTGATCATCGCGCTGGGCGAGTCGGTCATCTCGGTCGGCGTCGGCAGCAACCTGCTCGGTCAGCCCCCGACCTGGCCCGCGGTGGCGGCGGCGGTGCTCGGCATATTCTTCACCGCCGCGCTGTGGTGGGCGCACTACGACGTGGTCGGCCCGGCCGCCCGGATCGCCCTGCACACGGCCGAGGGCCGGACCCGGGTGGCGATGGCCCGGGACGCGTACGCCTATCTCCACCTGCCGATGATCGCCGGGATCATCCTGTTCGCCCTCGGCGCGGAGGAGGTCGTGCGCGACATCGCCGACCCCGAGGTGCCGTACGCCGAGCCGACGCACGGGCCGGGCGTCCCGCTGCTGTTCGGCGGGGTGATCTGCTACCTCTCCTCGAACATGCTGTTCCAGGCGCGCACCCTGCACACCGTCTACTGGACCAGGGTCGGCGCGGTGCTGCTGCTCGCCGCCGCCATCCCGGTGGGCCTGGTGCTGCCGGGGCTGGCCACCCTCGCCCTGCTCACCGCCATCTGCGTCGGGCTGGTGGGGGTGGAGGTGGTGGTCAAGGCGAAGGAACGCCGCGCGCTGCGCGAGCGGGTCTTCGAGGAGAAGACCAGCCACGAGGCGTACGAGGCCGCCTGGCGGGCCCGCTGGCGCGAGCCCACCCCCGAGGAGCCGTCGACCTGACACCGCAAGGAATCCCGTCGGTCGTAGCACTTCGTAGCACGCCGACCTAGAATTGCTCCGTGGCAGAGCACGCTCATCGGGAGATCACGCAACGGGAGCTGCGCAACGAATCGGGCGCGATCATGCGTAACGTCGAGCGTGGCGAATCCTTCGTCATCACACGGAACGGCACGCCGATCGGAAAGCTCATCCCGCTGCGCCGGCGCACCTTCGTGCCGCGGGCCGAGGTGCTCGCCGCCTTCGCCACGGCCCCTGTGCTCGACGCCGAGGCATTCCGCGCAGACATCGACTCGTCGGTGGAGCAGGACCCGTTCAGCCGTGAGTGGTGAGCCGCCGGTTCGTGGCCTGATCGACACGAACATCGTGATCCACCTCAGCGCCCTGGGTCCCGAGGAACTGCCGGACGAGATGGTCATCAGTGCGGTGACACTCGCGGAACTGTCCGCAGGCCCGCACCACACCGACGACCGCGCCGAGCGGGCCCGACGGACCAGCGTTCTGCAACACGCCGAGGCCATGTTCGAGCCGCTACCCTTCGACGCCGAGGCGGCGCGGGCCTTCGGCATGATCACCAGTGCGGTGCTGGCCACCGGGCGCACCACCCGCCGTCGGCTGGCGGACCTGATGATCGCTTCCATCGCGTACGCGAACGGCCTGTCGCTCTACACCACCAACCCGAGCGACTTCCTGGGGCTGGAGGAGCTGGTCAGGATCATGCCCGTCCGGCGTCCCTGAACGGTTTCGTCGCACCCGCCCTCGCTGTATAGGCTGGCCGGCAGCGTCGCGGTGCACCCGGCAAGGAGACCGCCGAGGGCATGGAGGCGCGGGACAGCATGGGACACACGTGCATCCATCCACGCCGGACGTGCGCCTGCGGGCCTTCGGCAACCAACTGATCGAGATCCACCTCTGGCTCCGCGAGGAGCTCACCCTCATCCGCGACGGGCTGGGCGAGCCCGGCGTACGCCCCCGGGACCTGCGGACCCACTGCCTGGCCTTCTGCGCGGCGCTGACCCGGCACCACACCGGCGAGGACGCCGGGGCGTTCCGGGTGCTGGCCGACCGCGTCCCCGAGCTGGCCCCGGTGCTGCGCGAGCTGGAAGCCGACCACCACGTGGTGGCCGGAATCCTGCGCCGGGTCGAGGAGCTGGCCGACGCCGCCGCGCCGCCGGCCGAGGTGCGGGCCGAGCTGGACACGCTCGCCGCGCTGCTCGAATCGCACTTCGTCTACGAGGAGAAGAAGCTGGTCGACGCGCTCAACGCGCTGACCGACGGCACCACCGAAGGGCTCCTCGGGGTCCCCGTCCCGCCGCTCGACCCCGAGCAGGTCTGCCGGTAGCAGAATTGCCGGCGTCGGGTTGGCCGGGCGGCCCCGGGCCCGGCAGGGTGGGCGTATGGCGATCTTCTCCCTCCAGGCAACCCCGTCCGACGGCCCGGGCTGGCTGGACCTGGCCCGGCGGGCCGAGGCGGCCGGTTTCGACACCCTGTCCACCGCCGACCACCCCGGCAGGACGACGTCGCCGTTCGTCGCCCTGGCCGCCGCGGCGGCGGTGACGTCGACGATCAAGCTGGGCTCGTACGTCTCCAACGCCGGGATCCGGGAGCCCATGCTGCTCGCGTCGGACGTGGCCACCCTCGACCTGCTCTCCGGCGGCCGGGCCCGGCTCGGCCTCGGCGCCGGCCACACCCCGGCCGAGTGGCACGCGGTCGGGCGGGAGCGCCCCGACGTCGCCGGTCGGGTGCGCCGCTGCCTGGCCGTCGCCGAGGCCGTCCGCGCGCTGCTCGACGGCGAGGAGGTCACCGTCGACTCCCCCGACCTGGTCGTGCGGGCCGCGCGGCTGGAGACGCCGCGACCGGTGCAGCGGCGTGTCCCGCTCACCCTCGGCACGGCGAACTCGGCGATGCTGCGCTGGGCCGGCGCGCACGCCGACATCGTCGGGCTGGCCGGCCTGGGGCGCACCCTGCCCGACGGCTACATGCACGAGGTGCGCTGGCGCGAGGCGGACATCGAGGCACAGCTGGCCTGCGTCGCGGCCGGGGCGGCCGGTCGGGCCGAGCCGCCGGCGCTGGAGGCGCTCGTGCAGCTGGTCGCCGTCACCGACGACGCCGAGGCCGCCACCGCCCAGTTCGCCGAGCAGACCGGCCTGACCGCCGCCGAGCTGCTGGCCACGCCGTTCGTGCTGGCCGGCACCGAGGACGAGATCGTCGCGGCGGTCGCCGCGCACCGGCGCCGCTGGGGCGTCACCCGCTTCGTCGTCCGCGTCGACGCCCTCGACCCGCTCACCCCCGTAATGGCCCGCCTGGCCGCCGCCGGCTGAGCCACCGACTTTCGGATACGGGTGCGGCGAGGTCAGGCCGTCGGCTGCTCGGCAACGAACACGCCGACGCCGTGCACGCCCTCCACGAGCCCCTGCATCTGGAGCACCAGGATCGCCTGACGCACGACCGTCTGCGACACACCGTGCTCTTCCTTGAGCTGCGCGGTGGACGGCAGCTTGTCTCCCGGCGCCCACTCGCCTGACTCGATCCGGGCACGGATGTGGTCGGCGAGCTGCGCCCATTTCGGCTTGGCGGGCATTCACACTCCCAGGTCTGCACCGCCATTCGACCATGAACAACTTGGCACGACAAGTAAGGACAAGTTGAGCCTTGCTTTGTACAACATGTCGTGCAAAGCTCTCGTTGACTGGTTCCCAGGTCTGCAACCGGAGCTGGTCGTCCCGTGAAACGCGCCCGGCCGGCCCGATCCCCCGAGGTCGGCCGGGTGCCACGCAGCCGGTGCGAGGGGTGGCGACCCCCGTGACCTCTTGGCCCGCAGCCCCCGGACGGTGACCGGCTCTACACGTCCGGCTCGGCGTCCGTACCCGAAGATATGAGCATGCGGATCCTCATGGCCGGTGCGTCCGGCTTCCTCGGCACCCGGCTGGTCGACCGGCTCACGGCGGACGGGCACCAGGTCACCCGACTGGTCCGCCGGCCGCCGCGCGCCCCCGACGAGCGGCAGTGGGACCCGGCCGCCGCGCAGCTCGACCCGGCGACGGTGGCGGAGGCGGACGCGGTGGTCAACCTGGCCGGCGCGGGCGTCGGCGACCGTCGGTGGAACGACGGGTACCGGCAGGTGATCCGGTCGAGCCGGGTCGACACGACCACCGCCCTGGCGATCACCATCGCCGGGCTGCCCGACGGCGACCGGCCGAGGGTGTTGCTCAACTCCTCGGCGGTCGGCTGGTACGGCAACACCGGCGACCGGACGGTCGAGGAGGACGCCCCGGCCGGCGAGGGCTTCCTGGCCGACGTCTGCCGGGCCTGGGAGGCCGCGACGCGCCCGGCCGAGGACGCGGGCGTACGCGTGGTGCGGCTGCGCACCGGGCTGCCGCTGCACCGCGACGGCGGGCTGCTGAAGCCGCAGTTGCTGCCGTTCCGGCTGGGGATCGCCGGCCGGCTCGGCAGCGGCCGGCAGTGGCTGCCGTGGATCTCGCTGGTCGACTGGCTGGACGCCGTGGTGTTCCTGCTGGCCCGTGACGACGTCGCCGGGCCGGTCAACGTGGTCGGGCCGGCCCCGGTGACCAACGCCGACTTCACCCGCGAGCTGGCCCGGCAGTTGCGTCGGCCGGCGATCATCCCGATCCCGGCGCTGGCGTTGAAGGTGGCGCTCGGCGGCTTCGCCCACGAGGCGCTGACCAGCACCCGGGTCCTCCCCGGCGTGCTCACCGAGGCCGGCTTCACCTTCCGCCACCCCGACCTGGCCGCCGCCCTGCACGCCGCACTACACAACTGACAATCCCCACTCCCCGACCCTCCCCCAACCCGGTTGATCATGAAGTTGTTGCCACGACACGTCGGGCGGGGTGGCAACAAACTCATGATCAACGCGCGGTGAGGGAGGATCAGCAGCCGACGATCCAGTGGTTGGGGCCGGTCTGACTGAGGGTGCTGGTGTAGAAGGTGTTGTAGAGGCCCATCCGCTGGTTCGAGCCGTTGGCGTAGGCGTAGCCGCCGGACTGGTAGGCGCGGCCGGCGCCGACGTGCGCGTAGTTGCTGGCGGTCACGCAGGTCGGCGCGGTGGTCGGGCTCGCCGTCGGGGAGGCCGTGGGGCTCGCCGTCGCCGTCGGGCTGGGCTGGGTCCCGCCGTCCAGGCCGAAGAAGACCGCGTCGTGGTACGCGGAGCAGATGGTGTCCAGGATGTACGGGGCGGTGGTGCCGCACTGGTCGGGGGCCGAGCCGGGGTCGACCGGGGTGCCGTGGCCCATGCCGGAGATCCGGTAGACCCGCACGTCGTTGTTGCCGTACACCTCGAGGCTGGTGTTGGCCGGCAGCGACGCGGTGCTGGTCGGGGTCTGCGAGACGCCCCGGACGTTGGTCCACTGGTCGCGCAGCTCGGTGGCGTTGGCCGGCACGACGGTGAAGTCCGAGGTGCCGTGCCAGATGGCGACCCGGGGGCGCGGGCCGGTGTGCCCGGGGTGGGCGGCCCGGACCAGGTTGCCCCACTCCTGCGGGGTCTTGTTCACCCCCTGGAACTGGCAGGCGTTGGTGGTGGCGGGCGGCGAGCAGCGGTACGGCAGGCCGGCGATGACGGAGCCGGCGGAGAAGACGTCCGGGTAGGTGGCGAGCATGACCGCGCTCATCCCCCCGCCGGCGGAGAGCCCGCTGACGAAGACCCGGCCCGGGTCGGTGCCGTAGTTGTTCCTGGCGTAGTCGACCATCTGCTTGATCGACAGCGCCTCGCCGGAGCCCCGCGTGATGTCCTGCTCCACGAACCAGTTGAAGCAGCTCAGCTGCTGGTTGGCGCTGGACTGCTGCGGCACGATCAGGGCGAACCTCCACTGGTCGGCGTACTTGCGCCAGCCGGAGTTGGCGAAGTAGCCGGAGGCGTCCTGGGTGCAGCCGTGCAGCAGCACGACCGCCGGCGCTCCGGCCGGGAGGTTGTCCGGCCGGTATGCGTACATGGCGAGGTTGCCGGGGTTGGAGCCGAAGCCGGTGACCTGGGTGAGGGTGGCGGCCTGGGCGGGGGCGGCGAGGGTCACGACCGCGGTGGCGGCGAGGACCAGCCCGGCGACCGCACCGGTCAGCCGGGTGAGCAGGGACGAGGAGCGGCGCACGGGGGCCTCCTGGGGACGGGTTGTGAACTGGGTCACCCGCGAATTGCCGCGACGTTACGTCGATGTGTCGATGGTGTGACATGGGCCACGGTCACACATTCGCTGTCGGGAGGATGTGCGTCCTGACCGGCGTGTCCAGGTCCGGTTGGTAACGTCCGCTGCGTGCCGACCTCCCCGTCCCTGGCGCCCTCGCCGGCCTCGCCGCCCCGTGTCGTCCGCGACCGCCGGGCCGACCTGATCGTGGCGCTGGTCGCGCTGGCGCTCGCCGTCTGGGTGACCAGCGGGCTGTGGCGGGACCCGAACGTCCGCGCCATCACGGTCAACTCCAGCGACCAGGCGCTCTTCGAGTGGCTGCTGGCCTTCGGCGGCCACACGGTGACCCACGGCGACGACCCGCTCTTCACCCACCTGGTCAACGTCCCGGACGGGGTGAACCTCGCGGTCAACACCTCGATCACCGTGTACGCGGTGGTCTTCGCCCCCCTGACGTACCTGATCGGGCCGCCGGCCACGTTCCTGGTGATCCTCACCCTCAACCTGGCCGCCACCGCGCTCGCCTGGTACTGGCTGTTCTCCCGGCACCTGGCCCGCAGCCCGCTCGCCGCCGCGGTCGGCGGGTTGTTCATCGGCTTCTCCCCCGGCATGGTGTCGCACGCCAACGCCCACCTGAACTGGACCGCCGGCTGGTTGGTGCCGCTGCTGGTCTGGCGGACGTTCGCCCTGCGCCGCTCCCGGCGCCCGCTGCGCGACGGCGCGATCCTCGGCGCGCTCGTCGCCGTCGCCTTCTCCATCGCCGCCGAGGGGCTCTTCTTCACCGCGCTGGCGCTCGGCGTCTTCGTGGCCGTCTGGGCGCTGCACCCGGCCCACCGCGCCGAGGCCCGGGCGGTGCTGCCGACCTTCCTGCGCGGGCTCGGGGTGACCGCCGTGGTCGCCGGGGTGCTGCTGGCGTACCCGCTCTGGCTGCACTTCGCCGGCCCGCAGCGCTTCCACGGCACCGGCTTCGACGCGGTCATCCACTCCGAGGACGTCGTCGCGTTCGGGGCGTACCCGCGCCGCTCGCTGGCCGGGGAGGTGGGGCTGGGCACCCGGCTGGCGCCGAACCCGACGGAGGAGAACTCGTTCTTCGGGATCCCGCTGCTGCTGCTCGCCGTCGCCTGCCTCGTGGCGCTGTGGCGCCGGGCCGACGCGGGCCGGCGGGCGACGCTGTGGGCGCTGGGCGTGACCGCCGTGGTCTTCACCGCGCTCTCCTTCGGCCCCGAGGCCAAGGTCGACGGGCACCGCGCCGACCTGCCGATGCCGTTCGACCTGCTCGGGCACCTGCCGGTGATGAACGCCGCCCTGCCCGCCCGGCTGGCGCTGGTGGTGGCGCCGGTGATCGGGGTGCTGCTCGCGTACACCGTCGACCGGCTGCGGGCCGAGCCGCCCCGGCGCCGCCCGGCGCGGCTGGCCTGGTGGGCCGGGTTCGCGGTGGCGCTGGTGCCGCTGCTGCCGACCCCGCTGCTGACCATCGAACGCGAGCCGATCCCGCGCTTCATCACCGCCGGCACCTGGCGCGAGTACGTCTCCCCGGGCGGGGTGCTGACCCCCGTGCCGCTGACCCTCGACGTCTATCCCGACGGGCAGCGCTGGCAGGCGTACGCGCTGGCGCACCGGCAGGGCGAGTTCGCCATCCCCTCCGGCTTCTTCCTCGGCCCGGGCGGCCCGGACGGCCGGGGCCGGATCGGTCCGCCGCCGCGCCCGTTCAGCGCGATGGTCGACGAGGCCGGTCGGAGCGGGCTGGTGCCGATCATCACCGAGGGCAGCATCCAGGAGGCCCGCGCCGACCTGCGGCACTGGCGGATCGAGACGGTGGTGCTGGCCGACGAGGTGCACGGGGCGAAGTGGCCGGTCGACGAGGAGGCGGTCCGCCGCACCGTGACCGCGTTGCTCGGCCCGCCCGAGCGGGTGGACGACGTCTGGCTGTGGCGGGTCCCGCAGGGATGAGCGCCGTGGTGCCGTGGTGAGCCGCGTCACCGCAGGTGACCGGCCGGTACGGGGCTAGGCTTGGCGCGTGAGCACGACGACTTCCGGCCTCACGGCCGTCCGCGCCGGTCTCCTCGACTACCAGGCCGCCTGGGACGAGCAGCGCCGGCTGCACGAATCGGTGGTGGCCGGCGAGCGGGGCGACACGGTGCTGCTGCTGGAGCACCCGAGCGTCTACACCGCCGGCAAGCGCACCGAGCCGTGGGACCGGCCCATGGACGGCACGCCGGTCGTCGACGTCGACCGGGGCGGCAAGATCACCTGGCACGGCCCGGGGCAGCTCGTGGGCTACCCGATCGTGCGGCTGCCCGACCCGGTGGACGTGGTCGCCTACGTGCGCCGCACCGAGCAACTGCTGATCGACGTCTGCGCCGAGTTCGGGCTGGCCGCCGGCCGGGTCGACGGGCGCAGCGGGGTCTGGGTGCCGGAGGACGACCGGGGCCCGGCCCGCAAGGTCGCCGCCATCGGCATCCGGGTCGCCCGCGGGGTCACCCTGCACGGCTTCTCGATCAACTGCGACTGCGACCTGGGCCACTTCGACCGGATCGTGCCCTGCGGCATCCGCGACGCCGGCGTCACCTCGCTTACCGCCGAGCTGGGCCGCCCGGTCACCGTGGCCGACGTGCTGCCGGTGGTCGAGCGCCACCTGCCGGCCCTCGTCGCGGCCTGACGCCGCCCGTGCGGATCGATCTCGTCACCGTCGTCGTCGCCGAGTACGACCCGGCCATCGACTTCTTCACCGAGGTGCTCGGCTTCGACCTGGTCGAGGACTCGCCGTCGCTGACCAACGACGGCCGCCCGAAGCGCTGGGTCGTCGTCCGACCGCCCGGCGCGCAGACCGGGCTGCTGCTGGCCCGCGCCGACGGCGAGCGGCAGGCGCAGGCCGTCGGCGAACAGGTCGCCGGCCGGGTCGGCTTCTTCCTCCAGGTCGACGACTTCGACGCCACCCACCGCCGGATGGTCGAGGCGCGCGTCGAGTTCGTGCGGCCGCCGCGCACCGAGCCGTACGGCCGGGTGGCGGTCTTCCGCGACATCGCCGGCAACCTCTGGGACCTCCTCGGCCCGGCCTGACCGGCAGCGGGACGCGCCGCCACTCACGCTGCCCCGGCCCGGCCTGACCGCCGACGGGCACCGGGCACCCGCCCACGCCCCGGCGGTCAGACCTGATCGGCCGGTTCGGGCGGGTGCTCCGGCGCACCGCCGCGGCGCCGGAGCCAGGGCTGGCACAGGACGACGGCCCCGCCGACGGCGGCGCCGATCACCGTCTCGACGCCCCGGTCGACGAGTAGCGACCCCACCGGGCGGGCCGCCGCGAGCTGACCCATCAGCAGGGCCATCGGCGTGATGAACAGCAGCGCCAGCCCGTAGTTGCGCCCCACCAGCAGCTCGGTGACGATCTGGAGCGCCGCCACCACCAGGACGGTGGCGACCGGCGAGAACCCCGGCGCGAGCAGGGCCGCGCTGGTCAGCAGCCCGAGCAGGGTGCCGACGATCCGGTGCCCGGCGCGCACCAGCTGGGCGGTGACGCCCCGGGCGCTGAGCGGCACCACCGCCGCCACCATCGCCCAGTACGGGTGCCCGATCCCGATGGCCGTCGCCGCGCCGCCGGCCAGCACCACGGCGACGGCGTAGCGGACCGGCTCCCAGGTCCACACGTGGCGTAGCCGCGCGGGCCGGCTCCGCTGCCGCCGCAGGACGCTGCCGACGGCACCGATGAGCAGCGCGAACAGGCTGCTGAGCCCGGCCACGGCCGCCGCGGTCGGCACGTCGGAGACCGCGTGCGGCACCGACGCCGCGGCGCCGAACCCGAAGACGAGGAAGAGCGGTCCCGGCGGGTGCCAGTCCTGCGCGGCGGCGAGCACGGCACCCGCCGCCGCGACGGCCGCCGCGGTCGGCACCGCGACCCACGCGCGCGCCTCCAGGGAGCCGACCAGCACCCCGAGCACCACCGACGCGGTGAGGGCCGCCCCGGCGCTCGCCTGCATCGCCGCCCGGGACAGGTGCACGTGGTTGCGCCCGTAGAGCGAGGTGAACGCGCCGAACGCGGCGTACAGGGACCAGTCCGGGTGGCCGGCCGCCAGCACCGCGAGCAGCGGCACGAGGACGCTGACGCCGGCCCGCAACGCGACCCGGTGGGCACCGTGTGCCTCGCGGAGGTGCAGCAGGTCGCGCAGCGTCGCCCGGAACCGCTCGCCCATCACCTTCCACCGCACCCCCACTCCTTCATATACGGCTACGGGGTGAGCCGGTGCAGGTCGCGTGGGAAGGCGGTCACCTCCCGGACGTTGGCCGCGCCGGTCAGCCGCGCCACGAAGCGCTCCAGCCCGATGGCGAAACCGCCGTGCGGCGGCATCCCGTGCCGGAACGCGTCGACGTAGCCGGCGTACGGCTCGACGGGCTCGCCGCGCGCCGCGAGCGCCGCCAGGTAGTCGGCGTGCCGGTGCAGCCGCTGCCCGCCCGTCACCAGCTCCAACCCCCGGAACAGCAGGTCGAACCCGTTGGAGTACGCGGGCCGCGCCGGGTCGGGATGGGTGTAGAAGGGCCGCTTCGCCATCGGGTAGCCGGTGACGAAGAGGAACTCGGAGCCGTGCTCCCGCCGCGCCCACTCCCCCAGCGCCCGCTCGTGCGCCGGGGCGAGGTCCGGCTCGTCGGCCGGCGCGCCGGCGATCTCCAGGGCCTCGGTGAAGTGCACGGCGGGGATCTCCGCCGGCACCTCGGGGGCCTCGACGCCGAGCGTGGCGAGCGCGGAGCCGGCCCGCCCGCGTACCGCGTCGAGCATGCCGGCCACCGTATGCCGCAGCACGGCCATCACGTCCCGGTGGTCGGTGACGAAGCCGAGTTCGGCGTCGAGCGAGGTGTACTGCGCCAGGTGCCGCACCGTGTCGTGCGGCTCCGCCCGGAACACCGGCCCGACCTCGTAGACCCGCTCGAAGACGCCAACCATGAGCTGCTTGTAGAACTGCGGCGACTGGGCCAGGTACGCGGGCCGTCCGAACCAGTCCAGCGCGAACACGTTCGCCCCGCTCTCGGTGGACGAGCCGACCACCTTCGGCGTGTGGATCTCCACGAAGTCGCGGGCGTCGAGCGCGGCGCGGAAGCCGGCCACCGCCGCCGCCGAGACGCGCAGCGCCGCCGAACGGGTCGGGTGGCGCAGCGCCACGGGCGCGTGGTCGAGCTGGGTGGGCAGGCTCGCGGTCAGGGCCGGCCGGTAGAGGTCGAACGGCGGCGGCACGGCGGGCGGGCCGAGTGGTCGTACGGTCGGCTCGGCGACCTCGACCCCGGCGGGGGCGGTCGGGTTCGCGACCACCGTGCCGGTGACCTCGACGACCGTCTCCTCGGTCAGTTTCTCCAGGTCGGCGCGGACGGCCGGGTCGGCGACCACCACCTGGGCGAGGCCGGCGGCGTCCCGGACGATCAGGAACGCCACCGACTTGAGCAGCCGGCGGCGGTGCACCCAGCCGGCGATCCGGACGGTTGCGCCGACATGGGCGGAGAGCTGGTGGGAAAGGATGCGTTGCACGGCGGTTACCTCCTCGATCAATCGCAACGCGATCCCCGGGAGGTGTGGGCGAGCGGGAGCCTCGCGGTGCCACCACACCTTCGCCCCCGCTGACGGGGGCCTCGTTTCGTCGCCTTTTCACCGGGGCCAGCCGGGCGGGCTCTACTTGGCGTGGTTAGGAAGGGCCCCCTCCTCTACCGGAGGCGTTAGAAAGGTGCCCTTCCTTACACGCCGTTCTTCCCGCAGCTCGGGAGGGTCTTCGCGGTCCGGCGCCAGACCGCCTCACAGCAACCGGCGGCTCTCTCGGCTGGCGGATCGGGCCGCTACTCGGCTCCGTCACAGCTCTGCCGGGAACCGTAGCACCCCGCCGGCGCGTACTGTGACGCGATTTTCCCGCCTCCGGTGTCCGGCGTCACAAGGCTTCCGGCGTGACGCCGGTCGCCCGCGGTACATCGACGGCGGCCGTCGGGCGTAGGCTCGGTTTTGTGACGATCGAGCACTCCGCGCCGACGACCGGCCAGGTAGCGCGCACCGCGACGCCCGCCCCCGAGGGGCGGCGTCTGCTCCGCATCGAGGCGCGCAACGCCGAGACGCCGATCGAGCGCAAACCACCGTGGATCAAGGTCAAGGCCAAGATGGGGCCGGAGTACACCCAGCTGCGCGGGCTCGTCTCGCGCGAGGGGCTGCACACCGTCTGCCAGGAGGCCGGCTGCCCCAACATCTACGAGTGCTGGGAGGACCGGGAGGCCACCTTCCTCATCGGTGGCGACCAGTGCACCCGGCGCTGCGACTTCTGCCAGATCGACACCGGCAAGCCGGCCGAGTTCGACGCCGACGAGCCGCGCCGGGTGGCCGAGTCGGTGGTCTCGATGGGCCTGCGCTACGCGACCATCACGGGCGTGGCCCGGGACGACCTGCCCGACGGCGGCGCCTGGCTCTACGCCGAGACCGTCCGGCAGATCCACGCCCTCCAGCCCGGCTGCGGCGTGGAGCTGCTGATCCCCGACTTCAACGCGGTGCCCGAGCAGCTCGCCGAGGTCTTCGGCGCCCGGCCGGAGGTGCTCGCGCACAACGTGGAGACCGTGCCGCGCATCTTCAAGCGGATCCGGCCGGCGTTCCGCTACGAGCGCTCGCTGGACGTGATCCGGCAGGCCCGCGCCGACGGGCTGGTCACCAAGTCCAACCTGATCCTGGGCATGGGCGAGGAACGCGCCGAGGTCTCCCAGGCGCTGCGTGACCTGCACGACGCCGGCTGCGAGCTGATCACCATCACGCAGTACCTGCGCCCCTCCCCGCGGCACCACCCGGTCACCCGCTGGGTGAAGCCGGAGGAGTTCGTCGAGCTGCGCGAGGAGGCCGAGGAGATCGGCTTCGCGGGCGTGATGAGCGGGCCGCTGGTGCGCTCGTCGTACCGGGCCGGCCGGCTCTACCGGCAGGCGCTGGAGGCCCGCGAGGGCACCCAGGTCACCGCGGGCTGACCCACCCCGGCCGGCGCGCCGGCACCGCCGCACGTCGCGACGAGCCTCCGCCCCCGGGCGACCCTCGATCGAGGGTCAGCGGGGGGCGGTGGGCTCGCCGAGCAGGCCGAGGCGGTGGGCCAGCGCGGCGGCCTCCACGCGGTTGCTCACGTCGAGCTTGGCGATGATCCGGGAGACGTGCACGCTGGCCGTCTTCGGCGAGATGAAGAGCTGCTCGGCGATCCGGCTGTTGCTGTGCCCCTCCGCGACCAGGCGCAGCACCTCCCGCTCGCGCAGGGTGAGCAGGTCCGCGCCGGGGCGGCCCCGGGTGGCCCCGCGCAGGCCGACCCGGCGGGCCAGCGTGGCGGCCTGCTCCGCGAGCGGCGCCGCGCCGAGCCGATCGGCGATCGCGGCGGCCTCGCCCACCGCCGCCGCCACCTCGTCCCGCTCCCCCGCCGCGGCCGCCGCCTCGGCGAGCGCCAGCAGCGCGCGTCCGAGCGGGTACGGCTGCCCGTCCGCCCGCCACGCCGCGACCGCCGCCCGCCACGCCGCAAGCGCCTGATCACCAGCCGTCAGGAGGGCGCCCACCTGGGCGGCGTGCGCCCGCTCGGCCGGGCAGCGGGCCGGCAGGCCGGCGGCGAGCGCGGACACCGCGGCGGCCAGCTCGGGGTCGCCGGCCCGGGCGGCCGTGCGGGCGACGGCGCTGAGCACCGGCCAGCCCTCGCGGGGCAGCTGCGGCAGGCGCTCGTCGGCCAGCGCCGCGTGGGCCGCGCGTACGGCCTCGGCGGGGTCGTCGGCCGCCAGCGCCGCCTCGATCCGCAGCTCCCGCAGCGGCAGCCGGTGGTTCGGCCACAGGTAGGGCCGGGCCAGGAAGCCGAGGGCGCGGCCCACCAGCTCGTCCGCGGCGGGGTGGCCCCGGGCCAGCCGCAGGCCGGCGCGGAGCTGGAGCCAGTGCAGCCCCGACACGCCCGGCAGGTCGATCCGGGCGGCGTCCGCGCAGGCGGCGTCGGCCTCGTCCCAGCGGCCCAGGGCGATCAGCGCCTCGGCCTGGTTCGACAGCAGGTAGGCGCCGGTGGAGCGGCTGATGCCGACCCGCCGCGCCTCGGTCACCCCGGCGGCGGCCGCGTCGGCCGACTCGGCGTACCGGCCCAGCTCGAAGAGCACGTCGGAGAGGTGGACCAGGGCGCTCACCAGCGCCGGCGCGTTCCCGGCCGCGCGGGCCCGTTCCGCCACCCGGCGCAGCTCTGTCAGGCCGAGGTCGACCGAGGCCGCGGTGCGGCAGAGCAGCACGATCCGGGCCGGCAGCAGCTCCAGGTCCTCGCCGAGCGCCTCGGCCGCCGCCGTCGCCTCGGCCGCGAGCGCGCCGGCCTGCTCGGGGTCGATCCTGATCAGGTGCGCCGCGATGTCGGCGAGGAGCCGGACCCGCTCCGGCCCGTCCGGCACCCCCGAGGCCAGCCGGTACGCCTCCCGCAGCTCCGTCGTGCCGTCGCTCTTGCCGAGCATGGCCAGCATCCGGCCGCGCCGGTCCAGCAGCCGCGCGGCGCGCAGCGGCTCGGCGTCGGTGTCCACCTCGGCCAGGGCGGCCCGGGTGAGGGTGAGCGCGCGCTGGTAGTCGCCGGCGGTGGTGGCCGCCGCGATGGTCTCCTCCAGCACCGCGAGGTGGTCCATGTCGAGCCGGTCGGCCGCGTCGGGCACCAACTCCCACAGCTCCAGCACCCGCTCCAACAGCCGGCTCTGCTCCGCGTACGCGTACCGGTCGGCGGCGGCGCGGGCGGCGGTGCGGGCGGTCACCAGGGCGCGGGGGTGGTCGTGGGCGGCGTACCAGTGGTGGGCGATCTCGGCCGGGGCGCGGCCGGCGACGACCAGGTGCGGCTGCGCCTCGATGGCCGCCGCGAAGCGGGCGTGCAGCCGGGCGTGCTCACCGGGCAGCAGCTCGTCGTGCACCGCCTCGCGGACCAGGGCGTGCCGGAACTCGTAGTCGCCCTCCGGGTCGGCCACGACGAGCTGGGCGGCGACGGTGGCGCGCAGCGCGTCCTCCAGCTCGGGCTCGGGCAGCCCGGCCACCTCGGCGATGAGCTGGTGGGCGAAGCGGGTGCCGCCGGCGGCCGCGATGCGCAGCACCCGCTGGGCCGGGTCGGGCAGCCGGTCCACCCGGGCCAGCAGCAGGTCGCGCAGCGTCTCGGGCAGCGCGGCGCAGCCGACCGGGCCGCCGGCCGCGGCCAGTTCCTCGATGAAGAACGGGTTGCCCTGGGTGCGGTCGTGGATGTGGTCGACCGCCCGGGCGAGCGGCTCGGTGCCGAGCAGGTCGGCCAGGATCGCGCCGGTGCCGTCCCGGTCGAGGCGGCCCAGCTCGATCCGTTCGACGCCGCGGGCCCGGTCCAGCTCGGCGAGGAAGGGCCGCAGCGGGTGCCCGCGGTGCAGCTCGTCGGTGCGGTAGGTGCAGACCAGCAGCAGCCGGGCGGTGCGGGCGGCCCGCACCAGGAAGGCGATGAGGTCGCGGGTGGACCGGTCGGCCCAGTGCAGGTCCTCGATCACCAGCACCAGGGGCTGCCCGGCGGCGAGCCGCTCGAACAGCTCGGCGACCAGGTCGAACAGGTAGCCGCGCGGGGCGTCCGAGACCGGCGCCGGGGCGGGCGCGGCGACACCGACCGGCCCCCGGGCCAGCTCCGGCAGGAGGCGGGCGAACTCCGCCTCGTACCCGTCGAAGACGCCGGGGCCGTCGCGGCGCAGCACCGCGCGCAGCGCCGCCGCGAACGGCGCGAAGGGCAGGCCGGCCTCGCCGAGTTCGAGGCACTGGCCGACCAGCAGGCGGGCCCCGGCGTCGGTGGCCGACCGGCCGAACTCCTCCGTCAGCCGGGTCTTGCCCACCCCGGCCTCGCCGCCGACCAGCACGGTGGTCGGCTCGCCGGCGCGGGCCCGGGCGAGGGCGTCGCGCAGGGCCGCGAGTTCCGGCTGTCGGCCCACGAGGACGGTGCTGGCGGCGCGTGCGGTCACGGCACCGAGCATGCCACGCCCCTCGCCGCCCTCGATTCCGCTGACCGGCCGGCCGGCGACCGACGGCCCGGCCGTCGCCTGGGCAGGCTGCCCGCCGGACGGCGGAGCGGGCCCGCTGGACGGCGCGGGCCGCGGCGGGGCGCCGGCCCCCGCCGGGACGGTGACGGTCCCCTGCGGGAGGGTGACGGCCCTCGACGGGTCGGTGGCGGCCCCCGGCGGGTCGGTGGCGACCCTCGACAGCACGGCGACGGCCCCCGCCGGCACGATGGCGGCCGCCGGGGGCGCGGGGGCGCTCACCGGCGGACGGCGCCGGCGCGGCCCGGGTGCTGCCACCGGCTGAGCCAGCCGCGCGTGGAGCGGCGTGGCAGGGCACGGGCGAGCCGGTCGGCCGCGGCATCGGCGCGCAGCTCGGCGGCGTGCGTACGGTGGATGGAGAGGATGAAGTCCGCGTCGGTGCCGAACATCTCGGGCTCCCTGAGGTCGTCGTCGCTGTCGACTCTGACTCTCCGCGCGAAGGTGCCCACGGGGCATGGGTAAGCCGCCTGATCTTCGCCCGCTCCCCCGCCTTACTCCCCACCGCTGGGGGTGGTACGGCGGCGTAAGGTACTCAGCCCGGCCGCGGGTGATCGCGGCGTGCGGCGACCACTAGACTCAGCGGCATGGCAAAGCCCCAGGAGAAGGTCTCGTTCGGCCAACGGCTGAAGCAGATCGGGATGGTGTTCAAGTTCACCGCCAAGCAGGACAGGTGGTTCGCCCCGCTGGCCGCCGGCGCGGTGCTGATCCCGCTCGCGCTCACCGTGGTCGCGGTCCTGCTCTGGGGCTGGATCTGGCTGCCGCTGGGCATCCTGCTCGCCCTGCTCTGCCTGCTGATCGTGCTCAACCTGCGGTCCAACCGGGCGATGATGAACGCGGCCGAGGGGCAGCCGGGCGCGGCGGCCCAGATCATGGAGAGCATGCGCGGCGACTGGCGGGTCACCCCGGCCGTCAGCTCCACCACCCAGATGGACATGGTCCACCTGGTCATCGGCCGGCCCGGCGTGATCCTGCTGGCGGAGGGCAACCCGCAGCGGGTGCGCGGCCTGCTCGGCCAGGAGAAGCGACGGCTTGCCAAGGTCATCGGCAACGCACCGCTGCACGACTACGTGATCGGGCAGGAGGAGGGCCAGCTGCCGGTCCGCAAGTTGCGGATGACCCTGATGCGGCTGCCGCGCACGCTCAGCGGCAAGGACGTCAACTCCCTCGACAAGCGGCTCAAGGCGCTCACCGCCCGCCCGCAGATGCCCAAGGGCGCGATCCCGAAGAACATGCGGCCCCCGCGCGGCGCGTTCCGCCAGTCGCGCGGCCGCTGACCCACGGGACGTACGCAACGAGAGCCGGGCCCTGTCGGGCCCGGCTCTCGCGTCTCTCCCTCCCCACCCCCGCGCGTCTCGGTCCTCGGCGATCCGGCAGTTTCGGCCCTATCTCTGCCGCTCATGCCCCGTTCGTCCGGGCAGGAAGTACAAGATCGCGGGAGGAGGGACGGACGGGGAGGGGCTGGGGGGTCAGGGGCGGGAGGCGTCGGTGACGACCGATCCCGCGAGGCGGTCGTGCAGGCCGCGGCGGTGGTTGTCCATCAGCAGGGCCGGCACGACGAGGGCGAGCAGCACGCCGCGCAGCAGCGCCCGGACGAGGCCGATGCGCCCGCCGTCGGCCCAGGCGACGCAGCGGATCTTCGTGATGAACATGCCCGGCGTCTGGGCGAACAGCCCGAGGAAGAAGCCGTACTCCAGGATCAGCACCAGCACGGGCGCCCACCCGTCGCGGACCGGGTCTGCGAAGCCCCGGGCGGCGAGGAGGCAGAGCACCCAGTCGATCACCAGCGCGCCGAACCGGCGGCCCAGGCTGGGCGGAGTGAAGGCGGGATCGGACGCGGGCGGCACGGGGCGGTCAGGCGGGTTGCTCACAACGGTCAAGGGTATCCAGGGCGTACGGGCGGCTCGGGGACGGCCGCGAGCACCCCGAGCGCAAAAAGGGACCAAAGCGAGCAAGTGTCAATACACTGGCACAGCCGGTGGTGTTCCGTCACCCGCTCGCCCCCGCCGGAGCAGCGCGGATGACGCTCCGCGAGGGACGTAACACGGCAGAAACACTCAAGACACGGCCGGGCAACCGCGCGGCCATAGCGTCGCCAAGAGCCCAGCCACCCGTGGACGTGCCAGGAGGACGTGTGTTCGCCAATCCCGAGGAACTCCTGCGATACCTCAAGAACGAGGACGTGAAGTTCGTCGACGTACGTTTCTGTGACCTGCCCGGCGTGATGCAGCACTTCAACCTGCCGGTCGAGTCCGTCGACGACGAATTCTTCACCGAGGGCCTGGCCTTCGACGGTTCGTCGATCCGCGGTTTCCAGGCGATCCACGAGTCGGACATGCTCCTGCTCCCGGACGTCGCCACCGCCTTCATCGACCCCTTCCGGGCGCAGAAGACCCTCGCGCTCAACTTCTTCATCCACGACCCGTTCACCCGCGAGGCCTACAGCCGGGACCCGCGCAACGTGGCGAAGAAGGCCGAGGCGTACCTGGCGGCCAGCGGCATCGCCGACACCGCCTACTTCGGCGCGGAGGCGGAGTTCTACATCTTCGACTCCATCCGCCACGAGACCTCGGCGCACCAGTCGTTCTACTACATCGACTCGGTCG
This sequence comes from Micromonospora sp. NPDC049139, assembly GCF_055586845.1. Classification (NCBI taxonomy): domain Bacteria; kingdom Bacillati; phylum Actinomycetota; class Actinomycetes; order Micromonosporales; family Micromonosporaceae; genus Micromonospora; species Micromonospora sp. NPDC049139. The sequence continues at coordinate 9,336 of NZ_JBVJHK010000006.1, read as the reverse complement.
AGGGCGCCTGGAACACCGGCCGCGAGGAGCCGGGCGGCAACCGCGGCTACAAGACCCCGTACAAGGGCGGCTACTTCCCGGTGCCGCCGGTGGACCACTACGCCGACCTGCGCGACAGCATCGTGCGCCGGCTGGTCGACACCGGGTTCACCGTGGAGCGCTCGCACCACGAGGTGGGCACCGCCGGCCAGTCCGAGATCAACTACCGGTTCTCGACCCTGCTGCACGCGGCCGACCAGCTCCAGCTCTTCAAGTACATCGTGAAGAACGAGGCGTGGGCCAACGGCAAGACCGCCACCTTCATGCCGAAGCCGCTCTTCGGCGACAACGGCTCCGGCATGCACACCCACCAGAGCCTGTGGCTGAACGGCGAGCCGCTGTTCTACGACGAGACCGGCTACGCCGGCCTGTCGGACATGGCCCGCTGGTACATCGGTGGCCTGCTGCACCACGCCCCGTCGCTGCTGGCCTTCACCAACCCGACGGTCAACTCGTACCGCCGGCTGGTGCCGGGCTTCGAGGCGCCGGTCAACCTGGTCTACTCGCAGCGCAACCGCTCCGCCTGCACCCGCATCCCGGTGACCGGCAGCAACCGGAAGGCCAAGCGCGTCGAGTTCCGCGTGCCGGACCCGTCGGCCAACGTCTACCTGGCCTTCTCGGCGATGATGATGGCCGGCCTGGACGGCATCAAGAGCAAGATCGAGCCGCCGGCGCCGATCGACAAGGACCTGTACGACCTGCCGCCGGAGGAGTGGGGCGACGTCAAGCAGGTGCCGGGCTCGCTGCCCGAGGTGCTCGACGCGCTGGAGGCCGACCACGACTACCTGCTCGACGGCGGCGTCTTCACGCCCGACCTGATCTCCACCTGGGTCGAGTGGAAGCGGACCAACGAGGTCGACCCGGTGCGCCTGCGCCCGACCCCGCACGAGTTCGCCATGTACTTCGACTGCTGACCCACGCGCTCCATCAGCACCGGCCGGGGCGGGGCCGCCGGGCCGCGGCGGCGGGGGGGCGGGGTGCGCGGCGCGGCGAGACCGGTCGGGGGGGAGTGTGCGGGGGGGGGGGGGGCGGCCAGGCGGAGGC